>NZ_QUFO01000001.1:0-652957 GCF_003478915.1 Roseburia sp. AF25-13LB
GCACGTACGGATCTGTGAGGGGCTAAGATTGAGAGGTCTTAGTCTACTCGACTATGGAATTGGAAAACCGGAAGTTGTATGTTTTATCAATTACAGGTTCTAAAACTGAATAAATCAGAAATTAAGAGTAGATAACCTGAAATATGGTTATCTATTTTTAATCGTCTTGATTTTCTTTACCATTGAATTTTTTATGGGAAGATATGATATACTTGATTTAATTAGATGAACGAAAGCGAGGATATTGTAATGGATATATTAGAAATTATGAAAGAAAGACACAGCGTAAGACAGTATAAAAATCAGACTATCGAACCATCGAAAAGAGAAGAAATCAACTCTTTGATAAATGACGTCAATGCTGAGAGTAAATTATCAATTCAGGCTTTTTATGACGAACCGAAGTGCTTTAATTCCTTTATGGCTCATTATGGGAAGTTTGAAAATGTGAAGAATTATATTGCCATTGTTGGAAATAAGAATGATCAGGAAAAGGCGGGATATTATGGTGAGAAGATTGTTTTGAAATGTCAGGAACTTGGTCTTAATACCTGCTGGGTAGCAATGACGCATGGTAAATCAAAAGCAGAAATAGAAAGAGGACAGAAACTGTTAATCATTATTTCACTGGGATATGGAAAAACACAGGGAGTTCCACATAAAAGTAAGAGTATAGTGGAACTTGGAAAGGCAGACCAGAGTACAGAATGGTTTGACAGAGGTATGGAAGCAGTAAGTCTTGCACCTACTGCCGTAAACCAGCAGAAGTTTCAGTTGGAACTGAAAAATGGAAAAGTTACAGCAAAAAATCTTGGAGGATTTTATTCTAAGATAGATCTTGGAATTGTCAAATATCACTTTGAAGCAGTAACTGGACATGAGGTAAAATGATGCATACAAAGAAAGATATAGATAAGCTGGCGGCAGATTTTGAACAATGCCAGAAAATTCTGCTTGCACTGGGAGATGAAAATAGACAGCATATGATTTTGGAAATGATGAAAATGGGGGATTGTAACGAGGTGCGTGTAAATGAGATTACAGAGGAGTTGAGTAAAGTAGAAAGTCTGATTTGGAGGTAGGAACTATGCTATATATGGTAATTGAAAAATATAAAGACAAAGAAGCTGTTTACAGGAGATTTCATGAAAAAGGGCGGATGATGCCAACAGGTGTAACCTATGTCAACAGTCGGGTTGCAGAAGACGGTAATACCTGTTATCAAATCAATGAAGCTGAAAGTTTGGAAGTGTTGCAGGAGTGGGCTTCGAATTGGAATGATGTTACTGATTTTACATTTATACCGGTAATAAGTAGCCATGAAATGAGCGAAAAAATGAAGAAGTAGACAATTCAGGTTTGGAGGAACAATATGGTACGAAAAGCAGAAAAACAGGATTTAGAAATACTGGCAAATTTAGCAGTACAAATGTGGGACAGCCATTCGGTCAGTGAACTGATTACTGAATTCTCAGAAATTATGGAAAAAAGAAACACTCAATTTTTTTGAAATATGAAAATGATATTCCAATTGGCTTTGCACAATGCCAGTTGCGGTATGATTATGTAGAAGGAACAAAAACCAGTCCGGTTGGATACTATAGATAGTGTTCTATTTCATAAAGCAATGAATTTTACAGAAGCAAACAGAATTATTTGCTTTACCAAGACATTATAAAAGAATGCAGAGAAGTAGTTTATAGAGATACTTCTCTGCATTTTTGCTGTCGGGCATCCGAAAGAGGCTGCCGGTGGCAAGTCCGGTAGGTAAGTTATGGTACATCTTCCGCAGAAGCAGCAGGCTCACAGATTGATTTCCGGGCGGCAAGATTTGCAAGCATATCACTTAATACCACCAGGTCTGCAGCAAGGAGCGTAAGTTCATCGGTCGACAGGCATTCGGACAACTGGCAGGAAATTGTGGAGAGGTAAAAAAGATTTGTACAGTTTGACATAGCGGTTGACCATAAGATATTTATGATATGGTATGCAACTGTCAGAGAAAATGTGTATAATAAAAGAAAATAACTTCCGATAGATAATTGGTAAAAGGGAATGAAAGGAATCAAATATGAAAACACTGATTGTAGTAGATATGCAGAATGACTTTATCGATGGTTCACTTGGAACCAGAGAGGCACAAGAAATTGTACCGAAGGTAAAAGAGAAAATCAAAGAGTATCAGGAGCGTGGGGACGAGATCATTTTTACCAGGGATACCCATCAGTCAGATTATCTTAGTACACCGGAGGGAAAGAAACTTCCGGTGGAGCATTGCATTGAAGGAACAAAGGGCTGGGAGATTGCAGAAGGCTTGGAGGTGCCGGGATGCAGCTGTATTAATAAACCGACCTTTGGATGGACACACTGGTCGGAGAGAAACTTTGAAGAAATAGAATTATGCGGACTTTGTACGGATATCTGTGTGGTATCTAATGCCTTGATTTTGAAAGCGGAATTTCCAGATGTAGAGATTACAGTAGATGCTACATGTTGTGCCGGAGTGACGCCGGAATCCCATAAGGCGGCGCTTACTACTATGAAAATGTGTCAGATTCAGGTAATTGGAGAGTAGAAAGGCGTAATAATTCGAAAAGAATCCCTTCGACGCTTGAACGTCGTTCGTTTTTTGAGTATAATCGTTTCGTAAGGAAGGTGACAGATATGAAGGATACAAGAGTTGATATTTATCATGGAGTAACACCAATTAAGGTAAAACCGTATGAGCACAATGTAAAATATTATGAGACAGACCAGATGGGGATTGTGCATCATTCCAATTATATCCGTTGGATGGAAGAGGCACGCATGGACTTGATGGATCAGATGGGCTTCAGCTATAAACAGATGGAAGACCAGGAAATTATCAGTCCGGTGCTGTCTGTACAGTGTGAATATAAGAGCATGGTACGATTCGGAGATACTGTTGTTATTGAAACAGCCATTGCAGGTTACAATGGAATCAAACTCAGTGTCCGTTATCGTATGACAGACAAAGAGACCGGAGAACTCCGTACCATTGCAGCCAGTGAGCACTGCTTCTTAGATCGTAATGGCAAGCCGATTTCCTTGAAACGGTCATACCCTGAGATAGATACAAAATTCTTCCAGATGATGGATGAGGAAAGTTAGGACAAGATGAGCGAAAAATTAGTTCTGATCGATGGACACAGTATATTAAACCGGGCATTTTTTGGATTACCGGATTTGACCAATGCAGAGGGACTTCATACCAATGCAGTATATGGTTTCTTAAACATTTTATTTAAAATATTAGAGGAAGAGCAGCCGGAGTATCTTACGGTTGCTTTTGATGTGCATGCACCAACATTCCGTCATAAGATGTTTGATGCATACAAGGGAACGAGAAAACCGATGGCAGAAGAATTGCGGCAGCAGGTACCGCTGATGAAAGAAATGCTGCGTGCCATGGGAGTTACGGTAATTGAAAAAGAAGGCTTGGAAGCAGACGACCTATTGGGAACCATAGCAAAGCGCAGTGAAGCAGCAGGCTATGAAGTGTCTGTAGTGTCCGGAGACCGGGACTTATTGCAGCTTGCCAGTGACCATATTAAGATCCGGATTCCAAAGACTAAGCGGACCGGAACGGAAATCGAAGATTATAATACCAAAGAGGTATTGGAAAAATATCAGGTTACACCATTGCAGTTTATTGATGTAAAGGCGCTGATGGGCGATACCGCAGATAATATTCCGGGTGTACCGGGAATCGGCGAAAAGACAGCCACGAACCTGATTGTGGCATATGGCAGCATTGAAAATGCATATGCCCATGTAGAAGAGATTAAGCCAAACCGTGCGAAAGAGATGTTAAAAGAGCATTATGATATGGCACAGTTGAGTAAGACACTGGCTACCATTAAGATAGATGCAGACATCCCATATGATATCAGGGAAGCAAGAATTGGCAATTTATATACACCGGAAGCTTATATGATGTGTAAGCGTCTGGAATTTAAGAATCTTTTGAAACGGTTTGAAGTGGACACACCGGTAAATACCGGAGAGGAAAACTTTAAACGAATCGAGGATTTTGCTGGGGTAGAAGATTTTTTTGAAAAGGCAAAGAAGCAGCAGGCAGCAGGCTTCCAGTTGATTTATGAAAAGGATGTTGTGCTTGGACTTGCAGTTGCATGCACAAAAGAAGATGTGGCATATATTCCGGTTGCGGGATTTGTGACAAAGCAGTATCTATTCGAACAGAGCAGACAGCTTCTTGTAGCAGGCGTAGAGCTTTGCACCTTTGATTTAAAACCACAGCTTAGATGGATAGAAGCCGATGAAAAAAGTCATATTTTTGATGTGAAAATAGCAGCTTATTTATTAAACCCATTGAAAAATGACTATGCTTATGAAGACATTGCAAAAGACTATCTTGATTTGATGGTGCCATCAAAAGAGGATTATCTTGGAAAGAAAGATTTTGTCACAGCATCGGAAGAAAAGCCGGAAGAATTCCTGAAAATGGCATGTTATCAGGCATACATTAATTTAATGGCAAAAGAGCCGCTGGCAAAGCAGTTAGAAGAAGAGGGCATGAAAGAACTCTTTGATAAAATAGAAATGCCACTGGTATATACCTTATCCGATATGGAAAAGGAAGGCATTGCCATTGATGCAGATGCCTTAAAAGAATATGGAGAGAATCTTGCAGTATCCATAGACAAAATTGAAAAAGAAATCTACGAAGAAGCCGGTGAAACCTTTAATATCAATTCACCAAAACAGCTTGGCGTGATTCTTTTTGAAAAACTGCAGATGCCAAACGGCAAGAAGACCAAGACCGGATATTCTACTGCAGCAGATGTACTGGAAAAGCTGGCACCGGATTATCCGATTGTATCAAAAATATTAGAGTACCGTCAGCTGACCAAATTAAAATCCACATATGCCGACGGACTGGCTGCATTTATTGCAGAGGATGGACGGATTCACAGTACATTCCAGCAGACCATAACAGCCACCGGACGTTTAAGCAGTACAGACCCGAATTTACAGAACATTCCAATCCGGATGGAATTGGGACGGCTGATTCGTAAAGTGTTTTTACCGAGAGAAGGTTATGTATTCTTAGATGCGGATTATTCCCAGATAGAGCTTCGTCTGCTGGCACATATGTCAGGAGATAAAAATCTGATTGATGCATATAAGCATGCAGAAGATATTCATGCGATTACTGCATCCAAGGTATTTCATGTGCCGTTCGAAGAAGTAACACCACTGCAGCGAAGAAATGCAAAGGCGGTAAACTTTGGTATTGTCTATGGAATCAGTTCCTTCGGATTAAGTCAGGATTTAAGTATTACAAGAAAAGAAGCAGAACAGTATATTAAGAGCTATTTTGAAACCTATCCGGGAATCAAGACATTCTTAGACGGACTGGTAGAGGATGGCAGGACAAAAGGCTATGTCACAACAATGTTTGGCAGAAGAAGACCGGTGCCGGAGTTATCCTCCAGTAATTTCATGCAGCGTTCCTTTGGAGAACGTGTGGCAATGAATGCACCGATTCAGGGTTCTGCAGCAGATATTATTAAAATAGCCATGATTCATGTACATGACCGCCTGAAAGAGGAAGGCTTGAAATCAAAACTGATTTTACAGGTACATGACGAACTTTTGGTTGAGACCTGTAAAGAAGAACAGCAGCAGGTAGAGAAGATTTTGAAAGAAGAAATGCTTCATGCAGCAGACCTTGCGGTAACCTTAGAGGTAGATATGCATGCCGGAAATAACTGGTACGAAGCAAAATAGGATAAGGCAGAAATTATGAAATTTATCGGAATTACCGGAGGCGTAGGAGCCGGAAAAACAGAAATATTAAAATACCTTGCCGGCAGAGAAGATACGAAAGTAATGCTGGCGGATGATATTGCAAGAGAACTTTCCGAGCCGGGACAGTCCTGTAACGAAAAATTGCAGGAGCTGTTTGCGGGAACAGATGTTTTTGATGAAAAGGGGAAGATGAACCGTCCGAAGGCGGCAGCCATTATTTTCAAGGATGAAGCCAGACGGAATGGAATGAATGAGATTTTGCATCCGGCAGTAAAGGAATATGTGCTTCATGTGTTAGAGCAGGAAAAGGAAGAAGGCAGGCTTCGTTATCTGGTATTGGAAGCGGCATTATTAATCGAAGAACATTATGATGAAATTTGCGATGAATTATGGTATATTTATACTTCAGAGGAGAATCGCAGAGCAAGGCTGAAGCAGTCGAGAGGCTACAGTGATGAAAAAATCAGTGAAATGTTTGAAAGCCAGCTTTGCGAGAACGAATACCGCAGACATTGCAAAGTGGTAATTGATAATAATGGTACGACGGAAGAAACCATTGCACAGGTAAAAACGATAATAGAGAATGAGGGAGAAAATACCAATGGATAATGCAGAACAGAATGCAAATCAATTTGTATTTGGCTTGGATATCGGAACAAGAAACGTAGTTGGAACAGTTGGATATCGGGAAGGCAAAGACTTCTATGTGGCAGCCCAGTATATGAAAGAGCATGAAACCAGAGCTATGCTGGATGGTCAGATTCATGACATCGGAAGAGTAGGCAGAACAATTGCAGAAGTAAAGGCAGAATTAGAAGGGCAGTTAGAGGCAAAGCTTACCGATGTCTGCATTGCTGCCGCTGGTCGTGTACTGAAAACCGTGACCACCAGCGTGGAATATGAATTCGCAGAAGAGACCGTAGTAACTGCAGAACATATACATACTCTGGATTTACTGGGAGTAGACCATGCCCAGCAGATTTTAAAAGAGAGGAATGATACCCGTTACAAATTTTACTGTGTGGGATATTCCGTTGTAAAATATTATATCAATGATGAAGTCTTTTCCAATATCGAAGGACATAAGGCAGAGAAAATTTCGGAGGATGTTATCGTAACCTTCCTGCCGGAGGACGTTGTAGATGGTCTGTATTCCGCAGTAGGGCAGGCTGGATTAAATGTTGCCAATCTGACTTTGGAGCCTATTGCTGCAATCAACGTAGCAATTCCGGAGGCCTTTCGTATGTTGAATATTGCACTGGTTGATGTGGGAGCCGGAACATCTGACATCTGTGTCACCAGAGACGGAAGCATTATTGCATATGGCATGATTCCTTATGCCGGAGATGAGCTGACCGAATTAATTGTACAGCATTATCTGGTGGATTTTAATATGGCAGAACATATGAAGCTGACATCCGGTATGGCGGATGAAGTGGAATTTACAGATATCATGAGCATTACCCATACGATTCCATCCGAAGAAATCTGGGATTTAACCCATGATACGGTAGATAAGATTACTACTGAGGTAGCAGAGAAAATCAAAGAGTTAAATGGTGATAAATCGGTCAGTGCAGCCTTCGTAGTTGGTGGTGGCGGCAAAATCCATGGATTTACGGAAATGCTTGCAGACAAACTTGAAATTCCAAGAGAGCGTGTAGCATTACGTGGAGAAGAAGTTTTAAAAGAGGTTCATTTTGCACAGGAAGAGATTAAGAAAGACCCATTACTGGTAACACCGATTGGAATCTGTCTTAATTATTATGACCAGAAGAATAATTTCATTATGGTCCGGTTTAACGGAGAACGCTTAAAGCTTTATGATAACAGCCATCTTACCATTGTGGACGCTGCATTGCAGGCGGGCTTCCCGAATGAAGCACTGTTCCCAAGACGGGGCAAGGCAGTGGAGTTTACCGTAAATGGAAAGCCGAGAATCGTCCGTGGAGAACCGGGAGAATCAGCCATTGTTAAAGTGGACGGAAGAGTAGTCAGCATCAATACACCACTGGTTCCGAATTCCGAGATTACCATAGAAGCCTCTACCATTGGAAAAGAAGCCGTATCTACGATTGAACAGTTAGATGAATATACATCCTCCACCATTACCTTCCAGGTCAATGGCATCAATATTACCTGCCCGAAATTTGTTCAGGTCAATGGAAGCCTTGAACCTTCTAATTATGTTATTCAGGAAGGGGACGAAATCGAAACCAGAAACTTCTATACCATTGGACAGCTGGCAGAGTTTATGGATGTGCGGATTGATGAAGAAGCCGGAATTATCTTAAATGGAAAACCGGCAGATATGGGTTCCCTTTGCTATGAGAACTTTGAAATCGAATGGAGTGCTTCTGCCTATGAAAGCGGTGAACGTCATATTTCCTATGGACAGGCAGACCACAGATTTGATGCCGGACTGGAAGAAGAAGTTTCAACAGAAGAAAGCACAGACAGTGCAGCTGAAGTTCATGAGACAGAAGCTTCTGTGGCAGCTGAACCTGTGACAGGCGAAAATGCTGCGGATGAAAATGCAGCAGATGGCATTCAAACGGCAGGTGCAGAGCCGGCAGTTGAAACGAATACAGATGCTGCAGCAGAAACAGCAGCCGATGCACCGGTGCAGAAACCGGCAGAGCCGGAAAGCAAAGAATTACATATTATTGCAAACAATCAGGAAATTACTTTAAGTGGCAAAGAAGAATATGTATTTGTGGATATTTTTGATTATATTGATTTTGATTTGTCAGCATCCCATGGAAGAGCAATTGTAACTTTAATTAATGGCATGGATGCCCAGTATACACAGGTATTGCAGGATGGCGATAAAATTGAAGTGTACTGGAAAGAGAATTACTAAATAGAAAGAGACATAAGAAAATGGAATTATGCAGTATTGCAAGTGGAAGCAGTGGAAACTGTATCTACGCAGGAACAGAAAGCAGCCATCTGATGATTGATGCCGGAATCAGTGGAAAGCGCATTGAAGCAGGATTAAACAGTATCGGTTTGAAAACCGCGGAAATGCAGGCACTGCTTGTGACCCACGAACATTCAGATCACATTTCCGGTCTTGGCGTGGTAGCAAGAAAATATGGAATTCCAATCTATGCCACGGCAGAGACCATTGAGGCAGTCAAAGGGATTTCCAGTGTGGGAAAAGTAGATGAGACATTGTTTCATCCTATCGAAGCAGGAGTGGAATTTCAGATTGGAGATATTACGGTGGAGCCGGTATCCATTTCCCATGATGCCGCAAATCCGGTGGCATACATCATGAAACAGTCAGATAAAAAGATGGCGGTCATTACCGATTTGGGGAAATATGACAATTATCTTATAGACAAGCTGCAGGATTTAGATGTATTATTGTTAGAAGCAAATCATGATGTGCGTATGCTTCAGGTGGGCAGTTATCCTTATCCTCTGAAACAGCGGATATTAGGGGACAGAGGACATCTTTCCAATGAGAGCAGTGGACAATTTTTAGGGCAGCTTCTGCATGATAAGTTTAAAAAAGTAGTATTGGGGCATCTGAGCAAGGAAAATAATCTGGCAGAACTGGCATATGAGACAGTGCGCCAGGAAGTAGAACAGGGTGAGAACCCGTACCACGGAAATGATTTTCCAATCCAGGTAGCAAAGCGGGACGAAGTGTCTGAGCTTATCCGGATTTAAGAATATTAAGAAAGCAAAAATAAGAGGAGAACAAAATGGAAAAGACACAGAGCAAGACAATTATTACTGTAGTAGGAAAAGATACTGTAGGAATTATCGCAAAAGTTTGTACTTATTTATCAGAACAGCATATCAATGTACTGGATATTTCACAGACTATCATTGACGGATTCTTCAATATGATGATGATTGTTGATTTAAATACATCCAAAACACCATTTGCTGAGTGTTCTGCAGCACTGGAAAAATTAGGTGAGGAAATCGGTGTTACCATCAAATGTCAGAGAGAAGAAATCTTTGATATGATGCACAGAATTTAATACGACTTACATAAAAGGGAACTGCTGTTGGCAGGTCACTAAGGCGTATCAATGAAAATACAGGAAATGAGCTGCGTAGAAAGGCAGAATATAGGAGACAAAAAATGATTAATATAATGGAAGTAAGCGAAACCAATAAAATGGTGGAGCATGAGAACTTAGATGTCCGTACCATTACCATTGGAATCAGTCTTTTGGATTGTATTGATTCTGATTTAAAGAAGTTAAACGATAACATTTATAAGAAAATTACTACAGTGGCAAAGGATCTGGTATCAGCAGGAAATCAGATTGAGCAGGAATTTGGAATCCCAATCGTAAATAAAAGAATTTCCGTTACACCAATTGCACTGGTTGGCGGGGCAGCCTGCAAGACACCGGAAGATTTTGCAACCATCGCAGATACTATGGATGCAGCAGCCAAAGCAGTAGGAGTAAACCTGATTGGTGGATATTCTGCACTGGTATCCAAGGGAATGACAAAGGCAGATGAGCTTTTAATCCGTTCTATTCCAATGGCACTTTGCCGTACCGAAAGAGTCTGCAGTTCTGTAAATCTTGCATCCACAAAAACCGGAATTAACATGGATGCTGTAAAATTAATGGGAGAGATTCTCTTAGAGGTGGCAGAGCAGTCTAAGGACAGAGATTCTGTAGACTGTATGAAACTGGTTGTATTCTGTAATGCGCCGGATGACAACCCGTTTATGGCAGGCGCATTCCATGGCGTAACAGAGGCAGATGCGGTAATCAATGTTGGTGTCAGCGGACCGGGTGTTGTAAAGACTGCACTGGAAAAAGTCCGTGGAGAGAACTTTGAAGTATTATGTGAGACCATCAAGAAGACTGCATTTAAAGTAACCCGTGTAGGTCAGCTTGTAGCACAGGAAGCGTCGAGAATTTTAAATATTCCATTTGGTATTGTAGATTTATCTCTGGCACCAACTCCTGCAATCGGAGACAGTGTAGCAGATATTCTTTGTGAAATTGGTCTTGAATATGCAGGTGCACCGGGAACGACAGCAGCCCTTGCTCTTTTAAATGACCAGGTTAAGAAGGGCGGCGTAATGGCATCTTCTTATGTTGGTGGTTTAAGTGGTGCATTTATTCCGGTCAGCGAAGACCAGGGAATGATTAATGCAGTACAGGCAAATGCCATTACACTGGAGAAATTAGAAGCAATGACCTGTGTATGTTCCGTAGGTCTCGATATGATTGCAATTCCGGGTGATACCAAGGCAACTACCATTTCCGGTATTATTGCAGATGAAATGGCACTTGGAATGATTAACCAGAAGACTACAGCAGCCCGTCTGATTCCGGTAATCGGAAAGGGAGTAGGCGATACTGTAGAATTTGGTGGATTATTCGGCTATGCACCGATTATGCCGGTAAACCAGTATTCCTGTGATGCATTTATCAACCGTGGGGGAAGAATTCCTGCACCAATTCACAGCTTTAAGAACTAGGATTTTTTGAAATGGAGAAAGAAAATGAGTGATATCCGTAAACTTGTGTTTTTTGAACGAGGCGTAGAAACATTAACTTATTTTTCGCATGAGATGGCAGCGTCATTTCGCAAGATGGGATATCAGATTTTCTTCTTTGACATTCAGGCAGAATATGCTGACACAAAACGATTAAGCCGCTTTTTAAAAAGTGGCGAGACCGCAGTCATTACCTTTAACTTTATCGGATTAAGCGGAGAGGAGTTCCTGTTGGAGACAGAGTCTCAGTCTGTCTTTGCCAGCAGAAATATTCCGGTCTATTGTATTCTTGTGGACCATCCGTTGTATTATCATAAGCAGCTTGATGAGACAATTCCGAATCTGACTGTGTTCTGTATCGACCGCCAGCATATTTCTTATATGAAACGGTTTTATAAAGGGATTCCCTGTCATTTTTTACCATTGGCAGGGAATTTTCTGATGGATGGGGAAGAGCGAGTCCCAACAGATTTTATTCCATATGAGAACCGGGAATATGAAGTGGGTTTTATCGCAAACTATGTGCATCTTCCGGCAATTGAAGAGCATTTTACCAGCCAGACGAAGGAATATATTGATTTCTATCATGAGATATTAAATTATCTCCGCCTGCATCCGTCAGAGCCGTTAGATTCTGCCATGGAGCATTTTGTCCGCCGGGAGATTCCGGAAGTAACGGAGCGGGAGCTGATGGCATGCTTTGCAGGAATGCTTTTTTTGGATATGTATAACCGGACTTATTTCCGTGGAGAAACGGTGCGGACATTGGTAGACAATGGAGTACGGGTACATGTTTTTGGCAAAGGGTGGGAGAATCTTAAGGTAAAACATCCGGAGAATCTTATTTTAAACGGAAGGCAGCTTGATTCTGCCGAATGCGTAAAAATCATCCGGAATACCAAGATTGCATTGAATACCATGCCGTGGTTTAAGGATGGAGCCCATGACAGAATTTTTACAGCCATGTTAAATAAAGCAGTATCCCTGACAGATGGCAGCATTTATTTAAAGGAGCGTTTCTGTGACGGAAAGGATCTGGCATTTTATGAGTTAGAGCATCTGGATGCATTGCCGGAGCAGGTATTATCCATGCTGGGGCATCCGAAGAAAATGAAAGAAATCATAGAATATTCTTATGAACGGGCACTTAAGGAAGATACCTGGGCGAACCGTGCAGAACGTCTGAGAGAGTTCTTATAGGAAGAATTCCTTGACAAGTGTTTTGGAATATGTTTTACTAAATTCAGGTCATATGACTGACGGAACCGTGGGAATAACCACATGAAGTATGACCTGAGGAAGCCGACCGTCTGGGCAGTTAAGCTCGGGATACGTGTCGGTATTTTTTATGCATTCAAGCAGGAAAAGTCACAGGGAAAATTCGAAAGAGAAAGAGACTTTGACGAAAGCTGCAGCAACTTTAAAAATTACATGGAGCGTAAGAAGGAGGAACAAAAATGAAGATGACTTCATTAGCAGAAGAACTTGGAAGCACTACTTATCCGGGAAGAGGAATTGTAATTGGAAAGTCGAAGAATGGAAAGTATGCGGTAACTGCTTATTTTATCATGGGAAGAAGCGAGAACAGCCGTAACCGTGTATTTGTTGAGGATGGAGAAGGAATCCGTACCCAGGCATTTGACCCTGCAAAATTAAGTGACCCAAGTCTTATTATTTATGCACCGGTTCGCGTACTGGGTAATAAGACCATTGTAACCAATGGAGACCAGACAGATACCATTTATGAACTGATGGATAAACAGCAGACCTTCGAACAGGCATTAAGAACCAGAGAATTTGAGCCGGACGCACCTAACTATACACCGCGTATTTCCGGAATCATGCATGTAGAAGATGGAAAATACAATTATGCAATGTCTATTTTAAAGAGCAACAATGGTAATCCGGATGCCTGCAACCGTTATACATTTGCTTATGAGAATCCGGTAGCTGGGGAAGGACATTTCATTCATACTTATATGAATGATGGAAATCCATTACCAAGCTTTGAAGGCGAACCGGTACTGGTTGATATCGGAGGTGACATTGATGCATTTACCGAGCTGGTATGGAATAATCTGAATGCAGATAACAAGGTATCTTTATTTGTAAGATATATTGATATTGAAACCGGAAAATATGAAAGCCGCATTGTAAACAAGAACAAATAGGATTTTGTGAATAAGATTTGTGCGAGAGAGGAAAATAAAAATGAAAGAATTAGAATTAAAATATGGTTGTAACCCAAATCAGAAACCATCCAGAATTTACATGGAAAATGGCGAATTGCCAATCAAAGTATTAAATGGTAAACCAGGTTATATTAACTTCTTAGACGCATTCAATGGCTGGCAGTTAGTAAAAGAATTAAAGAAAGCAACCGGACTTCCGGCAGCCACTTCTTTTAAACATGTTTCTCCGGCAGGTGCAGCAGTGGGACTTCCACTTTCTGAAGTAGAGCGTAAGATTTACTGGGTAGATGACATGGATGTAGAATTTACACCGATTGCTAATGCATATGCAAGAGCAAGAGGCGCTGACCGTATGTCCTCTTTCGGAGATTTCATTTCTCTTTCTGATGTTTGTGATAAAGCAACCGCACTTTTAATTAAAAGAGAAGTATCTGATGGAGTCATTGCACCGGGCTATGATGATGACGCATTAGAAATTTTAAAAGCAAAGAAAAATGGCAATTACAATGTCATTGAAATTGATCCTGACTATATTCCAGACCCAATCGAGCGGAAACAGGTATTTGGCGTTACCTTTGAGCAGGGAAGAAATGAGTTAAATATTGACGAGCATTTCTTTGACAATATTGTAACAGAAAACAAAGAGCTGCCGGAATCAGCAAAGAGAGATCTGGCAATTTCCATGATTACTTTAAAATATACACAGTCTAACTCCGTATGTTATGTAAAAGACGGACAGGCAATCGGTATTGGTGCCGGACAGCAGTCCCGTATCCACTGTACCAGATTAGCAGGCTCCAAAGCAGATAACTGGTGGTTACGCCAGTCTCCACAGGTACTGAATCTGCCATTTTTAGATAAAATCCGCAGAGCTGACCGTGATAATGCAATCGACCTATACATTGGCGAGGATTATATGGACGTACTTGCAGATGGCGAATGGGAGAAGATATTTAAGACCAGACCTGCTGTATTTACGGCAGAAGAAAAACGTGCATGGTTAGATAAGAATACCGGAGTATCTCTTGGCTCTGATGCGTTCTTCCCATTTGGAGATAACATCGAACGCGCCCACAGAAGTGGCGTGCAGTATGTAGCACAGCCGGGCGGATCTATCCGTGATGACCATGTAATCGAAACCTGTAACAAATATGGTATGGTGATGAGCTTTACCGGAATCCGTCTGTTCCACCACTAAGAGCTGGAAAAGAGGATTGGAGTTGGAAGATAAGATTTTGCTTTGTGAAAGGACATTTAGTTCCTGCTATAAAATTCCGCAGTTACTAAGCAGTTTGTTTTTCTTTTTGAGATAAAAACAGTCTTTCCAATGTTTGACAAGATGTCTGTACGGTTCGTCGAAGTACGGATGCATAATAAAGGCTGTTAGGGGCACTTGGAATTTCGTCTGGCAACAGGCCTCGCTGGCACAGGGATGTGCCAGCGAGGCGCATTTGAACATGGATGTGAATTTGCGCCGGTTGCCAGATAATGTGATGTATTATCCGAAATTCCCAGTGCCCCTTGCAGGCTTTATAGAGCATCCGTACCCGACGGACAGTGCAGACATCCAGTCAAAGCAACGGAAAGACAGTTTACATTCAAGAAAAACAAACTGCTAAGAACTGCTGAAATTTTACTGCCAAAGAACTAAGATGTCCTTTTACAATCAAAATCTTAGTTCTTATCAAACGCTCTTTTGATTTTCCCACCAACCAAATGGTGGAATCAGACGGCACGGCAAATTCACACCCTTACAATATTGCGTACAAACTCGCTTCTGGCATCCTGCCCGGTTTTTCCGGACAGGATGTTTTCATATAATTCTCCGGCAAAGACATCCAGATCAAAAAGGCGTGCAGCATCAGAAGATAGCATAGAGGCTGCGTTGGCACTCTTAGAAATCATCGGAACATCCGCATAATTGCTTAAAATCGTGAGGAGCCGGGAGGCGTCTTTGCGGAATCCTAAGATACGAAGATAAGGAATATAATCTAAAGATTTTCCCAAACGATAATCTTCAGATGTAATCTGAAGCAGAAGGTGCGTGAAAATCCGGCTGATTCTGGTATAAGTCATATCCTTTGTTTTCAGTAACTGGCAGAACTGCTCAAAGGAATGAAACTGTTTTTGCATATTTTTTATCCGGCGGGCAATTGCTTCAGTGGAATCACCATAGGAAGCCAGTTGTGCTTCACTCTGCTGTAACAGAAGGTAAGAGAGCGGAGCAGAAAAATCATTGGCAGAAACCGGCGGATAAAGATTAAGATATTCTTTTAAAATAGAATAAGCAGCTTCCGGCAGATATGGATTTAATGCAGTGATGTCATTCCAGCCGTTTGAAAGAAGCTCTTTTCTTATGGCAGTGGCAGAGGAAAGACTGCTGTTAAGTGCCGCTTCGTGATAGCTGTCTCCGGTCCGCTGAATCAGATAAGGGGTGATGGCGGCATTCTGAGCCTGAATCGCTTTTAAATATTCAATAGCAAGAATATTATTTGGCTCATTTAAAAGGCAGGCAAGTTCATCGGCCGGGATTTGCGGGTTGGCTTCTTTTAAATAGCTGCATACCGCCTGACTTCTTGCGGCAGGATAGGACATTCCTTTTTTGAGACAGGAAGAGAGAACTTCTTTGTAGTTCGCTGGTTCGGATACGAGCAGGGAAGCAACTTCTTTTAATAAAGAAAGATTGTCTGTTTCTGCACCGAAGCAGAGGGTGTCTATACAGCCACATTTACGCATGAGTGCAACACCTGCAGAAGCAAAAAGTTCGGCAGAAGCAGTTGCCCAGAGGGCTGGCAGCTCAATTACCAGGTCAGCACCGCAGCTTAAAGCCATTTCTGTTCGTGCATATTTGTCAATAAGAGCCGGTTCTCCCCGCTGGACGAAATTTCCACTCATGGCTGCGATAACGAAGTCAGCCTGGGTCAGGGAACGGATTTTTTCTATCTGGTAAGCATGACCGTTATGAAACGGATTGTATTCTGCAATGATTCCTATGATGCGCATAAGTCCTCCAAAGTTACAAATAATATAGTTCTATCATAGCATTATTCCCATATTTTTGGCAAATTACTTATGGAAAGTATTCATAAGAAGAATTTCGAAAAAAATATTTTTCTTTGCATTTTTTCAGACACTGTACTTGAACACCATTTAAAATAGGCGTATACTAAACATACATATGCGGATTTGTAACAATGAACCGTAAAAAAATAGCAGTGAGGAGAAAACAGATGAACGTATTAGTTATTAACTGTGGAAGTTCTTCTTTGAAGTATCAGCTTATTAATTCAGATACAGAAGCTGTACTGGCTAAAGGACTTTGTGAAAGAATCGGAATTGATGGAAGATTAGTATACCAGCTTGCTGGCCATGATAAAGAGATAACAGAAGCGCCAATGCCGACCCATAAAGAAGGTATCCAGATGGTACTGGATGCACTGGTAAACCCAAAGACAGGTGCGGTAAAGAGTCTTTCTGAAATTGATGCAGTAGGACATCGTGTCGTACATGGTGGTGAGAAATTTGCCCAGTCTGTTGTATTAAATGAAGAGGTATTAGCAAAAGTGGAAGAGTGTAATGAGCTTGCACCACTTCATAACCCTGCAAACTTAATTGGTATTCGTGTATGTCAGGAACTTATGCCTGGTGTACCAATGGTAGGTGTGTTTGATACCGCTTTCCATCAGACCATGCCGCAGAAGGCTTATCTTTATGGTCTGCCATATGAATATTATGAGAAATACAAGGTAAGACGTTACGGTTTCCACGGAACAAGCCACAGCTTCGTATCCAAACGTCTGGCTGAGTTCTTAAATCTTGATTATAACAATTCCAGACTGATTGTTGCCCACCTTGGAAATGGAGCATCCATCAGTGCTGTATTAGATGGTAAATGTGTAGATACCTCTATGGGACTTACTCCATTAGAGGGACTTGTAATGGGAACACGTTCCGGTGACATTGACCCGGCAATCATGGAATTCATTGCAAAGAAAGAAAACCTTGACATCGACGGAATTATGGATGTATTAAATAAGAAATCCGGTGTAGAGGGACTTTCCGGTGTATCCAGTGATTTCCGTGACCTCGAGGCTGCTTATCATGAAGGAAATCCAAGAGCAATTGCAGCATGTGAAGTATTTGCTTACCGTGTAGCAAAATATATCGGTGCTTATGTGGCTGCAATGAACGGAGTAGATGCCATTGCATTTACCGCAGGAATTGGTGAGAATACATCTTTCATCCGTGAGAAGATTCTTGCATACTTCGGATATCTTGGAATTACCATGGATAAGGAAGCAAATATGGTTCGTGGAGAGGATAAGATTATTTCTACTCCGGATTCCAAAGTAACCGTATGCATTATCCCGACCAACGAGGAACTTGCAATCGCAAGAGAAACCGTAGCTTTGGTAGGCTAAAAAAGGAAAAATATTGTTGACAAAAGCTATAGTGCTATGTATAATTGTTTAGGTGTGAAAAGGAGACAAACGTGATATTAGATTTAACCGATGTATGTTCATGTGAAAATAAAGAGCTTACGAAAGAGGCTGTAATTGAATTGACATCCTTTGATTCAAAGTTAGGTGTGTTTCCGTTCATAGAGAAAAAGCCATTCGAGCTGCGTATCGTTAATGAAGAGAATAAGGATTTACTGATTCACGGAGAAACGGACGTAAGGATAGCAATACCATGTGACCGCTGCTTGGAAGAAGTTCCAACAGATTTCCACCTTGTATTCGATAAGAAGTTCCCATTGGAAGATGCGGATGCTTCGGAAGAAGAGATGGATGAGGCAGACTACATGAAAGGATTTCAGCTTGATATTGATAAAATGGTCTATGATGAAATCTTGGTGAACTGGCCAATGAAGGTTCTGTGCAGAGAGGATTGCAAGGGGATTTGTAAGAAATGCGGTACGAATCTGAATGTCAAGACTTGTGACTGCGAGAAATCTGAGCTGGACCCGAGAATGGCAGCAATTCAAGATATTTTCAATAAATTTAAGGAGGTGTAACCAGATGTCAATTTGTCCAAAGAACAAATCTTCCAAAGGAAGAAGAGATAAAAGAAGAGCAAACTGGAAAATGACTGCTCCAAGTTTAGTAAAATGCAGTAAGTGCGGCGCTTTGATGATGCCTCACAGAGTATGTAAGAACTGCGGTTCATACAACAAGAAAGAAATTATTCCTCAGGACTAATTAAGAAGTGACCGGGAGTGTTTGCAAAAACACTCCCTTTTTACTTTATGAAAAAGATAGGCATTTGCAGAACAATTCAGGTTTTGCGAATGCCTATTCATAGAAAAGGAGAAGGTATGAGCAATATTTTTAATTATAATAATAAGCTCTTTAGTGCATTTGATAAAGTGATTAACATATTCTGCCTGAGTTTAATCTGGTTCATGGCATGTATTCCGGTTTTTACCATTGGAGCATCCTGCACTGCACTTTATTATGCAGTGAATAAAGTAATCCGCCATGGCAGAGGATATATCTGGAAAGAGTTCTGGTCATCCTTCCGTTCTAATTTTAAACAGGCAACCGTAATCTGGCTGATTTTCTTACTGATTGGTCTTGTTATGGGAGCAGACTGGTTTATCATGTTCCAGTTTATGAAAGCCGGAGCAGCGTGGGGCAAGGCTTTTGTGATTTTCGTTGTTATGCTGGTATTTGAGATTGCAATCTGGTTATATGTATATCCGAACATTGCCCGTTTTGAAAATACCAATAAAGCAATTGTAAAGAATGCAGCACTGATGTCATTTGCACATCTGCCAAAGACCATTCTTATGCTGGTGATTTTGCTGGTAATTGCATTTTTAGTATATCTGATTCCATTTTTATTAATTTTTGCACCGGCGGCATTTATTGCAATTCAGAATGGAATTATGGAGAAGATTTTCCTGCGTTATATGTCAGAGGAGGACATTGCCAAAGAAGAGGAACGGAACCGGGAATATTTCAATTAGTTTTCTGTTGATTTCTATGGAAAGTTATAGTATATTTCAATATAGGCTTAATGTGATGGCAGATTTACAGGAGGAATGTATATGCAGGAAGTCATTAGAGTGGCAGTTGATGCAATGGGAGGCGACAACGCGCCGGGCGAAATTGTAAAAGGTGCCATCGAGGCAGTAAATACACGCAGAGATATACAGGTTGTACTGGTTGGACAGCAGGAGGTTATTGCTGAAGAATTGAAAAAGTATACCTATGAGAAAGACCAGATTGAAATTAAGAATGCAACAGAAGTAATTGAGACTGCGGAACATCCGGTAAATGCAATTCGTAAGAAAAAGGATTCATCAATTGTTGTGGGAATGAATATGGTAAAACAGAAGGAAGCAGATGCATTTGTATCGGCAGGAAGTTCCGGAGCCGTATTAGTTGGTGGACAGGTGATTGTAGGAAGAATCCGTGGTATCGAGCGTCCGCCTTTGGCACCGCTGATTCCAACCGAGACAGGAGTATCCCTGCTCATTGATTGTGGAGCAAATGTAGATGCCCGTTCTTCACATCTGGTACAGTTTGCCAGGATGGGTTCCATTTATATGGAAAATGTTGTGGGAATCAAGAACCCGAGAGTTGCAATCGTAAATATCGGAGCAGAAGAAGAAAAAGGAAATGCACTGGTAAAGGAAACATATCCTTTATTAAAAGAATGCAAGGATATCAATTTTGTGGGAAGTATTGAAGCAAGAGAGATACCACATGGCGGAGCAGATGTCATTGTCTGTGAAGCGTTTGTAGGAAATGTAATCCTTAAACTTTATGAAGGACTTTCCAGTACGCTGATTGGTGTAGTAAAGCAGGGAATGCTCAGCAGCCTAAAGAGTAAGATTGGTGCAGCATTGGCATTGCCGGCACTGAAGAAGACATTAAAATCTTTCGATGCATCCCAGTATGGCGGGGCACCATTGCTTGGACTGAATGGACTGGTGGTTAAAACACATGGAAGCTCCAAGGCGAAGGAAGTAAAGAATTCCATCATTCAGTGTGTTACATTTAAAGAACAGGATATCAATAATAAAATCAAAAAAAATATAGTAATTTCTGAAACAGAAGAATAGAAAGGAAAAGATTATGGAATTTGAAAAACTGAAAAAAATTATTGCAGAAGTCCTGAATGTGGACGAAGAAGAGATTAGTATGGAAACTACTTTTGTAGATGACCTTGGCGCAGATTCATTGGATGTTTTCCAGATTATCATGGGTCTGGAGGAAGAATTTGATATTGAGATTCCAAATGAAGAAGCAGAGAAAATTGTTACTGTAGGCGATGCGGTAGAGCAGATAAAGAGTGCGCTGAACTAAAAGCAGAATAGATAGTATTCTTCAAAGGAAGCATATTGTGCGAAAGAGTCCGGCATGCCGGATTCTTTTTTGCTTTACAGGAAATTTCTTTCCTGTAAAGTAAAAAACGCTCCGCGAGGATGCACACTGCGGCGTATAAGGTAGATGTCGCAAGCGACCGCCGCAGGCGGCTTGCAAAGCGTGTTTCCCGTAGTTTGCGGGCAGCAACGACAGTTAGAAGGAGAAAACAGTGAGCAGATTACATGAATTTGAAGAAGTGATAGGATATCATTTCAACAATCAGGGATTATTAAGACAGGCATTAACCCATAGTTCCTATGCCAATGAAAGACATATGAAGAAGCACTCAGATAATGAGCGGCTGGAATTCTTAGGCGATGCAGTGCTTGAGGTTACATCCAGTGAATTCTTATACCAGAAGTACCCGGATTATTCGGAAGGTGAACTGACCAAGCTCCGGGCAAGCCTTGTGTGTGAGCCGACACTGGCATTTTGTACCAGAGCAATTGATTTGGGAAAATATCTGTATCTGGGAAAAGGAGAGGATTTAACAGGAGGAAGAAATCGGAAATCCATTCTTTCGGATGCATTGGAAGCAGTAATAGGAGCAATTTTTCTGGATGGTGGTTTTGCTAATGCAAAAGAGTTTGTGTTAAAATACATTCTGACAGACATTGAGCACAAACAGCTCTTTTATGATAGCAAGACTATCCTGCAGGAGATAGTACAGGCAGGATATAATGAAGAACTGAATTATCAGTTGATTCGGGAAGAAGGACCGGATCATGATAAGCGGTTTGTGGTAGAAGCCAGAATCGGAGAAAAGTCCATTGGAGAGGGAATGGGACATACAAAGAAAGCAGCAGAACAGGAAGCTGCATATCAGGCGCTGCTTAAGCTGAAACAGCAGGAGAATAAGCGCTCTTAAACGGAGGAAGTTATGTATCTCAAAAGTATTGAAATTCACGGTTTTAAATCATTTGCAAATAAAATTGTATTTGATTTTCACAACGGAATCACAGGCATTGTGGGGCCAAACGGTAGTGGAAAAAGTAATGTTGCGGACGCAGTGCGCTGGGTATTGGGAGAACAGAGTGCCAAGCAGCTTCGTGGCGCAAGTATGCAGGATGTTATTTTTGCGGGAACAGAGAATCGTAAGCCATTAAGTTATGCATATGTTGCGATTACATTAGACAATGCAGACCATCAGCTTGCGGTAGATTATTCAGAAGTAACGGTAGCCCGAAGAGTATACCGTTCCGGAGAAAGTGAATATCTTATCAATGGCAATCCATGCCGTCTGAAGGATGTAAGCGAGCTTTTTTATGATACCGGTATCGGTAAAGAAGGTTATTCTATTATCGGACAGGGTCAGATTGAGCGAATCTTAAGCGGTAAGCCGGAGGAAAGAAGAGAACTTTTCGATGAAGCGGCAGGAATTGTAAAATATAAGAGAAGAAAAGTAACCGCCCAGAAGAAATTAGAAAGTGAGAGGGAGAACCTGGTACGTGTCAATGACATTTTGACAGAGTTGGAGCGTCAGGTAGGACCGTTGGAGAAACAGTCAGAGACCGCAAGAATCTATCTTAAGAAAAAGGAAGAGTTAAAGACCTTGGATGTTAACATGTTCCTTTTAGAGATGGAGCGGATTGAGACCCAGACCAAAGAAGTAGAAGAAAAGTTTAAAATTGCAGATACCCAGTTAAAAGAAGACAACGAGGCATACGAGAATATCAAAGCGGAGTATGAGAAAAAAGAGCAGGACATGGAAGAAATGGATGCGAAAATCACAGAAATCCGCGAAGAACTCAGCAATACCAATGTCATGAAGGGAAAACTGGAAGGTCAGATTAATGTATTAAATGAGCAGATTAAGGCTGCACAGATGACAGATGACAGCTTAAAAGCACGTTTGGAGCAGTTAGAAAGTGACCGGAAAGAAAGAAAAGAACAGCAGGAGCATTATCTTGCACAGAAGCAGGAAATTGACAGCCAGGTAGCAGAGATTGAAGCACGCAAGCAGGCAGCTTCTGATGAGTTAGAAAAGATTCAGAAGGAAATTGCCCGCTGTACACAGGGCATCGAAGAAGGCAAGAATGAGATTATTGAGATTCTGAATAATAAAGCTTCCACAAAAGCAAAATTACAGAAATTCGATACCATGGCAGAGCAGGTAAATATCCGCAAAGCCCAGTTGAATCAGCGTCTTTTAAAGCGTAAAAGCGAAGAAGCAGATTTGCAGAGTGTATTGTCAGAATATCAGGACAAATTAGCAGAAGTAAATCGTGAGATTGAAGCATTAAAGGCAAAAGAAAAAGAGACCGCAGACTTAATTCAAAGCTGGCGTAAGAAAACAGCAGAGAACCGGAGTGCCTTAGAAAAAGCAACTATTGATTATAATAAGGGAGAATCCCGTCTTGAGACCTTAAAAAATATTGCAGAGCGTTATGAAGGCTATGGAAACAGTATCCGTAAGGTAATGGAGCAGAAGGATAAGGAAGGCGGAATCCTCGGCGTTGTGGCAGACCTTATTCAGGTGGACAAGAAGTATGAGACAGCCATTGAAGTTGCACTCAGTGGAAACATCCAGAACATTGTTACGAAAGACGAGCAGACAGCAAAGAAAATGATTGCTTATCTGAAACAGAATCGTCTGGGACGTGCCACATTCCTGCCGCTGACCAGTGTTACCGGTAAGGATAACAGCAAGCAGGATGTATTCTTAAAAGAAGAAGGTGTAATCGGAAAGGCAGATACGCTGGTAAAACATGATGCAAAATTTGACGGTGTAATGTCCTATCTTCTTGGAAGAGTCTTTGTTATGGACTCCATTGACCATGCGTTGGCACTGGCGAAGAAGAGCCATTATTCTTTACATATGGTAACCTTGGAGGGTGAGTATTTAAGCCCGGGTGGTTCCATTGCCGGTGGTGCCTTTAAGAATACCGGTAATCTTCTGGGAAGAAAACGCGAAATTGACGATTTGACGAAGAGACTGGAAGAACTGAAGAAAACCATTGCATCCTGCAAGGAGCGGAGCGAAGAAATCCGCACTGCACAGGAACTTGCCATGCAGGATATGGAAAAGGTACGGACTGATTTACAGGAACAGTATTTACAGCAGAATACAGCCAGGATGAATGTAGACCGTACCTTGCAGCAGAAGAATGAAAGCGAGAGCGTATTTGAAGGCTTAAAGAATGAGAGCCAGGATATTGAAGAACAGTTGACGGATATTAAGAAGGGCAAGGAACGTACGGAAGAGGAAATCAAAGAAGCAGAAGTACGGGAAGAAGAAATCAAAGCCCAGGCAGAGCAGTTCCGGGTAATTTTAGAAGAACAGATGAAACTGGAAGAGGCTGCAACTGAAGCTGTTTCCAAGGTGCAGTTAGAGGAAGCCGGATTCACACAGAAACAGGAATTCATACAGGAAAACTTAGAACGTGTGGAAGAAGAATTAGAGCGTGTATACAAGAATCAGGAGTCTTTGAAGAATCAGTCAGCAGAATCCAAAGAAGATGCAAAACGTCATGAGGCAGACATTGAAGTCATCCGAAAGACCATTCTTGCATCCGATGAGAATTATGCGGCATTGAATCAGAAGCTTTCTGAGAGCATTGCTGCAAAAGAACAGATGTCAGCAGAGTATAAGGGATTCTTTGAACGAAGAGAAGAGATTTCCAAGCGGATTGCAAATCTTGACAAAGAGATTTTCCGACTGAACAGCCAGAGAGAGAAGTTAGAAGAGGCAGGTGAATACCAGACCAATTATATGTGGGAGGAATATGAGCTGACTCCGCATAACGCATTGCTGCTTCGCAATGAAGAATATCAGGATTTGCCGGAACTTAAGAAACAGATTTACGGTATCAAGGATGATATCCGAAAATTGGGTGATGTCAATGTCAATGCCATTGAAGAATATAAAGAAATCAGTGAACGTTATACGTTTTTAAAGACGCAGCATGATGATTTAGTAGAAGCAGAGCAGACGCTGGTGGGTATCATTGAAGATCTGGATACCGGAATGCGCAAGCAGTTTACCGAGAAGTTTGCGGAAATCCAGCATGAATTTGACAAGGCATTTAAGGATCTCTTTGGTGGTGGTAAAGGAACCTTAGAGTTAGTCGAGGATGAGGACATCTTAGAGTGCGGCATCCGTATTATTGCGCAGCCACCTGGAAAGAAGCTGCAGAACATGATGCAGTTGTCCGGTGGAGAGAAATCGTTGACAGCCATTGCACTGTTATTTGCAATTCAGAACTTAAAGCCATCCCCATTCTGTCTTTTAGACGAGATTGAGGCAGCGTTAGATGATTCTAACGTAGGACGTTTTGCAAAATATCTGCATAAATTAACGAAGAATACGCAGTTTATTATCATTACGCACCGAAGAGGAACCATGGCAGCAGCCGACCGCCTGTACGGAATTACCATGCAGGAGAAGGGTGTATCCACACTGGTAAGTGTAAATCTGATTGAAGAAGATTTAGATAAATAAGAGAAATGAACAGAGAAAGAAGTGACAAGATGGAAGAAGAAAAGAAAGAGAAAAAAGGCTTTTTTGCCCGCCTTGTATCAGGATTAACCAAGACAAGAGATAACATTGTATCCGGTATTGATTCTGTATTTCATGGATTTTCACATATTGATGATGATTTCTATGAAGAAATCGAAGAGATTCTGATTATGGGAGACCTTGGTGTACATGCCACAGAGGCAATTTTGGACAAGTTAAAGGAACGTGTCAAAGAAGAAAAAATCAAAGAGCCGGCAGACTGTAAAGAGCTTCTGATTCAGAGTATCAAAGAGCAGATGGATGTAGGCGAGACTGCATACCGCTTCGAGGAAGAAAAATCTGTCGTTTTAGTCATTGGTGTAAACGGAGTCGGAAAGACAACCTCTGTTGGCAAGCTGGCAGGTAAATTAAAGAGTCAGGGTAAACGCGTGGTTTTAGCTGCGGCAGATACCTTCCGTGCAGCGGCAGGAGACCAGTTAAAGGAATGGGCGAACCGTGCCGGAGTAGACATGATTGGCGGCCAGGAGGGTGCTGACCCGGGCTCTGTGGTATACGATGCAGTAGCAGCTGCGAAAGCAAGAAAGGCAGATGTTCTTTTGTGTGATACTGCCGGACGGCTTCATAACAAGAAAAACCTGATGGAAGAACTTCGCAAAATCAACCGTATTCTGGAAAAAGAGTATTCCGATGCATACCGCGAGACCTTGGTAGTATTGGATGCCACAACCGGACAGAATGCACTGGCACAGGCAAGACAGTTTGCAGAGGTGGCAGACATTACCGGAATTATTTTAACGAAAATGGATGGAACCGCAAAAGGTGGTATCGCAGTTGCCATTCAGTCAGAGCTTGGCATTCCTGTAAAATATATCGGTGTCGGTGAAACCATAGATGATTTACAGAAATTTGATTCCGGGCAGTTTGTAAATGCATTGTTTGATGTAAAGGAAGATTCGGTAGAAGAAGGAGAGGCAGAATGTTAACATTAGATAAGTTTGAAGAAGCAAGTGAAAAAGTAAAAGAAGTAACTTTGGAGACCAAATTAATTTACAGCAATTATTTGAGTGAGCAGACCGGTAACAAAGTATATCTGAAACCAGAAAATATGC
This sequence comes from Roseburia sp. AF25-13LB, assembly GCF_003478915.1. NCBI lineage: Bacteria > Bacillati > Bacillota > Clostridia > Lachnospirales > Lachnospiraceae > Roseburia > Roseburia sp. AF25-13LB. Next base: position 26,421 of record NZ_QUFO01000001.1, read on the forward strand.
AGTTTACCGGAGCATATAAGGTACGTGGTGCCTATTATAAAATCAGCACTTTATCCGAAGAAGAAAGAGAGAGGGGACTGATTACCGCTTCCGCAGGAAACCATGCCCAGGGTGTTGCCTATGCAGCAAAATGCTATGGCTGTAAAGCAACCATCGTTATGCCAACCACAACACCACTGATTAAAGTAAACCGTACCAAGAGCTATGGTGCTGATGTAGTACTTTATGGAGATGTTTATGATGAAGCATGTGCACATGCTTATGAACTGGCTGAGAAACATGGATATACCTTTATCCATCCTTTTGATGATTTGACGGTTGCAACCGGTCAGGGAACCATTGCCATGGAAATCTTTAAAGAACTTCCGCTGGTTGAGTATATTTTAGTTCCAATCGGAGGAGGCGGACTGGCAACCGGTGTTTCCACTCTTGCCAAATTACTGAATCCAAAGATTAAAGTGATTGGTGTAGAACCGGCTGGAGCAAATTGTATGCAGGCTTCCTTTAAGGAGGGTAAGGTTACAACACTTCCGGCAGTAAATACCATTGCAGATGGTACCGCAGTAAAGACTCCGGGAGAAAAAATCTTCCCATATATTCAGAAGAACTTAGACGATATCATCACCGTAAGTGATGATGAGCTGGTCGTATCTTTCCTTGATATGGTAGAAAACCATAAGATGGTGGTAGAGAACTCCGGTTTACTTACCGTTGCCGCATTAAAGCATCTGAATGTGAAAGACAAACGGGTCGTATCCATCCTGAGCGGTGGAAACATGGATGTCATTACCATGTCTTCCGTTGTTCAGCAGGGACTTATTTTCCGCGACAGAATCTTTACTGTATCTGTACTGCTTCCGGATAAGCCGGGTGAGCTTTGTAAAGTGTCCGGAATCATCGCAAGAGAGCAGGGAAATGTTATCAAGCTGGAGCATAACCAGTTTGTAACAACCAACCGTACCGCGGCAGTTGAACTTCGCATTACATTAGAGTGCTTTGGACCGGAGCATAAACAGCAGATTATCAATGCTTTGGAAAAAGAAGGCTATAAACCAAAACAGGTTCGTACCAGCCTGTAAGGGACGTTTATTGGAAAAGGATATTTTTCAATTTCTTTGCAGACAGAAGAAAAAAGTATAGTTTGTAATAAAATAGAAAAAGCCGCATTGGAGAGGAAGAAAAACTTCAGCTCTGATGCGGCTTTTGGAATGGTAGATTATAATTTCTCCGGCGTAAATACACCGATATCATTTCCGGTTCCGCTAAGTGGCATCTGATAACAGACAGAGTCATTGCCGTATTCATAGAAGTAAAGGTACTGTGAGGTGGTATGTAATGCGGTATAATTACCGGATATCAGTAATTCCTCATTGCTTCCGTCGGTGAGACAGCGGTAGATACCGGCACCCTCTCCATTTTTTTGATAATAGATATAATCCCCGGTGACGTTGTAGCAGTCAATTCTGGATGGAATGATAAGGTTGGCAGTACCGCTGCTTAAGGAATAAGTGCTTAGTCCATAATCGTTGTCTCCATCCATGTAATAAGCCGTGTCATTAATTACAGTCGGTTCATAACAGGTGCAGCTATAGAGTGTAGCAACAGAGTTGTCAGCAGTATCAAGCTGCAGGAGAGAGTGGGAATCGTTTTCGCCATTAAAGTACATATACTGTCCATTAGAGGAGCAGGTCTTATAAGGAAACTTAGAAACCTGTTCTTTTTCTGTTCCGTCGATTTTTATCCGATACAGGGTAGAAGCCGTTTCTTTGTCATAGTGGATATAGTAAATATAATTTCCGTACAGTCCGGCATAAAGACTTGGGTCGTCATCTAAAATGGTAACCCTGCCTCCATCACGGTTGATACGGCATAAGCTGTTAGTTCCAAAATTCAGAAAAGAGAAATTAGTATCCTCACTCTTGTTGTTTCGGACATAGTAAACATAGTGATCATCTGCATTGATATAAGAGACGGTATCATCGGAAAGCTTCTTCATATCAGAACCATCAGGATTCATGGAATAGAGTCGGTGGTTGTCGGAAGGATTACTGAAGAAAACAGTGCCGTTGCTTTCACAGAAAAGTCCACCGTTATAAAGATTACCGGCAGAATTTCCATTGACATAACCGGAATTCATTTTTGTGCGGTTGAGAAAATGAATCAGACAAAACACTGTAATCAGAATAAGAATAATTGCAATCGTGATAAAGAGCTGTTTTTTTCGTTTGTTTTTCATAAGAATCCTCCTTTGATGTTATATGTAATCAGACGATTGTGAAATTTGGAAATACGACAGGAGGATGTTTTTCTTTCCGATATTTGACAGAATGGCAGCTTTGTCCGGCTGATTGCGGATGCAATTTCTGTAGTCTGTTAGGGGCACTTGGAATTTCATTAATAACTGGCAACGCTGGCACAGGATGTGCCAGCGAGGCGCAAGTTGAACATGGATGTGAATTTGCGCCGGTTGCCACAACTATGTGATATAAAATGGAAATTCTTAGTGCCCCTTGCAGACGAAAGGATGTATCCGCTGCAGCCGGACAAAGTCGCTATCCAGTCAAAGCAACGGAAAGAACTTTCCTATAACATTTCCAAATTCCACAATTCTTACGATAAAAATTATAACTTTCTTTCGGGAAACTTGCAACCGAAATGGGAATGGTATATGATAGAAAAAAATAATAAGGTGAAAGATAACAATGAAAGATTTAAAAGAGATAAGAGCAGAAATTGACAGCGTGGACAAAGAGCTGGTGTCACTGTATGAAAAACGTATGGCACTGACCGAACAGGTGGCAGATTATAAGCTTTCTACCGGGAAAAAAGTCTTTGATAAGGCAAGGGAAGAAGAAAAGTTAGAAAAGGTAACTTCCATGGTAGATGACCCGTTTTTAAAGCGTGGAACAAGAGAGCTTTTTGAACATCTGATGAGCATGAGCAGAAAAAGGCAGTATCAGAAGCTGGCAGAAAAAGGCATTATGGAGCCGATACCATTTGAAGAGGCAGCGGCACTTCCGGATAAAAATATAAGAATCGTATATCAGGGAGAAGAGGGCGCATACAGCCAGATGGCAATGCAGCAGTTTTTCCATGATACCACAAACAGTTATCATGTGCAGACCTGGCGGGATGCCATGGAAGCAATCGCAAAAGGAGAAGCAGATTATGCAGTGCTTCCGATTGAGAATTCTTCTGCCGGAATTGTGTCAGAAAATTATGATTTGCTGGTAGAATATGATAATTGTATCGTGGGAGAACAGATTATTCCAATAGACCACTGCCTGCTCGGAACGAAAGGCTCAAAGCTATCTGATATTGAACAGGTATATTCCCATCCGCAGGCACTGATGCAGTGTGGCAGATATTTGGACGAGCATCGGAACTGGGAAAAACACAGCTTTAAGAATACTGCCATGGCAGCAAAAAAAGTAAAAGAAGATGGTCTCCTAAGACAGGCAGCCATTGCCAGCCGTCTTACTGCCGATATTTACAGGCTTGATATATTGGACGAGCATATCCAGGATAACAGCAATAACTGTACAAAGTTTGTCATTGTAACCGGCCGTAAGATATTCTTAAAGAATGCCGGAAAAATCAGTATCTGCTTTGAAATTCCGCATGAAAGTGGATCTCTTTATCATATGTTATCCCATTTTATTTTTAATGATTTGAACATGAATAAGATAGAATCAAGACCATTAGGAGAGCGGAACTGGGAATATCGTTTCTTTATTGACTTTGAAGGAAATTTAAATGAGAGTGCAGTAAAGAATGCATTGCATGGAATCAAAGAAGAAGCTGAAAACTTTAAAATTCTTGGAAATTATTAGAAAGACAGGTAAGACATTAAGATGAAACATTCAGGAGAATTAATTTTATATAAGAACTTTGAAAATGGAGAATTATTTTATAATTTTACATGGATTTTGGAAAACTATGATAGTGAATTTTACAATCGGTCTGATATAGTAGAATTGTATTATAGATGTTTGAACCAACTGATTGAACTGGCAGTGAGCCACGGTTTTGAAGGAAATCTGTGGCACTGTTTTCTTGCGTTTATTATGGTAAATAATGAAAATGCCTACAGTACCGCCTGCGAAATGAAAGGAGCAGTAAACGGAAGTATCAATGCGATTGCAGCCCATGATTTTGCTATTTTAAAAGAAATGTTTGATTATAACTTAAATGAAGTGGCAAAGACTCTGGAAATTGATGATATGGATGTGCTTCAGAATTTCAAGGGACCGGATGATAATGGAAGCGTATTTAACAAACGTATCCGTGACTGCATCTGTGAACTGGCTGTAGAATTGGCAGGAGCAAAGGATACCAATGCATTTCAGGACAGCGTAACCGGATTCTATGCAAGATTTGGTGTGGGAAATCTAGGCTTACATAAGGCATTCCGTATCCAGAATACCAATGGTGTTGTAGAACTGGCACCGATTACCAGAATCGCTCATGTGAAACTCGATGACCTGGTAGGCTATGAAATTGCCAAGAAGAAGCTGGTGGATAATACAGAAGCTTTTGTAAAGGGAAAGAGTGCCAATAACTGTCTGTTGTTTGGTGATGCAGGTACCGGTAAATCAACCAGCATAAAGGCAATTGCCAATCAGTATTATGAGCAGGGACTTCGCCTGATTGAAGTTTATAAGCATCAGTTTAAAGATTTGAACACTGTTATTTCCATGATAAAGAACCGTAATTATAAATTTATTATATATATGGATGATTTATCTTTTGAGGAATTTGAAATTGAATACAAATATTTGAAAGCTGTAATTGAAGGTGGGCTGGAGAAGAAACCGGACAATGTGCTGATTTATGCAACCTCAAACCGTAGACATCTGATTCGTGAGAACTTTTCAGATAAAGAGGAAGTGCGTGAAGATATGCATACTTCTGATACCGTACAGGAAAAACTTTCACTGGTATATCGTTTTGGTGTATCTATTTACTTTGGAGCACCGACCAAGAAAGAATTCCAGCAGATTGTAGTAGAACTGGCAGAAAAGCAGGGAGTACATCTTCCGGCAGAAGAGCTTTTAGCAGAAGCCAACAAATGGGAGTTAAGTCATGGTGGACTTTCCGGAAGAACCGCACAGCAGTTTATCAATTATATGTTAGGACAGGAAGTGTAACAGAAGATTTACACAGGAGGAGGAGCACGGATGAAGACTTTTGCAGCAATTTATATCGGGTCTTATGAAATCAGCATGAAAGTGTTTGAGCTTTCCATTAAGAGAGGAATCCGGGAAATTGACCATGTCCGCCATAGAATAGAATTGGGAAGGGATGTTTATTCCCAGGGATATGTCGGATATGAGACAGCGGATGAATCGTGTCAGGTGCTGAAAGAATTCGTGGGGATTATGGAGATGTACCGGACGGATGAGTATGAAGCATATTCAGGTCTTGTCATCCGGGATGCACAGAACGAAGCATTTATTTTAGACCAGATACGGATTCGGACCGGACTTAATGTGAAAGTGCTGAGCAATTCGGAACATCGTTTTATCAGTTATAAGACGGTGGCATCCCAGAAGAATTTTGAGGATATGACCAGTCAGAATGCAGCAGTAGTTGATGTAGGTGGCGGCAGTATGCAGATAACACTTTTTGTAAAAGGAAAGGTAGTTACCACACAGCATCTTCTGATTGGAATTATGCGCGTGCAGGAGAAACTCTTTGATCTTGGCATGCAAAGTGGCAATTATGAGCAGCAGATTCAGGAGGTCGTAGATAAGGAGTTAGAGGTCTTTAAAGCTCTTTATCTGCCAAAGGATGGCATCCGTTATGTCATTTTTATGGGAGATTATATCTCTGCATTTATGCCGAAAATCAGTAAAGAAAATGGCAAATGTATGGTAGATGCGGACAAGTTCTATCGTTATACGGAGAAGCTGAGAGCCAAGAATACAGGACAGATTGCAAGAGAATTAGGAATCACCAACGAGAGTGATGCATTGCTGATTCCGGCACTGGTTATCTACCGGCAGTTAGTTGCTGCATTAAATGCGCAGAATGTTGTTGTTCCGGGTGTGAATGTAAATGATGGTATAGCATATGATTATGCACAGCGGCATAATATGGTGAAAGCAACACATGATTTCGAAGAAGATGTAATATCTGCGGCGGAATGTATGTCCAAAAGATATTTCGGCTATCAGCCACATCTTGAAGCATTAGAGCAGATGGCAGTCCAGATATTTGATGCCATGAAGAAGATTCATGGATTGGGAAACAGAGAGCGGCTGATACTAAGGACGGCAGCCATTCTCCATGACTGTGGTAAATTTGTCAGTCTGGTTAATGGACCGCAGTGCTCCTATGACATTATTATTTCTTCGGAAATTATTGGATTGACTCATCTGGAGCGTGAAATTGTGGCGTCTACGGTACTTTATAATACACTACCGATAGACAGCTATGACAGACTGGCAGATAAGATGGACCATGACAGTTATCTTACTGTAGCCAAGCTTGCAGCCATCCTTAAGGTGGCAAATGCCATGGATAGAAGCCACAAACAGAAATTTAAGAATGTAAAGACATCTGTTTCCGGAAGAAATCTGATTATTACCATAGAGACGGAAGATGATGTGACTTTGGAAAAGGGACTGTTTGAGTCCAAGGCGTCCTTCTTTGAAGAAGTATTCAGTATGAAACCGGTGATTAAAGTGAAAAAGGTCTATAGTTAGGAGAGTATGCGAATGGAAAAATTAAAAGAATATACGAATCCGGAATATTATGAAAACCGTGAGTTGAGCTGGATTAAATTTAATGGCAGAGTATTGAATGAAGCAAGAGACAAATCCATTCCGCTGCTGGAGCGGTTAAAATTTGTCAGCATTACTTCTTCAAATCTGGACGAATTTTTCATGGTACGTGTGGCTTCTTTAAAGGATATGGTACATGCGGGCTATAAGAAAACAGATATTGCCGGTATGACAGCGTCTGAACAGTTAGCAGCCATTAATCATGATACCAGGGAACTGGTAGAACTGCAGTATTCTACTTATAACCGTTCCCTGATTCCGCTATTGAATGCAAGAGGAATCTATATTGTAGATGCCTATGAAGATTTGGAGAATTTTCAGGCAGAATATGTAGACCGTTATTTTGAAGAAAATATATATCCGGTACTGACACCGATGGCAGTGGATGCATCCAGACCATTTCCGTTGATTCGCAATAAGACATTAAACATTGTAGCTTTACTGGAAGAAAATCCGAAGAAGGATGACCTCCTTGGCAAAGCAGAAGAGAAGAAGCTTAAGGCAGAGGGGAAGAAGGGCGGATCCATTTATGAATATGCAACCGTTCAGGTGCCATCTGTATTACCAAGGCTGATTCCGATTCCATCCGTAAAGGAAGGCGAGAAATCCTTTATCCTGTTGGAGCAGATTATTGAGAAGAATATTTCCAAATTGTTCTTAGGCCATAAAGTGGTCTGTGCTTATCCGTATCGTATTATGCGTAATGCGGACCTTTCCTTTGATGAGGACGAAGCAGAGGATTTACTGAAAGAAATTGAAAAATCCTTAAAGAAACGGCAGTGGGGCGAAGTTATCCGGCTGGAAGTGGAATATGGCATTGATAAGCGTCTGCTGGCATTTTTAAAGGATGAACTTCGGGTAGAGTCAGAGGATGATATCTTTAAAATCAATGGACCGATTGATTTGACTTACCTGATGAAGATGTATGGACTGGAAGGCTGTGATGATTTACGTTACAAACCATATACTCCACAGCCGGTGCCGCAGATCCAGCAGGGAGAGAGTATCTTTGATGCGATAAAAAGGGGTGATATTTTACTGCATCATCCATACCAGACCTTTGATCCGGTAGTCGAATTTATCCGTCAGGCAGCCAAAGATCCGGATGTACTGGCAATCAAACAGACACTTTACCGTGTCAGCGGCAATTCGCCGATTATTGCATCACTGGCACAGGCAGCAGAAAATGGCAAACAGGTATCTGTTCTGGTAGAATTAAAAGCCCGTTTCGATGAGGAAAATAACATTGTCTGGGCAAAAAAATTAGAGAAAGCAGGCTGCCATGTCATCTATGGTCTGGTGGGTTTAAAGACCCACAGCAAGATTGCACTGGTCGTAAGAAGAGAAGAAGAAGGCATCTGCCGTTATGTACATCTTGGAACCGGAAACTATAACGATTCCACTGCAAAGCTGTACACAGACTGTGGTATCTTTACCTGTTCGGAAGCAATCGGAGAAGATGCAACAGCAGTATTTAATATGTTATCCGGTTATTCTGAACCGCTGTCCTGGAACCGGCTGGTGGTAGCACCAATCTGGCTGCGGAAGCGTTTCTTGAAATTAATTGAGCGTGAAACAAAATACGCCAGGGCGGGAAAGACAGCCAAAATTGTTGCCAAGATGAATTCTCTTTGTGACCGTGATATTATTGCAGCTTTGTATGAAGCATCAGCAGCGGGAGTGCAGATTGATCTGGTTGTACGTGGAATCTGCTGCCTGAAGGTAGGCATTCCAAAGATCAGTGAAAATATCAGAGTGCGTTCCATTGTAGGAAATTTCTTGGAGCACAGCAGAATTTTCTATTTCTATAATGATGGACAGGATGAAATTTACATGGGAAGTGCTGACTGGATGCCGCGTAACTTAGACCGCCGTGTAGAGATTATTTTCCCTGTAGAAAATGAAGAGTTAAAGCATAAAGTAATGCATATTCTGGATGTGGAACTGGCAGATAATACGAAAGCACATCTCCTTCAGAAGGATGGCACCTATGAAAAGGTTGACAAACGTGGAAAGGTACTGGTGAATTCACAGCTGCAGTTCTGCAGGGAAGCAGAAGAAGCAGCACCAAAGCCTGCAGATGTGGTAAAAGACCGTATTTTTATTCCGGCAGAACCGGTAGAGGACTAAAGAAATCAGACACTTTTGCCGATATATAATGTGAAACCATTGAAATAAAGCTCCAGGGAGGGGATTGTCGCATACGGATATGACGGTTATTTTAAGGTTCCGGTTGTTTTGCTCGTTCACGAGCAGGAAAGACAGCAGAATAGAGGGTATTCGGATGAATCCAGCCGGAAAAAATGTTCCGAAAATGAATTTGAACGAATCTTTCGAAATGCATTAGACGAGGTGAAAGACAAAAAATAGAAAGTATCTATAAAGAGGGACTGTTGTTTTACAGAAATTGTAAAATGACAGTCCCTCTTGGTGTACATGAGTAGTAAGCTATCTGCAATGCAGCGCATTTTTAATATCTGATAAAATATAATAAGGAATCGGCATATGTCTCGTTCCGTTTCCCATGGAAATATAAGGTTTGTTACTTCCGTGGAAGTCAGAGCCACCGGAAATAAGCAGATGATATTTTTGCGCAAGCTTCTTAATGTTTCGTTCATCACCAAGCTGGTAGCTGGAATAGACGGCTTCAATACCATCTAAATGGCTTTCTTCTACCAGTGTCTGAACCAGAGTGTCCAATCGGTCTGCATTCATGCGATAGAGTACCGGATGGGCTAAAATGGAAAGACCACCGGCATGATGAATCAGGGAAATACCTTCCTGCGGAGAGATTTTAGGACGGTCTACATAATAAGGACAGTCATCCCCGATATATTTACTGAATACTGTATTCATATCTTTGGCAAGACCATGATTTACAAGGTATCTTGCAATATGTGCCCTTGTAATGACTGCATCCGGAAATTCTCTGATAAGACTGTCATAATCAATGGCAAGGTGTGCCTCCTGCTGCAGTTTATCAACCATCAGGCGGTTGCGGTCTGTGCGGGAAGAACGGAATGCATTTAATTTATCATTAAATACTTTATCGTCCGGGTTAATATATAGCCCGACCATATGGATTTCACGGTCATCCAGTTCACAAGAGAGTTCAACACCGGCAATGACTTCCGGTGCATCCGGGGAGTTAAGACGCAAGGTTTCTTCCTGTGCTTCTTTAATACCATCGATACAGTCGTGGTCAGTAAGGGCAAAGGCACATATCGAATGACGTATGGCTTCATGAACCAGCTCAGATGGAGTAAAAGTTCCGTCAGAGCAGGTTGAATGTACATGTAAATCAATAAATCCTGTTTCCATGGTATAATCCTTTCTAACAGCTCGAAATAATTATTTTTTAGAATTTTTTATGAATATGATTATAAGAGTAATCTTTCGTTTTGACAATCCGGAAGAAATGAGAAAAATCTTTTGCGTATAAAAACAAAGTCCTATATACTGCAATTAGGAAAAATAATCTGCAGGGGGCAGGAAGCATGAAAAAAAATTTAGAAGTAAGTATGCTTGGAACATTTCGAATGCAATATGGAAATCATTCCTTTATCATAGACCGGAAATCAACGACAAAGACGAACCGGCTGCTTCAGATCATTCTGCATGCGGGTACAGAAGGGGTAACAAGGGAAGAACTGGTGGGAAGACTTTGGGAAAATGAGGAGGTTGCAAACCCATCCAACAGTTTCCGGGCAATTCTTTTCCGGGTGCGGAAACTGCTTAAGGAGCAGGGACTGCCGGAGAGCGATTATATTATAAGCCGAAAGGGAGTTTATTGCTGGACGCCGGAAATTCCGTATCATTGTGATTGCATTTCTTTTGAAGAGAAGGCAGAGCATGCATTGAAACAGGCGGAAGATTTTGGAAAAACAGAATTAGAGGAAGCAGTCAGGCTGTACCGTGGAGAATTTTTGCCGGCACTGGGAGCATCAGAATGGGTAATTTTCTGGGCAACGAAATACCGGAAATTATATATGTCCTGTGTAAAGAGACTGTGCGGAATTTACCGGGATGAGCAGGAGTATCAGAAATTATATGAGATAGCAGAAAAAGCAGCGGTACTTTATCCACTGGATGACTGGCAGGTATACCAGATGGAGGCATTGATTGCCATGAAGCGTTCCAAAGAGGCGGTGGCATTATATCATAAGACAGAAGAAATGCTGCTGGCAGAGCTTGGCAGTGAGCCTTCAAAGTCTATGCTGGAACAATTAAAACGAATCAGCAGCTGTGTTACGGAGGATGATGCCACTCATATTCAGGCAATACAGGAGAAGCTGGAAGAAGAGAGAGAGGAAGGAGCATTTTACTGTTCGTATCCTGTTTTCATTGAAAATTACCGCTTTGCAAAACGGGTTTTGCAGCGTACGGGAAAGAGTGCGTGGCTTCTTATGAGTACCATTACCGATGGGAAGGGGTATGCTTCAGAAGGCGGTGTTCATTTCGAATACATCCGGGCAGAACTGGAGCAGGCATTGAAAAACTCCCTGCGCAGCGGTGACCTGTATACCAGATACAGCACAAACCAGTATCTGATACTTTTAATAGGTATTGAAGAAGAAAATTGCGGACTTGTGATAGAAAGAATCAATGACAACATGGAACGGACGGCTGGAAAGAAATATGTGAAATATCATAAAGTATTGGTGAATGGAACAGACGAGTAGATACGAGGAGAAATACAATACAAACAGGAAGATTTAAGTACAATTCGGAAGAATAAAGAAAAAATAGAAAAATATAACGCTTTTTATAACACAGAGTAGGCTATGATTGGTTATACAATTCATAAATTAACAGGAAATGGATAAAATGAATAAAAGGAGAAAAAACATGAGAGTAGCCAAAATGTTGGGAAAAAGAATTACAGCTTTTGTAATGGCAGCATTGATGGTATTGTCCTTATCCGGAATAACCGGGATGACAGTAAAAGCTGCCGAAAAGGATGGTACAATTAAGATGCAGCTGCAGGATACGAAGAAAATCGAGTGTTCTGCATGGATTGCTTACGAAACCAAATGGAGTGTTACCAGTGGAAAAGATAAGGTAACATTAAAAAATACAAATAAGAAAGAGGTATCTGTAACTGCGGATAAGACAGGAACAGTTACCTTGAAGTGCAAGTATAAGAATTATCTCTTTCAATGGAAAACAGAAAAATATACCATTAAAATCAGTAAGAGAACTCCGGTATTTGAAGAGAGCATTTCAAATCTGACTTATAACGGAAAAGTCCAGACACTGAATGCAAAGAACTTTGTAAAGGATGGTCCAAAGAGTGGTATTGTTGGAACCTGTGACAAAGAGATTTTAAATGCAGGAACTTATACTTATACGATTACAACACCGGCAACAGATGTATATGAGGCAGGAAGCAGGACTTATACGGTAACTGTAAATAAGGCAGAGGCAGTAATTAAGGAAAAACCATCTGCAACAATCAATCATATGTCCGGAAAACTGAGAGAGTCCCATCTGAATGGCGGAATGGCAGTAGCGGTCAATGATGAGAACCAGGAACTGGAAGGCCATTTTGAGTGGCAGAGCCCGGATGAGACACTGTGGTTTAATACTACTGGAACTGCAATCTTTGAAGATGTAGACCATCATGTAGTATTTGTGCCGGAAGGAAATGCAGCAGAGAACTATAAAGAGACGGTATTTATTGTACCGGTAAGAACCTATTTAAAAGCATTGTATGCAAATCTTACAGCCAGTGATTTTGAATATAATGGCAGTAATGATGAGAAAAACTTAAGCTGTGATGCGAATGCATACAGCTGGGGAATTGAGAAGAATCCAAGCATTTCCATCACGTATACTTATTTTGATGAGGCAGGAAATAAATTAAGCAAAGCACCGGTGGATGCAGGAACTTATACGGTAATTGCAACAGCCAGTGCAAAGAAATTTGAATCCGCAGACAGTAATGAAGCAACCTTTACTATCCGGCAGAAAACGTTGACGAATGAAATGGTAACTGCAAAGGATACTGAGTATACCGGAAGCACAGTTGCAGTTGTGGTAAAGGATGGAGACAAAACATTAGTAGAAGGAAAAGATTATACTGTAATATACAGTGGAAGTAATCCAAATGCAGGAGAGACATCAGCAGCAATTACCGGAATCGGTAACTATAAAGGAACGGTAAATACAACCTATACCATTCTTCCGAAAGAAGTGGAAAATGACAGCGTGATTGCAACTGCAAAGGAAAAATATTATACCGGAAAAGCAGTAACACTCAGTGAGGAAGATGTAACTGTAACTTATAATGGAAAAGTATTAACAGCAGGAACCGATTATACTGTTGGTAATTACAAAGATAATGTAGAAGAGGGAACTGCGCTGGCAACCGTAACCTTTACCGGTAACTATAGTGGAACTGTAAATGTAAGCTTTGGAATCAGTAAGATTCGTGCAAAAGTATATGCCAAATATGGAAATGGAAAACTGCTGCTGTTAAGTGGAAACTGTATTTTAGACCCGGCTGTATTAGAAGAAGCAGCAGATTATGCAACCACAGAGGAAAGCGTAATCCATGGATTCATCTTAGAGGATGAAAATGCAGGTGTAGTGACAACATATACAAAACTTTTCCGCAATACAGAGGGTTATAACGTATATGTAAAAGTAGCAGATACATTTACACAGAAGGCAGAGTTCTACATCCGGAAAGCAGGAACTGTCCGTCCGGAAGGAACAGTTGGTGATGCAACAGCAAATTATGACTATATAGGAAGAGCAGCAGTTTCTTTAAATCAGCTGAAAGTGACAACGGATATGTCTGGTTTTACTGCACCAGCCTCTTTTGATGCAGAAAAGAATTATGATGGAAAGATGCCGGTAACACTTGCATCTGTTTTAGATGCATATGCAGCAAACAGTGGCATTGCAGGGGATGATGCAAGATTCTACCGCGTCGAATGGTACCGGATGATTAATCCGAATTCCTGGCATATTGATGGAGAAATTGTTGATAACAGTTATACCGTTACTTTTATGGTAGACGGAAATGCATATCAGGAAGTACGTGAAGTAAAGGGAACGGAAGTTTCTGTAACAGATCCTGTAAAGGCAGAGACAGAGACAACAACCTATGAATTTACCGGCTGGACTTTAGAAGATGGCAGTAAAGTAAATGTTGCAGATTTAAATGATAGTACCGTAGTGTATGCTTCTTTTGATGAAAAGGAGAAAGGAACTGAGCCGACCGAGCCAGTTGGACCGACTGGACCAACCGAACCAACCCAGCCGACTGAGCCAATCGAACCGACTGAGCCAACCGAACCGACTGAGCCGACCGAGCCAACCGAACCAACCCAGCCAGCCGAATCAACCCAGCCGGCACAGCCGGCAAATCCAGCCCAGCCAGCATCATCAGAAACAGCAGTAACTCCGGCAGATAACAATACACAGCCGGAGACAGCAGCACAGACACCGGTAATCCAGGCACAGACTCCGGTTACACAGACCCAGGTGGCACAGACACCAGTCAGACAGCAGCAGGCAGCACAACAGCCACAGGATGCAGAAGAACCGGTGGTATTAGAAGATGAAGAGGTTCCGCTGGCGAATGTAACGGACGATAATGCAAAACAGGAAGTAACTGCATTAGAAGATGAAGCAGTTCCTCTGGCAGCAAATCCGGCGGGAGAAGATAACTGTATCATCCATTGGATTATGATGATTCTTACGATTGTATTTGCAGGATATAATGTAGTAAGGGCAGTACTTCGTCAGAAGAGAAATGCATAAAGGCAGGAGGCAGAAAGTATGAAAATAGTAGATGGAATCATTGCTGTTATATATGTAATTGCTATGGCAGTGCTGTTTTTCTTGAGAGACTGTGAGAAAGATCTTCCAATGGGAATTCTGGCACTGGCTGTTACCGCAGCTGCAGTAGCATGTATGGTTATCCAGAATAAAAAGCGTGATAGCAAAGCAGCAAGAGCTTAAAAAAATAATATAAATAAGTATTGCAGGCAGGACGATAGAAAATGAAAATACATTTTGTCGTCCTGCTGTTTTTAGTTGCCAGCCATTTGAAGAAAGCTTTCACTTGACATTATTTTAAAATTGAGTTATTGTATTAATTAAATAATACAATGATAATTGCAAAGAAGAAAAGGGAGATTAGGTATGGCAAAGAAAAAGAAGAAAATGGAGTTTGAAACAATGCAGGTAAAACTGCCTCATGTAAAGGGGTTGTCCATTGTGCTTCCGGTTATTTATATTTTATGGGTAGCAGTGATGTATTATCTCCTGCTTCCAGCACTGAATATTCATTCCAGAGGTTTATGGCTGTTTGTATTAGGCGTTATATTATTCCCGTTAGGAATAATAGGTGCGTTGGTATCGGCAGCCAGGAAGGCGGAAGGTAAGTCCGCAGGAAAGCTGGAAAAGCCGGTAAACGGTATTTTTGCAGCAGTTGGAGTAATCGGAATTCTGTTCCTGATTCTTTTATTTTATGGCAGCAAAATGTTCCATGCACAGGCATATGCAGATATCCTGACCATCGAAGACAGTGATTTTAACAGCGATATTAATACAGCATCTTCTGTATCAAAGATTGCGTTAATGGATACGGACAGTGCAGTGCTGCTGGGTAATCGTGAAATCGGAAGCCTTTCAGAAGTGGTGAGCCAGTATAATGTATCGGAAGACTACACACAGATTGATTATCAGGGGGCACCAACGAAAGTATCTGCATTAGAGTATGCCGGCTTCTTTAAATATATGGGAAATAAGGAAAATGGTGTTCCGGGTTATATAACTGTTGATCCGGTAGGACAGAAGGCACAGTATGTTCCGGTAAAGGAAGGAATGATTTATGTTCCGTCTGCTTACTTTGGCAAGGATTTAAGAAGGCATATCCGTATGAATTACCCGGATAAACTTTTCGGAAATCTTCATTTTGAAGTGGACGAAGATGGAAAACCATACTATATTGCCAGTGTATACAAATACACCATCGGTTTATTTGGTGGAGAAACTGTTGAGGGTGCAATCAGCTGTGACCCAATCAGCGGAGACTGTCAGTATTATGATGCATCAGAAGTGCCGAACTGGATGGATGATGTCTTTGACGGGGATCTTCTGGTGGAACAGTATAACTGGTATGGAGAATTATCTAATGGATTTATGAACAGCATCTTCGGCAAAAAAGGCTGTAAGAAATGTACGGAAACGGTAGTAGAGGATGAAGACGGAGATGAGGAATCTTACGAAGCAAACTTCGGCTATGTTGCCAAAGACGGGGATATCTGGATTTATACCGGAGTTACTTCCGTCAATGATGATGCCTCCAATATCGGGTTTATACTGGTAAATGAGCGGACTTCAGAAGCACATTATTACAGTATTGCAGGAGCAGATGAAAGCTCTGCAATGGCTGCTGCAGAAGGAGAAGTGCAGGAGAAAGGATACCGTGCATCTTTCCCGTCTTTGATTAATGTAGATGGTCAGCCGACTTATATCATGGTATTAAAAGATGCCAGCGGCATAGTGAAGCTTTATGGCATGGTAAATGTAGAATCTTATAATATGGTAACAACAGCAGCCAGTCTCGATGAGTGCTTTGCAAAGTATCGTAAGATGACAGGCAGTGACGGTACAGAAAACACTGGGAATCCGGAAGAGGCAGAAAATTCTTCCGGGGACAGCAACAGCACTGCAGGTAATGCACAGACAGCAGCCAAAGGAAAAACAATTCCGGAAGGTGAGACAGAGACAAGAAGTTTTGTAATCAGTGAAATGCAGTATGTTGAGATTGCAGGAGAGACCTATGTTTATCTGGCAGGAGACGACGGTATGGTATACTGGCAGAAGTTTTCTGATAATGAACAATTGATTTTCCTGCATGAGGGAGATACCGTTACTGTAAATGGAATTATGGATAAAGATAATATTTACTGGATAGATACCATTGGAATCATGCAGTAGGAAGGCGGAGAAATGGAAGCAGCAATCCTTGTAGTAATTATGATTGCAGGATTTACCTATTCAGCAATTAAGACAAAAGAAAGTTGGAAGAACCGCTGCAAACGGACACTGAAAGAAAAATATGGAAAAGAACCTGAAAAAAAGGAATTTAAAAGAGAACTGATAAGAAATTATCTGGATACTGTGGGTGGAACACAGCAGGTGGATGAGGTCACATGGAATGACCTTAATATGGATGATGTGTACCAGAGAATCAACAACTGTGATTCCACTATGGGAGAAGAAATTTTATATGCAAAGCTTCATTATGCGAAGCAGACGAAGGAAGAAGAGGAGCTTTTAGAAAAAAGAATAGCTTTTTGTGAAGCAGATGATGAAAAACGCTATCATCTGGAAGAAACTTTGTCAAAGCTTGGAAAGAGAGACGAGGCTTACTATATTCCATCCTTTATCCAGACAGTAGAGGATTTTGCAATTTCAAATCTCTGGGTTTATCAGATGCTCCGGATATTGCTGATGGTAGTTGTTGTGGCGGCAGTCGTATTTCATAATATATATGCTCTGTCAGCTTTGGTGGTAGTATTTCTTGTGAATTTGTCGGTGTATATCTTTACGGTCCGGCTGAAGTTTGACCAGGAGATTCATATGATGGGAACGGCGGCATACCTGATTACGGTAGCACGAGAACTGGAGCAGGAATACCGGAAAGACAAAATATGTGAGGAACTGGCACCGCTGCTTCCGGTATTTGCCAAAATGGATAAGAAGGCATTTCTGCTAAATATCCAGAGCAGAAATGCCATGGGAGATGTGTTTGAAATGCTGCAGGATTTCCTGCTGGGAGTAACCCAGTGGCATATCCTTACTTATATGAAAGTATTGAATCAGTTTATGGATAACCAGGATGCTTATCTTAAGATTTACCGGGTGGTAGGAGAACTGGATGCAGCGGTCAGCACAGGCTCTTTCCGAAAGAGTCTGCCTCTTGTGACAGTACCGGAATATGAGGAAGCAAAGCAGCTTGAGATGGAAGAAATTTATCATCCGCTGCTTCATGGAGCAGTGACCAATTCTATGGAACTTCAGCATAACTGCATTATCACAGGCTCCAATGCTTCCGGTAAGTCAACCTTTATCAAGACCATAGCTGTTAATGTGATACTGGCACAGAGCATTCATACCTGCACCGCAAAAAGAATGCACCTGCCTCATGCAAAAATGATTACTTCCATGGCGGTAAGAGACGATATTTTATCCGGTGACAGTTATTTTATCAAAGAGATTAAATATTTAAAACGTATCCTGGATGCTTTGTCGGAGGATGAACTGGTTATCTGTGTTATTGATGAAATCTTAAGAGGAACCAATACCCAGGAGCGTATTGCAGCTTCAAAAGCAATCATGGAATATCTGGCACATCATAACTGCATTGCAATTGTGGCATCCCATGATAAGGAATTGACGGAGCTTGAAAAAATTGGTTATGACAATTATCATTTTTCCGAAGAGTTTGGAGAAGCGGATATTGTATTTGATTATAAATTGCAGAAGGGACCGGCAAATTCCCAGAATGCAATCCGCCTGCTTTCCTTTACCGGGTTCCCGGAAACGATTATTGAGAGGGCGGAAAATATCAGAAGCGAATATCGGTAAAAATAATGCTTGACGAACGAAATGACATATGGTACTATAAGCAAGTTGAAGAAAGTAGAGTATCCACTCTCACCTTAGCACAATCAAGTGACTAAGTGTTTATAATGAGTATGCAATGAGCGAATCATTTTGAAGTGGATAGTCTGTCTATCCACTTTTTTTGCGGAAATAAACGGAAAGTTGTCTGGCAAAGCTGTGGTGAATTTAATTTTGGAGGTGTACGACCATTAGCGAGTTAATGATCAATGAACAAATCAGAGATAAGGAAGTCCGCCTGATTGGCGCGGATGGTGAACAGTTAGGTATCATGTCAGCAAGAGAAGCATATAAGCTGGCACAGGAAGCAGAACTTGATTTAGTAAAGATTGCTCCTGGAGCAAAGCCACCTGTATGTAAGATTATCGATTACGGTAAATACAGATATGAGCTTGCAAGAAAAGAGAAGGAAGCACGTAAGAAACAGAAAACGGTTGAATTAAAAGAAGTTCGTCTTTCTCCAAATATCGATACCAATGATTTGAATACCAAAATGAATGCCGCAAGAAAGTTCATTTCCAAAGGAAATAAAGTAAAAGTTACACTTCGTTTCCGTGGCAGAGAAATGGCACATGTACAGGCAAGCAAACATATTCTGGATGATTTTGCAGAAGCACTTGCAGATATTGCAGTAGTGGAGAAAGCACCAAAGCTGGAAGGCAGAAGCATGGGTATGGTGCTGGCAGAGAAAAGATAATGATTTTAAGGAGGAATAAATTATGCCAAAACAGAAAACAAGCAGAGCAGCAGCAAAACGTTTCAAATTAACAGGAACAGGAAAATTAAAGAGAAACAAGGCTTATAAGAGACATATCTTAACAAAGAAAACAACTAAGACTAAGAGAAATCTTAGAAAACCTGCAATGACAGATGCAACAAATGTTAAGAATATGAAGAAGATTTTACCATATTTATAAGAATTGGTTAAGGAGGAATAGAACATGGCAAGAATTAAAGGCGGCTTAAACGCTAAAAAGAAACATAATAGAACATTAAAATTAGCTAAAGGTTACAGAGGAGCACGCTCCAAACAGTATAGAGTAGCAAAACAGTCTGTCATGAGAGCCTTAACAAGTTCTTATGCAGGAAGAAAACAGAGAAAGAGACAGTTCAGACAGTTATGGATTGCCCGTATTAACGCAGCAGCAAGAATGAATGGATTATCTTACAGCAAATTTATGTATGGTTTAAAATTAGCTGGTGTTGATATGAACCGTAAAATGTTAGCTGAGATGGCTGTAAATGATGCAGAAGGATTTGCAACATTGGCAGAGCTTGCAAAAACAAAACTTGCTTAGTTTTAAGAAGTGGACAAGTTATAAAAGAGGATTGTGGTTATTCGCAATCCTCTTTTTTGATGTTTGGTTCATTTGAAGTTTTTGCGGAAGCATCCTGCCCGGAAGCTTCTTTTTTGATGGAATCCAAATCTTCTCTTAAAGAGTAATGATTCTTAAGTAAGCGGTATACCATGGTATAAGCCCAGATAAGAACCGGGACAACCACAGTGGCATAGATGGAAGCCTTAAGACAGTTTGTGGCAAAATCGCTTCCAATCAATGCAAAAACAAGAGTGGAAACATAGAGGGCAACTAAGAGTACAACACCGATAATTGCAAGAATCTGTTTTGTCTTTTTCATATATGACCTCAACTTTCTTTGATGACCTGTTTTTAGAAAAAAGCAATATACATTATTTTAACATTTGACAGCGGATAGTCAATCAGAAAATGTAAAGTTGCAGAGGATAAATACTTGAAAAAAGCACAAAATATGCTATACTGAAACAAGCGTTATACGACTAAATATGGATTAAAGGATGGATATGAACAATGGCATTATTAGAAGAATGGCAGAAGATTGCTTATGATCAGCAGGCAGATAGAGGAAAATTACAGAAGTTCTGGCAGAGATATTTTATGTTAGAGAAGGGCGTATATGAGAAGCTTTTAGCAAACCCGGATGAGAAGGTAGAAGGAACTGTAAAAGAGCTGGCAGAGAAATACGACCTCAGCATTATGGATATGACTGGATTCTTAGATGGAATCAATGACAGCCTGGTAACACCAAACCCAATTGATACTATGGAAGAGGATACCAAGGTAAGCCTTGCATTCGATAAAGAAAAATTATACAAGAACATGGTAGATGCCAAAGCTGACTGGCTCTATGAATTACCACAGTGGGATGAAATTTTTGATGCAGATACCAAGAGAAAGCTTTATTTAGAGCAGAAGAAATCCGGCACTGTTGTAGTTGGAAAGAAAGTCGGAAGAAATGATCCGTGTCCTTGTGGAAGTGGAAAGAAATATAAATTCTGCTGCGGAAGATAAGAATAAAATATTTTGGAAAACATTTGGAAAATATTTCACAGAAAAACTCTTTACATAGCAGAAAAAAGAGTATACAATAGCTTTTGTCAAAAGGACAAAACAAAGAAGAGACGAGTAGCATGACAGGAAGTCAAAGAGAGGAATACATCTGGTGAGAGTATTCTGATGGAGTGTAATGTGAAGACCAGCTCTGAGTGACCCCAATCCGGTCCGGTGATTCCGTTATCATCAGAATGAGCGGTTGTACGATAAGTACAGCAAGCAGGGTGGAACCACGATAGAGTATCGTCCCTGATGCATAAATTTTATGCATCAGGGACTTTTTTACTTTGCAGTTATTAATACTAATATAATAAGAAAAGGAGACTTGAACATGAAAATCACATTAAAAGATGGCTCAGTAAAAGAGTACAGTGAAGCAAAATCAGTCTATGATATTGCAGCAGATATCAGCGAAGGCCTTGCAAGAGTTGCATGCGCCGGTGAAGTAGACGGAGAAGTGGTGGATTTACGAACCGTTCTTGACAAGGACTGCAATTTAAATATTATAACAGCAAGTGATGAAGAAGGATTAAAGGTAATCCGCCATACTGCATCCCATGTGCTGGCTCAGGCGGTAAAAAAATTATTCCCGGATGCCAAGATTACGATCGGACCGGCAATTGAAGATGGATTCTATTATGATTTTGATCATGCCCCATTTTCAAGAGAAGACCTCGATAATCTGGAAGCAGAGATGAAGAAGATTATCAAGGAGGGTCATGAATTAAAACGATTCACACTTCCAAGAGAGGAAGCAATCAAATTCATGCAGGAACGTAATGAACCATACAAAGTAGAACTGATTGAAGAATTACCAGAGGGAGAAGAAATTTCTTTCTATGACCAGGGCGGCTTCGTAGATTTATGTGCTGGCCCACATCTGATGACAACCAAGGGCGTAAAGGCATTTAAGCTGACATCATCTTCCATGGCATATTGGAGAGGTAATTCTGACAAAGCAAGATTACAGAGAATTTATGGTACTGCTTTTAATAAGAAGGAAGAGTTAAAAGAATACTTAGAGAAATTAGAAGATGCCAAACGCCGTGACCATAACAAACTTGGCCGTGAAATGGGGTTATTTACCACTGTTGATGTTATCGGACAGGGACTTCCTTTATTTACACCAAAGGGAACCAAGATGATTATGAAACTGCAGCGTTGGATAGAAGACTTAGAGGATAAAGAGTGGGGTTATGTACGTACCAGAACTCCGCTGATGGCAAAGAGCGACCTCTATAAGATTTCCGGACACTGGGATCACTACATGGATGGAATGTTCATTTTAAATAAGGACAGCGACGACAAAGAGACAATGGCACTGCGTCCGATGACCTGTCCATTCCAGTATTATGTATACATGAATGAACAGCACTCTTACAGAGATCTGCCATATCGGATGTCAGAGACTTCTACATTGTTCCGGAATGAGGACTCCGGAGAGATGCATGGACTTACCCGTGTCAGACAGTTTACTATTACAGAGGCACATATTATTCTTTGCCCGGAACAGGCGGAAGAAGAACTTACCAGATGTACTGAACTTTGCCATTATGTAATGACTACACTTGGTATCGATGGAGATGTTACTTACCGTCTGTCCAAATGGGATCCGAACAACAAAGAAAAATATCTGGGCGACGAAGCATATTGGAACAGTACCCAGCAGTATCTGCGTGATGTTATGGATAAGAATGGCATCAAGTATACAGAAGCAGATGGGGAAGCTGCATTCTACGGACCAAAGATTGATATTCAGGCAAAGAATGTATATGGAAAAGAAGATACCATGGTTACCATCCAGCTTGACTGTGCAAGTGCAGAGAAGTTTGGCATGTACTATATCGATGAGAAGGGTGAGAAAGTACTTCCTTGGATTATCCATCGTACATCCATGGGATGTTATGAGCGTACCCTTGCATGGCTGATTGAACATTATGCAGGAAAATTCCCAACCTGGCTTTGCCCGGAACAGGTAAGAGTATTGCCGATTTCTGAAAAATATGCAGACTATGCAGAGCAGGTAAGAAAAGAATTAGCAGCTCATGATGTAGATGTAACGGTTGATAACCGTTCTGAGAAAATCGGATTCAAGATTCGTGAAGCAAGACTGGATAAGCTGCCGTACATGCTGGTAGTTGGTCAGCAGGAGGCAGAGGACGGAACCGTATCCGTAAGAAGCCGTTTTGCAGGAGATGAAGGTGTAAAACCTTTAGGAGAATTCATTGATGCAATCTGCGAAGAGATTCGTACAAAGGAAATCCGTAAGGAAGAAGTTGCAGAAGAAAAATAAAAATGCAATAAAATCTAATTTTTAATTTTATTATTTATATGGATTTAAAAAGACTGTTGCTGGCATTTGCACCGGACAACAGTCTTTTTTGCTTTACAGGAAAGCGGCCGCCGCAGGCACGAGAATGTGTCAAGATACATTCTTTTTTACATGAAGTTGGTAACATAAAAAGATTTCCTTTGGAGATACTAAACATGTAACGAAAGAAAGGAGATGATTTTTGTGACAGAATTAAAATGTTCTGTAAGAAGCTGCAGTTTCCAGAAAGATGATTGCTGTTGCCGTGGAAATATTACGGTAGAGGGTGCACATGCAAACCGCAACAGCGAGACAAGCTGTGGAAGTTTTGAAGAGAAGAAAAACTGTGGATGTGCCAATTCGACCGGTAAACCGCCGAAGATGAGCGATGTTACCTGTGAGGCAGTAAACTGTAAATTCAATGAAGGAAGAAAATGTCATGCAAAAGACATCCAGGTAGCCGGAACGAATGCCTGTACCTGTATGGAAACAGAGTGTGCCAGCTTCTGTTGTTCCTAAAAAGTGGAATATCAGTAAGTTTTAGCAAAATATTTCTGTGTCTACTCTTAACAGATTGGACACAGAAATTTAGAAGAATCTTAAGAAAAATACTATTGTAAATGAGATGAAAGAAAGTATAATGTGATTGAAGCATAAATAAAGCAGAAGTAATGTGTAAGGTGTAGATGGTAAACAGGAGGAAGCAAATGAGAAAAAAGTCACATATTTTGCTGGCACGTTATATTGCAAAGAATACAGAGGATGAAGAACTTAAGAAACATAGACTGTCTTTTTATATTGGCAGCATCCTGCCGGATTGCAAACCATCTTTTGTATATAAGAAACATGAAATCAATGGGACGTTTCCGGATGTGAAAAAGATGGTGAATCAATTGATTTTCGGTAAACAGCAGGGGAAACTGACCCGTAAACGCCGGTATTATATGAATCTCGGGCAGGTAACGCATTATGTAGCTGATTATTTTACTTATCCGCATAACAAGATTTATCCGGGAAACTTAAAGGATCATTGTTCCTATGAAGAACAATTGAAGCGAAGCCTTAAAAATTATATCATGAGCCGGAATATGGAAGCAGGGGAAAAAGTGCAGGCTGATTTTCCTGATGCAGAGGCACTGTATGAATATATTTTAGAGAGGCATAAACAGTATCTTGGAAGAAAAATTAATATAGAAACAGATATTCGGAATATAGTAGCAACCAACCGGATGCTGGTGGAGGCCATTGCCGATTTGTTTTATAAAACACAGCATAAGGAAAAAATGCCGCTTGCTGTCGAATATTGACGAAAAAAGATGTTATATTTTGTTTGATTTTTGGTGATGAGCAGAGTAAAATGAATTTACAAAGAACAACACAGAGATGGGACACAGCATAGGAGAAATGCTTATGGATGAAAGGGAAGCACTTCGCATTGCGATTGAACGTGCAAGAATCCGACTGGATGAAGCACTGGAACGAGCGAAAAGTATGGATGAATGCTATGACCTGAGCCTGGAAGTGGACAGACTGATTGAGAACTATGTATCGCTATGTGAGCAAAAAGAACTTGTACCAATAAGATAAAAGTAAAGAGTAAGTGGAAAGAAGTACATTGAGAAATGTGCTTCTTTTTTTTGTGCATTTTTATGTGTAGTATATTGATTTTTTCCCAAAAGTGGGGTAATATGTATTCATAAGTGGAGGAAAGTGGTTGAAAATGGCACAAAGTGGTGGATAAGTTGATAACTTTGTGGATAAATAGCAACCGGACTGAGGTGTTTGACAATGTTCATGGGAGAGTACAGTCACAACATAGACGCCAAGGGCAGAATGATTGTTCCTTCCAAATTCAGAGAACAGCTCGGTGATGAGTTTGTAGTAACGAAGGGTTTGGATGGGTGTCTTTTTGTGTACCCAAATGAAGAATGGCAGAACATTGAAGAAAAATTCCGCAACGTACCACTTACCTCAAAAGATGCAAGAAAATTCTCACGTTTCTTCTTTGCAGGAGCAACAACCTGTGAAGTGGACAAGCAGGGAAGAATTCTTCTTCCGGCAGTGTTAAGAGAATTTGCCGGATTAGAGAAAGAAGTCGTATCAGTCGGAGTCTTAAAGCGAATTGAGATTTGGGACAAGAACAGATGGCAGGATACCAATACTTATGATGACATGGATGAAGTTGCAGAACACATGGCAGAACTTGGCTTGAGTATCTAAAGGAGTGAACATGGAATTTAAACACACATCGGTTCTCTTGCATGAGACCATAGACAATCTGAATATTCGCCCGGACGGAATTTATGTAGACGGAACGCTCGGTGGAGCGGGACATTCTTCCGAAATTGTAAAAAGGCTGAATGAGAACGGAAGGCTGATAGGAATTGACCAGGACGAAGATGCAATTGCAGCAGCCAGTGAGCGGTTAAAGGATTATTCTGATAAAGTAACCATAATCCGCAGCAATTACTGCAATATGAAAGAAGAATTGAACCGTATCGGAGTGACGAAGGTAAATGGAATCCTTCTTGATCTGGGAGTATCTTCCTTTCAGTTAGATACACCGGAGCGTGGATTTACCTACCGGGAGGAAGATGCACCACTGGACATGAGAATGGATCAGCGTCAGACATTAACGGCAAAAGATATTGTAAATGATTACAGTGAATCAGAGCTGTATCGTATCATAAGAGACTATGGGGAAGACCGGTTCGCAAAGAATATTGCAAAGCATATTGTTGCAGCCCGGGCAAAGAAACCAATTGAGACAACCGGAGAACTGACCGCAATTATCCGGGCATCCATACCGATGAAAGTACAGAGTACTGGCGGACATCCGGCAAAGAGAACGTTTCAGGCAATTCGTATTGAACTGAATCGTGAACTGGAAGTCTTATCGGATACCCTGGATGAGATGATAGACCTTTTAGAGGAAGATGGAAGAATCTGTATCATTACCTTCCATTCCCTGGAAGACAGAATTGTAAAGAACATCTTTCGCAAAAATGAAAATCCATGTACCTGTCCGAAAGAATTTCCGGTGTGTGTATGTGGCAAGAAACCAAAAGGAAAAGTAATCACTAGAAAACCGATTCTTCCAACGAAATCTGAAATGGAAGAGAATCCGAGAGCAAAAAGCGCAAAATTAAGAGTATTTGAACGGCATATCAATGACTAGGGAGAGACGTGAAAATGGAGAAGACAAGAAGAAATTATCGAACACGGACTTACATAGATGGAAACACTGTCCGTAAATTAGAAGCTGCACCGGATTACCGCAGAGAACAGGAAGAAAAGCAGCGGGAGGAAATCAGACAGCGCAACAGACGTATGGCGCAGAAGAATCAGGAGAAGTCAGCGCATATGGATTTGGGTTATGTGGCATTTTTATCTGTATCGCTGCTGGTTATGTGTGTGGCAGCAGTACTGTATATCCGTCTGCAGTCTGGAATTACAACGCATTTAAAGACAATTTCTGCATTAGAAAGCCAGGTAGCTGAATTAAAGGCAGATAATGATGCGGCAGAAAAAAGAATCGAGACAGCAGTAGATCTTTCAACCATCAAGGATATAGCAATGAACCAGCTTGGCATGAGCTATGCGGGACCGGACCAGATTATACATTATACGGTTGATAAAGAAGATTATATGAATCAGTTTGAGGATATTCCGAATAAGTAGGAAACAAACGTGGTGGTAAAATGGCAGGAAAGAGACGCGGCGGAAAGAAAATAGCAAAATTTAGTAAGAAAATGCAAAAGAAACTTGTAGTGCTGTTTGTAATAATAGCACTACTTTTGTTGGGATTAATTGTAAGATTGATGTATATTGAACACACCAGTGGAAAGAAATACGAAAAGAAAGTATTATCCCAGCAGAAATATGACAGTACGGTCATTCCTTATCAGCGTGGAAATATTACAGACTGCAAGGGAACGATACTGGCAACCAGCGTGGATGTATACAATGTGATATTAGACTGTAAGGTATTAAACAGTGATTCGGCAGATATTGACCCGACCATCGATGCACTGATAACCTGTTTCCCACAGCTGAATGAAACCGATTTACGTAATCTGATTACGGATAAGCCAAAGAGCCAGTACAATGTTCTGGCAAAGAAATTAAGCTATGAAGAGATTCAGGCGTTTGAAGATATGCAGGCGGCGGAAAAGGAAGCTTCCGATAAGAAGAGCAGCGATGCAGAGAAAAAAGGAAAAATTAATGGAGTCTGGTTTGAAAAAGAATACCAGAGAGAATATCCATATGGTTCTCTAGCCAGTGCGGTAGTAGGATTTACTACCAGCGGTAATCTGGGAATGAATGGAGTGGAAAATTCCTATAACAGTGTTCTGAATGGAACCAACGGAAGAGAATATGGTTATCTGAATTCTGACAGTAATTTTGAGAAGACAGTAATCGATGCCCAGAATGGTAATGATGTTACACTGACCATTGATGCAAATATCCAGAAAATCGTAGAAGATAAGATTGCTGCATTTGAAGAAGAATACAGGGATGCAGCAAGAGAAGGTGCTGGAAGTAAACATGTGGGAGTTATTGTAATGAATCCCCAGAATGCTGAAGTGCTTGCCATGGCAAATTATCCAAATTATGACAGTAGTAATCCAAGGGATTTGTCTGCCTATTATACCCAGGAAGAAATTGATGCTATGGATGACGATGCAGAACTGGATGCTTTAAACCAGTTATGGTCTAATTTCTGCATTACTTATACTTATGAACCGGGCTCTACCGTAAAACCTTTTACCGTAGCCTGTGGTCTGGATACCGGAACTATAGACCCGAACCGTACTTTTATCTGTGATGGATACGAGACGATTTCCGGTCATGATATTCACTGTGTAAATACCAACGGACATGGACTTGAAACAGTAGAAGATGCCTTAAAGAATTCCTGTAATGATGCCCTGATGCAGATGTCTTATGATATCGGACCTGAGAATTTCTCTAAGTATCAGCAGATTTTCGGCTTTGGTACCAAGACAAACATTGATTTACCGGGAGAAGCTAGAACCGATTCCTTAATTTATACCGAAGACCAGCTAAGCACCATTAACCTGGCTACCAATTCCTTTGGACAGAACTTTAATGTTACCATGATACAGGTGGCAAGTGCTTTTTGTTCCATTATTAATGGTGGTAACTATTATCAGCCACATGTGGTAAAGAAAATAACAGATGAAAATGGGAATGTCATACAGGAAGACAATGGAACCTTGTTAAAGAAAACAGTGTCTTCATCTACCAGTGAATTATTAAAACAGTATCTTTATGCAACGGTTTCCGATGGTACCGGAAAATATGCAAAAGTGCCGGGATACTCCATGGGTGGAAAGACCGGAACAGCACAGAAGCTTCCTCGAGGACAGGGAAATTATCTGGTTTCTTTTATCGGTTTTGCACCAGTAGACAATCCGCAGCTTTTGGTATATGTAGTAGTAGACGAACCAAACGCAGAAGAAGAGTTTCACAGTACCTTTGCACAGGAAATCGCAAAGGGAATTTTCGAAGAGACACTGCCTTATCTTAATATTTATCCGGATAAGGACATTGTTGTAACAGAAGAGACAGACCCGGCAGAAGCACCGACAGATGGAACAACAGATGTTCCGGATTCTGCACCGGAGGATTCTATGGTAGACCAGACACCGGATATTGCAGAGGAAACAGTACCACCGGAGGATGGTTTACAGCCACAGGATGTAGCACAATAGAGAAAACAACATAACCTTGTAAAAGTTGTAATAGATTATAATAACTGCTTTTATGAGGTTATGTTTTTATGTTTCAGCAAAAAATGCAGGAGGAAGAAGAAAACAGATTTTGCATCTATCGGAATAAAACCTTTAACCGACGAAAAATTATGATTATTTTTGTGGCAGTATTACTGCTGATGGTATTTCTGATGGGACGACTGGTGTATCTTATGATATTCTGTTCAGAATACTATGGGGTCCGGGCGGAGAATCTCCATGAAAGAGAAAGGGATATCAAGGCGGCAAGAGGAAATATTTATGACAGAAATGGTGTGGTTTTAGCAGAAAATAAGACGGTATGTACGATTTCTGTGATTCACAGCCAGATAGAAGACCCGGAAAAGGTAATTGCAGTTTTAACAAAAGAGCTTGGCATGTCAGAAGAGACAGTGCGGAAGCGGGTAGAGAAGGTTAGTTCCATTGAACGGATTAAGACGAATGTGGAGAAAGAAACCGGAGATGCGATTCGATCTTATGAACTGGCGGGCGTGAAGATCGATGAAGATTATAAACGGTATTATCCTTATAATGAACTGGCTTCTAAAGTAATCGGATTTACTGGCGGGGACAATCAGGGAATTATCGGAATAGAAGTAAAATATGATGAATATCTGGAGGGCATCAATGGAAAGATACTTACATTGACAGATGCCAGAGGCGTAGAGATAAAAAATGCCGGAGAGCGGCGGAGTGAGCCGGTAGAAGGAGATGACCTTTATTTAAGTCTTGATTATAATATCCAGATGTATGCAGCGCAGGCGGCAGTAAAGGTGCGGGAGGAAAAACAGGCAGATAGTGTCAGCATCCTTGTGATGAACCCACAGAACGGCGAAATTCTTGCCATGGTAAATGAACCGGAGTTTAATCTCAATGAACCTTTTGCCTTAAATACGGAGAATGACACGGAATTGAGCGAAGAGGAGAAGCAGGATGCTTTAAATAAAATGTGGAGAAACCAGTGCATCAATGACACTTATGAACCGGGATCCACTTTTAAGATAATAACAGCATCCGCAGCCTTGGAGGAGGGAAAAGTAAGTCTTTCTGACCAGTTTAACTGTCCGGGATATAAGATTGTGGAGGACAGGAGAATCCGCTGCCATAAAGTGGGAGGGCATGGGGCAGAGGATTTTACCCATGGCATTATGAATTCCTGCAACCCGGTATTCATAGAAATCGGACTTCGTATCGGTTCCGACCGCTTCTGCGATTATTTTGAACAGTTTGGTTTATTATCCAGGACAAATATAGATTTACCGGGGGAAGCATCCACCATTATGCATAAAAGAGAAAATATCGGTCAGGTGGAGCTTGCAACCATGTCCTTTGGGCAGTCCTTCCAGATTACACCGATTCAGCTTGCAACTACGGTTTCCTCTATTATAAATGGAGGAAACCGTGTGACGCCGCATTTTGGCGTGGAGACGAAAAATGCAGAAGGAGAAGTGACACATACTTTTGTCTACGGACAAAAGGAACATATTGTAAGCGAAGAAACTTCCACCACCATGCGCTATTTGCTGGAAAAAGTAGTATCTGAGGGCAGTGGAAAGAATGCGGCTCTTGAAGGCTTTTCTATTGGCGGCAAAACCGCAACGTCCCAGACGCTTCCACGTAGTGAAAAAAGGTATATTTCTTCTTTTTTAGGCTTTGCTCCGGCTGACGATCCACAGGTACTTGCCTTAATTATTATCAATAATCCACAAGGCGTTTATTATGGTGGAACCATAGCAGCACCGGTCTGCCGGGATTTGTTTTCCAATATTTTGCCATATCTTGGCATTGAGCAGGCACCGGTTACAGAAGATGCGGAAATTCAGGAAAATCCGTGAAACTTTGGGAAGATATCTTGCAGGAAATCTCTAAATAACGTATACTAGATAAGTTGAAATGATATACAAAAAGAAAATAAAAAGAGGTGCAGTTATGACATATCATGTTATTCTTCCGGTTATTATCGCTTTTGCAGTGAGCGCATTATTAGGACCGGTCGTAATTCCTTTTTTAAGAAGATTGAAAGTTGGTCAGACGGAGCGGAAAGAGCTTGAATCCCATCAGAAGAAAATGGGAACCCCTACCATGGGTGGATTGATGATTATCGCAAGTATTATTGTAACCAGTCTGATTTATGTAAAAGATTATCCGAAGATTATTCCGATTCTCTTTATGGTAGTAGGATTTGGCGTAATTGGATTTTTAGATGATTATTTGAAGGTTGTACTGAGACGGTCGGATGGACTGCTTGCATGGCAGAAAATGTTATGCCAGCTTGTAGTGACCACTGTTTTTGTGGTATACATGGTGAAGTTTTCAGATGTTTCCCTTACGATGCTGTTTCCATTTTCCGGTGGAAAATACTGGAATATTGGCTGGCTTGCAATTCCGGTCATGTATTTTGCAGTAATCGGAACTGTAAACGGAGTCAACTTTACCGATGGCTTAGATGGTCTTGCTACCAGCGTAACCATTATCGTAGCAACCTTCTTTACTGTAGTTGCAGTGGGAACCAACAGCGGAATCGAACCGATTACTTGTGCTGTAGTAGGTGCATTGATGGGCTTCCTTCTGTTTAATGTATATCCGGCAAGTGTATTTATGGGAGATACCGGTTCTCTTGCACTGGGTGGATTTGTGGCAGCTACCGCATATATGCTTCAGATGCCAATTTTCCTTCTGATTGTGGGACTGATTTATCTGGTAGAAGTATTATCTGTTATCATTCAGGTAACCTATTTTAAAAAAACAGGTGGAAAGAGAATTTTCCGTATGGCTCCGATTCATCACCACTTTGAATTAGGTGGCTGGTCAGAGACCAGGGTAGTGGCAGTATTTTCAATTGTAACAGCAATCTTATGTCTGGTTGCATTGATTGGATTATAAAGAGACAGGAGTGAATAAAATGGAATTTCAGGAGAAAAATGTACTGGTATTTGGCTCTGGGAAAAGTGGAATTGCTGCAGCAGAGCTGTTAGAAAAACAGAATGCGAATATTTTCGTTTTTGAAGGAAATGAAAAGCAGAGTGTAGCAGAAATCAAAGAAAAATCGGAGAGCTTTGCCAAGGCAGAAATCTATGTGGGCACCCTTCCGGAAGAAGTGATGGATAAACTGGATTTTGTTGTGTTAAGTCCGGGTGTTCCAACCGATTTACCATTGGTAAATGCCATGCGTGATAAGAAAATTACGATTATTGGTGAGATTGAGCTTGCTTATCAGGTGGCAAAAGGAAAAATCCTTGCAATTACAGGAACGAATGGCAAGACGACAACCACTACACTGGTGGGAGAAATTTTATCCAATTACTTTAAGGATGTAAAAGTCGTAGGAAATATTGGAATTCCATATACATCGGTAGCGGCAGATACCACAGAAGAAACGGTAACAGCAGCAGAAATCAGCAGTTTCCAGTTAGAGACAATTGTAGATTTTGCTCCGGATGTATCTGCTATTTTAAATATTACACCGGATCATCTGAACCGTCATCATACCATGGAAAATTATATTAAGGCAAAAGAGGACATTACAAAGAATCAGAAAGCAAACGATGTCTGCGTCTTAAATTATGAGGATGAAGTACTTCGCAAATTTGGGGAATCCTTATCCATGAAAGTGCTCTGGTTTGACAGTAAAAAGCCGGTACAGAATGGATGTTATTTAAATGGTGAGAAGATTATTTATGTCTCTGAGGGCAAAGAGGAAGAAGTCATTGATGTCAATGAGCTAAATATTCTTGGAACCCATAATTATGAAAATGTTATGGCGGCAGTTGCCATGACCATAAGTATCGGAGTACCGATGGATGTCATTGTAAAAACACTGCGTGAGTTCCAGGCAGTAGAGCATAGAATTGAATATGTTACGGAGAAACGTGGCGTAAAATTCTATAACGATTCTAAGGGAACAAACCCGGATGCAGCGATTAAGGGAATTCAGGCAATGAACCGTCCGACACTTCTCATTGGCGGTGGCTATGATAAGCAGTCTGAATATGATGAATGGATAGAAAGCTTCGATGGTAAAGTAAAGAAATTAGTATTAATCGGAGTAACAAAAGAGAAGATTGCAGACTGTGCAAAGAGACATGGATTTACAGAGTATGTATTCGCAGACAGTCTCGAAGAGGCCGTAAATATCTGCTATGACAATGCAGTTTCCGGTGATGCCGTATTATTATCACCGGCATGTGCAAGCTGGGATATGTTTAAAAGCTACGAAGAACGAGGAAGAATATTTAAGGATTTGGTGCGCAATTTAAAGGAGTAGTGATTTATGGGCCGCAGACCGGGAAGAAAATCAGGCACAAAAGAAAAGACAATTAAATATTTTGACTATACACTTTTGTTTGTTATTATTTTCTTAGTGTGTTTTGGTCTGGTTATGCTGTACAGCACCAGTTCTTATAATGCACAGATTGAGTATGGCGATGGAACTCATTATCTAAAGCGGCAGGCATTTGCATGCTGCCTTGGATTTGTTGCCATGTTTGTGATTTCCAAGATTGATTATCATGTGTGGAAGAGACTGTATGGTGTGGCATACATAGGCGCATTTTTACTGTGCGTTTCCGTTATCTTTTTAGGATCGAATGGAAATGGTTCTACCAGATGGTTCCGCCTTGGTCCGCTTTCTTTCCAGCCATCTGAGTTTGCAAAGCTTGCTGTCATTATTTTTCTTGCAACGGTAATCAGCCGCATGCAAAAGAAGATTGGCGATCTGAAGGAACTGATGAAGGTAATGGTTTTACTGCTTCCGCTGGTTGGACCGGTTGCTTATACGAACTTAAGTACCGCGATTATCATTGTGGGTATCGCAGTGGCAATGGCGTTCGTGGCAAGCCCGAAATATGCGCAGTTTGTGGGAATGGCAATCGCAGTATTCGCTTTCGGAGCAGTCTTTATTGTACTGGCAAGCTATCGTGCAGAACGTATCAAAATCTGGCTCCATCCGGAGAATTATGATAAAGGTTATCAGACCATGCAGGGCTTATATGCCATTGGTTCTGGAGGACTTTTTGGAAAAGGACTTGGTGCCAGTATGCAGAAGCTTGGGTTCGTACCGGAAGCGCAGAATGATATGGTATTTTCCATCATCTGTGAGGAGCTTGGATTATTCGGAGCAATCTGCCTGATTTTGCTGTTTATCTTAATGCTGTGGCGTTTTATGGTAATTGCCAATAATGCGAAAGATTTATATGGTGCATTGCTGGTGGTTGGTATTATGGCTCACATTGCCATTCAGGTAATCCTTAATATCGCCGTTGTAACCAACAGTATTCCAAATACCGGTATCACACTTCCTTTTATCAGTTATGGTGGTACTTCGGCATCATTCCTCTTAGCAGAAATGGGACTTGCGTTAAGTGTTTCCAGAGGAATTCAGTTGGAGGGATAGGATATGATACGAGAAGAACGCAGAAAGAAGAGAAGAAGAAAACATATCCTGATTGGATTTCTGACTACACTGTTGATTCTGGCACTGGCAGCACTCATTGTAATCAAGGTATTTACCGTAAAAAATGTCGAAGTAGAAGGCAATAAATTATACAGTGATGAGCAGATTAAGGAATGGGTCTTAAATGATGACTATTCCTGGAATACATTATATGTATATTTTAAATATCGTTTCTTTGATACACAGGAAGTTCCGTTTATTGATACGATGGAGGTGAGTGTCAAATCACCGCATACCCTTCAT
Organism: Roseburia sp. AF25-13LB; assembly: GCF_003478915.1. Taxonomy (NCBI): domain Bacteria; kingdom Bacillati; phylum Bacillota; class Clostridia; order Lachnospirales; family Lachnospiraceae; genus Roseburia; species Roseburia sp. AF25-13LB. Next base: position 61,013 of record NZ_QUFO01000001.1, read on the forward strand.
GTAGAAGTATATGAAAAAGGACTGCTGGGCTACTTATATATGGATTCCCTGGGACAGAATGTCTATTTTGACAAAGATGGCTTTGTAGTGGAAATGTCTACAGATGTCATCGAAGGAGTACCGCAGATTACCGGACTGACTTGTGGGGAAGCAGTACTTTATGAAAAGCTTGACGTAAGCGGAAAAGATACCCTAAAGGATTTGCTGGCAGTAACCCAGACCTTAAAGAAGTATAATCTGGTTCCGGATACCATCAATTATGATGACCAGGGAAATGTAACCCTGCAGTACGGAACGATTACGGTGAATCTTGGACAGGCAACCAGCCTTACGGAAAAAGTAGTTCGTATGGAGAAAATTATGCCAAATCTGGAAGGACTTACAGGCATTCTTCATCTGGAAGACTGGACAGAAGATACCACAGATATTACTTTTGAAAAGACGGCGTAATTTTTTCAAAAAAACAGAAAATATAGGTTGATTATTTTTACGAAAAATTATATGATAGAGTATATGAGTAAATAAAGGCATACTTTTTATGAGAAATCTGTAAAGCAGATTTCTCATAGATTACATATAGAATGAGGGAGAGAAGGAGGAACTACCTTGCTTGAAATTAAAACAACAGAAGCAGAATCCAGTGCTAAAATTATTGTAATTGGTGTTGGTGGTGCAGGTAATAATGCAGTAAATAGAATGATTGATGAAAATATTGGTGGTGTTGAGTTTGTTGGAGTAAATACCGATAAACAGGCATTACTTTTATGTAAAGCACCTACGTTGATTCAGATTGGTGAGAAGCTTACCAAAGGACTTGGAGCAGGAGCACAGCCGGAGGTTGGAGCCAAAGCTGCAGAAGAGAGTATGGAAGAGTTGTCAGCAGCTATTGAAGGTGCAGATATGGTATTCGTAACCTGTGGTATGGGTGGCGGAACCGGTACAGGAGCAGCTCCTGTTGTGGCAAAGATTGCAAAGGATCAGGGAATTCTTACCGTTGGTGTTGTAACTAAGCCGTTTAAATTTGAAGCAAAAGCAAGAATGGTAAATGCTTTAAGCGGTGTTGACAAGCTTCGTGAGAATGTAGATACCTTGATTGTAATTCCAAATGATAAATTATTAGAGATTGTAGACCGCAGAACAACCTTCCCGGATGCATTAAAGAAAGCAGATGAGGTGCTTCAGCAGGCGGTTCAGGGAATCACAGACCTGATTAATATGCCGGCATTGATTAACCTTGACTTCGCAGATGTTCAGACTGTTATGAAGGACAAGGGTCTTGCACATATCGGTATCGGTATGGCTAAGGGTGATGATAAGGCAATTGAGGCAGTCAAACTGGCTGTTACCAGTCCATTGCTTGAGACAACTATCAATGGAGCAAGCCATGTTATTATCAATATTTCCGGTGATATTTCTCTTATGGATGCCAATGATGCAGCAAGCTATGTAGAAGATCTTGCCGGCGATAATGCAAATATTATCTTTGGTGCAAAATATGATGAGACTATGACAGATGCTGCAACGATTACTGTAATTGCAACAGGACTGGAAGAGAATGCAGCAAAAACCACTGCATCTTCTAATCTTATGTCCGGATTGAAATATCCAAATACAGCAGCAACCACCAGACCGGTCATTAATTCCGGACTTGTAAACCGTACTGCTAATGTTACAACCAACAGCAGTTTCGGAGCAACATCTACTCTGGGACAGACTGCTGCACAGCAGCCGGCTCCGGCAGCTTCTCCATTTATTGGAATTACCAAACCAAAGAGACCGGAAAGCACTGTTCATGAGAAGGATATTAAAATTCCGGAGTTCTTAAAGAGTACCAAAAAATAAGAACTATCATTTTGAAAAGGATAGCAATAAAATTATAGTGTAAGAGTAGAAAAGGAATTTGAAGTTCCTGTATGATACGACGCTTAGAACATTTGAAATGTACCAGATACTGGTGACAGCCATTGTTCTAAGCGTTTTTTGCGTTGTCAGGCATCCGTAAGAAGCTGCCGGTGGCAGCTTCTGTAGGTAAGATTTGCAGAGTGCATTACGTTTCTTTTGCAACTTCCCTGCCGGGCAGTCGGATTCTGTCAATGAAATGAAAGAATGGCGGCATCTGTTTTGACAAAATATGCAGAGGAAAGTTTGTATAATGCAGGAAAGGAAGGGAGGTGGCATGTATTTATGAGATATATTTAGATGTTCTTTTTGTCAATAATTTCCTGATGGATATGCTGAATCTGTTCCTGACAGGCATTTTTTTGCGGAATCTCATACATAAGGGCAGGATACTGCTTGCTGCCTTATTTGGAAGTGGTATGGGAGTCATTTGTTTTCTGATGCTTTCATCCTATAGATTGTATCGGCTGATTATGTATGTACCGGTTCCGCTTGGCATGGTTATGATTGCATTTTTTACGAGGAAACATACGACACAAAGAGTCGCTTTTCTGATAAAAAACTGGCTTGGCTGTTTTTTGTTTTCGATTCTGACAGGAGGCTGCATGCAGTGGCTCAATAAGAGCCTTTTTTATGGGCAGCATTTTTATCTGGCAATGGTGCTGACGGCGGGAATTGCTGTGTCAGCATCCATAATATGGCGCAGCAGAAAGGAGAGAAGCCGGCATCTTTATCAGGTGCGTCTTTGCTATCATGAACATGAATTGCTGTTAGAAGCCTATTATGATACCGGAAATCTGCTGATCGACCCCTATGTGGGAAAACCGGTCAGTATCATAGATAAAGAGCTTCTGATGCCGATTTTCCGGGAAGATGAGCCGGTAGTACGACTGTTGCCATTTAGCAGTATGGGAGAGAAAAACGGCTTGGTAGAAGCACTTACCGTAGAAGAACTTTATATTAAAGAAGGAAAAAAAGAGCGGCAGATTTTACAGGCGGTGATTGCACTTGGAAGTCCATCGTTGTTTCAAAAGAAGGAATATCAGATGATTTTAAATTGCCATCTGCTATAGGATGGAATGTGAATAAGAGAGGAAAGAGGAGTTGTAATGTATTTAAAAGTAGATATACCGGAGCATTTTCAGTTTCGCATTGTGCGTAGTTTAAAAGATATGCTGCTTCGTAAGGAGACGGAAATTCACTATATCGGAGGGGCAGAGGTGCTGCCGCCACCGCTTCCGGCGAAAGAGGAAATGGAATGTATCGGACAATTGGTGAAAGAGCAGAGTGAGACTGCAAGAAAGAAATTAATCGAGCATAATCTGAGACTTGTAGTATACATAGCGAAGAAATTTGACAATACGGGAGTAGGAGTGGAGGATTTGATTTCTATTGGAACCATCGGATTAATCAAGGCAATTAATACTTTTAATCCGGAAAAAAATATCAAGCTTGCAACCTATGCCTCCCGATGTATTGAAAATGAAATTCTGATGTATCTGCGTAGAAATAATAAGACGAAATTAGAGGTATCCATTGATGAGCCGTTAAATGTGGACTGGGACGGAAATGAATTATTACTTTCGGATATTTTAGGAACAGATGAAGATGTCATTTACCGGGATATTGAGACTGAGGTTGAAAAGAAGCTTTTGAATAAAGCAATTGAGCATTTAAGCGGCAGGGAGCGGACGATTATTGAACTGCGGTTTGGCATCAATTCGAAAAATGATAATGAACTGACCCAGAAAGAGGTGGCGGATTTATTAGGAATTTCCCAGTCCTATATTTCCAGGCTGGAGAAAAAGATTATGAAACGATTGAAGAAAGAAATTGTGCGATTTGAATAAAAAACGAATAAAATGTATACATTTTTTGTCCAATATGATAAAATGATACTATCATAAGTCCGACAATAAAGAGATGGCGAGGAGATGGTATTATGTTATTGGAGTTTTTAGGGGCTGCACATGAAGTAACTGGAAGTTGTCATTTTCTGCAATGTCAGGATAAGCGGATACTGGTGGATTGTGGTATGGAGCAGGGACCGGATTTATATGTGAATCAGGAGATTCCGGTGAATGCATCTAATATTGATTATGTGTTTGTAACACATGCCCATATCGACCATTCAGGCTTACTTCCATTGCTGTATAGTCATGGATTCCGGGGACAGATATTTGCGACAACAGCAACCAGCGAACTTTGTAATATCATGTTAAAGGACAGTGCACACATCCAGATGTTTGAAGCAGAGTGGAGAAACCGTAAGGCCAGGAGAGCCGGATTACCGGAAGTAGTGCCTCTTTACGATATGGATGATGCACAGGGGGTTTTAGAGCATTTTGTACCATGTGATTACAATAAAATCATTGAAATCTGTGATGGAGTAAAAATCCGGTTTGTAGATGCAGGACATCTTCTTGGTTCATCCAGCATTGAGGTATGGCTGACGGAAGAAGATAAGACTGTGAAAATTGTATTTTCCGGAGATATCGGTCATGGCAATAAGCCATTGATTAAAAATCCGCAGTTTATCGATGAAGCAGATTATGTATTGATTGAATCAACTTATGGTGACCGGATACATGCAGATCCGCCGGATTATGCACCGGAACTTGCGGCAGTAATTAAGCGGACATTTGCAAGAGGTGGTAATCTTGTCATTCCGGCATTTTCTGTAGGCCGTACACAGGAAATGCTATATCATCTGCGACGGATTAAGACAGAACATCTGCTGCCGGAGTTTGAAGATTTTGAGGCTTATATCGACAGCCCGCTGGCTGTGGAGGCAACGAATATTTTCCATAAGAGTGTAGAAGACTGCTTCTCTGATGAGGCAAAGAAATTAGTGGAGCAGGGTATTAATCCGATTGGATTCCCGGGACTGAAAACGTCTGTTACCAGTGATGAATCCAAAATGATTAACTTCAGCAAGAAACCATTGGTTATCATTTCTGCTTCCGGTATGTGTGAGGCTGGCCGTATCCGCCATCATTTAAAACATAATTTGTGGAGACCGGAAAGCACGATTCTGTTTGTAGGATATCAGGTACCTGGAACCTTGGGTCATGCACTTTTGAATGGAGCCAAAGAAGTAAAACTTTTCGGTGAAAATATTCAGGTACATGCAGAAATTTTAAATCTTCCTGGTATCAGTGGCCATGCAGACCGTGATATGCTGACAAAATGGGCATCTGCATTTAAAAATCCACCAAAGCGTGTCTTTGTGGTACATGGTGAGGATAAGGTCTGTGATGAATTTGCAGAGCATCTGCATACGGAATTAGGCTATCAGGCGGTTGCACCATATAGTGGTGATACCTATGACTTATTAGAAAATGTCTGTGTTCATGAAGGAACCCGTGAACTGGTTGAAAAGAAGAAAGACAAACCGGCAAAGGCATCCTCTAATGTGTTTGCAAGACTGCTGGCGGCGGGTCAGAGGCTGCTTAGTGTCATTCAGAAGAATGAAGGTATCCCAAATAAAGATCTTGCGAAATTTGCTGACCAGATTAATTCTCTGGCAGATAAGTGGGACAGATAGGAAGTTGAAAAGGAACTTGGAAATAAAGAAATAGAAAAGTATCATGAAAAGTAACCAGAAAAGACATTCGTATCCGGGAAAATGCCGGTGCGGATGTCTTTTTTTACTCGAGAAACTCGCAAAGCGTGTTTCTCGCTACTTGCTGTCAAGCATTTACAAATGACTATGGAAAAAGAAGAAATATTCCGATATATAAGTGTAAGATAAAATGCAAGGAACAGATTACGAAATCAGGAGGAGATGCGATGGCAGTCAGACTGAATTTATTTTCCAATACGGAGCAGGATACAAAGAAGGTATCTACGGTGGAGGAATTGCCGCAGTATATGCTGAAATGCATTTATGATAATAATGTGGCAGAAGAAAGTGAAGAAGCAAAACAGGAAAAAATGGCGAAAATCAAACGGAAATTAGAGGCTGGAAAGAAGCTGACCAAAGAAGAACTTTCATGGCTTCAAAGAAATGACCCCATTGCATATGCTCATGCGATACGGATTCAGATGATTGCAGAGGAAGTGGAGAACGAGCTGAAAACTGCAAAGAGCAAAGAAGAAGCAAACCGTATTGTATCCACCGCTGTTTCCGGTATATCGGACAATGACCCGGATAAGGAATATATTGTGGCTGCGATAAACAGGGTGTCGGAAGAATTTCATAAATCCGGTGCCTATAGCAGATTGCCGGGAACTCAGGAAAGTGCAGAAAAAAGAAAGCAGAAAAAGGAAAATGGGATTTCTTTCAAGAGAGAGGATGAAAAGGAAGAACTGATGAACTGGAGTCCGTTGCAGGAAGTCATTGAGAAACTACCGACATTTACAGCCGGAGCATAGGATAAAATAAAAATCCGCATATCAGAGTATATCTGGTATGCGGATTTTTTTATGAAATCGTATTAATATCCTAATTCCTCTCCGATGAGAATTACTTTGATTCTTCCCGGAATACCACTTCTTCTGGTGATAACAACCTGATTACAGATACACTCCGGTGAGAGGCAGTCGGCACATGTTCCGGTGAGTGCACATGGCGTTTTCTTGCTAAGGCGGATGCAGTTGGCAGGAGTAGCAGTATTATGTACCCGGTCAAGAGCGTCGTCAACTGTTTTTACAACCTTATTCATACCGGCCATAACGATGACTTCCTTCGGGCCATAGATGAGTGCTGCAACCCGGTTGCCATTTCCGTCAATATTGACAAGCTGCCCGTCAGAAGTGATTGCATTGGAACTCATAAAATAATAATCTGCATTCAGACACTGATGATAAATTGCAGTTGTTTCTTCCGCTGTGGCAGCTTTGCTTCTGTCATAAAGTGTGATGTCAGTCTTATTTTGCAGAGCAGCCATCATACCACTTTCGGTTAAAGTCATGGAACCGCCAAAACCAACGGTTGCCTGTGTCGGCAGCATGGAAGTGGCAAGTGCAACGGCTTCTTCTTTGGTGGCACAGTAATATGCGTCAATCTGTCTTTTCTTGAATTTTTCAATCATGGACGTAGCGAGTGTTTCATAAAATTGTTTCTTTGGATTCATAAAGATACCTCCTTGATGCGTAAGTGTATGGTGAGAAAAATTCTTAATATACACCATACAAAATATATTACATCATAGGATGGGGATTTGGCAATCCGAAAAGTCAGATAGATTGTTTCATTGACAAAAAACATAAATGAGCACAAAATGGGTACAAATAAAGGATAAAAGATACATGTAAGAAAAGAGGAACCAAATGCAAAATAAAATTACAATAGAAGAATGCCAGAAATTATTAGAGCAGAATCCCTTTGGAAGTCTGCTGCAGATGAAGATAACAGAGGCAGAACTTGGAAGGGTAAAGGCAGAACTGCCATTCAAAAAAGAGTTTACAAATATCTATGGAGATTTGCACGGCGGAGTACTGTATTCGGCAGTGGATACCATATGCGGAATTGCGGCAGGAACCTATGGATATTATGTGACTACTGTGGACGGACAGATCCGCTATTTAAAAGCGGCGCGTGCAACAGAATATGTTACATGCACCGCCAAAGTGGTAAAACCCGGAAGGAACCTCACAGTAGTAGCATTTGAAATTACAGATGCCAATGGAATGCTTTTAAATACCGGTGATTTTACCTTTTATAATCTGAAAGAAAAAGAGATTTTATAAATTTTCATTTTTTAATGCATCCATGATATTTTCAGAAGAAAGCTTACGCATGGAATAAATCATGGTTGCAGCAACGACGACAAACACACTGCCAATGGCAATGACAAAGCTATACCATGGGATAAAGAATCCAAAGTCGATTCCATCACTGACTGCCCGATAAATAAGCCAGGTGATTCCAATAGAAGCCGGAAGTCCGTAAAGGAGTCCTTTGCAGCCATAGAGCAGACATTCAAACTGCATCATTTTGCGGAAACCCTTCGGAGAAAGACCGATGGACTTTAACATGGCAAATTCACGTTTTCGTAAAATAATATTGGTAGAAATCGTGTTAAATACATTGGCTGCCGCTATCAGGGAAATTAGTGTAATAAATCCATAGGAAAAAATATTGATAACGGTAATCATGGCACGCTCATTTTCAATGGAATCCATATAATCATAGATATCAGCAGAAATATTTTCGTTGTCAAAGAGTGTATTTAAGTCGGTCTGTACCTGTTTGTGATTATCTGTTTTTATATAGTATGAATTTTCCAGTGAACTATCCGGGTTCTGGCTGAGTGCCTGCCAGAGAGCATCCTTACAGGAATATGGAAAAATAAATTTCGCATTATCGGAAGGAGCACTGACACCGAAAGGAATGGTATCACTGAAAGCACCAGCGGTGACGGTGCAGGTATTTTTCACATCTTCGTCTAAAGCGGATAATACAATATCCTGCGAAGAAGGATTGGCGAAAATATTAATGTCATAGTATTTGTCATTGAATACATGAAGCCGGTCAATCAATACACCCGTTGGATGATCAGAATTCTGATAATCGGAAGGATTTTCCCCGATTTCTTTTAAATAATCTTCAAATAAATGATCCTCCACGAAATAAATCAAAGTGGTAAGCTCACAGGAGTCATCTGCCAGGAGTGTATTGCTGTAATAAGCCTGTTCATAATCAGAATAGAAACTTTCAAATTCTTTCGAACAGTCTTCTTTGGCTACAGTAAAGCAGGCAGCGAAGCTGGCACCGTAAGAAGCCTTATCTACACCATCTAAAGCGCGGATTTTTGTTAAAAGCGTATCCGGGTCATAGTTATTTTCGGAATATATCGTGCAGGAAAGTTCATAGCCGTTTCCGTTATAAATGCTGCCGGCGGAACGTGTCAGATAAGCACAAAAGCTGCTGGCAGAAATAAACAGTACAATACTTAAGAAAAGAGAGATAACAGTAGCACGGTATTTGCTGCGGCTTCGTTTATAGTTTTTGGCAGCAAGCATTCCTTCAAAGCCAAATAATTTTTCTGTAAGTGGAAATGTATGCACTTTTTTGGAACGGATGTTAATATCACTGGTCTGTCGGATGGCTTCTAAGGCAGATAACTTCATGGATTTCCGTGCCGGCAGGTAAGCAGAAATCAATACCGTAATAAAAGCGAGGGTGACGGCAATCACAATTCCGGCAACGGATGGCTGCAGGGTCAGGTGCAGTGTGGTGTCACTTCGGTACAGTATGGCAAGAGTATCACCAGTGAAATAGAAGGTAATGCCAATCCCAACTAAACCGAAGAAGATTCCAAGCGGAATACCGATAAGACACAGGAAAGCCGCTTCAAACAGGATGCTGTGAATCATCTGGTGTCTGGTTGCACCAAGGGATGAAAGCAGACCAAATTGTCTGGTTCTTTCGCTGATAGAAATGGAAAATGCATTATAAATCAGTGAGATAGACCCAAGTACGATAATTGCAATCAAAATAACCGCAAGACTGGTGACGGTGCGGTTTAAGGAATCCTCCATGGATGCTCCGTCAAGCCGCAGTAAATCATAGTTCATGGTATAAGAATATGGTGCATTCTGCTCTAAAAAACTGGATACATCCTTGCTGTTATGAAGACAGAAGTAAATATCCTGATAGGATGTCCGGGCAGAAGAGAGAGTCAGTGCTGTATAACCCGGAGCCTGAAAGCTTTCAAAGGAAGGTCTGCTGTAAAAACCTACTACCTGATAGGTTTTTGACTCCGTATTTGTAATGGATTCTAATGGAATCACTTTTCCGTCTTTGGATTTTTCTGACTTATTACCAAGCAGTGAAGTGTTATTATCTAAAATAGAACCATCTTCATCCACACGTTCCCCAACATCCAGGGTAATTTCATCGTTTAAGCTATAAGCAATGCCACCGTCATAGGTAAGGTGCTCAGGAAGCAGAAGCTCAGAATCGTTTTCCGGCATCCGTCCTTTCGTGATGTGTACCGGAAGAAGAGTAGTAACATCATCCGTTACACCACAGATATAAAGGTATGGTTTGTATTGGTTAGCAGAATCGGTAAGATTGGCATATCCAATATATTTTAAAGAAACAGAAGAGTCGATTTCATCATGGGAGAGAAAATCTTTTGACTCTGATTGGGTGACACGAAAAGCGGCACCCTGCCAGCTTCCTTCGGTATCAATGGTATATTCCTTCATAAATGCATGAAGAGAGCTGATGCTGCTGGTAACTGCGGTAAACATGGCAGTAGAAAGAATAATTCCGATAATCGTGACGATGGTACGGGTTTTATTCTTCTTTAAGTTGGTGAGTGTGATTTTGTGGAAGATATTCATGCACGAATCACCTCATCCCGTGTAATTTTGCCGTCTTCAATGGCAATGATGCGGTCTGCCTGAAGGGCAATGTTTTCATCATGGGTAATGACAATTAAGGTCTGGTTAAATTTCTGGTTGGAATATTTTAAGAGTTCCACAATTTCCTGGCTGTTTTTGGAATCTAAGTTTCCGGTAGGCTCATCGGCTAAAACCACAGCAGGAGCGTTCATTAAAGCACGGCCGATGGAGACACGCTGCTGCTGACCACCGGAAAGCTGGTTTGGAAGATGATTTTCCCGCCCTTTTAAAGAGAGAATTTCCAGCAGCTCATTTAAATGCTCTTTGTTGACCGGGCGTCCATCCATGCGGACAGGAAGTGTCATATTTTCAATGACATTCAGTACCGGAATCAGATTATAGAACTGATAAATCAGCCCGACCTGCCGTCTGCGGAAGATGGCAAGCTGTTCCTCCTTTTGCGCGTAGACATCGGTGCCCTCCATATAGACTTTGCCGGAGGTTGGTGTATCGACACCGCCTAAAATGTGAAGCAGTGTGGATTTGCCGGAACCGGATGGCCCGATGATAGCGAGAAATTCGCCTTTGTTGACAGAAAAAGAAACGTGGTCTAGGGCAACCACCTGATTTTCTCCTGTTCCATAGATTTTGGTAAGATTTTCAGCTCGTAAGATTTCCATAAGTAACTCCTTTCCATTTGATGCGATTCTAATGAGAAGTATAAGCATCCCGGATGACAGGAGCATGACTTTTCAGTGACAGTTCTGTCACTTTTTATAGAATTTCAGGATAAAACGTGCACCGCCTTCTTTACGGTTTTCTGCTTTTAAGGTTCCGTTTTCTTTGGAAACAATCATACGGGAGAGGGAAAGACCGATGCCAATGCTCTGGCCGGTGGCATTTTTTCCTTTGTAAAAGCGTTCAAAAAGATGCGGAATATCTTCTGGCAGAAAACCACTTCCATTATCTTCAATCACGATAGAAACATAGATTGGATTGTCGGTAACCGTAACATCAATCCTGCCACCGGAAGGCGTGTGCTCCATGCAGTTCTTTAAGATATTTCCAAGGGCTTCAGCCGTCCATCGTAAATCCGTAGAAAAAGAAAAATCCTTCGGCTCTATGGTTTCATGATACTGGATGTCGCGAAGCTCTAGTGGAATGAGCAAAGGTGCAGCCGCAGCGGAGAGCAGTTCTTTGACAGAGGTTTTGGTCTGGTGAAAAGTAATGGTTCCTGCGTCCATGGAAGATAATTTCAGCAAAGTTTCAATGAGCCAGTCCATCCGGTCAATTAGCATGGATAATTCCCGCAGGGATTCCCTTCGCTTCTCATCGGAAAGAGCAGGCTCTTTTAAGAGAGTCAGCAAAAGGCGGATGGAAGTAAGGGGAGAGCGGAGCTGATGGGAAATATCAGCCATGGCATCCGCAAGATATTTTTTATCGTTTTCAAGAGCCTGATTCTGTTCCGCAAGGCGTCTGGTCAGCTTGGCAAGCTCATTTTGTAAAATTGCAAGTTCTCCTTCCATATAGTCGCTGAAATCACCACTGCTGTTACTGTGCAGCATCGCATCTAACTGCTGGCTTAAGGATTCCACTTTCCGGTATCGCTTTTTGGTGAAAATCATAAAAATAAGAATGAAAATAAGTGATGCAAAAAGGATGATTACACCACAGATGATATCAAAATAAAATCCGATGCCTGCAAAGATAAAGCATACAAGCAGTTGCAGAAACAGGCATTTTTTGATTTCGGGATTGCGTAAAAATTTCATAAAGACTCCTTTGGGAAAATACATTTTCTTCGGTTATTATGGTACTCAAATTTATGACAGGCGTTTTCTGCAGTTCAATTAGTCACCAAGCTTATAGCCCAGTCCGCGGATGGTTTTGATATATTCCGGGTGTGCCGGGTCGGCTTCGATTTTTTCCCGGAGCCTTTTGATGTAGACGGTAAGGGTATTATCATTTACAAATTCCCCTGCCATATCCCAAAGTTCATCTAAGAGCCGGCTTCGTGTAAGGACAATGCCTTGGTTGGAAAGAAAGAGTAAAAGCAGCCGGTATTCCAAAGCAGAAAGCGTCAGTTCCACATTATTCTTATAGACCAGTCCACGTACGGTATCAGCTTTCAGTTCATGATATTCCAACGGCTGGCTGCCGCGGTGACAGCGGCGGAGAACACTGTTCATTCTGGAAATCAGTTCTCTCGGCCGGAAGGGCTTGGAAATATAATCGTCGGCACCAAGGTCAAGTCCGGCAACCACACTATATTCATCATCCGATGCTGTCAGAAAAATGACAGGAATATCAGAGTTTGCCTTGATGGCACTGCACAAAGAAAATCCGCTTCCATCCGGCAGGGAGACATCAAGCAGCGCTAAGTCAAAGTGATACTGCCCGGAATCTAATAAATCGATGGTTTCCTTATGGTTATTCGCAGAAGTAACCTGAAAACCCTCCTGATTCAGGAAAGTGCGTAAACTGGAAACAATACTTGTATCGTCATCTACAAGAAGTACATATGTCATGTTTTCTTCTCCTTACAATTAATTTATAGAAGGCACGGATTGACAACGGGAGCACTTGCTAAAATAATTCTATTATCCAAAGGATATTTGTTTTGGATATAAAATACCGTAGTTCTAAGCTGCATATTTTGCTTTTGCCTGTAAAAACCGTCTTTCCAATGTTTGACAGTCTATCTGTACCGTCCGTCGAAGTACGGATGCCTAAGAAGGGCTGTTAGGGGCACTTGGAATTTCGTCCGGCAACAGGCAACGCTGGCACATGGACGTGCCAGCGAGGTGCATATGAACATGGATGTGAATTTGCACCGGTTGCCGGACAAAATATTTTGCCTGCCGAAATTCCTAGTGCCCCTTACAGGTCTTATACCGCATCCGCACCCGGCGGACAGTGCAGATATCCGGTCAAAGCAAGCGGAAAGACAGTTTATCATCAAGCAAAACATGCAGCTAAGAACAACTGGCATTTTCCATCCCATAAACAAATATCCTCCGGATAACCGAAATTATTTTATGCAGGCAGCTTTTTCAATCCGCCACGTTTATAAAAGTCATTGTAGCATAAAGAAACTTGCATTTGCAAAAGAAACAGTATAAGATGGACAGTTGTGATGAAAAATAAGCTGGTAAAGGCAAGAGGGATAGACAGATGAAGCAGAATTTAAAGAAAATGATTTCTTATTATAAACCATATCTTGGCGTATTTTTTACCGATATGTTTTTTGCACTGTTAGCAGCAGTGGCGGCACTGGTGATTCCGCTGATTGTGCGTTATATCACTTCAACAGTGGTATATTTGCCGGAGCAGGATGCAGTAAAGACAATCGGAAAGCTTGCTTTGTTTATGGTGGCGTTGGTAGCCATTCAGTGTTACAGCAATTATTATATTTCTAATAATGGTCATGTAATGGGTGCAAAAATAGAATATGATATGCGGGCAGAAATATTTGCACATTATCAGAAATTGTCTTTTGCATTTTATGATAATCAGAAGGTCGGACAACTGATGGCACGGATTACCACAGACCTTTTTGATATCAGTGAACTGCTGCACCATGGACCGGAAAATATCGTGATTTCCCTGATTAAGATAATTGGTGCATTTGCTATTATGATGGGAATCAGTCCGAAGCTTACAGTGGCGGCATTTGCACTGGTACCGTTTATGATAGCGTATGCATATTTCTTTAATAAGCGTATGAAAAAGGCGTTCCGGCAGAACCGTATTAAGATAGCGGATATCAACAGCCAGATTGAGGACAACCTTTCCGGTATCCGCGTAGTAAAATCCTTTGCTAATGAAGAAGTCGAGCAGGAAAAATTCAGCCGCGGAAACAAAGGTTTCTTAGATGCCAAGAAGAACAGTTATCTCTTTATGGGCGGCTATCAGGCGGGACTGACTGCATTTACCACGTTGATTACCGTAGTAGTGGTGATTGCCGGAGCACTGTGGATTCCGGGCGGCAGTGTGAGTATTACAGATTTGATTACGTTTCTTTTATACATCAATGTATTTACCGAGCCGGTTAAGACACTGATTGATTTTACCGAGCAGTTCCAGAATGGATATTCCGGCTTTGAACGTTTTATGGAGATTCTTTCCATTGAACCGGATATTTCGGATGAGGAAAATGCCATTGACATGGAAAATGTGCGGGGAGAAGTAGAATTTCAGGATGTTTCCTTCCGGTATGAAGAACATTTAAGCCGCGTTTTAAGGCATATAAATCTGAAAGTTCCGGCAGGAAGCTATGTGGCACTGGTGGGAACTTCAGGTGCCGGAAAGACAACCCTTTGCAGCCTGATACCAAGATTTTATGATGTGTCAGAGGGCAGAATTTTAATTGATGGCTGTGATATCCGCCACTATAAATTAAAAAGTTTAAGAGACCACATTGGCATTGTCCAGCAGGATGTTTATTTGTTTGCCGGAACTATTTTTGAAAATATTGCTTATGGCAAACCGGATGCGACAAGGCAAGAAGTCATTGAGGCAGCAAAGAATGCCAATGCCCATGAATTTATTTTATCACTGCCGGATGGTTATGATACAGATATCGGACAGCGGGGTGTAAAACTTTCCGGCGGTCAGAAACAGCGGCTCTCCATTGCTCGGGTATTTTTAAAGAATCCACCGATTCTTATTTTTGATGAAGCAACATCGGCACTGGATAATGAAAGTGAAAAAGTGGTACAGGAATCGCTTGAGAAACTGGCGAAGAACCGGACAACATTTGTAATTGCCCACAGGCTTTCTACGATAGAAAATGCAGGGCGTATTCTGGTGCTGACTGAGCAGGGAATCGAAGAAGAGGGCACCCATGAGGAGCTGCTTGCACGGAATGGAATTTATGCAGGGCTTTATCATACCCATTGATATTGAGAAAAGCTATTTATAAAATTTGTATGAAGTTCACGCGGTTTGCTTGAGAAATTTTACTTTTTCTGCTATATTGCAATAGGTAGACAAATCAATTCAGTGTGAAATACACTTTAATTATTAGAAAGAAGGATGTTAAAATGACAAAAATTGATATTATTTCAGGCTTCTTAGGAGCTGGAAAGACCACATTTATCAAGAAAATGATAGAAGAGGCTTTTGTTGGTGAGAAGCTGGTACTGATTGAAAATGAATTTGGTGAAGTCGGTATCGACGGCGGATTCTTAAAGGATTCCGGCATTGAGATTACCGAGATGAACTCAGGATGTATCTGCTGTTCCCTGGTAGGAGATTTTGGAAAGAACTTAAATGAAGTAATAACTAAATTCCATCCGGACCGTATCTTAATCGAGCCGTCAGGAGTTGGTAAACTTTCTGACGTAATGAAATCTGTTATTGATGTGGAAAAAGAGCAGGATGTGAAATTAAATGCACTGGTTACAGTTGTAAATGCAAAGAAAGCATCCAAACAGATGAAAGCCTTTGGCGAATTCTTCAATAACCAGATTGAATTTGCAACAACAATCGTATTAAGCAGAACCCAGAGCACAACACCGGAGCAGTTAGAGCTTTGCGTAAAACAGATGCAGGAATTAAATGGCAAGGCTGCAATCATTACAACTCCTTGGGATGCCATCAAAGGTGAGCAGATTCTCAAAGTTATGGAAGGACAGGATTCTCTTGAGATGAAACTTCTTGCAGAGGCACATCATAAAGCAGAAGAGGAAGAACATGAGCACCATCATGACCATGACCACGAAGACCATGACCACGACCACGAAGAGCATGAGCACCATCATGACCATGACCACGAGGAGCATGAACACCATCACGATCACGACCATGAGGAGCATGAACATCATCATGAGCATGGCGAGAACTGCACCTGCGGATGCCATGACCATGACCACGAACATCATCATCACCATCATGCAGATGAGGTATTTACAAGCTGGGGCAAAGAGACTCCGCATAAATTTACCCGTGAGAAGATTGAGGAGGTATTAAAGACCTTATCTGAGAGCGAAGAGTATGGTATGATTCTCCGCGCAAAAGGAATGGTAGAGGATGTCAATGGTTCCTGGATTTACTTTGATATGGTTCCGGGCGAGTATGAATTAAGAGACGGAGAGCCGGATTACACCGGAAGACTCTGTGTCATCGGTTCTAAGATTGACGAACACAAGATTGAAGAATTATTCGGCATTGCATAATGCCCGTCAGATAGGAAAGGGGAAACCATGCAGGAGATTCCAGTATATTTATTTACCGGATTTATGGATAGCGGTAAGACCACATTAATCAAAGAAACACTTTTTGAAAATGATTTCGGCGGGGACAACCGTACGGTAATTATTGTCTGTGAAGACGGCGATGAAGAATATGATGAAGCAAAATTAAATACCATTAATGCGAAGGTTGCGATGATTGAGGAGCAGGAAGATTTTACAACAGAAACCTTGCAGAAGATTCAGGAGACATACAAACCGGAGCAGATTTTTATTGAGTATAACGGTACCTGGGATATTGCTACGTTGCTTGAGACAAAGATGCCGGATGGCTGGGTAATCGTACAGTCTTTGGCAACCGTAGATGCCACTACATTTGAAATGTATCTTGCCAATATGCGTGCCATGATTATGGAGCAGTTATTTAAGGCAGACGTAGTAATCTTTAACCGTTGTGATGACAATACACCAAAGGGCAAGTTCCGCCGTGCCGTAAAAGCACAGAACCGTCCGGCACAGATTGTATACGAGCGTGCCGATGGAACGATTGATGAGAGTGCCGATGAAGAACTGCCATTTGACATCAATGCAGATGTCATTGATATTACGGATGCAGATTATGCAATCTGGTATATGGATGCACAGGATAATCCGAAGAAATACGATGGCAAGAAAATCAAATTCCTTGCACTGGTATATAATCCGGAAAAGATGAGCAGAAAGGGCATGTTTGTACCGGGACGTTTTGCCATGACCTGTTGTGTAGAGGATGTCCAGTTCTTAGGATTTAAATGCAAATATCCGAAGTCGGAAGAAATCGGTCACAAATCATGGATAAATATTACCGCAGAAGTTCATGTGGAATTTGCCAAGGAATACAGAGGAAAAGGACCTGTCCTTTATCCGGTATCCATCGAGCCGGCAGAGAAGCCGGAAGATGAACTGGTATATTTCTCATAAAAAAGTGTTGACAATGTGAAAGAAAAGTATTATTCTAACTTCAATAAGAGAAACCGTTGAGAAAGAGTAGTAAGCTTGATTGGAAATCAAAGAGAGCTGCAGGTGGTGGAATTGCAGTATGGAAGATTTTGCTGAATGGACTTTCGAGGGTGGCCTGAATTAACAGTAGGCGTCACCGGGAACCGAACCCGTTACCAATCCGGCATGTATGATTCGTACATGAATGAGTGGACAATTCGTCAATATGAGTGGTACCGCGATAATAAGATTTTATTACCGTCTCAAGCATAAGCTTGAGGCGGTTTTTTACTGTTGGAAAACAGTAAAAGCGCTTTCTCTTATGAACAACAATAAATCATATAAGAAAGAAGAGGTAGTAATTATGAAGAAGAAAATGATGGCAGCAGTATTAACAATGGCTATGGCAGTAGCAGCAATGGCAGGATGCGGAAGCAACAGTGCATCCAATGATGCAGCAACAACAGAGAAGGCCGCAGCAGATGGTAAAGTTTATAAAGTAGGTATCGTACAGTATGTAGATGATGCTTCTTTAAATCAGATTGAGAAAGCAGTAGAAGCAGAGCTGGATGCAAAAGCAAAAGAGCTCGGTGTTACTTTTGATTATAAAGATTATACTTACAATGGTCAGGCAGATTCTTCTACATTAAACCAGATTGCAACAGACCTGGTTGCAGAAGATGTAGATGTGATTATTCCAATCGCAACACCAACCGCAATGATTATGCAGGCAGCAACAGAAGAAAATCAGATTCCGGTTGTATTCTCTGCAGTCAGTGATCCGGTTACCGCAGGACTTGTTGAAAGTATGGATAAACCTGGTTCCAATATCACCGGAACATCGGATGCATTAAATACAGAAGCAGTAATGGACTTAATGTTTGCAGCAAATAAAGACATTAAAAAAGTAGGTCTTTTATATAATAAGAGTCAGGATTCTTCCACTGTTCCAATTCAGGACGCAAAAGATTATCTTGATAAAAAAGGCGTTGAATATGTAGAAAAAACAGGAACAACCAATGATGAAATTTCTCTTGCAGCAGATGCATTAGTTGCAGCCGGTGTAGATGCCGTATTTACACCAACCGATAACACCGTAATGACAGCAGAACTTGCAATTTATGAGAAATTTGCAGAAGCAGGCATTCCGCATTATGCAGGAGCTGACTCCTTCGCATTAAACGGAGCTTTCTGTGGATTCGGTGTAAACTATGTTGACCTTGGTACTGCAACAGCAGATATTGTAGTAGATATTTTAGTAAATGGGAAAGATCCTGCAACAACAGCAGTACAGACCATGAGCAACGGAATCGCAACTGTAAATACAGATGTGGCAAGCCAGCTTGGAATTGATTACAGCGTATTTGACGGTATGTGTGAAAAAGTAGTAGAGATTCAGACAGCAGAAGAATTCGAATAAAAGAGAAAAAACGATAGTATGATAAGATAATAAGGGGGATTAAAGAATGGGCTCCATATTTACAATATCCATTTTACAAAGTGCATTAGAGCTAGGGTGTATATACGCCCTGGTTGCACTGGCATTGTTTGTTTCATTTTCTATATTAAATATTGCAGATTTGTCAACCGATGGCTGCTTTACCTTAGGCTGTGCCGTATGTGCCATGGTGACGATACAGGGACATCCGATTCTGGCACTGGCAGCAGCAATGTTAGCCGGTGTATGTTCCGGATTTATCACAGCATTTCTGCAGACAAAGCTTGGAATTGAATCAATTCTGGCAGGAATCATTGTAAATACGGGACTCTATACCATTAATATTGCAGTCATGGGATTTGCTTCCCAGGTGAACCTGTTTAACTGCAATACCATATTTACCATGGCAAAAAATGCCATTGGTGGTGGCTGGTATAAACTGATTGTGGCAGCATTAATCGTACTGGTAATCGGCGTGATTTTATCCGCATTTTTAAATACCAGATTAGGTCTTTCCATCCGGGCAACCGGTGATAATGCTGACATGGTAAAAGCCTCCAGCATTAATCCATCCTTTACGATTACCGTAGGTCTTTGTGTAGCCAATGCAATGACTGCATTATCCGGCGGTGTATTAGCACAGTACCAGAAATCCTGCGATATCAACCTTGGAACCGGTATGGTAACCATCGCACTTGCCAGCCTGATTATCGGAGAATCCATTATCGGAAAAGGCTCCATGTTCCGCAGAGTATTAGGCGTTGTATTAGGAAGCTGTCTCTATCGTTTCTTAGTAGCCGTTGCATTAAGACTGAATGTTCCGGCAGAGGCATTGAAACTGGTTTCAGCAATTATCGTAGCAATTGCAATTGCATTCCCGTTCTTAAAGAAGAAGGCAGCGTTTGTCAGACAGAAGAGCACAGCACAGAAGAAATTAAAAGACAATATGCGTCTGGAAGAAGCAAATGCAAAGGAAATGGGAGGTGACCGATAATGTTAGAAATGAAGCATGTATCTAAGACGTTTAATCCGGGAACCGTAAATGAAAAGAAAGCATTGTGTGATTTGAACCTGGTTCTTGAAGATGGAGATTTTGCAACAATCGTAGGAAGTAATGGGGCAGGAAAATCAACTACATTTAATGCGATTACAGGTGCGTTCTATGTAGACGAAGGACAGATTATTCTCGATGGAGAGGATATTACATATAAGAAAGAATTTTTGCGCAGTAAAGTCATTGGTCATCTGTTTCAGGACCCATTAAAGGGAACAGCTCCACATATGACCATTGAAGAAAATATGGCACTGGCATATCTTCGGGCATCTGGAAAAGAAAATGCATTTTTCAGCAGAATCCGTAAATCCGATAAGGAAAAATTCAGAGAACTGTTATCCCAGCTTGATATGGGCCTGGAAGACAGAATGAAGCAGCCGGTGGGATTATTATCCGGCGGTCAGAGGCAGGCACTTACCCTTCTGATGGCAACGATGGTAACACCGAAGATTCTTCTTTTAGATGAGCATACGGCAGCACTTGACCCTGCAACAGCAGAGAAAGTATTGGAACTGACGAAAAAAATTATTGCAGAAAATCATATTACCTGTCTTATGGTAACCCACAATATGCATCAGGCATTAGAGCTTGGCAACCGGATTCTGATGATGGATTCCGGAAATATTGTCCTTGATTTAAAGGATGAAGAGAAGAAGAAAATGACAGTAGACAGTCTCTTAGAGCAGTTTCGGATTCAGGCTGGAAAGCGTCTTGACAATGACAGAATTTTAATGTCAGCACAGTAAAAATAGAAATTGGTAAATTTTTTTAAGAAACAAGTGTCGGAAAATGTTGATTTTCTGACACTTTTCCTATATGATTAAATCTAGTGGTCTGGAATTCCACGAGTTGATGTAAACAAAGTATGGAGGTATAGTATGTATCCTATTATAAAAAAGGAAAAGCTGGCAGATAAGATTTATCTTATGGATGTCAAAGCAGAGCGGGTAGCAAAATCTGCAAAGCCAGGACAATTTGTAATCGTGAAAATCGATGAAGAAGGTGAGCGTATACCACTTACCATCTGTGATTATGATGAGAAAGCCGGAACTGTAACAATTGTATTCCAGACAGTTGGAGCATCTACAGAGCGTATGGCATATTTAGAGGAAGGAGATACATTCCAGGATTTTGTTGGACCACTGGGCTGTCCATCCGACCTTATTGAGGAAGATATAGAAGAGTTAAAGAAAAAGAAAATCGTATTTATCGCCGGAGGTGTTGGAACAGCACCGGTTTACCCACAGGTAAAATGGTTACATGAACATGGGGTAGACTGTGATGTTATCATGGGTTCTAAGACCAAGGATTTATTAATTCTGGTAGAAGAAATGCGTAAGGTTGCAACCAATCTTTATGTAACAACCGATGATGGTACTTATGGCTTCCATGGAATGGGAACCAACCAGTTACAGGAATTATGGGATAAAGGTGTCCGTTACGACCATTGTGTTGCTATCGGACCGATGATTATGATGAAATTCGTTTGTAAACTGACCAAGGAGCTTGGCATTCCAACTGTTGTATCCATGAATCCAATTATGGTAGACGGAACCGGAATGTGTGGAGCATGTCGTCTTATGGTTGGCGGCGAAGTAAAATTCGCATGCGTGGATGGACCGGAATTTGACGGACATCAGGTAGATTTCGACCAGGCAATGAAGAGACAGCTTCAGTATAAGACAGAAGAAGGCCGTGCAATGTTAAAATTGCAGGAAGGCAATACCCATCATGGCGGATGCGGTCAGTGCGGAGGTGACAAATAATGGAAGGATTAACAAGAGTACCTGTACGTGAACAGGAGCCAGAGGTACGTGCAGCAAACTTTGAAGAAGTTTGTCTTGGCTATAATGAAGAAGAAGCAGTAGCAGAAGCAAAACGCTGCTTAAACTGTAAAAATGCACAGTGTATGAAAGGATGTCCGGTTTCCATTAATATTCCGGCATTTATTGCACAGGTGAAAGAAGGCAACTTCGAAGAAGCTTATCATATTATCAGTGAATCATCTGCACTTCCTGCTGTATGTGGCCGTGTATGCCCACAGGAGAGCCAGTGTGAAGGAAAATGTATCCGTGGTATCAAGGGTGAGCCGGTTGCAATCGGTAAATTAGAGCGTTTCGTAGCTGACTGGGCAAGAGAGCATGGAATCAAGCCTAAGAAAGCAGAAAAATTAAATGGACATAAAGTAGCAGTTATCGGTTCCGGCCCTGCAGGTCTTACCTGTGCCGGTGATTTGGCAAAGCTTGGCTATGATGTTACTATTTTTGAAGCTTTACATGAAGCCGGTGGAGTATTAATTTACGGCATTCCGGAATTCCGTCTCCCAAAGTCAAAAGTAGTTGCAGCAGAAGTAGAAAATGTAAAAGCTTTAGGCGTTAAGATTGAGACCAACGTTGTTATTGGTAAAGCAGTTACCATTGATGAATTAATGGAAAAAGAAGGATTTGAAGCTGTATTTATCGGTTCCGGTGCAGGACTTCCAAGATTTATGGGAATCCCTGGCGAGCAGGCAATGGGAGTATTCTCTGCAAACGAATTCTTGACCAGAAATAACCTGATGAAAGCATTCCGTGATGACTACGATACGCCAATCAAAGCCGGCAAAAAAGTTGTTGTAGTTGGTGGTGGTAATGTTGCAATGGATGCAGCCCGTACCGCAAAACGTCTCGGCGCAGAGGTACATATCGTATACCGTCGCGGCGAGGAAGAGCTTCCGGCAAGAAAAGAAGAAGTATATCATGCAAAAGAAGAAGGCATTATCTTTGACCTTCTGCAGAATCCTACTGAAATCTTAGTAGACGAAGACGGCTGGGTAAAAGGCTGTCGTGTCATTAAGATGGAATTAGGTGAGCCGGACGCATCCGGAAGAAGAAGCCCGGTAGAGATTCCAGGTTCTGAATACGAAATCGAGGCAGATACCGTAATCATGTCTCTTGGTACCTCTCCAAACCCATTGATTTCATCCACTACCAAGGGTCTGGACATCAACCGCAGAAAATGTATCATTGCAGAAGAAGAGACCGGAGCAACCTCCAAAGATGGCGTATACGCTGGTGGAGATGCAGTAACCGGAGCAGCAACCGTTATCCTTGCCATGGGTGCAGGAAAAACTGCAGCAAAGGGAATTGATGAATTCTTACGCAATAAATAAAGAATAAAGCATAATAATATATGCTTAAGGGACGCAGGATTTTTCTGCGTTCCTTTTTTACTTTACAGGAAATTGCTTTCCTGTAAAGTAAAAAACGCTCCGCGAGGATGCGCACTGCGGCGTATAAGGTAGATGTCGCAAGCGACCGCCGCAGGCGCGAGAATGTGCCAAGGCACATTCTTTGTTTTAAGCAGGTTACTAAGTGACCACCTTATTGGTTACTGGTGTCCACCTGGTGGCCACTATTTCTGACATGAGGAATAAATTAAGGATTGGTAATGAAAATCCTCTTGACAAATCCGTCGTAAGAATATATTGTATTACTTATATAGTACAAAAATACGGAAAGGGGTGATTGCATGGCATGGGAATTGGATTCGGATCGTCCTATTTTTATTCAGATTGTGGAGCGGATTCAGATGGAAATAATATCCGGTAAATACAGTCCGGGAGATAAGTTACCTTCTGTCAGGGATCTGGCGGCGGTAGCTGCAGTAAATCCGAATACGATGCAGAAAGCACTGACAGAGTTAGAGCGGACAGGACTTGTGTATTCCCAGCGTACAAGCGGGAGATTTATAACGGAGGATGCAAAAATGATTGAGGAGTTAAAGAATAATCTGGCACAGGAACAGATTAAGGAATTTTTGGAAAATATGAGCAAGCTTGGTTATAAGAAATCAGAAACATTATCTTTGATTCAGGAGATTTTGGAGGGAGAGCAGGCATGAGTACATTATTGGAAGTAAAAGATGTATGCAAGCGATATGGAAAGAAAACTGCGCTTGACCATCTGAATCTGACCTTAGAGAGCGGACATATTGTTGGCCTCTTAGGACCGAACGGAAGTGGAAAGACAACACTGATTAAGCTGATTAACGGAATCCTTACTCCGGATGAGGGCGAGATTTTGGTGGAAGGAATGAAGATTGGCGTAGAGACAAAGAAGGTGGTTTCTTATCTGCCAGATCATACGTATCTTAACATGGGGATGCGGGTACGTGATATTTTAGATTATTTTGAAGATTTTTATCAGGATTTTGATGTGGTAAGAGCTTATGATATGCTGGCAAAATTATCCATTAATCCCAATGATAAATTAAAATCCATGTCCAAGGGAACCAAAGAAAAGGTGCAGCTTATTTTAGTAATGAGCCGTCGTGCGGACTTATATGTTCTGGATGAGCCGATTGCAGGAGTAGACCCGGCGGCAAGAGATTATATATTGCGGACGATTCTTACCAACTATGATGAGAATGCAACGATTCTGATTTCAACCCATCTGATTGCAGATGTTGAGAATGTATTAGATGAGGTAGTCTTTATTCAGAATGGAACAATCAGCCTGACTTCATCAGTAGATGATATTAGAATTAATCAGGGTAAATCGGTGGATGCTTTGTTCCGGGAGGTGTTTAGATGTTAGGAAAAGTAATGAAACATGAAATGAAAGCAACCTGGAAAGTATTATTTCCACTGGCAATGGTTTTGGTCGGCGTTACGTTAATTGGCATGCTGATGATGAAAATGCAGGTTTTCGAAACAGATATAGGAGCCTTGGTCGGGCTGGCAATGCTTCTTTTGTATATCATTGGGCTGATTGCATTGAGCGTTACGGCATTTATTTTTCTGCTGGTTCGGTTTTACCACAGCATGTATGGTGCAGAAGGTTATTTGTCACATACCCTTCCGGTAACCACTTTTTCCTTGATTAACGGAAAGCTTTTGGTGGCGGTATTCTGGCATGCAATTACGACAATACTTGTTTATGTTTCGGCATTTTCATTGATCGTGACAGCAGGATTGAATCTGGGTAATGAAGGGGAAAGAATCAAACTGGGAGAATTGCTGCAGCAGCTGGGAGATATGATAGGAATTCCGATTCCGGCACTCTTTGGCTGGGCAATATTATATAGTGTGATTTCTGCGTTTTCCGCTATGCTTATGGTATATGCCAGCATGGCAATCGGTCAGTTGTTCCGCCACAAAGTTGCAATGTCGATTGTGATGTATGGTGTGCTTTATGCGATTCTTCAGATTATATCTTTTGTGATATCCATTAATTCAGCAAATGGATTTGTTGAGAAACAGGCTGCAATGGGAGATGACAGCTTCTTTAGCATAACGATTGCAAATATGTATGGAAATATATTTTCAAAGAGCATGATACTTTACATCGGTGTATCAATTGTATGCTATATCATAACAGCATTGATTACCCATAAGAAATTAAATCTGGAGTAAATGAGAAAACTACTTGTTGCATATCTTCGCAGAGCATTTTTCGCTTTACAGGAAAGCAATTTCCTGTAAAGTAAGAAAAGGCGGAACCAATCAAAAATAGACTGGTTTCGCCTTTTTACGTCGCCATGAATTCCATAGAAACTGTTAGTGGCAGTTCCGGCTGGCACAGATTAGCGGAGAAAAATAAGAAATTACTTCGAAAGAAGACAGTCAATCAGCTTATCATTCATCTCCGGCATCATAAAGCAGAAGCGGATGTATTTGTTATCTAAGAAAGGAAAAGTAGAGCAGTCGCGAATCATCATATTCTTCCGGATTGCTTTATCAAATAAATCTGCAGAAGTAACGTCCTCTTTTAAGATTTTAAGGAGCATGAAGTTGCCGGATGGCTTGTATGGTTTGAAATCCGGGTGATTTTTAAAGATTTCATAAATCCGGGCACGCTCTGAAGAAATAAGAGATTTTGTCTGCTGGATGTATTCTTCATCGGTAAACATCAATTCTCCGGCAATTACGGCAAGAGAGTTAATGGTCCATGGATTTTTTCTGGTATTGATGGATTTGATTAAATCCTGATTGCCGCTGATAGCGTAGCCAAGGCGGAGCCCCGGAGCAGCAAAGAATTTGGATGTTCCACGCAGGATAATAATATTGTTATAGTAGTGGGTCAGTGGAACTGCGGTAATTTCATCCATGTTATCGGCAAATTCCACATAAGTCTCATCCACCATGACAAAGATATCATATTGCTTGCAGATATCTAAAATCCGGCGCATATCCGTCCGGTTGATGCAGGATGAGGTAGGGTTATTGGGATTGCAGAGTACTAAAAGGTCGATGCTTTCATTTAAGTGAGCGGTAAAATCATCCACATCAAGGACGAAATCGTCCTTTTCACGGAGTGGATAGTAGAGTGTAGTACCACCGCCTAAGGAAATTTCGCGCTCATATTCCGAATAAGTCGGACCGAGAATCATGGCTTTTTTCGGATGCTCAATCTGAATAAAAAGAGAGATTAATTCCGTGGAACCATTTCCTACAATGACCTGGCTGGCATCGGTGCCGGTATAAGCGGCGATGCATTCTCTTAAAGAAGTATATTCCCGGTCCGGGTAGGATGTAATGGCATCAATATGGGAAGCCAAAGTACTTCGCAGCAGCGGAGATACGCCTAAGGGATTGACATTGGCGGAAAAGCTTGTAATATCCTCTTTTTTGATACCGTAAACGGCTTCTATTTTCTCTAAATCACTTCCGTGAAAATGTTCTTTTGGTGTTATCATGAAAAAGACCTCCTGTTAAAATACAACGGAAAGAAAGTTGCATGTGTGTTTTAAATAGTTTATAATCTATTATAACTGTAATGAGAGAAAAAGCAACAAAATCTCATATCGGAGAAGGAAAAGCAGGTGACATTTTGCGTAGACGGATTCAGAGACTTGCAGCAGGAAAATTTGAACAGGAACAGCCGGTTTTATCTCTTTCGGAAGAGAAGATTGAAATTGAGGTATTAGAGGGACAGGATTATACGGGAGAATTTGTGATTGAAGTATCCAACCATGTTCCGGTAAAGGGGCTGATTTATTCCTCTAATCCATATATGGAATGTCTGACACCGGAATTTGAAGGGGAAGAAGTCCGAATCGGATTTCAGTTCCATAGTGAGGGTTTCCGGGTTGGTGATATACAAAAGGGTGAATTCTGTATTATTTGTAATCAGTTGGAATACAGCCTTTCTTTTGTTGTGTCTATAATCCGGCCTTATGGGAATGCGTCTACCGGAAGAATCCGAAATCTCAGTGATTTTATCAAACTGGCACAGACGGATTATATGGAAGCTTACCGCCTGTTTGCTTCCCAGGGCTTTCAACATGTATTAAAAGAAGAAAAAGGAAAAGAACTATTATGGTATGCCGGCTTTGGCGGACCGGGAGCATTGATTTCCGGTATGGAGGAGTTCTTGGTTACGATCAATGCCAAGCCACGCATTGAGCTTGCGTTAAAAGAACAGGAAATTACCTATCAGGATATCAAAGAGGAGCAGAAGGAAACGCTTTTTGTGCAGAAGAATGGCTGGGGGTATATAAGCTTTGAAGCACAGACAGACAGCAGCTTCTTAAAACTGGAAAAGAATGTTTATACTTCAGATGATTTTACCGGAAGTATCTGCGACCTTATTTATTATATTGACCCGGCAGAACTTCATACCGGAAAAAATTATGGAAGAATTACTTTAGAAAATATTTATCAGCATCTTACTTATGAGATTACCATAATCAGGACGCCGGAGCGCAGAGAACAGGAGCATATCGATTATCTGGAAGAGCAGAGAACACTTGCACATATCACCGGAATCTATCTCAATTATCGTTTGAAAAAGATTGGCGCAGGACTTTTTGCATCAGGAATGTTAGACGCACTGAATCATCTGATTGCAATGCGGCCGGAAAATGACTGGTATCTTCTGATGAAAATACAGGCATTACTGGTAAGCGGACAGAGGCAGGAGGCAGAGTGGTTATTTGATGAGTTCCGGCGGAAAGAGGAAGCAAAAGATACACCGCTTTATGCATATTTCCTCTATCTCCGTACGTTGTGGGAGCGGGAAGAATCCTATGTGAACCGGCTGACTGCAGAGATTGAAGAAATTTATCAGAAAACAGATGATATCCGGGTGTTCTGGATGCTGCTTTTCTTAAAGAAAGAATATTGCGAAAATGATACCAGGAAAATCCGGGCAATTGAGAGCCAGATGTTAGACGGCTGTAACAGTCCGTTTTTCTATATCGAAGGATTCTATTTATACTGGCAGAATCCGTATCTTTTAACGAGACTTACTGATTTTGAAATCCGCATTCTTTACTGGGCGGCAAAAAAAGGTGTGTTGACCAGTGACCTTGCCATGCAGATTACGACGCTGGTATCGGAAAAACGGGTATTTCATCCGCTGCTTTATAAGACTATGTGCGTGGCATATGATAAATTTCAGAATAATCAGATGTTGTCAGCAATCTGTGCTTACCTGATAAGAGGACAGCGTTTTGGATTGCATTATCATATCTGGTTTGAACGTGGCGTGGAAGAAGATTTGCGGCTGGCAGGATTAAATGAAGCATATTTAATGTCCATGGATTTACTTGCCATTAAGAAAATTCCACGGATGATACAGATGTATTTTCAGTATAACAGCAGCATTCCATACAAACAGAAGGCGGCTCTGCTTGCAAATGTAGTAGCGTTAAAGGAGAAAGAGCCGGAGGTATATTCCAGTTACCGGAAGCGGATGGAAGAATTCGCAATTGCCCAGATAGAAGAAGGTCATATCGATGATAATCTGGCGATTATCTATTCTGATTTATTAAATAAAGGCATGATACAAAAAGAGATGGCAGGACCACTGGCGAAGATTCTCTTTACCCATAAAATGAACTGCTTTGCACCGAATATTGTGCGGATGTATGTTTTGCATGACCAGCTGCGAAAAGTGCAGTGTGTGCCGATAGTAAATGGCAGTGCTTATTTTGAGTTATACAGCAAGGACTATGTCATTGTATTTGAGGATACGAAGGGATACCGGTATGGCAGTGAGATTTCATACCAGCTGGAAAAGCTGATGAGGCCTGGTGCCTTTTACCGTACCTGCATGGAATATGCACCATATGAGATTTCGTATCTTTTGTATCATTTTACATCCAGGGATACCCACCGTGCATTTGTGCCGGAGGACAGTGAGTATTTACGCATCTTCTTAAAAGAGGAAGCATTGCGGGAAAGTTACCGGGCAGAGCTTTATGCAAAGGCAGTACATTTCTATGAGCAGGAAGATAATCAGGAACTGGTGGAAGAGTGTCTGCGTCATGCACCGCTTTCTTCTATGAAGCGGGATGACAGAGCCTATCTTTTGAATCTGATGTTGGAATACCGGTTATATGAGATTGCATATCCGGATATCCGGGAATTTGGCTGGGAAGGCATCCGGCTGGAGAAACTGACAGCACTTCTGACTTATGAAATAGAAGAAGTGGATTATGAAAGTGATGACTTCCTGCTGGCACTTTGTGCAGTGACTTTTCAGGCGAAGAAATACAGTAAAGAGATGCTGCAGTATTTAGCACAGTTCTACTGCGGTCCGACCCGTGTAATGGCGGCGGTCTGGTCAGCGGCGCAGACTTTTGATATAGATACCAGAGACTTGGAAGAACGGTTATTGATGCAGATGTTATATACAGCAGAATTTGTAGAACAGGTGCAAAGCATTTATGAAAGCTTTGTGTCACACGGAGCACCGCATCTTCTGCAGAAAGCATATGTAAATTATTTCGCACATTTCTATTTTGTGCATCAGGGCATTGTACCGGAAAATGTCATTAGAGGCTTAAAGAAAAATTATGAGGAACAGGAAGAATTAAGCCAGGTGATGAAGCTGGCACTGCTTTATGCAGTGGCAAAGAGGGATTTGTCCATAGAAGAAAAAGGTGTAATGGAGATGACAGAGCAGCTTCTACAGGAGCAGCTGGCACAGAATCTTTATTTCGCATTTTATCAGCAGATGCCGGAGGAGATTCGCTATCGATTTCATTTTTACGACCGGAAGTTTGTGGAATACCGGACAAACCCAAGTAAGCGTGTGGTGATTCACTATCAGAAAGGTGAATCCTATGTGGATGAAGATATGAATGAGATGTATGAGGGTATTTTCGTAAAAGAATTTATCGTATTCTTTGGAGAAGAAATTCCGTATTATATTTCAGAGGAAGCACCACGGGAGTCCGTTGTGACTGAGAGTGGACGGCTTTCCTGTAAGGATGTCTGTGGCAGGGAAAATGGAAGCACCTACGATATGTTGAATGAAATGGAATTAGAATATACCTTAAAGGATTATGAGAAGTTAGAGCGGCTTTTACGGAAATATGACAGTATGAAGAAAAGGAATGAAGAACGTTTTCAACTGATGTAGTAAAAGGGAAAACAATAACAGGGTGATGGTATGAAGGAAAAAAGCCTTTCAATAGGACTTGATTTTGGAAAAAAATACGCATTAGTATCATATTGTACATCCGATATGTCAGAGCCGGATACCATCAGTACCGTGGCAGGCAGTGAATTGTACCAGATTCCGCTGAGTCTTTGCAAGAGGAGGGGAATCGGACAGTGGTATTACGGAAAAGAAGCAGAGACTGTCATGAAAAATGGTGAAGGAAGCGGCTGTGACCGGCTCTTCAGCCGGGCACTGGCAGGCGAACCGGTTACCGTGGAAGGGGAAACATATGATACGGTAGAACTGTTAAGTCTCTTTGTCCGTAAAATTCTTACGGTACCGCAGAAATTCGGCATATCCATGAAGCTGGCAAGAATTACCATTACTATGGGTACTTTAAACCGGGAAAAGATGGAACTGATTGAAAAAATAGCCGGACGGATGAAGTGGACAAAAGAGCAGTATCATGTCATCGATTATGCAGAAAGCTTTTATTACTATGCTTTAAGCCAGAAGGAAGAACTGTGGCTGCATGATGCAGTTCTCTTTGATTATTCCAAGAACAGTATGCGTTTTTATTACATGGAGCGTAATCTGAATTCCACACCACAGCTGGTTCATATTTATCTGAAAGATTATGGTCCTTTGATTGGCAATAAAGACACTGCGTTTTTAGATGTAGTAACAGATGCCGTTTCCCGTAAAATCTATTCTTCGGTATATCTGACCGGGGATGGTTTTGATGGAGAATGGATGAGAGAATCCTTAAAATTTCTCTGCAACGGAAGGCATGTTTTCTTAGGCAAAAATCTTTATGCTAAGGGAGCCTGTTATGCATCCTGCATCCATACCGGAATGCAGCCATGGCAGTTTGTCTATATTGGCGAGAATGAGATGAAGGTAAATATCAGCCTTAAAGTAAAAGACCGGGAAGAACTTATTTTCCATACACTGGTAAGTGCAGGAGAAAACTGGTATGAAGCAAAGAATCAGTGCGAGATTTTACTGGCAGGTACGAATACCGTTGATTTCTGGCTGCAGCTTCCGGACAGCAGGGAAGCAAAGATAGAATCCTTAGAGCTTACGGATATTCCAAAACGGCCGGAACGTATGACCAGACTTTCTGTTATGACAGAAGCACTGTCAGATTCCGCTGTAAAGGTTACCATACGGGACCTTGGATTTGGAGAGATTTATAAAAGCTCTGAAAAAGTGTGGGAATATAAAATGGAACTGTAGGAGGAGACCTCATGGGAGAATTGATTTTATGCAATCGGAAAGAAACCGATGTGCCATATTATTTAGAACAGAATATGATAAATATCTATTCCCTGGAGGAATTGAACTGGTATATTTTAAACCACACGGAATATCTTGACGATTCTTTTGTGTCGGATGATTTAATCAGCTGGATTGCAGAGGAGTTAAAAGACCTGGAGTTAGCCGGGCAGTTAAAAGAGGCTGTCCGAAAGAAAATGACGCTGGCAAAAAAAGTCCGGCTTCTGATGGATGCCTGCGGCTTTTGCACAAAGAAAGAAAAAGATGAAATCGAATATGCACTGGCAGAAGTAGAAAATAAATCAGAAATTGAATGTATGAAAATCAGGGCAGACAGAAGCCTTATGAATCACCGGTATGTCATGGCTATCAGGGAATATATGCGTCTGCTGCAGAAGGAAGAGGCGGGAAAGCTGGCTGCTTCTGTCATAGGAAATATATGGAATAATATTGGAGTTGCACATACCGGATTATTCCTGTACCGGGATGCGGCACGATGCTTTAAGAAAGCTTATGACTATAATAACAATCCGGCATGTATGCGGGAGATGGAAGAAGCATGGCGGATGGCAGCACCGGATGAAAAGGAACAGGTTTATGAAGTATCAGAAGAACTGCAAAAGACATTAGAGGATATTCATAAGCAATGGAATGATGAGGAAGAAGTACTGGAAGCATTTCGGGATGTGCTGGATAAGAAAAAATATATTTACGAAAGCAATGGACGGTGGGCATAACATTGATTAAATTTTTTAGAAGAAAAAGGAAACCAAAGAAAACAATCGAAGAGGTCTTAGAATGTATCACAGAGGATACGCTATCGGAAGAAGACCGGAAGGATGAACATAAAGTACAACATTATGTTCTGGGTCACTGTGAACAGATGATTGACACCACAAAGACCCTGGAAAATGAAAAGTCTGAATATCGTGTGGTGACTTCTTATTTAAAGGATATCCAGATTATTGAAGAACTGCCGGAAGATGAGGCAGCTGCTTTGAGAGATACGGCAAACAGTATTCTTACACTGGATCAGTCCCGTTCCGATTATCTGAAAGCAACCAAGAAGCTGACAGATACGCAGTATGCACAGATGGAACAGGAAGAGGAGACTCTGACGGAATCCATCCGGACCCTGCAGGCAAATGAGATGTATCAGGCGGCCGTAAAGCGTGATATGAATTACCTGGAAGGGGAGAAGAATGAATGGGCCTATTACCGGGAAGAATTAATGGAAGAACAGAAGATTCTGCGGAAGGCATCCTATGTAGTATTTGGCATGGTACTGGCATTCCTTGCAGTCATATTGGTTCTTCATGTGGCATTGGAAATGGATGTACGGATTCTATTTACGATTCTGATGGTAGCTGCGGCAGCCAGTGGATTCTTTATGCTGTTCCGGAATCAGAATAATACAAGAGAAATCAAGCGGGCAGAAGTGAACATGAATCATGCCATTACTCTTTTGAACCGTACTAAAATAAAGTATGTAAATTCTACGAATGCGGTGGATTATGCCTGCGAGAAATACCATGTGCATAATTCCTATGAACTGACCTATCTCTGGGAGCAGTACTTAGAAGCCAAACGGGAAAGAGAGAAATTTGAGCGGAATAGTGATGACTTGGAATATTTTAATGGAAAGTTAGTACGCATGCTGCAAAAATATGAACTTTATGATGCAAAGGTCTGGATTAGTCAACCAAATGCACTGGTAGATAAGCGTGAAATGGTGGAAATCAAGCATGAATTATTGAGCCGGCGGCAGAAAATCCGGGCATCCATTGAATATAACATGGATGTAGTATTAGAACAGAAGGAAGAAATTGAAAAACTCATGAAAGAGTATCATGAGGAAATCCCGGAAGTCCGTGAGATTATTAATTCTGTGGACCGGCTCTGCGGAACCGGAGAATGAAAATAGCGTATCATCGATAGAAAATATCGGTGATACGCTATTTTTTACTTTACAGGAAATTGCTTTCCTGTAAAGTAAAAAACGCTCCGCGAGGATGCACACTGCGGCGTATAAGGTAGATGTCGCAAGCAACCGCCGCAGGCGCGAGAATGTGCCAAGGCACATTCTTTTCTATCACAGTTTTATTTGCAGCCGCAGCTCTTATCGAAAGCCGGGTTACATGCATAGAAGTTCTTGGAGTCAAGGTGTTCCTGTACCATCCGGAGTGCTTCGCCAAAACGCTGGAAGTGTACGACCTCCCTGGCACACAGGAAACGAATCGGATCTACAACGTCCGGGTCTTTTACGACACGAAGAATGTTATCGTAAGTGGTGCGGGCTTTCTGCTCTGCAGCCATATCTTCCATAAGGTCAGTAATCGGATCGCCTTTGGACTGGAATTCACAGGCATTCTGTGGAACACCACCGGCAGCCTGTGGCCATACGGCAAGGGTGTGGTCAATATAGTAAGGACCGAAGTTAGAGGCTTTGATTTCCTCCGGAGTCAGGTCTCTGGTAAGCTGGTGCACGATGGTTGCAATCATCTCAAAATGGGCAATTTCTTCTGTCGCAATATCGGTAAGCAGTCCGGCTACTTCACGGTAAGGAATGGAATAGCGCTGGGAGAGATAACGTAAGGATGCGTTGATTTCTCCGTCAGGACCTCCGTACTGGCTTAAGATATACTGTGCGGTTTTTGGATCGGTCTGTTTGATGTTGACCGGATATTCCAGTCTTTTTTCATACTGCCACATTTAACAATTTCCCCCTTCCCATGGATTTCTCATGCTTCCCCAGCTCCAGTGACCGTCTGTGTCGGCACCGTCTAAAGTCAGGGGACCATATTTTTCTTCATACATTTTCACTGCTTTTAACCGCAGGGTACGGTAGTGGTTATAGAAGGAAAGTGCTTCTTCATCATAAGGATGGGTGTCAAGGTAAAGGGCAGTATCATAAGCTACAAAGCTGACCTGATTAATCCAGTCTAAAAGCTGGGACTGGTTCATTGGCATATTGTTCATCAGAATCTGCCTCCTTTCATGGAACCATGGAAAGGCTTATTTAAATCCTGAAAGACTGTGCCATTACGCAGAGCCTGGTCAGGTTCGTACAGATTGCCGAACTGCTGCCATGGAACATAAGCCATGGCAAGTTCCTGATTACAGGCAAACTGTTTCGTATAAGGTGTCGGAACAGCCGGACGGCTGCTTTGTGGCTGACAATTACAGTTGTTCATATGCTGACCTCAATAAAAATATTCATATTAATATATGTGCAGATGAAAAGGAATGTGAGATTTTATATTGTGAAAAAAAGAATCCTGCGGTAAAATACTTAATTGAGAAAAAATATCAATAACAAGAGAAGAGGAAAATAGATGACACTGGATGAACTTGAAATTGAAAGAGAAGCGGTAATAACCAAAGTAGGGGGAGAAGGAGCACTGCGGTGTAGATTTTTAGATATGGGGCTGATTCCAAAGACAAAGGTGCAGGTGCGTAAAGTAGCACCTATGGGAGACCCGATTGAACTCCGGATTCGTGGATATGAACTGACCATACGAAAAGAAGATGCCGGAAAAATTGAAGTAGAACCGGAGGAGAACTAGAATGATATTTGCATTAGTAGGAAACCAGAACTGTGGTAAGACCACATTATTTAATCAGCTCACCGGTTCCAACCAGCATGTTGGAAATTTTCCGGGTGTAACGGTTGACCAGAAAATGGGAGAAATCAGAGAACATAAGGATGCGTCGGTAGTTGACCTGCCGGGAATCTATTCTCTGCGTCCATATACCAGTGAGGAGATTGTAACAAGAGACTTTATTTTAAATGAAAAGCCGGATGGAATTATCAATATTGTAGATGCAACAAATATTGAGCGAAATCTCTATCTGACCCTGCAGTTGTTAGAAATGCATATTCCGATGGTATTAGCTCTGAATATGATGGATGAGGTGCGTAACAACGGCGGAAGTATTGATGTAAAACAGATGTCTTTAGAACTGGGAATTCCGGTCATTCCAATCAGTGCGGTAAAGGGAGAGGGAGTGGAAGACCTGGTACACAGCGCCATGAAGGTGGCAGGACAGAAGATATATCCAAAGGTAACGGATTTTTGCGAGAAAGGTCCTGTGCACCGCTGCATTCATGCGGTATCCCATCAGGTAGAAGACCATGCACAGAATATCGGAATGTCACCACGTTTTGCAGCAACGAAGATTGTAGAACAGGATACAGACATTATTGACAGACTGAAGCTGAGCCAGAACGAACTGGATATGATGGAACACAGTATTGAAGAAATGGAAACAGACCATCATATGGACAGAAATGCCGCTCTGGCTGATATGAGATATACCTTTATTGAAAAGGTGTGCAGTAAATCAGTAACAAAGTGCCATGAGAGCAAAGAACATATCCGTAGTGTAAAGATAGACAACGTATTAACGAATAAATATCTTGCTATCCCGCTGTTTCTTCTGATTATGCTGCTGGTATTCTGGCTGACCTTCGGTGTTATCGGAGCATTTTTAAGTGATTATCTTGCAGTTTTTATTGCATACATAACGAATCTTGCTGACAAGGGGTTGACTGCTTATGGAATTAACCTGGTGGTTCACAGCCTGATTATTGACGGTGTATTTGCCGGAGTCGGAAGTGTGTTAAGTTTCCTGCCGATTATTGTGGTTTTATTTTTCTTCCTGTCTATTCTGGAAGATTCCGGTTATATGGCAAGAGTTGCCTTTGTTATGGATAAACTGCTGCGTAAAATCGGACTTTCCGGACGAAGCTTTGTTCCAATGCTGATTGGATTTGGTTGTACGGTTCCGGCAGTAATGTCAAGCAGAACTTTAGCATCCGAAAGAGACCGGAAAATGACCATTATGCTGACACCATTTATCAGCTGTTCAGCAAAAATTCCGATTTATGCGGTATTTACAGCAGCATTTTTTAAAAAATATCAGGCGCTTGTTATGATTGCACTTTATGTTGGTGGAATGGTAATGGGAATTCTGGTGGCACTTTTATTTAAACATTCCGCATTCCGTGGAAAACCGATGCCTTTTGTCATGGAGCTTCCGAATTACCGGCTGCCATCTTTAAAGAGCGTGGTACTCCTGATGTGGGACAAGGCAAAGGACTTCTTACAGAGGGCATTTACCGTTATTTTCCTTGCAACGATTATTATCTGGTTCTTACAGTCTTTTGATACCAGACTGAATGTAGTATCTGACAGCGCAGACAGCCTGCTGGCATTAATCGGCCGTGTGATTGCACCGGTTTTTGCTCCTCTTGGATTTGGGGACTGGAGAGTATCCACTTCTTTGATTACCGGATTTACTGCCAAAGAAGCAGTAATCAGTACCATGAGTGTACTTCTTGGAACCAGTGTGACTGCTTTGGGCAACAGCCTTGGAACTCTGTTTACGCCGGTATCAGCAGTCAGCTTCCTGGTGTTTACGTTACTTTATACACCATGTGTAGCAGCGATTGCAGCAATCAGACGGGAGATGGGTTCAAAGCTTCAGGCACTTGGTGTTGTGGTAATGCAGTGCGTGGTTGCATGGATTGCAGCATTTGTTGTCTTTCAGATTGGCAGCCTGATTTTTTAGGAGGCAGATAGTATGGGCGTTAATGATATTATTTTGCTATTACTGATTCTTTGCTGGTGCGCCTTTGCGGTATATGCTATGATGAAAAAGAAAAAAGAGGGAGGCTGCATTGGCTGCAGCGGATGTAGTGGAAGGACAGATACGGATGCGGTCTGCAAAGAATGTTCCCGGAGGAAAAAGTTGTAAAAAGTATTTATTTTAGAACATAAGAGCAGGCTACTTGTATTATTGAAAGTGGTGTGCTAGATTATTGTTAGCATAGTGTTATATATTGATAATACTGTGCGTGGTTATGAACAATGATATAATACAATTTTTTCTAGGAGGAAACGATGAGAGGACTACGTACACCAGTATCAGATTTGAGAAAAAGCATTTTTACGGAGGTAGCAAAAATTGCTTATGAAGCAGACAGTGCAAACCTGAACGATGCCGTTGAGGCAGTTCCATATACAGTTTGCCCTGGAGATGTTCCTACATACCGTGAAAGTATTTATAGAGAACGTGCGATTGCAGCAGAAAGAGTAAGACTTGCTATGGGTATGTCTTTACGGCCACAGGATAAACCGGTACATGTTACCAGTGGCCTCGAAGAGAGCAATGTGGCAGAAAAATATTATGAGCCACCTCTTATGCAGGTAATTCCATCTGCATGTAATCTGTGCGAAGAAAAGAAATATGAAGTATCCAATATGTGTCAGGGATGTATTGCACATCCATGTATGGAGGTATGTCCAAAGGGAGCAATCTCCCAGGTAGATGGCAAATCTGTAATCGACCAGGAGAAATGTATCAAATGTGGAAGATGTAAAGCAGCCTGCCCATATGATGCAATTTCCAAGAAAGAAAGACCTTGTTCCATGGCTTGTGGAATTGGAGCAATTGGAACAGATGAATACGGAAGAGCAAAGATTGATGCAGATAAATGTGTATCCTGTGGTCAGTGTATGGTAAGCTGCCCATTCGGAGCAATTGCAGATAAATCACAGATTTTCCAGTTGATCCGTTGTATGAAAGAAGGCGGAGAAGTTATCGCTGAAATTGCACCTGCATTTGTAGGTCAGTTCGGACCTGGAGCTACTCCAAAGCATGTAAAGGCAGCTTTATTAGAACTTGGTTTCTCAGAAGTTGTTGAAGTTGCACTTGGGGCTGATATCGGTGCAGTAGCAGAAGCACATCACTATGCAAATCATGTTGCAACAGGAGAGCTTCCTTTCTTACTTACATCCTGCTGTCCTGCATGGTCCATGCTTGCAAAGACACAGTTCCCGGATTTAATCGAGAGCGTATCTTCTGAGCTTACACCTATGGTTGCTACAGCAAGAAGCATTAAGAAAGAACATCCGAATGCAAAAGTAGTATTTATCGGACCGTGTGCTGCTAAGAAACTGGAAGCAAGCAGAAGAACTGTACGAAGCGATGTTGATTTTGTAATCACATTTGAAGAGTTAGACGCTATGTTTGCAGCAAAAGGAATTGATCCGAACCAGACAGAGGGTGAAAGCTCCATGCATGATGCAACTGCTGCAGGTCGTGGATATGCATGTGCCGGTGGTGTTGCAGATGCCATTGAAAAATGTGTACATGAATATTATCCGGATGTGGATGTTAAGATTGAACATGCAGAAGGTCTTGCTGAATGTAAGAAGATGCTGATGCTTGCCAAGGCTGGTAAGATGAATGGATGTATGATTGAAGGAATGGGATGTCCTGGCGGATGTATCGCCGGAGCAGGAACTATTCTTCCGATTCCGAAAGCAAAACAGGAAATCGAGAAGATTAAGAAAGCTTCTACCAAGCAGCTTCCACCAAAGGAATTGCGGGAAATCGAATTAAATTAATAGTAAGAAAGCGGGTTAATAGAATGAGCAAGGTTAGAACCAGATTTGCACCAAGTCCTACAGGAAGAATGCATGTAGGAAATCTGCGTACAGCACTTTATGCATATTTAATTGCAAAGCATGAGGGCGGAGATTTTATTTTAAGAATTGAAGATACAGACCAGGAACGTTATGTTGAGGGAGCGGTAGATATTATCTACCGTACCCTTGAGAAGACTGGATTGTTACATGATGAAGGTCCGGACAAGGATGGCGGTGTTGGCCCATATGTGCAGAGTGAACGTCAGGCACAGGGAATTTATCTGGAGTATGCGAAGAAACTCATTGAAAAAGGAGAAGCATACTATTGTTTCTGTGATAAGGAGCGTTTAGAGAGTCTGCGTCAGACTGTTGCAGGTAAAGAGATTATTGTTTACGATAAGCATTGCCTGCATTTAAGCAAGGAAGAAATAGAAGAAAAGCTTGCTGCAGGTGTTCCATACGTTATCCGTCAGAACAATCCTCAGACAGGAACAACAACCTTCCATGATGAAATCTATGGAGATATTACCGTTGATAATGCGGAGCTGGACGATATGATTCTGATTAAATCAGACGGATATCCGACTTATAACTTTGCCAACGTAGTAGATGACCATTTGATGGGAATTACACATGTAGTAAGAGGAAATGAATATCTTTCTTCTTCTCCAAAGTATAACCGTCTGTATGAAGCTTTTGGCTGGGATGTGCCAGTGTATGTACACTGTCCATTAATTACCAACGAAGAGCATCAGAAGTTAAGTAAACGTTGTGGACATTCTTCCTACGAAGATTTGATTGAACAGGGATTTTTAACAGAGGCAGTTGTAAACTTTGTGGCATTACTGGGGTGGAGTCCGGCAGATAACCGGGAAATCTTTTCTTTAGAGGAGCTGGTAAAAGCCTTTGATTATCATCATATGAGTAAATCACCGGCTGTATTTGACTATACAAAGCTGAAATGGATGAATGGCGAATACATCAAGGCAATGGATTTTGATTCGTACTTTGAAATGGCAGAGCCATATATCCGGAAAGTGATTACCAGGGATTATGATATCCGCAAGATTGCAGAGATGGTGAAGACCAGAATTGAAATCTTCCCGGATATTGAGAATCTGATTGACTTCTTTGAGGAACTTCCGGAGTATGATACCGCAATGTATACCCATAAGAAGATGAAGACCACAGAAGAGAGCTCTTTGGAAGTCTTGACAGAGATTCTTCCGGTATTAGAGGCTCAACAGGATTACAGTAATGATGCACTGTATCAGACACTTTGTGATTTTGTGGCAGAGAAGGGCTGCAAGAATGGTTATGTATTATGGCCGGTTCGTACAGCGGTTTCCGGTAAACAGATGACACCGGCAGG
Source organism: Roseburia sp. AF25-13LB (assembly GCF_003478915.1). Classification (NCBI taxonomy): domain Bacteria; kingdom Bacillati; phylum Bacillota; class Clostridia; order Lachnospirales; family Lachnospiraceae; genus Roseburia; species Roseburia sp. AF25-13LB. Next base: position 101,333 of record NZ_QUFO01000001.1, read on the forward strand.
TGCAACTGAGATTATGGAAATTATTGGTAAGGAGGAGTCCTTAAAACGTATCCGTACCGGAATTACACTTCTTACGAAAGCACTTGAGAAATAAAAGTTACGAGGCATTTCATGCAATTTAATGAAGCACAACAGGAAGCTGTTGATTTTTATCAGGGTCCCTGCCTTACACTGGCGGGGCCCGGTTCAGGCAAAACTGCCGTAATTACCCATCGAACGAAAAATTTAATAGAAAAATATGGGGTGTCACCATCAGAGATTCTGGTGGTGACATTTACAAAAGCAGCCGCTATGGAGATGAGGGAGCGTTTTCTTTCGCTAACGAATCAGACATCCACAACGGCTACTTTTGGTACTTTTCATGCGGTGTTTTTTACGGTATTAAAGTATGCTTATCATTATCGGGCAGAAAATATTATAAGAGATGAGCAGAAGGTGGTATTTATCCGGAATCTTTTACGTCATTTTCCGATTGACTATGAAGATGAAAATGAATGCATCCAGACTCTGTTATCTGAAATCAGCGGTGTAAAGAATTCGAACATTCCCATTGAACATTATTATTCTTCTAATTTTCCAGAGCATACATTCCGGGATGTATTTATGAATTATCAGAAGATGCTGCAGAAGAACCGGCTGATTGATTTTGATGATATGTTAGTTTATACCTATGAACTTTTCAGCCAGCGGAAGGATATCTTAGCACTCTGGCAGAAGAAGTTCCGGTATATTTTGATTGATGAGTTTCAGGATATCAATGGATTGCAATATGAGATTATAAGGATGCTTGCAGCACCGGAAAATAATCTCTTTGTGGTAGGGGATGATGACCAGTCTATTTACAGGTTCCGCCAGGCAAGACCGGAGATTATGCTGAACTTTGAGAAGGATTATGCTGATGCAAAGCGGATTGTATTAAATTATAATTATCGTTCCGATGGAAATATTGTGGCAGCGGCAGGAAGACTGATTGCCCACAATACAGGGCGGTTTGCAAAGGATATTAAGGCATTTCATCCGGCAAAGGAAGCGGTAGTATGTAAGACTTACCGGACGCAGCGGGAAGAAAATTTAGGATTGATTCATGCACTTAAGGAATATACTGCAGCTGGTGGTGACTGGTCGGACGCAGCGGTGCTGTTTCGCACTAATACACAGCCAAGACTTCTGATGCAGCAGTTGATGGAATATAATATTCCTTTCCGTACAAGGGATAATATTCCTAATATTTATGAGCATTGGATTGCAAAAGATATGGAAAGTTATCTTCGGATTGCCCATGGAAGCAGAAGAAGGGCAGACTTCTTACAGATTATGAACCGGCCGAACCGTTATATTGGGCGGGACAGCCTGGAAGAGGATACCGTAGCATTTGATGTCTGGGCAGATTATTATGATAAAATGGAGCAGTCCTGGATTGCACGAAGAATCGACCGGCTTTATCATGACTGCAAAATGTTAGCCGGAATGAAGCCTTTTGCAGCGGTGAATTATATCCGCAAGGGAATCGGCTACGATGACTATATCAAAGAATATGCAGATCAGAGAGGTATGAATGAGGAAGAACTTTTGGATATTCTAGAACAGCTTACCGATATGACCAAAGAGTTCGATAGCTTTGATGACTGGCAGAAACAGAAAGAGAAATATTTAAAAGAATTACAGCGTGCCATGGAGAAGCAGCGGACGAAGGGAGAGGGCGTTGTCTTATCAACCTTACATAGCTCGAAGGGATTAGAGTATGATGTGGTATTTTTGATTGATGTAAATGAGAAAATCATGCCCTATAAGAAAGCTGTTTTAGATGCGGATCTGGAAGAGGAACGCAGAATGTTCTATGTTGGGATGACCAGAGCAAAAAAACAGCTCTACCTCTTCTCGGTAGAGCTGTTGAATAATCACAGTGCAGAACCATCCCGGTTCTTAAAAGAATTGCAGGAAACGTAATGGATGATTAGTTGTCCATTGCGTCAAATTCTGCTTCATCTAATAATTCATCAAAACGGTCGGAGACAACTTCGTATTCTTCGTCACTGTCAATATTATCTAAAGAAGGATTTCCATCCTCATCCTCGGAGTAACGATAGATATATACTTCACCATCTGCATTTTCATTTCCCTTTTCATCTAAGGGCATCAGCGCAATATAATCCTGTTTTCCTGCTTCAAAGATAGTAAGAATTTTGCATTCCACATCCTGCCCATTGTCTAAATTCAATGTCACCATGATATCGTCTTCATCTTTTAACTGTTTGTTTTCCATAAAATACCTCTTTCTTTATATAATTGTCTGAACGTAGAGTTCCGGACGTTTTTCCAGATTGATAAATATACTGTCTTCTAACCGAACCACCGGACGAGTCAGGCGATGCTTGTTAATTAGCACAATTTTACCGGTCATGCCATTACTTAACATGACATCATTGTTAATATATGTATTGGCAATATGCTCCAGGAAGCTGGTAATAAACTGGGGTTTGTATTTACCCAGACCCTCCCGCTCAAAAGTGGCAATGACCTCAAACGGGCAGACGCCGCGGCGATAACAGCGGTCAGCAGTCATGGCATCGTAGACATCTGCAATAGCAACGATATTGGCAAAATCATCAATATCATCTCCGATAAGTCCGATTGGATAGCCGCTTCCATCACAGCGTTCATGATGGGTGAGAGCAATTTTTTTGATGCGGACAGATACATTCTGATTTTTCAGCAGTTCATAACCATATTCGGAATGTTTTTTCACCAGTTCATATTCTTCCGGGGTCAGGCGCCCTGGCTTGTTAATGATTTCCGGTGGAATTTTACTTTTTCCTATATCGTGTAAGAGACCACCCAGAGTCAGAGTTTCTAAATCATCTGCATTATAATTCTGCCACATACCAATCATTCGGCTGATTAAAGAAACATTCAGACTGTGGGCATAAGTGGAATCGGTAATTTTGCGCATATTGTGCAGCATATCGAACATGGAAATTGTAGTGGAATGTCTGGTAAAAAGATCTAAAGCGCAGGATAAAAGAGCCTCCTGATCAAAAGGAATGTTTTTTGTGACAAAATCATTGATGGATTTTTCTAAAAAAGGTACTTTTTTTTCGTAATTTGCTTTAAAAACTTTGAATTCTTTACTGTTTCTTACCCGTTCAGAATACCGGTCAACCGCTTCCTTTTCTTCAGCCATTGACTGAATGGCATCAACAGGCAGAGCACCGTCTATTATTCTGGCACTCTCAATTCCATAAAACTCAAGGTGTGCAATCATCTGAGTTGTCAGCATTTTGTGTGCTTCTACAATCATCTGCCCATGCCTGCTCATGACAGGAGTGGCAGTCACCATGCCAGGTTGTAAATCCTTTGTTGCAACTGTATGCATGAATATACCTCTTATATCACTAATTAACAATACACTACACTATAATTATAAAAATTTACATATCAATTGTCAATGAATCGTGTTATAATCTTTTCAAGAGACTTGAATATAGGAAAGTGCAGGATGATGAAATGAAATACAATGTTCGGGAAGGCGATTACAGAACCATGGGAGCAGTTGTGCATAGTGATGGGGTTGTATTTACCTTTGAGGGGAGAAAAGAGCAGAAATGTAGTATTGTACTGTATGAAAAGAAAACAGGGAAAATTGGAAAAATACCGGTTCCGGATACTTACTATGTGGGTGCACTGCGCTCAATTATGGTAATGGGCATTGAACCGGCTTCTTTTGATTATAATTTTGAAATAGACGGTAAGGTTATGACAGATCCATATGCCAGAAGAATTGTAGGCAGGGAAAAGTGGGGAGAAAAGGAACGCTTTGGTATGGATTATCAGGTGAAAAGCGGTTTCTCCACAGATGTTTTTGACTGGGAAGAGGATGTGGCACCGGAAATTGCCAAAAAGGATATGGTCATGTACAAACTTCATGTGAGAAATTTTACCATGGAGGGTAGTAATGGCGGAGCAAGAAAAGGAACTTTTGAAGCAGTAGAGAACCGGATAGGATATCTTCGTGATATGGGCGTTACAACCGTTGAATTTATGCCTTTTTATGAATTTGAAGAGCTGATGATACCGGAAACCTGTGAACTGCCGGATTATGTGACCTGGAAGGAAGAACAGAAGACAGATACAAAGAAGCTGCCGGAAGTTGAGAAGATAAATTGCTGGGGCTATACCGAAGGCAATTATTTTGCGCCGAAGGCTGCATTTACCAGAAGCAGACAGCCGGAGCATGCCTTGAAATCATTAATTAAGGCATTGCATAAAAATGACATGGAATGTATTATGGAAATTTATTTTCCTGATACCATCAATCAGAATCTGATGTTAGAAGCCCTGCGCTTCTGGGTGATGGAATATCATGTGGATGGATTCCGTCTGATGGGAGCAAATCTTCCGGTTCGTGCTATGGCACAGGATTTGATTTTGTGCCGCAGTAAGCTGTTTGCAGATACGATTCCGGAGGATTTGCTGGAACAGGATTATGCATATCCGCATTTATTTGTTTACCGGGATGAATTTTATTATCCGTTGCGGAAAATGTTAAATCATAAGGAAATCTGTCTTACCGATTTTGTAAACCAGATGCGTAAGCAGAAGAAATATGCCGGATTTGTGAATTATGCAGCATCTAATGATGGTTTTACACTGGCAGATGTATTTATGTACAGTGAGAAACATAATGAAGCAAATGGGGAAAACAATGCGGATGGAAATGACTGGAATTACAGTGACAACTATGGCATTGAAGGACCAACCCGCAAAAAATATATAGAAAGCCTGCGTAAAAAACAGCTTCGAAATGCGGTTACGGCAGTATTTTTAGCACAGGGTATTCCACTGCTTGCTGCCGGTGATGAGATTGGTAATTCCCAGAGGGGAAATAATAATGCTTATTGCCAGGATAATGCAGTTGGCTGGGTAAACTGGAAAAATGATAAGAAATATGCTTTCTTACAACAGTTTGTAAAGAAAATGGCAGCCTTTCGTAAGGCACACCCGGTTCTTCGGATGGAAGAGCCGATGCGGATGAATGATTATAAGGGACTGGGATATCCGGATCTTTCTTTTCATTGCGATAGTGCATGGACTGTGGGATTTAGCCCGAACCGCCAGTCGGTTGGGATGCTTTATTGCGGACTGTATGCGGATTGTGAGGAAATGATTTATGTGGCATATAATTTTCACACCGGAAAACAGTTCCTTGCACTTCCGAAATTGCCAAAAAGCAAAAAATGGTATAAAGTAATGGATACAGGAAATGAAAATGGTTTTCTGGAGAAAGAAATGATAATGGATGCAGTCCAGGTAGAAATTGCCGGGATGTCCATTCAGATATTAATAGGGAAATAAAGTAAGATGAAAGCATGGAAACATTTTTGCACAATTAATCATCACAAGATGTTAGTCATGAAAGGCTGTTTTAAAGTTGGACTTTACCGCCAGGGCTTATTGCATGATTTGTCGAAATATTCACCAACGGAATTTTTAGTGGGCTGTAAGTATTTTCAGGGAAATATGAGTCCCAACAATGCCGAACGTGAGGATAAGGGGTATTCCGCAGCCTGGCTGCACCATAAGGGCAGAAACAAGCATCATATGGAATACTGGATTGATTACGGACCGGATAAATGCACCGGAATTACTGGAATGAAGATGCCAACAAAATATGTTGTTGAGATGTTTATTGACCGGGTGGCAGCAAGCAGGAATTACCAGAGAGAAAAATATACCGACGAAAGTCCTCTGGCTTATTACGAACATGGAAAGCAGTATCATATTATTCATGAGGAATCAAGAGAACTTTTAGAGTGCCTTCTTCATATGCTGGCAGAATGCGGCGAAGAAGAGACTTATGCATATATTCGATATGAAGTATTGAAAAATAAAAGAAAGAAGGATAAATAAATGTTAGACGGAAAGAAGATTTTATATAGTGGAATGCAGGCAACAGGAACCCTTACCCTTGGAAATTATTTGGGAGCATTGAAAAACTGGGTAAATCTTACAAATGAATATGAATGTATCTATGGTGTTATGGATTTACATTCCCTTACCTTAAGACAGGTGCCGGCAGAGTTCCGTAAAAATGCCCGTTCTCTTTATGCATTATATGTAGCGGCAGGATTAGACCCGGAGAAAAACTGTATTTATTATCAGTCCCATGTATCCGGACATGCAGAATTAAGCTGGATATTAGGCTGCTTTACCTATATGGGGGAATTGAACCGAATGACACAGTTTAAGGATAAGGCTGCAAAACATGCAGATAATATCAATGCAGGTCTTTATACCTATCCTGTATTAATGGCGGCTGATATTTTATTGTATCAGGCAGATGTGGTTCCGGTTGGCGTAGACCAGAAACAGCATCTTGAGATTACCAGAGATATTGCACAGCGTTTTAATGCTATTTACGGAGATGTATTTACAATTCCGGAGGCATATATCGGAAAAGCAGGTGCAAAGATTATGAGTCTGCAGGAGCCGGAGAAAAAGATGTCAAAGTCCGATGAGAATCCAAATGCAACCATCCGCCTTTTAGATGATAAAGATACCGTTATCCGCAAATTTAAACGTGCAGTAACCGACTCCGGCAGTGAAATTGTATATCGTGAAGATAAACCGGGCATCAGTAATCTGATTGATATTTATGGTTGTGTAACCGGTAAGACAAGAGAAGAAACCGAAAAAGAATTTGACGGAAAAGGCTACGGTGATTTCAAACTGGCAGTAGGAGAAGCAGTTGCTGCAGAGTTAGAGCCATTGCAGAAACGTTATGGGGAACTGATGGCAGACAAGACCTATCTTGACAGCATGATTAAAATGAATGACGAAAAAGCAGCTTATTATTCTAATAAGACCTTGCGTAAGGTACAGAAGAAAGTCGGACTTACCGAAAGAATCCGTTAATCCGAAAATAGATTGTCCAGATCTGGAACATGAAATTCAGGGAACAGCATTTGCATATCGGCAGGAAGTGGAGCCGTAAAGCAGAGCTGTTCCTTTGTGATTGGATGTTCGAATTTTAACTGGCAGGCATGAAGAGCCTGCCTTTTTGTCAGGGAAAAATCCGGGTTATAAAGGAAATCTCCAATTAAAGGGTAGCCGAGGTAGCTCATATGGACACGAATCTGGTGGGTTCTGCCGGTGTCAAGCCGCAAAGCAATAAGGGAGAGTGCATCCGGTGAAAGAGGCTCCCTTGAAAAAGTATTTTTTGGAAAAATTTTTTTCACAGCTAGTCTGCGGTAATGGGTGCAGGCGTATTCACCTTGTCCAAAATCTACCTGACGCTCTAATACAGAACCTTCCTTTCTGCCGATTGGCGCAGTAATGGTACCGGATTCCGGGGTAATACCACGGACAATGGCAAGATAGGTGCGGTGGATTTTCCGTTCATTCATCTGTCTGCCTAAGATACCGCCACTGAGACTGTTTTTTGCAAGGATTGTGATACCGGTAGTATCCTTATCCAGCCGGTTGATGCAGCGGAAAGGACCGGCTTCGTTTTTGCTGCCCAGATAATAAAAGACAGCATTGGAGAGGGTATGTTCGTAATGTGTCATGGATGGGTGGACAGGCATATGTGCCGGTTTATTGATAACGAGAATATCTTCGTCTTCATAGAGGATGGAAAGGGGAATGTTTTCCGGTGCGGGATAGCTTTCCGGCATAGATTCTTCTAAAATAATCTTTAATTTATCAGAAACCTTCAGCCGGTCACTGCTGTGCCCGGTATCACCGTTTCGGAAAAGAACATTTTCGGTGCGGAAAAGATGTGCCCGGAGCCCTTTCGGGTATCCTTTTTCCGTAAGAAATTCTCTTATCGTATAGTTTTTGTATTCATTTGTTATGGTATAGTCTAATATTCGCTTCATAAGGATAATTATAAAGGAAAAAGACACAGAAGAAAAGGATAGAGATAAAAAAAGAGGAAAGGCACGAAGAATCTGGCAGACGCATAGAATATAATAAATCGCTTTTTAAGGGTGCTGTATTGAAAACATTTTTATCTCCATTGACTATACAGGAAGAGAAGCAATATTTAAAACAGCTTGGGGAAGGCAGCCTTGAAGCAAAACATATTCTGATAGAACATAATATGCGTCTGGTAGCGCATGTGGTAAAAAAATATCAGAATGTGGAAGAGGATATGGAAGATCTGATATCGATTGGAACCATTGGATTGATTAAAGCAATCGATACCTTCCGGGTAGAAAAAGGAAATAAGCTGGCAACTTATGCAGCGAGATGCATCGAAAATGAACTTCTGATGTATCTGCGCAGTAAGCGTAAAATTGCCAGGGAAGTGTCTCTTTATGAGCCAATCGGAACAGATAAAGAGGGAAACCAGATACATTTACTGGATATTGTAGAGCATAACGAACCGGATGTGGTGGAGCAGATGGAGTATGACAGAAATGTGAAGACATTATATGAAATACTGCCCCGGGTACTAAACAGGCGGGAACAGATTATCATAAACCTGCGCTATGGTTTGAAAACGGACTGTCCGGTGACACAAAAGGAGATTGCAAAAAATTTAAATATCTCGAGATCCTATGTTTCACGAATTGAAAAAAGGGCATTGGAGAAGCTGAAAGCTTATTTTGAAAAAGGTTACAATTATTAAATTTTTATAATGTGTTAAATTGGTATTTGAAAAGGATGGATTTCATGATATGATGAGTCCATCTTTTTTATCGAAATAAATGATGAATAGCCCATCTTGGGGCTGCTCATGTAAATTGCAGAGTTCTTCTGCAGAAAAATCCCGGACAAACAAAATGAACAGAGAAAATGAAATAATTACAAAAAACAGAATAATTGCAAAACAGAAAGGTGAAATTTAATGTACAGTATTGTATCAACGGCAATCGTGCGTGGCATTGAGAGCATTCCTATCCGCGTGGGAGCAGATGTGACGGATGGTATGCCAGTGTTTGAAATGGTAGGATTTTTATCGGCAGAAGTGAGGGAGGCAAGAGAGCGGGTGCGGACAGCCCTTAAAAATTGTGGATACCGTCTCCCACCAAAACGGATTACGATTAATCTCTCACCGGCATATGTAAGAAAATCCGGTTCGTCCTTTGATTTGCCGATAGCAGTGGCAGTGCTTGCTGCAATGGGGATTATTCCGAAAGACAGGCTGGAACAGCTTCTGATTGTAGGAGAAGTAGGACTGGATGGAAGAATAAAACCGATTCATGGAGTATTGCCCATTGTGACAAAGGCTGCACAGGAGCGGATGGACGCCTGTATGGTGCCGGTGGAAAATGCCAAAGAAGCTGCATTGGTAAAAGGAATCCGTCTGTTTGGTGTAAACACATTGGAAGAAGTGATAAAAGGCTTTAATGATGAAATAAAATTCTGGGAGCCTGAGAAAGAAGAAATCGGGCTTGAGAAAAAGGTTAAGAGAAAAGAAGTACCGGATTTTTCAGAAATTAATGGACAACAGTTTGTGAAAAGAGCCTGTGAGATTGCGGTAAGCGGCAGACATAATCTCCTGATGATTGGACCACCAGGCGCAGGAAAGACAATGATTGCAAGGAGAATTCCGGGTATTTTACCGGAGATGACAGAAGAGGAGGCCCTGGAGGTAACAAAAATATACAGTGTAAGGGGACTTCTGACGGAAAGTGAAGCATGGATAGCAGAACGTCCTTTCCGTAATCCACATCATACCATAACACCACAGGGACTGGCAGGTGGTGGAATGGTTCCGGGACCGGGAGAAATCAGCCTCGCCCACCATGGTGTGCTCTTTTTAGATGAGCTGGCGGAGTTCCGGCGGGAAACCTTGGAAATTTTAAGACAGCCTATGGAAGAACACTGTGTAAAGCTTGCAAGGCTTGCCGGAAATTATGAATTTCCGTCGGATTTTATGCTGGTGGCTGCCATGAATCCCTGCCGGTGTGGATATTATCCGGATTTGAACCGCTGTCATTGCACGAAAGGAATGGTGGAACAGTATTTAAAGAAAATCAGTCAGCCTTTATTGGACAGAATTGATATCTGTGTAGAGACAAAGCGTGTGGAATATCAGGATTTAATTAAAGAAAATCCGCATCAGGAGACTTCGGCAGAAATCAGAAAAAGGGTGGTTGCAGCTATGGAGCGGCAGCAGCAAAGGTTTGCCGGAACTAACATTCGCTATAACAGTAGAATTCCGGCGGCATTACTGACAAAATATTGCAGATTATCGACAAAACAAAAACAGTATATGGAAAGCATTTATCAGAAGCTGGAATTGACAGCCAGATCTTATCATAGGATTTTGCGGGTGGCGAGAACCATTGCAGATATGGACGGTTCAGATGAAATCCTAACCAGACATTTAAGTGAGGCGGTCTGTTATCGGAATGTAGATAAGAAATTCTGGGAGGGATAAATGGAATGAAATATAAATACTGGCTGGCGTGTATGGCACAGATGGCAGAAAACATTGGAACCGGAAAAGTGGAAAAACTGTTTCGTTTTGCCGGAAGTGCAGGAGTCTTATATGACATGTCAGAAAAGGAATTCATGCAGATTCCGGGCATTACCGAAGCAGATGTGAAGTCTGTTCTTACCTATAAAAAAGCATGGAACTTAGAAGAAGCATGGGAGAATTTAAAAAGAAGCGGACTGTATCTTGTAACAAGAGAGGATGAAAACTATCCGAAACGTCTTTTATATATCAATAAGCCACCTTATGGAATTTTTTATAAGGGCAGTCTGCCACCGGAAGATAAGAAAAGTATTGCTATTGTGGGAGCAAGAAGATGCAGTGAATACGGTCGTTACTATGCAAAACATCTGGCGGAACTGGCAGTAAAAGCAGGCTGCATTATAATCAGTGGACTGGCTGCAGGAATTGATGGAGCAGCCCACAGTGGTGCCATGGCGGCAGAGGGAGAAACTTATGCTGTTATGGGATGCGGGGCAGATTACTGTTATCCCAGACAGAATCAGAGTCTTTATCGGACTATGACACAAAAAGGCGGAATTCTATCTGAATATATGCCGCAGACAAAACCTTTGGGAAAGTTGTTCCCGCAACGGAACCGGTTAATCAGCGGGCTTTCAGATGTGGTAGTTGTAATAGAAGCAAAGGAGCGGAGCGGTTCATTGATTACGGCAGACTTTGCCTTAGAGCAGGGAAAAGATATTTATGCACTTCCGGGGCGTGTTGGAGATGTGTTAAGTGGAGGCTGTAACCGCCTGATACGGCAGGGGGCGGGCATCATTGTGTCTCCGGAGGAATGGCTTAAGGATCTTGAAATTGACCTTGCCAATATAGTAGTTCCCAATGCTTTTTCAAAAAAGGTACTTGAAAAAGATGAAGGGGTGGTGTATAGTGTTCTCGATTTGCAACCGAAAAGTGCCCAGCAGATTTTGGAAGAAACAAAGCTTCCGGTAGACCGGATGTGTGAGATACTGCTGATACTGGAAAATGCAGGTTTTATCAGGGAAGTATATAAGAATTATTATATAAAAATACATGAATAACCGCATAGAGAGAACAAAATAAAGGAGCAGGGTTATGGCTAAATATCTTGTTATTGTTGAGTCACCGGCAAAAGTTAAAACAATTAAAAAGTTTCTGGGGAAGAATTATGAAGTGGATGCATCCAATGGACATGTGAGAGATTTACCGAAGAGTACATTAGGCTTTGACGCAGAACACGGATTTGAACCAAAGTATATTACCATCCGGGGAAAAGGTGATGTGCTTGCAAAATTAAGAAAAGAAGTAAAAAAAGCAGATGTCATTTATCTTGCAACAGACCCTGACCGTGAGGGAGAAGCAATTTCCTGGCATTTATATCAGGCACTGAATCTGGCAAATTCCGATAAAAAGGTTTACCGGATCAGTTTCAATGAGATTACCAAGAATGCAGTAAAGACCTCTTTAAAAAATCCGAGAGACATCGATATGGATTTAGTGAATGCCCAGCAGGCACGCCGTATGTTAGACCGTATGGTGGGTTACCGGATCAGCCCCTTATTATGGGCAAAGGTAAAAAGAGGCTTAAGTGCAGGACGTGTACAGTCTGTGGCATTGCGTTTGATCTGCGATCGTGAAAGTGAAATCAACGCATTTATACCGGAAGAATACTGGACCTTAGATGCCGGCCTGAAAGTAAAAGGTGAGAAGAAACCGTTAACTGCAAAGTTTTACGGAACAGCAAAAGAAAAAATGAATATCACCTCGAGAGAACAGGCAGATGCTATTATGGCAGAGCTTGAAAAAGAAAAATTCGCCGTAACAGATGTGAAAAAAGGGGAACGTAATAAAAAGGCTCCACAGCCGTTTATCACCAGTACCTTACAGCAGGAAGCATCCAAGGTATTGAATTTCTCCACACAGAAAACCATGCGTTTGGCACAGCAGTTATACGAAGGTGTGGATGTAAAGGGAATCGGAACGGTCGGTCTGATTACTTACCTGAGAACAGATTCTGTCCGTATTTCAGAAGAAGCAGATGCTATGGCACGCAGCTTTATCGCAGCACAGTATGGCGAGAATTATGTTTCTTCCCATGTACAGGAAAAGAAGAGCAGTAACAAGATCCAGGATGCCCATGAAGCAATCCGTCCGTCTGATATTACAAGAACACCGGTAATGGTAAAGGAATCTTTATCCAGAGACCAGTTCCGCCTGTACCAGTTAATATGGAACCGTTTTACCGCAAGCCGTATGAGTGATGCAAAATATGAGACAACATCCGTAAAAATCGGTGCTGGAAAATACTGTTTTACCGTAGCAGCATCCAAGCTCGTATTTGAAGGATTTATGTCTGTATACACCAATGAAGATGAGGAAAAGGGCACACAGAATGTAATGCTTAAGTCCATTGATAAGGATACAGAATTAAGTTTTGATGCATGGGATGAAAAACAGCATTTTACACAGCCGCCTGCTCATTATACCGAGGCATCTTTGGTAAAGGCATTGGAGGAACGTGGGATTGGAAGACCAAGTACCTATTCTCCGACCATAACCACCATTCTTGCCAGAAGATATGTGATTAAGGAAAATAAAAACCTTTATGTTACCGAGCTTGGTGAAGCAGTAAATTCCATTATGACAGAAGCATTTTCCAGTATCGTGGACGAACATTTTACCGCTAATATGGAGTCGCTGCTGGATAGCGTGGAAGAAGGAACCGTAAACTGGAAGACTGTAGTAAGCAATTTCTATCCGGATTTGGATGAGGCAGTAAAGCAGGCAGAAAAAGATCTGGAAAAAGTGCAGATAGCGGATGAAGTGACCGATGTAATTTGTGAAGAGTGCGGCAGAAATATGGTAATCAAATACGGTCCGCATGGTAAATTCTTGGCGTGTCCTGGATTCCCGGAGTGCCGTAATACCAAACCGTATTTTGAGAAGATTGGTGTTGCCTGCCCGAAATGCGGCAAAGATATTGTACTACGTAAAACCAAGAAAGGCAGAAGATATTACGGATGTGAGAATAATCCGGAATGTGATTTCATGTCATGGGCAAAGCCGTCATCTGAGAAATGTCCGAAGTGCGGAAGTTATATGGTAGAAAAGGGCAATAAGCTTGCCTGTGCCAATGAGCAGTGTGGCTTTTCAGAGGAAAAACCAAAAAAGGATGAAAAGAATTAAAAGTACAATTCAAATCCTTGAATTATCAGAATAAACATGATAAAATATTAAACAGTCTAGTTATTCTGAATATAACGTGGAGGATATAAGTATGAGCGTTCAGCTGTTGGATAAAACAAGAAAAATAAATAAGCTTTTGCACAATAATAATTCGTCAAAGGTTGTGTTCAATGATATCTGTGAGGTTTTGACAGAGATATTGGATTCCAATATCCTTGTTATCAGTAAAAAAGGAAAGGTACTCGGAAGCAGCCAGTGCCGTGGAATTGATGAGATTCATGAACTGATTGTTGATGAAGTAGGCGGGTTTATTGATTCTATGCTGAATGAAAGACTGCTTGGAATTCTTTCCACAAAGGAAAACGTCAATCTGGAAACATTAGGATTTGAATCAGATATTAAGAAATATTCTGCAATTATTACACCGATTGATATTGCTGGTGAGCGGTTAGGAACATTGTTTGTATATCGTTATGATAACCAGTATGACATTGATGATATTATTCTCAGTGAATATGGAACAACAGTTGTCGGACTGGAAATGATGCGTTCTGTGAATGAGGAAAATGCGGAAGAGACCAGAAAAGTACAGATTGTGCGTTCAGCAATCAGCACACTTTCTTTTTCAGAGTTAGAGGCAATTACTCATATTTTTGATGAGTTAAACGGAACAGAAGGTATTCTTGTAGCCAGCAAGATTGCAGATCGTGTAGGAATTACACGTTCCGTTATTGTAAATGCATTGCGTAAGTTCGAAAGTGCAGGAGTCATCGAATCCCGTTCTTCCGGAATGAAGGGAACTTATATCAAAGTTGTAAATGATGTGGTGTTTGATGAACTTGCCAGAATACGAAAGGCAGATTAACCATAGAAATATAAACAAACAGAATATAAAGAAGAGCACACGGATGGTGCATCGGATAAAGGGATTTATAGTGGGAAAAAGCTGTAAATCCCTTTTATATTGTGTGGCCAATTGGAAAAAAACACTAGATAATGTAAAAATAAGAAAAAAATACTTGTGTTTTTTACAAGATTATTTATAATAAAATATGATGCGATAACAATATGGATAACTATGGAGGTGCAGTATGATAAGTTCAAATGCGTTTGACTATATGAATGTGCTGAATAAGGCCGCAAGTGCGAGCTGGGAAAGAGAACAGTTAATATCAAATAATATTGCAAATGCTGATACACCTGGATATAAACGCCGGGATTTGGATTTTGAAAGTACATTGGAATCCGAACTGGGCAAAAGCAAATATGTTTCACTGGATGACAAGGTGGCAAATATCCATATGGACCATCTGAATGCAAAGACATATATCGACAATGCCTCTTATTCTTACCGTCTGGACGGCAACAATGTTGACCCGGAGCAGGAGAATGTAGAGCTTGCCTCAGAAACAATCCGTTATTTGGGATTGACCAACAGTATCAGTCAGGAAATATCACGGTATAAAACCGTTATTAAATAAAATTGTGTGGGAGGAATAAAGAATGGCATTATTTCAGTCGTTTGATATCAGTGCGTCCGGTATGACGGCGCAGCGTTTTCGTATGGATACCATTTCTGAGAACGTAGCAAATGTAAATACAACCAGTACAGAGAATGGAACACCATACCGCAGAAAAATTGTAACTTTTTCGGAAAAAGGTGTAACTCCGTTCAGCAAAGTGCTTTCTGATTCCCGGGAAGGCTATGTGGGAAACGGAGTAAAGGTTTCTTCAGTGACAGAAGATTATTCTACTGATTTTACTATGGAATATGACCCATCCAATCCAGATGCGGATGAAAATGGTTATGTGTCATATCCGAATGTGAATATAGTAACAGAAATGACGAATCTTATTGATGCCAGCAGAGCATATGAGGCGAACGTAACAGCTTTTGATGCAAGCAAACAGATTGCACAGGCAGGATTACAGATTGGTAAATTATAAAAGATATTTGGAAAGGTGAGATAAACGATGAATGTTAATGTATTAACAGGAGTTTCGTCAGATGTTTTTAATACACAGAATGCAGCTGCAACACAGCAGTCAAACAGTGCGGAAAGCTTTGATAATATTCTTGCAACGGCAATGAACATGGTGAAGGAAACAAATAATTATCAGAACAATGCAGAGGAAGAGGAAATTAAATTTGCATTGGGAGAATCAACCAATACCCATGAATTGCTTGTGGCGCAGGAAAAGGCAAACATTGCATTATCGTATACAGTTGCAGTAAGGGATAAAGTAATAGATGCTTATAAAGAAATTATGAACATGCAGATTTAGTATAGGTAGGATGAGTAGATTATGCCAGACAGATTGAAAGCAATATTAGAAAAAATAAAAGAGTGGTGGCTGAAGTTTACAACAAAGCAGAAGACGCTTCTTATCAGTATTACGGCTGTAGTAATTCTTGCATTGGTGATACTGGCTGTCGTGATGACGAAACCTACGATGGTTCAGCTGATAACCTGTGAGGATGCAACGCAGGCATCGTCTGTAAAAGACCTTTTGGATGGAAACAGCATAGATTATGAGGTTTCTTCTGATGGAATGACTTTTTCGGTAAATGCAAAGAATCAGGCAGATGCAAATATTTTGCTTGGTTCAAACAGTATTCCGACCAACGGATTTACCATTGATGATGCATTAAGCGGCAGTATCAGCACAACGGAAGCTGATAAGAGTAAACGGTATCAGGTTTTTTTGGAAGATAAATTTGCAAAAGAACTGGAAAATATGGATTTGATTAAGTCGGCAGATGTTAACTTAAATATTCCGGAAGATGATGGAACCTTAGTTACAAGAAATCAGGAGTCCTATGCCAGCGTTAAGCTGGAACTGAACGGAGAGATGTCCGAAGACCAGGCGGCATCTTTAGCAAGATATATAGCAACTGAGATTGGCAATTCTTCCACGGATAATATTACGATTATTGACTCTAATTCCAACCTTTTATTTGCGGGTGGAGAAGAGAGTACAGCAATCGGAACTGCCAGCACACAGCTCAGTTATCAGACAAAGAAAGAAACACAGGTGAAGAAGGCTGTTACAGATGTGATTAAGGGAACAGACCTTTATGATACGATTGATGTAGGATTAAATTTAAAGCTGAATTTTGATCAGGTTACGACTAATGAGACAAATTATTCTGCGCAGGGAGACAGGGATGAAGGACTGATTACCCATGAGGACCGTTATCAGTCAGACTCAACCGGTGGTACGTCGGGAACACCGGGAACAGACTCTAATGGAGATGGAACAACTTATGTACTTCCGGATGGAAGCACATCAGAAAGCTCTGTTACAGATGATTCCATTGACCGTGCACTGGATGAAAAGAACACCCAGACCATTGGCTCTGTAGGAGATATAGAATATGACCAGTCATCCATATCTGTAACGGTAGCCCGTTATGTGACTTATAATGAGGATACCTTAAAAGCAGATGGTACTCTGGACAATATGACCTTTGATGAATTTGTAACACAGAATAACAACCGGGTAAAGGGAACGGTAGATCAGGATCTTTATACTATGGTATCCAATGCAACCGGTATCCCGGCATCTAATATTTCGATTGTCAGCTATGATATTCCGATGTTTGAATATTCTAAGGGCAGCGGCAGGGGCTTTCAGGATTACCTGCAGATTATTCTTGCGGTTCTGATTTTTGCACTGTTAGGATATGTGGTATTCCGCAGTACCAGAAAAGAAAAAGAAACTGAAATTGAACCGGAGCTTTCTGTAGAATCGTTGCTTGAGACAACCAAGCAGGCAGAACAGGAAGATTTGGAAGATATTGGTTACAATGAGAAGTCAGAGATTCGTGTCCTGATTGAAAAATTCGTAGATGAAAATCCGGAGGCTGTTGCGTCGTTGCTTCGTAACTGGCTGAATGAGGAGTGGGAATAAATGGGAACAGAAGAATATAATGGCATTCAGAAAGCGGCGATATTGCTGATAGCATTAGGACCGGAGAAGTCGGCCAGTATTTTCAAACATTTAAAAGAAGATGAAATAGAAGAACTGACACTGGAGATTGCAAATACCAGAAGTGTGTCACCACAGACCAAAGAAAGCGTATTAAACGAATTCTATCAGGTATGCCTTGCACAGCAGTATATTGCAGAAGGTGGTATTGGCTATGCCAAAGAACTCCTGGATAAGGCATTAGGCAGCGACAAGGCACAGGAGGTTATTACAAAACTGACAGCATCCCTTCAGGTTCGTCCGTTCGAATTTGTACGAAAGACAGATCCAAGTCAGGTGTTGAACTTTATTCAGGACGAGCATCCACAGACCATAGCCATGATTTTGTCATATCTGTCACCGGCACAGTCTGCAATGATTTTAGGAGCCCTGACACCGGAGAAACAGGCAGATGTTGCAAAACGTATTGCCAAGATGGACAGGACTTCACCAGATGTAATCAAAGAGGTAGAGCGTGTGTTAGAGAGAAAACTTTCTTCCCTGATCAATCAGGATTACACAATTGTGGGTGGTGTAGATGCTATCGTTGGTATTTTGAATACGGTAGACCGTGGAACAGAGAAACATATTATGGAATCCTTAGAAATCGAAGAGCCGGAACTTGCAGACGAAATCCGCAAGAAGATGTTTGTGTTCGAAGACATCCTGTTGCTGGACGACCGTGCAATCCAGCGTGTGCTGCGTGATGTGGACAACAATGACCTTGCTGTTGCACTGAAGGGTGCCAACGAAGAGGTTCAGAATGTTATCTTTAAGAACCTGTCCAAACGTCTTGCTGCCATGATTCGTGAAGATATGGAATTCATGGGTCCGGTAAGAATGAAGGATGTAGAAGAAGCACAGCAGAAGATTGTTGGTATTATTCGTAAACTGGAAGACTCCGCAGAAATTGTAATTTCCCGTGGCGGAGGTGATGAGATTATTGTCTAATTTATATAAACAGCGTTTTATCACGAATGAATCTGAGAGCCGCGTGATTAATTCCAATACGCTGGCGTATCGTATTTTAGAAGAACAGTCCCGGGCTCTTGCAAAGACAAGAGAACCGGAACAGCCACAGGCAGAGTCAGGTGGATTTGTAGAAGGAATTGCTGCACCGCAGGTGGAAACAATTGATTATGAAGCAGAGGCAAAGGAAAAAGCAGAAGAAATTTTAGCACAGGCAAATGCCGAAGCAGACGAAATCCGAAAAGCAGCCCGGGAGGAAGCAGACGAAATTCGTAAGCAGGCACAGGAACAGGGACAGGCAGAAGGTTTGGAACAGGGAATGCAGGAAGGTGCTGCGGTTTATGATGCAAAGTTAGAGAGCATTGGAAAAAGGGAACAGCAGCTGCAGGATTCTTATCTGGAACAGATGCGGGAACTGGAACCGAAGCTTGTACATACAATTACAGATGTGGTTTCCCATGTTTTCCATGTGCAGTTCCATGATAAGGATGAGATTGTACTTTATCTTGTAAAACGGGCAATGGAATCCATTGACGGACCGAAAGAATTTACAATCAAAGCAGGTCCGAAACAGGCAGCATATCTGGAAGAACATAAACAGGAGCTGTTAGAATGCGTGGGACAGAATGCAACTTTGGATTTAGTTACCATTCATTCCATGACTGAAGGAGAATGTATCATAGAGACAGATACAGGAGTGTTTGAGTGTGGAATGGATGTACAGCTGGATAATCTGATTCGTGATATACAGTCATTGTGTATGTGAGGAAAAAAGAGTGACATGTGATTTGGAAAAATATCAGTTACTTTCGGATAAGACATATTATACCTGCCTTGGAAGAGTGTCTAAGGTAGTAGGTCTTACCATTGAATCTATCGGACCGGAAGCAAAACTGAATGACTTGTGTAAAATATATCGGGATAGAGAGCAAAAAGAATATGTCATGGCAGAGGTAGTCGGTTTTAAGGATAACCGGCTGTTATTGATGCCTTTTGACAGTATTGAAGGTCTGGGTGTTGGATGTATCGTAGCAAATACGGGACATCCTTTGTCTGTTTTGGTGGGAGATGAGGTTTTAGGCCATATTCTGGATGGAATTGGACGACCGACAGATGTGGATGAGATTCATACCGATAAGGAATATCCGATTGAAGCCCCGCCACCAGATCCGATGAAGCGTGAAATCATCAGTGAGGTATTACCACTGGGAGTTAAAGCAGTGGATGGATTAATTACCATTGGAAAGGGACAGCGTATTGGAATTTTTGCGGGTTCCGGAGTTGGTAAGAGTACCCTGCTTGGTATGTTTGCAAGAAATACCAAAGCGGATATCAATGTAATTGCCCTGATTGGAGAGCGGGGCAGAGAGGTGAGAGAATTTATTGAACGGGACCTTGGCGAAGAAGGTATGCGCCGTTCGGTGGTAATTGTGGCAACTTCAGATAAACCGGCATTGATTCGTAATAAAGCAGCCAAAACTGCAACAGCTGTAGCGGAATATTTCAGGGATCAGGGAAAAGATGTACTGCTGATGATGGATTCACTGACCCGATTCTCCATGGCACAAAGAGAAATCGGACTTGCTACCGGGGAACCACCGGTTACCCGTGGATATCCGCCAAGCGTGTATTCGGAAATGCCGAAATTATTAGAGCGGGCAGGAACAGCAGAAAGAGGTTCTATTACCGGACTTTATACGGTGCTGGTAGACGGTGACGATTTTAATGAGCCGATTACCGATACAGCAAGAAGTATTCTGGATGGACATATTGTGTTATCCAGAAAATTAGGACATAAGAATCATTATCCGGCAATCGATATTTTGCAGAGTATTTCCCGTGTAATGAGTTCCATTGTTTCGGCGGAGCATAAGGCGGTGGCAGGAAAGCTGAAAAATGTACTGGCAACCTATCAGGAAGCAGAAGATTTGATTAATATTGGCGCTTATAAGAGCGGCTCCAATGAAGAAATTGATTATGCGGTTTCTAAGATAAAAGCGGTCAATGAGTTTCTGTGTCAGAGGACTGATGAAAAATTTACATTTGAAGAAGAATTGACATTGTTGGAAGATGTATTCAAGTAGGAATGAGATATGGCAAAATTTATTTACCGAATGCAGAATATTTTAGATATTAAATTAAAACTGGAAAGTCAGGCAAAGATTGCATACAGC
The DNA here is from genome assembly GCF_003478915.1 of Roseburia sp. AF25-13LB. Lineage (NCBI taxonomy): Bacteria > Bacillati > Bacillota > Clostridia > Lachnospirales > Lachnospiraceae > Roseburia > Roseburia sp. AF25-13LB. The sequence continues at coordinate 122,063 of NZ_QUFO01000001.1, forward strand.
CAGGCAAATGCAGCACTCCGGGAAGAAGAGGCAAAGCTTTTAAAACTCTTTGAGCGGAAGAATGCATATGATAACCGGGCAAAAGAGTTGGTTGAAGGCAAAATAGATTTGCTGGAAATAAAAAAATGCAGACAGGCAATTGAAAGCATGAAGGTGTTGATTCGAAGACAGATGATGCAGGTGCAGGTAGCAGAGAAAAATGTGGAAGCCGCCAGGCAGAAACTGGAAGAAGTTATGAAAGAGCGAAAGACGCAGGAAAAACTACGGGAAAAGGATTTTGAAGATTTCAAACAACAACTGGCGCAGGAAGATAACAAGGTAGTAGACGAACTGGTAAGCTATAGCTATGGCAGACCGAAAAAATAGACAGGTGGTGTAACGATGGCAGAAGAAATGGATAAGAAAGCAGCAAAGAAAGCGGAGAAGGCAAGAAAGAAGGCAGAAAAAAAGGCTGCAAAGAACATGGAAACTGATTTGGAAAATACAGAAGAAGAGGAAGGCAGTTCTTCAAAACTGGCAGTTGCTCTGGTAACATTGGTCATCATTATTGTATGGCTGGCAATACTGACACTGCTGATTAAATGGGATGTTGGAGGATTTGGCTCTACGGTAATGCGTCCACTATTAAAAGATATTCCGTATGTCAACCGGATTTTACCGGACTCTGAGGACGATCTTTCTACGGAAGAGGATTATCCATATAAGAACATGGATGAAGCGGTAGCTTACATAAAAGAACTGGAGCAGGAACTGGCACAGGCACAGCAGGGGAGCAGTGAAAACAGTGCTTATATCGCGGATTTGGAAGCACAGTCCCTGAAGCTGAAAGAATATGAAGCAAATGAGGCTGCTTTTGAAGAAGAAAAAGAAAAATTTTATAATGAGGTTGTTTTTTCGGACCAGGCACCCGATATAGAACAATATAAGGAATATTATGAGAGCATTGATCCGGATAATGCGGAACTTTTGTATAAACAGGTAGTGGAACAGCAGCAGACAGACAGTAAGATATCTGATTATGTTAAGGGCTATTCCCAGATGAAACCGAAGGAAGCAGCAGCCATATTTGACACCATGACAGATAATCTGAATCTGGTGGCACAGATATTGGAAAATATGGATGCGCAGTCAAGAGCTGATATTCTAGGGAAAATGAATTCTGATACAGCCGCAAAGGTGACAGAAATCATGAATCCTTCAGAATAAATAAAATTGAATAAAGAAGAAAGGAGGAAGAATACATGACGAGTGCAAAGATTTCGGGAATGGTATCAACCCCTGGAACTTTAGACACAGGACTTTCCAAAGTGACGGGCACTGTGGAAAAAGGGTTATGTGCAACTGCACAGGCAAGCTTTGCTTCTGTGATGGAACAGAAAACATCCGGTTATGGAAACCAGCAGCTTACCAGTGGAAATCCGGTAGGAAAAGAACCTGCAGCAACAACCACACAGCCGGCAGCTGTAGCAGACAGCGCAAAGAAACTGAATGTAAAGGAGAATTCTCCTACACAGAAAGTGGAAGAGCTGCAGAATCAACTGGAAGACACAAAGGATGCATTTGAAACTGGTGTAAAAGAAATTCTGAAAGATGAACTTGGCGTTTCGGATGAGCAGGTAGAAGATGCTATGTCTATACTGGGATTGCAGTGGATGGATTTACTGAACCCGGCAAGCCTTTCACAGCTTGTGACACAACTGACAGGAACTGAGGATGCCTGTTCACTGCTTATGAGTGAAGAATTCACAAATATTATGCAGAATACAGATGCGTTGGTTCAGAGCTTAAGTGAGACACTTGGAATTTCTAAGGATGAGTGGGTAGCATTACAGAATCAGTTGGCAGAACTGACAGCGGATTTTAACGAAACAGTGGATATGGCAGATGGCGGCGTGCAGGAAATTGCTCCACAGACTGATGCGACAATTACTTCACAGGATACAACAGTAATGGCAGCTACAGTTCAGATGACCCATACTACAGAAGAAACACAGAATGTACAGCCGGAAGAAGAGACAGAAGATGCAGCGCCGGTAATTCAGGTGAATGCGTCAGAGGATGCACAGACTGAAAACAATGTATCAGAGAATGCGTCCGGTGAAATGGGCGAGCCAGCAGCCCAGTCACAGAAAACGAAAGAGAGCAGTGTAAATGAACATGCGCAGAATATGGAATTTCAGGTAAGAGCAGAACAGCAGACTGTAGCACCGGAAGAGGTAAATAAGGTGGCATCCCGTACAACCATTGATGTGCAGGATATTATGAACCAGATTACAGAATTCGCAAAAGTGAATCTCTCCCCAGAAAATTCATCCATTGAGATGCAGCTGAATCCGGAAAATCTCGGAAAAGTATATTTACACATTGCAGCAACCAAAGAAGGAAATATAACTGCAGAACTGGCAGTAAGCAGTGAAACAGTAAAGACCGCTTTGGAAGCACAGATTGCAGACCTTCGAACCAGTTTAAACCAGCAGGGAATCAAAGTAGATGCAGTCGAAGTTACAATAGCAAGTCATGAATTTGAACGGAACTTGGAGCAGAATGCATCTGGAGAAGAACAGCAGGGCAGTCAGAGAGAAGAATCTGGAAGAACAGCCGGAAGAAGATTGTTCCGTGGAGAATTGGACGAGTTATCCGGGCTTATGAATGAAGAAGAAACATTGGCAGCCCAGATTATGAAAGACCATGGAAATACCATGGATGTAACAGCGTAGAAAGGAGCACAAAATGATAACACAGCTTATAAAAAATGGAGAGGTTGTGGATACCAGTGCAGAATCAAATTCCTCATCCTCTACTTCCAAAAAATCCGGAGGTAGTCTGGATAAAGATGCGTTTTTACAACTGTTAGTAGCACAGATGAAATATCAGGATCCATTGGAACCAACAGATAATACAGAGTATATTTCACAGTTGGCAACATTCTCACAGTTAGAGGAAACCCAGAATATGCAGGCATCCTTACAGGAGATGGAAGCAAATTCACTGGTGGGAAAACAGGTAGTACTTCGTGTTACATCTTCTGCAACAGGCGAGACATCCGATGTTACCGGAACAGTAGACAGTGTAATCCATGAGAACAATAAGACTTATCTTATGGTAAATAACAACCTTTACTCCATTGACGATTTATATTCTGTTATGGACGACAGTTACATGGATGCAATCAGCCTTGCAAAATCATTTTCACTTGCAATTGCATCATTACCTTCAGCAGATGAACTTACACTGGATAATGCAGGTACACTGACCAACCTTCGGAAAGCATATGACAGCATGACCAGTTATCAGAAGTCATTCATTAAACAGAGTGATATCGATAAACTTGTAAAACTGGAAGAGAAAATGAAACAGTTACAGGCTGCCGCAGGAGAAAACGGTGATAAGACAGAAGGTAACGGTGGTACAGAAGACAAAAAAGATACAGAAGAAACAGGGAAAACAGAGTAAACCACGGAAGGTTATTAGGGAGATGAAAGCATGAATAAGATAGCAAATCAATTCACTTCCATTGAACAGGTAGCAGACCAGTATCTCAATCCTTCGAAGAGTAATAAAACGCAGCCGGAGCAGGGAGCTTCTTTTGCGGAGGTATTAAAAGAAAAGCAAAAAGCAGCAGATGTTTCCGAAGTGAAATTTTCGAAGCATGCAAGCATGCGGTTGTCTACCCGGAATATCAGTCTTTCAGACCAGCAGAGTGAACGCTTGGAAGCGGGTGTGGAGATGGCTGAGAAGAAAGGAATCAAAGAATCCTTAGTAGTAGTTGATTCGCTGGCATTCATTGTAAATGTACCGAGCAGGACAGTTGTAACAGCAATGGACCAGAATGAATCAGAAAATAATGTTTTTACAAATATTGATGGTGCAGTAATAGCATAGCCGGACCTTATGGAGGCTGTGAGAACCCTGACTGACAGATGGGTTCTGCGTCAGATATCAAATTTAGGAGGTCATTTCATTATGATGAGAGCAATGTATTCTGCTGTGTCAGGACTTAAGACACATCAGACAAAGATGGATGTTATCGGTAACAATATTGCCAATGTAAATACCGTGGCATTTAAAGAGTCCAGTGTAACATTCAGCGAGATTATGTATCAGACAATTTCTGGTGCATCCGGAGCAAATGCAACAACCGGAACCGGTGGAATTAATGCCAAGCAGATTGGTCTTGGTGTAACAACAGGTTCTACTTCCATCGACATTACTTCCGGTGGGGCAGCCCAGACAACCGGAAAAGCATTTGACTTAAGAATTACAGATAAGGGTAATACAACAAGTTTCTTTGTTGTAAGCAACGGTACTGAAAATCTTTTTACCAGAGCAGGTTCTTTCTATATCGATGGCTCAGGAAATCTTGCCATGACATCTACCGGATACAATGTTATGGGATGGCAGGTAGACCCGACCACCGGACAGATTAAAAAAGACCAGGTATCTGCACTTCGTATCATGCAGGAAAGCAATCTTACTTCTCCGGCAGAAGCAACAACGAATGCAGTTTGTGGTGGTATTGTAGATAAAAACAGTACAGAAATAACCAGTGAAAGTGGATATGCCATGAATTTGAATTTCTTTGATGCATTGGGATATTCCTATACAGCAAAATTTGCAGTCAAAGGTGTAGATACCGATGCCGGAACTTATACTGTTGAGTTAAGTGCTATTTATGATTCTTCCAATAAGAATATCTTAGAGGAGTTTTTGGCAAACGGTGGAAATCTTTCTGATGTATTTGGAGCAAATGCCAGCGGTGGAATTACTAATGCACAGACTGCTTACAATGCAATCAGTACAGAGTGGACAGATACCGGAGCATCTAATTCCTTTGGCGGAAATACATATCATCAGTTCCGTAACAGCAGTGGTGAAATGTACTATATCAATACAACACAGAATGCCGCTACCGGACAGTATGACAGCAAAGTATATCGTGCAATTACTTCAGCCGGTGGTGTAGTAAAAGGATACGAAGCAGTAACGGACGTATCACTTTCTGATATTTATACCGGGTTACAGCCTGGTGCAACCATCAACAGCATTACTGATGGTAATCCACCTACTATTGAAGCAACAGCAGTAAATTACGAACTGAAGTTTGATACTGGTACTGGAAAAGGTAAATTTGTTTCCGTGGGTGACAGCACTAACGGCTCAGTCACATTGAACATGAAACAGTTAGGCGACCAGTTTGAAAATATTTCCATTGATTTTACACAGTGTAAGAATTCTAATAATGGTGGAACATCTACTGTTGGAATGGATGCGGGAGCAATTGATGGAACAACCGGAACAGGTAAGAAGCTTGGAGCATTAACCGGTGTATTTGTAGATACCAATGGTAAAATTTACGGTTCTTACGATAATGGTAATACTGTTCTTTTGGGCCAGATTGCATCTGCCCGCTTTGCAAATGCAGCCGGACTTGAAAAAGGAGGAGATAACTGCTACCGTACTACTTTAAACTCCGGTGAATTTGATGGAATTGGTGTCGAAATTACTTCAAACGGAAGTACCATGAATTCCGGAGAACTGGAAATGTCCAACGTAGACCTGGCTTCTGAATTTACCGAGATGATTACCACGCAGAGAGGTTTCCAGGCAAACTCAAGAGTAATTACTACATCCGATACGCTTCTTGAGGAGTTGATTAATCTGAAACGATAATAAAAATAGTCAGATATAGCGAAAAATAATATAAAAACAGTACATATAGGGGAACTATATTTGATAGTTCCCCTATATATGGTATAATAGAAAATGGAATTGTTTCTAAAATAATTGTAAAAAAAGTAGACATTTTGATGAAAGTTTAGTAAGATGATATAGAAATGAAAATGAAAATACAAAAAGGTGGGTAACAAGGACCATTTTCAGAAGAATGGTGTTCCCATAATTTTATAGAAATGTAGGTGGATAAATTGGATATAGCATCACTTATTGGTACCCTGATGGGGCTGGCAATGGTATTATTTGGAATTATTCAGAGTGCGGGCGTATCAGCAATATGGAATACATATATGGACTTCCCATCCGCTGTTATTACGATTGGAGGATCTATTGCTGGTGTTCTGGCATGTAACAGTATGGCAGATTTCATTAATGGCTTTAAGTCAGCGGGAAATGCTTTTAAGTTACATAAGAATGACCCGAGTGAGATTATTGGAAATATCATTAATCTTTCAAATATTGCCAGAAAAGAGGGGCTTCTTGCATTGGAAGAAGCAGCGAATGATATTGATGATGACTTTCTGAAAAAAGGAGTTATGCTGGTAGTAGATGGAACTGACCCGGAACTGGTGCGTGGAATTCTGGAAACAGATTTGGGCTGCATTGAGGACCGGCATAAGAAAGTAATCGGCTTCTGGGAAAAGTGGGGAGAATTAGCTCCGGCTTGGGGTATGATTGGTACCCTGATTGGTCTGATTAATATGTTGAAGGATTTACAGGATGCATCTTCCATCGGACCTAATATGGCAGTTGCCCTGATTACAACATTGTATGGTTCGCTGATATCTAACTGGATCTGTAATCCGATTGCATCAAAGATGTCAGATAATAATGCCAGAGAAATTATAATGAAAGAGGTTACCGTTGAGGGACTTTTGTCTATTCAGGCAGGAGAAAACCCTCGTGTAATAGAAGAAAAACTGAAATCATTCCTGTCACCACAGGCAAGAGAGGCTTATAATGCACAAGATGAAGCCGGAGGTGAAGAATAATGGCGAGAAAGAAGCGGGAACCGGAAGCAAAGCCGGCGGCTGGCTGGATAACCACCTTTAGTGATTTGATGAATCTGTTGCTGTGCTTTTTCGTGCTGCTTTTTTCCATGTCTACCGTTGATGCAGAGAAGTTTCAGATGGTGATAGCCTCGTTGCAGAGCAGCTTAAGTATTATGCCGGCAGGCAGTATGAGTATTGGCGAGGGAGAAATGGTGGGCAACGGAATCAGCCAGTTGCCGAATATTGATGTTTATTTTGAAACGTCCTCAGGAGAGGATGGGGATTCCCAGGGTGGCAAAACAGAAGAGACTGAGACTGAGACAGATGTAGCAGAGCAGTATAAAGAACAGGCATTGGCGGAATCAGAACAAATGGCAGAACAAATTGAGCAACAGATAGAGGCGGGTGGATTACAGAATCAGGTGGAAGTAGATTTTAATGCCGAGTATGTAAAACTTACATTAAATGGAGCAATATTATTTGATTCGGCAAAGGCAAATATCCGGGAAGATGCCCAGCCGCTGATTGCTAAAATAGGAACTATCCTGGAAAGCTATGACAGCAATGTGATTGAAATTGAAGGACATACCGACAATGTGCCAATCCATTCGTCAAAATATGAAAACAATAATGTACTGTCCATGTACCGGGCACTTTCTGTGGCGGATTTTATCCGGGATAATACCACATTGGATCCGGCACTGATTAAATCCTCAGGAAGAGGGGAATATGTTCCTGTAGCAGATAATACTACAGAGGAAGGCAGAGCAAGAAACCGTCGTGTTGAAATTAAGGTATATAATTCATATAATTCCGACGGCGCTACAGAATAGGAGGAAATGAGATGAAGAAGAACCTTATGTCAGTGCTTATTTTGGCACTGGTTCTGGTGAACCTGATTTTGACAGGAATACTTACAATAACAATCCTGCCACAAACAAAGAAATCCAATGAGCTGGTAAACAAGGTATGCAGTGCAATTGATCTGGAACTGGAGAGTGGGGATGGAACTGAGTCTGCCAGCATTCCAATGGACCAGGTTAAGACCTATAAAATTGAAGATGCCATGACAATCAATTTAAAAACAGGTGCAGATGGCGAAACTCATTATGTAAAGCTTACAGCATCCATTTCCATGGACAGCAAGAACGATGGATATAAAACCTATGGCGAAGATATGGCTGATCGTGAAACAATTTTAAAAGATACCATTAACAGCGTAATTAATACTTATACAATGGAAGAATTTAATGCGGATCGGCAGGCGGTTAAAGACGCTATACTGGCAGAACTACAGAAGCAGTTTGGTTCAGATTTTATCATTGCAGTCAACTTCTCGGAAGTAACTGTAGTATAGGATTAAAAATAGTAAGCATGAAATATAAGGTGGTGAGAGTTCGTGAGCGAAGTTTTATCTCAGAATGAGATAGATAACCTGCTTCAGGCATTGAGCAGCGGCGAGCTGGATGTAGAAGAGATGAAGGACAATGGCGAGAAGCAGATTAAGAATTATGATTTCGCCAGACCTTCCAAGTTTTCAAAAGAACACTTAAGAACACTGGAGATTGTGTTTGAACATTATGGCAGACTGATATCCACAAATCTTCCGGTTTATCTAAGAAAAAATATTCAGGTTGAGGTGATGAACTCTGAAGCAGTTACCTATTCTGAGTTTTCAAATGCACTTTCTAATCCGGTGGTTCTTGGTATTGTTAATTTTTCTCCATTGAAAGGTTCGGTTATTCTGGAGATTGCTTCAAATCTTGCATATGCCATGGTGGATCGTATGCTTGGTGGAAGCGGAGAACCATTAGCGAAAGTCCGTGACTTTTCAGAAATAGAGTTGCTGATTATAGAAAGAATTATGGGAGTCTGCGTCGACCTGCTCCGGGAACCGTGGGAAAATGTTGTGGATTTACATCCAAGACTGGAACGTATTGAAACAAATTCACAGTTTGCCCAGATTATTTCTCCGAGTGAAATGATTGCAATTGTTACAATTAATGTAAAAATAGGAGATGTTGAAGGTCTGATGAATATCTGCCTTCCGTATCTTACTTTGGAACCTGTTATGGACAAGCTGAATACAAAATACTGGTATTCTACCATGCAGGAAAAAGATGAACAGCGTTATACGGAAGCAATTGAAACTTTGATTTCAAAAGCACCGATACCTGTAAAAGCAATTTTAGGTAACAGCACCATATCGGTAAACGACTTCATGAATTTACAGGTGGGTGATATAGTTAGATTGGACACGAAAGTGGACCAGGAGCTGGATGTTTACGTTGGAAACATTCGTAAGTTTACTGCATTGCCGGGAGCTTCGGGTGATGACTATGCAGTAAGAGTAATGTCAGTAATTAGAGAGGAGCAGTAAGTGATGGATGGAGTACTATCGCAAGAAGAAATCAATGCCCTGCTAAATAATCCGGGTGCATCATCAGATACGGCAGATGGACAGCTGAGTGATTCAGAAAAAGACACAATCGGTGAAATTGCTAATATCAGTATGGGTACCGCAGCAACGACATTGTTTTCGCTGGTGAACCGTAAAGTGGAAATATCCACACCGGTTGTTACCATGGCAAACTGGGACGACGTGGTAAAGGCGTATGAGCGTCCATGTGTATTTATACGAATCGGATTCACCGTTGGATTGGATGGAAGCAATATCCTGATATTAAAGGAGCATGATGTTAAGGTCATTACAGATCTTATGATGGGAGGAGACGGAACCAATACAGACGTGGAACTGGGAGAGCTTCATTTAAGCGCAATCAGTGAAGCAATGAATCAGATGATGGGTTCTGCAGCTACATCATTATCATCCATGCTGAATAAAAAGATTGATATCAGCCCGCCTGTTGCAGATCTGATTGATCTGACAGGAAATATTGATGAGGGAGCAATTGATGATTTCCTGACACAGCCATTTGTGAAAATCTCTTTTAAAATGGAAATTGGTGATCTTGTGGACAGTGAAATCATGCAGCTGTATCCGGTATCTTTTGCGAGAGAGATGTGTAAAAGTATTACGGAGACCATGACAGGTGGAAATGAACCAATACAGGAAGCAACACCACAGCCGGCACCGGCTCCTGCATCACAACCACAGGCAAGCCAGCCAGCACCACAGCCTCAGCCAATGATAAATCAGCAGCCAATGATGGGACAGCCGATGATGGGGCAGCCTGTAGATATGTCGGCAATGTATGCAAACCAGCAGGTAAATGTACAGCCGGCTCAGTTCCAAAATTTTACTGGAGATATGAATGGGGTATTTCCAAAGGAAAATATTGATCTTATTATGGATGTACCATTGGAAGTAACCGTGGAACTGGGAAGAACCAGTAAATCCATTCATGATATATTGGATTTTGCTCCGGGAACAATCATTGAATTGAATAAGATTGCTGGAGAACCAATTGATGTACTGGTAAATGGAAAGTACGTTGCAAAAGGTGAAGTAGTTGTAATTGAAGAAAGCTTTGGTGTAAGAATTACAGAGATTATTAAATAATTAGCAAGGAGATAACTAATATGGCAAAGAGTATTTTAATTTGTGATGATGCAGCTTTTATGAGAATGATGATTAAGGATATCCTTACCAAAAATGGATATACAGTTGCCGGAGAAGCAGAAAATGGAGTAAAGGCAATCGAAAAATATAATGAAGTACATCCAGACCTGGTACTGATGGATATTACCATGCCGGAGATGGACGGAATTCAGGCATTAAAAAAGATTAAAGAAGCAGATGCAAATGCATGTGTAATTATGTGTTCTGCAATGGGCCAGCAGGCAATGGTTATTGAAGCAATCCAGTCTGGTGCAAAGGATTTTATTGTAAAACCATTTCAGGCAGAACGTGTTCTTGAAGCAGTAAAAAAAGTAGTGGGTTAATATGATATTACTGAGTAGCAGAACATCGGGCGTACAAAGCTTTTTCCAATTGATAGGTGTATTGCTGATATTTGTTTTTGTGCTTGCAATTACATATTATGTAACAAAATGGATTGCCGGATATCAGAAGCAACATAATTTTCAGAAGAATATGCGGGTAGTGGAGACTATGAAACTCACTACAAATAAGTATATTCAGATTATAGAGGTGGGAGAGACCTATCTCGTAATCGGAATCGGAAAAGATGAAGTGACGATGTTAGCACAGCTTACAAGGGAACAGTTAAATGATGTTTCGCTGGAAGATACGGTGAAATATCAGAATACAGGAGAAAGTTTCTCTAACATTATGAAACAGTTCAAAGAACATTTACCGAAGAGCAGGCATAAGGATGAGTAATTTTAAGAAGAAATACTGTCTGGTATCTTTTATATTTGCGGTTATTGCAGTTGTTGTTACACTGGTGGCATTTGTACCACAGAAAGCGTATGCGGCATCTGTAAATATACCTGGGGTAACTGACAGCAGTAATAGTAATCAGTCAACTGAAAATGGCAATGGTACAGATGGAACAGCATCCTCTGGTAATAATGGACTTTCTGTTAATATTAATAATGGAGAGGGAAATTTATCCGGGACAGTTCGGATTTTTCTGGTACTGACTGTAATTGCGTTAGCACCATCTATTCTTATTATGCTGACTTCCTTTACCAGAATTATTATTGTGCTTCATTTTGTAAGAGCAGCAATTGGAACGCAGACTGTTCCGCCAAATCAGGTGTTGATTGGACTGGCGTTGTTCCTTACCCTGTTTATTATGAGCCCGGTTTTTACACAGATTAATGAAAATGCATTGAAACCGCTGGATGCCGGTGAAATCACGCAGGAACAGGCCTTTGAGGCAGGAATGGAGCCAATCCGTGAATTTATGTTTAAACAGACACAGGCAAAGGATATCAATACATTTTGTGACATTGCCGGCGTGACTTATGAGACACAGGATGATATATCCAATACTGTGCTGATTCCGAGCTTTATTTTAAGTGAGCTGAGACAGGCATTTATTATTGGATTTGTTATATATATTCCGTTTATTGTAATTGACATGGTAGTAGCATCTGTCCTTATGTCGATGGGTATGATGATGCTTCCGCCAACTACGATTTCTCTTCCGTTTAAGATTCTGCTGTTTGTGCTTGCTGATGGATGGAATCTTGTTATCAGGGAACTGGTAGAGACATTTTACTGATGAAAGAGGTGTAGAAATTGATCACACAGGGAGAAGTTTTAGATATTGCAAGGGACGCTATTTATAATATTATTTTAACTTCGGCTCCATTGCTTTTAATATCACTTATCGTAGGCTTGATTATTAGTATTTTTCAGACGGTTACATCTATTCAGGAACAGACGCTTACCTTTGTACCGAAGATTCTGGCTGTATTTGCAGGAATGCTTCTCTTTGGAGCGTGGATGCTGAATAATATGACTGATTTTATGACGAGATTGTGGTCTGATTTTAGTTTATATATCAGTTGATATACAGGTAGAGATAAAACATGGTTAATTATAGTTTCTCACTGCTTACATTTGAATATTTTTTGCTGGTTCTGGTGAGGATTACTTCTTTTGTTTTTTCGGCTCCATTTTTTAGCATGTCGAATACTCCGGGAAGAGTCAAAATTGGTTTCTCAGTATTTGTATCCATCCTGTTGATTGGAGTATTACCTGAAAGCACGATAGAATATGGAGGAGTAATTGAATATGCCACAATTGTCGTGAAAGAGGGAATTACAGGATTGCTGATTGGTTTTGGAGCAAATATTTGTAATTCCATTGTTTTATTTGCGGGTAATATTATGGATTTAAATATGGGCTTGTCCATGGCGACCGAGTATGATCCGGTAAGTAAAACAAATTCTCCGATAACAGGTAATTTTTATAATTATCTGGTCATGTTATTGCTCATGTCCAGTGGAATGTATCAGTATATCTTACAGGCAATTGTTGATTCTTTCACTCTGATTCCGGTAAATGGTCAGAATTTTATGTGGGATTCCCTGCTTCAGACCATGGTTTCTTATATGACGGATTCCATGGTGCTTGGTTTCCGGGTGGCACTTCCTGTTTTTGCAGTGTTAATGATATTGAACTGTATTCTTGGAATCATGGCAAAGATTGCACCACAGATGAATATGTTTTCTGTTGGTATCCAGCTTAAGATATTGCTTGGATTTCTGGTTTTGTTTTTGACGATACAGCTGCTTCCGTATGTATCCGATTTTGTGTTTACTGAGATGAAACGGATGGTTACCGGAATTGCATCAGGAATGCATGGATAAGCTGGTACATGAATAGGAGATTTATATGGAGGAAAGAGATTTACTTCTGAAATATAATCTGCAGTGGTTCGCAAAAGAGGGACCTGGCGGCGAAAAGACAGAGCCGGCAACTGCAAAAAAATTAAAAGATGCAAGAGAAGAAGGAAAAGTTGCAAAAAGCAAGGAATTTTCCGGAGCAGTAGATTTAATTGTTTTATTCCTGGGATTGAAGATTTTTGGAAGCTATGTTTCAGAAAACTTAATGAATGAGTTTTCAGGTTTCTATCGGAAAATCCCGGATATTTTATTAGAAAATAAGACGGGCATGACAGTAAAATCCAGCCATATGCTAATGTCGCAGGCTGTGATTGAAATGATAAAGGCCATGATACCGTTTCTTTTAATCGGAATGGTGGTAACGTTTTTAGTCAGCGTGCTTCAGGTGGGCTGGAAAATAAGCGGGAAGCCATTAAAACCGGAATTATCAAAGTTTAATCCTATCAATGGTTTTAAACGGATGTTTTCCAAAGATTCTCTGTTTGAACTTGTAAAGTCTATTGTCAAAGTGGCACTGGTCATGTATGTGGCGTATTCCGAGATTAGGGACAGGCAGGGAGAATTATTTGTTATCTATGATATGGAACTGTTGCAGGCAGTTGCATTGATTGCCGGACTTATTGTGGATGTGGGTTTAAAAATAAGTCTGGTTTACCTGATTGTCGGAATCACTGATTTGATTTATCAGAAACATAAATTCAAAGAAGAAATGAAGATGACCAAACAGGAAGTAAAGGACGAGTATAAGAATACTGAGGGAGACCCACAGATTAAGGGAAGACAGCGTCAGAGAATGCGTGAGGCATCGCAGCGGCGAATGATGCAGGATGTGCCGAAGGCAGACGTAGTCATTACGAACCCGACCCATTATGCAGTTGCGATAAGGTATGATGCGGAAGTATCCAAAGCACCGGTTGTGGTTGCAAAGGGTGAAGATTTTCTGGCTGCAAAGATTAAGGAAGTGGCAAGAGAAAATCAGGTGGAAATTGTAGAGAATAAACCGTTGGCGCGTATGCTTTATGCAAATGTAAATGTCGGAGCAGAAATTCCACCAGAATTGTATCAGGCAGTTGCAGAAGTGCTTGCGATGGTTTACAATCTAAAAGGCAGAAATTAATACGAATTTAAATGAAAGGAGGAAACCGGAATGAAAAAAGCGGATTTTGGTGTAGCAATCTATCTTCTTGCTGCAGTCATATTCTTTATTATTCCGATTCCTTCTATTTTATTGGATGTCATGCTGGCGATTAATATTTCACTGGCAATGATTATTCTTTTTAATGCATTATTTGCAAAAGAAGTGCTGGATATGTCATTTTTCCCGACACTGTTATTGTTTACCACCATATTCCGAATCTCATTAAATGTTTCTTCCACCCGATTGATTTTATCTACCGGTGAACCAGGAAATGTAGTAGAGACCTTTGGAGGCTTTGTAGGTGGTGGTAATCTTGTAATCGGAGCAATTGTATTTATTGTCCTGATTCTGATACAGTTTATCGTTATCAATAAAGGTTCTGAGCGTGTATCTGAGGTAACTGCACGTTTTACATTGGATGCAATGCCTGGAAAACAGATGGCAATTGACGCAGATTTAAATACTGGTGCCATCACAGAGAAGGAAGCAAGAGAACGAAGAACTAAGATTCAGCAGGAATCTAACTTCTTTGGTTCTATGGATGGTGCAACCAAGTATGTAAAAGGAGATGCAACGGCCGGCCTTATTATTACATTCATCAACCTGATTGGTGGAACAATTATGGGGGTCATGAATGGCGGGCTGTCTGCCATGGAGGCACTTCAGAAATATGGTATATTAACCATTGGTGATGGACTGGTCAGCCAGGTTCCGTCTCTTTTGATTTCGCTGGCAACAGGTATTCTGGTAACAAAAGCATCCAGTGAAGCAGATTTTGGATCCATGCTGGTAAAACAGCTTTTTGGAATTCCCAAGGTATTGTATATTGTAGGTGCAACGATAACCTTTCTTGGAATTGCAACTCCGCTGAATCCGGTACTTTTCTGTGCACTTGGCATTGCATTTTTAGCTGCCGGACGGAAGATACAAAAGGATGTAAAGGTGGAAGAAATCGAAGAGGAAACCAATGCAGATGAAACGGCGGCAGAAGAAATCCGGCGGCCGGAGAATGTGGTTTCACTGCTTCAGGTTGATCCTATTGAACTGGAGTTTGGTTATGGTATTATTCCACTGGCAGATGTAAATCAGGGTGGAGACCTTTTGGACCGTGTAGTAATGATTCGTAGACAGATTGCACTGGAACTTGGAACAGTGGTTCCGATTATTCGTCTGCGTGATAATATTCAGTTAAATCCTAACCAGTATATTATTAAGATAAAGGGAATTCAGGTAACAGAAGGAGAAATCCTTTTTGACCACTATATGGCAATGAATCCGGGATATGTGGAAGAGGAAATCACCGGTATTCCGACCTTTGAGCCATCCTTCCATCTGCCGGCAATCTGGATTACAGAGGGACAGAGAGAGCGTGCGGAGAGTCTTGGCTATACCGTAGTAGATCCGCCATCTATTATTGCCACCCATCTGACAGAGGTAATCCGTTCCCATATTGCAGAACTTCTTACCAGACAGGATGTATCTAATCTTATTAGTAATATCAAGGAAAACAATCCTGCACTTGTGGATGAACTTACACCGAAGCTTCTTAGTATTGGTGAAATTCAGAAAGTTTTACAGAATCTTTTACAGGAGGGCATCTCTATCCGTGACCTGCTTACGATTTTTGAAAATTTAGCAGACCATGCGGTAACAACCAGGGATACCGATGTATTGACAGAATATGTGCGTCAGGGATTAAAACGTGCAATTTCAAGTAAATACTTTCCGGCAAATGAGACAACCAGCGTGGTAACATTAGATCCGAAGGTGGAACAGGAAATCATGGGTTCTGTAAAACAGACTGAGCAGGGAGCTTATCTGACTTTAGACCCGGAGAAGACCAAGAATATTATGGAATCCTTGAAGCAGGAAGTGGCGAAGTTAGAGAATATTGGAAAGAATCCGATTGTCATTACTTCGCCAATTGTGCGGATGTATTTTAAGAAACTCACCGAGGACTATTTCAAAGACCTCATTGTGGTGTCTTATAATGAAGTGGAATCAAATGTGGAATTACAATCAGTAGGGATGGTGACAGCATAAAATGACGATTAATAAATTTCAGGGCAGAACAAGAGAAGAGGCAGTTGATAAGGCGAAAAAGGAAATGGGAGAAGCAGTTGTGATTATGAATGTAAAGGAAATCAAACCGAAGGGTTTATTCCGGGCATTAAAGAGCACAACTTATGAAGTGACGGCAGCATTAGAGGAAAAGGAACAGACAGTTAATCCTCTTCCTGCGTTACATGCTCCATTAAAGATGCATGACAGCATAAATTTTGCAGCAAATGAAAAAATTGAAATTCCGGCACCGGAACCAGCAGCCATTCATCCGGAAAGCAGTCATGATTTGGAAGAAAAGATAGAAAGTCTTTCTAATTTATTAGAAAAGAAGTTAAAACCGGAAAAAGAAGAAGAACCAAAAGAAGAGGAAAAGCCGGAAAAGGAAACTGATGCTCCAAAGGATATGAAGCATCAGCAGTCTGAGACTTTCCGTTGTATCCGCATGATTTATGAAACATTACTGGATAATGAAGTGAATGAAAGATATGTCAACCAGATATTAGATGATGTGGAGAAGAATTTAAGAGGCAGTGCAAGCATGGACATTATCTTATCCAATGTTTACCAGAAAATGGTATTAAAATTCGGACAGCCTCAAAAGATTGAACTGGTACCGGGACAGCCTAAAATCGTATTTTTTATTGGACCAACCGGTGTTGGCAAGACAACAACCATTGCAAAAGTGGCTTCCAGATTTAAAGTGGATTATGGCAAAAAAGTAGCACTTTTAACAGCAGATACTTATCGGATTGCTGCGGCAGAACAGTTACGTACTTATGCGAATATCTTAGATACACCGCTGACAGTTATTTATTCATCGGAAGAAATGAATGCAGCCATAGAGCGTGTAAAGGATTATGATCTCGTTCTGGTAGATACCGCAGGATTCTCTTATAAGAATGAAGATCAGAGAAAAGATATGAGAAACCTCATAGAAAGTCTGGATGACAAATATGAGAAGGATGTTTATCTGGTATTAAGCGCAACTACAAAATACCGCGATTTGATGGAAATTGTAGATAAATACCATGAGATATCGGATTATAAGATTATTTTTACTAAATTAGATGAAACCAGTAGTTATGGTAGTCTGTTAAATATTCGCATGTATTCTGGTGCGGATGTTTCCTATGTGACAACAGGGCAGAATGTGCCAGATGATATTGAAATTTTCCAGTCACAGAAAATTGTAAAACAGTTATTGGGAGGCAGATAATAATATGGATCAGGCAGAAAAGCTGCGCAATGTAATTAAATTAAAGAACCAGAAGCTTCCCCAGAAAGCAAGAGTAATTACGGTTACCAGTGGAAAAGGCGGCGTGGGAAAATCCAGCGTTACAGTTAATCTGGCAATCCAGCTTCAGAAAATGAATAAGAAAGTTATTATTTTTGATGCTGATTTGGGACTGGCAAATGTAGAAGTTATGCTTGGAGCAATACCAAAACATAATTTGAGTGATGTTATATACCGGGGAATGGATATGCGGCAGATTATAACAGAGGGACCGGCAGGAGTAAGCTTTATCTCAGGCGGCTCCGGCATTGTGGGAATGAATAATCTGTCCAAGGATCAGATTACTTTTTTAGTACGTAATCTGGCACAGTTAGATGAAATGGCTGATATTGTACTGGTGGATACCGGAGCAGGAATTGCAGACAGCGTATTGGAATTTGTTATGGCTTGTCCGGAGGTCCTTCTGGTATCAACACCGGAACCAAGCTCACTGACCGATTCCTATTCTCTGTTAAAGGCACTGCACCGGAATCCGAATTTTGCCAAAAGCGGAACGCAGATTCATGTGGTTGCCAACCGTGTAAATTCTGTGGAAGATGGACAGGCAGTATATGATAAATTAAATACCGTTGTGTCACAGTTTTTAAATGGTAATCTTGAATATCTCGGCATGATACCGCAGGATTCCATGTTTGAAAAAGCAATACGCCAGCAGCAGACAGTATCTTTATATGCACCGGAGACCAAGTCGGCAAAAGCATTTGAGATACTTGCAAATAATCTTATAGAAGGTGCGCATGATATTCCGTTGATGAAGCGGGGCTTTGCCCAGTTGTTTGCTGAATTTTTTAATAACAGATAGGTGATAGAATGATTTCAAATGTTTTACGGGAAGGAATGAAAATTGATATTCATATAGTGAACCAGACGGAAAGGCCAGAATCTGCAGAAAAGGCTGCACCAGTTTACAAGAGTCAGATTTTTGAACTGTTTGAAAATGGTGAAATGGAGATAATGATGCCGATTCAGAGTGGAAAACTGATATTACTTCCACTGGGACTTCGCTATGAATTTGTATTCTATACACCGAATGGATTGTATAAAAGCATTGGTCAGATCTGGGAACGTTATAAGACGGAGAACCGCTACCTGCTCCGGATTGTATTAAATACACCACTGAGCAAATATCAGAGACGGGAATATTACCGTATGGAATGTGTCCTTGATATGGGGTATTTCCATCTGACAGACGAAGAAGCGGAAATGGAACAGACGGAAGACATCATCGCAAGTCTCAGGGATGATGATTTTTATAAAAAGCAGAAAAAGGGCACTATTGTTGATATCAGTGGAGGTGGTGTACGCTTTGTAACGAATGAGCAGTTAGAAGAGGGAAAAGCTGTTCTGATTATTGTGATGCTACAGACGCAGACCGGTGAAAAACAATATTATCTTCCAGGATATATCCTGCGAAGTACGAAGCTGTTAAATCGTGATAATATGTATGAAAACCGACTGAAATTTATTATTCGTGATGATAAAATAAGGGAAGAAATTATCAGGTATATTTTTGCAGAAGAAAGAAAAGCAAGACAGAGAGGAAAAGGATAGGGTTAAATTAATAGAATGAAAAAGAATATTCTGGTTGTTGATGACTCAGCACTCATGAGAAGAGTCATCTGTGATATAATTAATTCAGATAGTGGTTTTCAGGCAACGGATACATGCAGAGATGGCTTGGAAGCATATGAAAAATTGTGTCAGAAAGCATATAACGCAGTTGTTTTAGATGTAAATATGCCAAGAATGAACGGACTGGAACTACTTGAAAGATTACAAAAAGAAAATATAAAAGCAACAGTAGTAATGGTCAGTACATTAACGACAGATGGAGCTGAAGTTACACTCAAGGCAATGGAACGTGGTGCAATTGACTTTATCGAGAAACCAAATAATCTGATAGAGACAAAGGGACAACGTTTCCGGGAAAAACTGATAAAAGTTCTTGCAACAATAACTGCAGCAGGAAGCACACAGACGTATCAGAAAAAAGTAATTACGAATGTGGTAAAACCGGCAGCTGTCCGGAAGATTAGAACGAAGGATGCAGCCCGGAGCAAGATTGTTGCAATTGCATGTTCCACAGGCGGTCCAAAATCCTTACAGAGTGTGATTCCATTGCTGAAATCCAATATGGATGCACCAGTTCTTGTGGTTCAGCATATGCCGGCTGGTTTTACAAAATCCATGGCAGCCCGGCTGAATGAACTCAGCCCGCTGGATGTGAAAGAGGCAAACGAAGGTGATGTTTTGGAAAAAGGACATGTTTATGTGGCACCGGGAGGAAAACATTTACTGGTACAGCGGTTAGCAGATGGAACGCACTGTATTGTTTTAAGTGATGCACCGGCAATTGGCGGATTAAGACCATGTGCCAATCTGATGTATGAGTCTTTGATGGACAGCGGCTATGATGAAATTACCTGTGTAGTTCTTACCGGAATGGGTGCTGATGGAACAAAGGGAATTTCAGAACTCCAGAAAGAAAAAAATGTATACGTAATTGCTCAGGATGAAGAAACATCTGTGGTATATGGAATGCCAAAGGCAATTGCAGAGACAGGACTTGTTGATGAAATAGTACCATTAGAAAGTGTTGCGGACACAATTCTAAAGAATGTGGGGGTAAATTAAAGATGGATGTAAGCCAGTATCTAGAAATTTTTATTGATGAGACAAGTGAGCATATCCAGAGCCTGAATGATTGCATTATGACTTTGGAAAAGGAGCCGGAAAACAAAGATACCATTAATGAAATTTTCCGTGCAGCACACTCCTTAAAGGGAATGGCAGGAACCATGGGCTTTAAGAGAATGCAGCATTTGACTCATGATATGGAAAATGTATTCCAGGAAGTTCGTAGTGACAAAGTAAAAGTCACCAGTGAAATGATTGATATTCTTTTCCAGTGTCTGGATGCAATTGAAAGTTACCTCGATACGATCAAGAGTACATCAGATGAAGGTACAGAAGACAACGAAGCACTGATTACAGCTTTGAACAAATTCTTAGAGAATGCAGAAAACGGCGGAGCAGCCGCACCTGCAAAGGAAGAGAAAAAAGAAGAAAAGAAAGCAGAAGAACCGGAAAACGGTGATGGTAAAAAGAAATACTTAAGCGTAGAATTTTCTTCCAAAGATAAAGATGCGTTAAAAGCAGCTGAAGAAAGTGGAAACAAAATTTACGGAATTACAGTAGAAGTACAGAAAGACTGCCTTTTGAAAGCGGCAAGAGCATTCCTTGTATTTAAAGCAGTAGAAGAGTTTGGACAGATTGTTGTTTACAGTCCAAGTTCCCAGGATATTGAGGATGAACGTTTTGAACTGGACTTCAGTTTGTTCTTATCATCCAATGCTGCATTAGATGATATTTTAAAAGCAGTTAAAAATGTATCTGAAATTGCGGATGCCGTTGGTGAAGAAGTGAAGACGGCAACCCTATTCCATGAGGAAAATGTACAGGAAAATCTTCCGGCAAATACATCAGCAGCAAAGCCGGCAGAGCAGGCAGTACATAAAGAGAATAAACCGGCACAGACTAAGTCAAAACCGGCAGGCAAACCGGTTACAAACCGTACCGTGCGTGTGGATATCGAAAAACTGGATGCACTGATGAACCAGGTGAGTGAGCTGATTATTGCAAAAAACAGTCTGGTATCCATTGGCTCCCAGGAAGGAGGCAATTTCCAGAATCAGTCATTCCATGAGCAGATTGAGTATCTGGAAAGAATTACAACCAGTCTTCATGAATCGGTTATGAAAGTGCGGATGGTTCCAATTGAGAGCGTTGTAAACAAATTCCCACGTATGATTCGTGACCTTTCCAGAAGATTGAATAAGAAGATGGAATTGTGCATGACCGGTGAAGATACAGAACTTGATCGTACTGTAGTTGACCAGATTGGCGACCCGTTGCAGCATCTGCTTCGTAACTCTGCTGACCATGGTCTTGAGAGTGCAGAAGTTCGTAAGGAACGCGGTAAGCCAGAAACAGGAACCATTAATCTGAATGCATTCCAGGAAGGAAATAATGTAATCATTGAAGTAAGTGATGATGGTAACGGAATTGATACAGAGAAGGTTAAAGCAAAAGCAGTAGAGCGTGGTCTGGTAACACCGGAACAGGCAGAAAAGCTGAGCCAGAAAGAAATTATCGATTTCTTATTTATGCCGAGTTTCTCTATGGCAAAACAGATTACCGATATTTCCGGACGTGGTGTAGGTCTTGACGTTGTTAAATCCAATATTGAAGCATTAGGCGGAGATGTTGAGGTAAAGAGCAAACTTGGCGTTGGAACCAAATTCGTAGTAAGACTGCCACTTACACTGGCAATCATTCAGGCGTTGATGGTAGAAATCCGCGATGAAAAATATGCAATTGCGTTAGGCGCAATTCAGACTATCGAGGATATTCCGGTTGAAGATATTAAATATGTAGAATCCAAGGAAGTAATTAATTTACGTGGTTCTGTTATTCCAATCATCCGGCTGGATCAGATACTTGATATTCCACCGAAGGATGAAGAAGTAGAAAGCCTTACTGTTGTTATCGTAAGAAAAGGCGACCGTTATGCAGGACTTGTTGTAGACAATCTTCTTGGACAGCAGGAAATCGTAATTAAATCACTTGGTAAGTATATTAATAATAATAAGACAATCAGCGGTGCAACAATTCTGGGTGATGGCGAAGTCGCATTAATCCTGGATGCAAATACATTGATTTAACAGGGGGTGTGCAGAGTGGCAGAGCAACTTGAAACAGTAGAAAATATCAGAAAACAGTATATTGTTGTAAAAATCGGAAATGAGCAGTACGGAATCGATATCAGTTATGTAGACAATATTGTCCGTATGCAGAAGATTACAAGAGTACCTAGAGTACAGAATTTCTTTAAAGGAATTATCAATCTTCGTGGAGAAATCGTACCGGTTATGAGTCTCAGAATCCGTATGGAACTGGAAGAAGATGTATTTACCAATGCCAGCCGTATTATAATTTTAAAAATTGAACAGCAGAGTGCACTGGGAATAATCGTGGATGAAGTAAAAGAAGTTGTTACATTAGGAACCAATGAAATTGATAAAGTGAGTGGCGATATGAAGAATGCCAAGGTATCTTTTATCGATGGAATCGGTAAAAACGGAGATGAATTAATTTCCCTTCTGGATATTCATTCTATTATAGAAGAAAAAGAAAATGCGTAATTGTTATAGATATAGTGAGGCAAATGCCTCACTATATTCTATATCTTGAAATGACAGCAGGAGGATAAAATTGGCGGATTATACTTTGAACCAGGTAAATGACATGTATGTGGATGTCTTAAAAGAAATTGGAAATATTGGTGCCGGAAATGCAACAACTGCAATGGCAAATATGTTGAATATCCGGATTAATATGGATGTACCAAGAGTTGAATTACTGACCTTTCAGGAACTGGGTTCTGCAATTTGCCCGGAAGATGAGTCAATCGTAGGAATCTATCTGGAAGTAACAGATGATATTACCGGCAGCATGATGTTTCTTATGAAACTTGATTCTGCACATTATCTGGTAAATAAACTAATGGGACGTCCGGCAGATTATGCGGAAGATTTTGATGAGATGGATATGTCTGCATTAAAAGAAATAGGAAATATCATTGCCGGTTCTTATCTGAACGCGCTTTCTGCCATGACGCAGCTTACTATTGCACCATCGGTTCCTTATATTGCAATTGATATGGCGGGAGCTATTTTAAGTGTTCCGGCAATACAGTTTGGTAAAATTGGAGACAATGCACTTATGATTACGACAGAATTCGGAGATGAAGTGATGATAGAAGGATATTTTATTCTGTTACCTGACCTTGAGTCTTATGAGAAGATTCTGAAATCTCTGGGAATTACCTTATAAGGAGAAGGGTATCAATGGGTGAAGTAATAAAAGTTGGTATGGCAGACTTAAATATTTGCAAGGCTCCGGATACAATTACCACATTAGGACTGGGTTCCTGTATAGGAATAGCATTGCTAGACCCGGTTACAAAGATTGGCGGACTTGCACATATTATGCTGCCAGACAGTACAAAGATGAAAAATAATTCGAATATAGCGAAATTCGCAGATACAGGAATTGTAGAGCTGGTTCGCCGGATGACAGAAGCAGGGGCGGCAAAGAGCAGGCTTGTAGCAAAGATTGCAGGCGGAGCCAGAATGTTCGAGGTAAGTGGTAACTCTGAAGTGGGAAATATTGGAGCAAGAAATGCAGAAGCTTCCAGACAGAAACTGAAGGAGCTTGGTATTCCGCTTCTGGCAGAGGATACCGGGCTGAATTATGGACGTACCGTAGAATTACATTGCGATACCGGAGAATTCTATATTAAGTCTGTTGGAAAAGAATTGAAAATTATTTAGATTGAGGATGTAAAGATGAAGACAAAACCGATTCCTGCAATCGTAATGTTGACCGCAGGATTTATTACCTGTATTGTGGCAATTTTTCAGAAAATGGAATTGCTTGCCTTTACAAAGACATTATTGCTGGTACTGATTATATTCTATCTGCTTGGGGGCATTGCAGCTTATATCTTGGAAAAGAATTTTAAAGCTGCAAAGGATGAAGAAAGCAGTACAGAAGAAAAAGCAGATGGTGATGCAGAAGAGTCTGCTGATGAGAAAAAAGAAGATACATCAGAAAAGTCAGAAAAAGAGGAAGAGAAAAGAGCGAAAGAAGAGTAATTATAAGAAACCGGAGGCTATGGCATGAAAACAGTGGACAGAGAAAAACTGTGGGAAAGCTATCAGAAAAATCCAGTATCTGAAATACGGGAACAGATTATCATAGAATATGCTCCGTTAGTTAAATTAGTAGCGGGCAGATTGAGTATGTATCTTGGATATAATGTAGAATATGAAGATTTGGTCAGCTATGGAATCTTTGGACTGATTGATGCAATTGATAAATTTGACCGAAGCAAGGATGTTAAATTTGAGACATATGCAAGCCTTCGAATCCGTGGGGCAATATTAGACCAGATTCGTAAAATGGACTGGATACCGAGGGCTGTTCGCCAAAAACAGAAAAAGATTGACGAAGCAATAAAAAATATAGAAATGAAGACAGGAAAGACGGCATTGGATGAAGAGATTGCAAGCGAACTCGGGGTATCAGAGGATGAATACCTGAACTGGCAGTCCCAGTTAAAAGTTACCAATGTTGTTTCTTTAAATGAGTTTGTGGAGCAGGGAACAGAGCCTGCGATGGATGCGACAAAAAATTCCCATTTTGCACAACCGGAAGATGTGGTGGCAGAAAGCGAACTGAAAGAAGTTTTGGCACAAAGCCTTGAGACCTTGACGGAAAAGGAACGCAGGGTAATTGAACTTTATTATTATGAAGAACTTACCTTGAAGGAAATCAGCAGTATTCTTGAAGTATCTGAATCAAGAATATCCCAGCTTCATACCAGAGCTCTGGCAAAGATGAAAAAGAAAATGGGAAGTTATATGGATATATTGGTTGATGAAAGTTAAAAGGAGGGAAGCTATGGGACAGGCAAATGCTTATTTTCAATTTGTGATAAAGGAACATGCGACTTATATTAAGCTTTTCCCGGCAGCTCTGGAAGGAAATGTTATTGAAATTGGTGAACTGACAGAGTATCTGGAAAGGCATGGCTGCCCGGATTATAATTTAAAGGAACTGGTTGCAGCAATTAACAGCAATGAGATGACAGAGATTATGGTCGGAGATATTTATCCGATTCAGATAAATGAAGAGATGTCCGTAACAGTATCAGCAGATGCCATGGAGGCGGTATGCAGGTTTTATCCGGCTGCAGGTGGCACGAATATAAATGTGCAGGAAATTATAAGGGATTTAACTGCAAAAGGTGTCAAAGCAGGGGTTGATCAGGATGAAATTTTAAAATTTTTCCAGGATAGGGCATACTGTACCGATTTTGTGCTGGCAAAAGGGAAAAAACCGGTAGATGGTCAGGATGCCAGAATTGAATATTATTTTAATACAGATGTTAATTTAAAGCCGAAGAAAAATGAAGATGGTTCGGTAGATTACCGTGAACTGAATGTAATCAGCCATATCAATGAAGGCGACCTTCTGGCAAAATTATTTCCGGAAGATCATGGAATCAAAGGATATGATGTACAAGGAAGGGAAATTAAACCAAAACAGGTACGCTCCCTTCAGTTAGAATATGGAAATAATATCCGGGTATCGGAAGACAAAACAGAACTGTACTCTGAAGTAACCGGACATGCAAGTCTGGTAAATGGTAAAGTATTTGTATCAGATGTCTATGAAGTCCCGGCAGACGTGGATAATTCCACCGGTAATATTGATTATCCGGGAAACGTTACCGTAAGAGGTAATGTAAAGGGTGGTTTTTCAATTATTGCAAAAGGTGATATAGTAGTAGACGGCGTGGTAGAAGATGCACTGATACAGGCGGGTGGTCAGATTATTGTAAAACGTGGAATTCATGGAATGACCAAAGGAATACTTCGGGCACAGGGAAATGTTATCTGCAAGTTTATTGAAAATGCAACCATCATTTCCGGAGGTTATGTTGAAACAGATTCTATTTTACATAGTAAGGTATCCGCAGCAACAGAGGTTCGCGTAAGTGGTAAGAACGGATTCATAACAGGTGGTGTTATCCGGGCGGGCAGTCTGGTAGAAGCCCAGACCATTGGTTCCAGCCTTGGAGCAGGAACACGTATTGAAGTTGGTGTGGATCCGGAAAAGAAAGAACGTTATGTGAAAGTGCAGGAAGAACTGCTTCAGCTGAATAAGACCATTGAACAGATTCGGACGATTCTTACTACCTATGGAGAGAAGCTTAAGAATAAAGAAAAACTGGATCAGGGAAAAATCCAGTATATTGAACAGCTTATGCGTGCTTTTAAGGAGAAGGAAGCTCAGCGTACACCATTAGAGCATGAATACGAAAGGCTGCAGAGTATATTAAATGGCAGTAGCAATGCAAGGGTGAAAGTATCAAAGACACTGTATGCGGGAGTAATTGTAAATATTACCGATGTAAGCCTTATTGTAAAGGATGACAGAAGTTTCTGCCAGCTTTATAAGGACGAGGGTGAAGTAAAAATCTCAAACATGTAATGAAGTACGGTTGAGACAGGCTGGAGGTGCATGGATATGTCGATTCGTCCGGTAGATATGAATGGAGTTATTCAGAGAACACAGGATGTTGGAACACTGAAACAACAGCAGGATATGAAACCTATGGTGGATCAGCAAAATATACAGATGGAAGTGCAAAGAGAAGAATACCGCCAATCAGAGCAGGTGACCAGGAAAGATGATTCCCAGATGGAAGAACATCGTTTTGATGCAAAGGAAGAGGGAAAGGGTCAGTACCAGCGGCAGGAACAACGGAAAAAGAAACAGAAAGAAGACCGTGTGGTTATCAAAGGTGCAATTGGCGGCTTTGATGTTAAAATATAAAAAGGAGTGTATCTGACAGATGACAGGCGTGGAAATCATCCTGATTCTGGCTGGTCTGGTTATGATGATAGGAAGCTTTATGGTAACAGAAAAGCTATCCGGTGCAGAATTAGACCGTATTGCGGAACTGAGTCAGAATGAGATAAAAAAAATACTGGAAAACAAGTTGAAAGATGCAGAAGCTGCGATAGAAGACCAGATTGACCATGCAATTGAAGATTCCACAGATAAGGTGGAGCGGGCACTGGATAAAGAGACCAATGAAAAAATGCTGGCAATCGGTGAATATTCGGATACCGTTATGGAGAAGATGAATCAGACCCATAATGAGATTATGTTTTTATACAGCATGCTAAATGACAAGCACACAGAACTGACAAAGCTTGCAGGACAAATTGGCGAGATGTCAGCCGAAATCGGTGAGAGCTTAGAAGAGGCGAAAGAGTCTGTAGTTAAAGAAACAGAAGAAGTAAAAGCCACAGAGGAACCGGTGGAGACAGAAGCGGAACCGGCAACCGGAGAGATGGAAGAACAGCCGGAGCAGACGAATCATAACGAAAAAATCCTTGCCTTATACAGTCAGGGAAAATCGTATGTAGAGATAGCAAAGGAACTGGGCCTTGGACAGGGTGAAGTGAGATTGGTTGTAGGATTGTATAAAGGAGTAGATACAAGTGAAGTTTAAGTATTATCTGAGAGGCTTGGGAATTGGTATTCTGATAAGCACGATTATCTTATCCATATCATTTGCAATGAAGAAAAATGACCTTTCAGATGATGAAATCATTGCAAGGGCAAAAGAACTTGGAATGGTAATGGAAGATACCGGAAAGGACACCATACCAAAAGCTACAGAAACAGAAGATGAGATTCCAAAGAGCACGGAAGACGGTTTTAATACAGAACAGACAGATATGCAGCCGGGAATAACTGATTCAGGGGAGATATCGCAGGATGTGGGAACAGATGGAGCGGATGCCGTACCACCGTCACAGGATGGAACTAATATGGTACAGAAGGAATTTACCGTAGAAGTAGGAGATTCTTCTAATGCGGTTTCGCAGCGTCTGCAGGAAGAAGGTCTTGTGGACAATGCAGAAGCATTTAATAAATATATGGTAGATAATAATTATGCCAATTTTGTCCTGCCTGGAACCGTAACGATTCCGGAAGGGGCTGGCTATGAAGAAATTGCCGGAATACTTACGGATAAAACGATTCATCATTAAAAAAAGGTTGCATAGCATGGCTGAGTATGATATAATCCATGCGTTGCGATAAATTTACACATATACCGATTGTCAGATTGGTGCCGCAAGGTTGTCTGATAATAAGAAGTATATGGAAGAATAACCAAATGGAGGAAAAACAATGAGCGTTATTTCAATGAAACAGTTATTAGAAGCAGGTGTTCATTTTGGACATCAGACCAGAAGATGGAATCCTAAAATGGCTCCATACATCTACACAGAGAGAAATGGTATCTACATCATCGACCTGCAGAAATCTGTAGGCAAAGTTGATGAGGCTTACAAAGCTATGGCAGATATCGCTGCTGATGGTGGTACTATTCTTTTCGTAGGAACAAAGAAACAGGCTCAGGATGCAATCAAAACAGAAGCAGAGCGTTGTAACATGTTCTATGTAAACGAGAGATGGTTAGGTGGTATGCTTACTAACTTCAAGACAATCCAGAGCCGTATTGCAAGATTAAAAGCAATCGAAACTATGGAAGAGGATGGAACATTTGATGTTCTTCCTAAGAAAGAAGTTATCAAATTAAAGAAAGAATTAGACAAATTACAGAAGAACTTAGGCGGAATTAAAGAAATGAAGAAGATTCCAGATGCTATCTTTATCGTAGATCCTAAGAAAGAAAGAATCTGCGTTCAGGAAGCTCATTCCTTAGGAATTCCACTTATTGGTATTGCAGATACAAACTGTGATCCGGAAGAGTTAGATTATGTAATTCCTGGTAACGATGATGCAATCAGAGCCGTTAAATTAATCGTTTCTAAAATGGCAGATGCTGTTATCGAAGCAAATCAGGGAACTGTTGATGTTGACACTGAAGCTGCAGAGGATGCAGAAGAAGCTGTAGAGGCATAAGAACAGTATTTTAAACGATAAGAAACACACAACGTGTGTATAAAACAGGACAGACAGTAATTGCCTGTCCTTACCTTTAGAAAAAATAAATGGAGGAAAATGAAGATGGCTATTACAGCAGCAATGGTAAAAGAACTGCGTGAATTAACCGGCGCAGGAATGATGGATTGTAAAAAAGCATTAGGTGAAACAGACGGCAACATGGATGAGGCTGTTGAATATTTAAGAAAAAACGGACAGGCAAAAGCTGAGAAGAAAGCTGGAAGAATTGCAGCAGAAGGTCTTTGTACTGTTGTAGTAAAAGATGATAAGACAGCAGCAGTTGTTGAAGTTAACTCTGAAACAGACTTCGTTGCTAAAAATGATACATTCCGTGAGTTTGTAGAGGCTGTTGCAACACAGGCAGTAAACTCTGACGCAGCAGACATGGATGCATTCATGGAAGAAAAATGGAATGCAGATGAAAGCAAGACAGTAAAAGATGCATTAGTAGAGAAAGTTGCAGTTATCGGAGAGAACTTAAAGATTCGTAGATTCGAAAAGGTTGTAGCTGAGAATGGTTGTGTAGTATCTTATATCCATGGCGGCGGAAGAATCGGTGTTATCGTTGATGCTGACACAACTGTTGTAAATGATGCAGTAAAAGAAGCATTAACCAACATTGCAATGCAGATAGCAGCTTTAAATCCAAAATATGTTTCCAGAGATGAAGTAAGTGCAGATTACATCGCACATGAGAAAGAAATTCTCTTAGCTCAGATTATGAATGATCCGAAAGAGTCCCAGAAACCGGAAAAGGTTATCCATGGAATGATCGAAGGACGTATCAGCAAAGAGTTAAAAGAAATCTGCTTAGTAGATCAGGTATATGTAAAAGCAGAAGATGGAAAACAGACAGTTGGAAAATACTTAGAGCAGGTTTCCAAAGAAGTTGGTGCTCCTGTATCTGTTAAGAAGTTTGTACGTTTCGAAACAGGTGAAGGTTTGGAGAAGAAAAATGAAGACTTTGCTGCAGAAGTTGCTGCTCAGATAGCAGGAAACTAAGCAAAAGCTTAGCACAAATTGTAAAAGTATATAAAATTCCCCTGTAGAGTGATTTCTGCAGGGGAATTTTCTGACAAAAGAAAGAAAAATCTCAAGAAGTAATTCAATTAAAATTATTTTTTATAGTGATATTTTGTTAAAGTGTGTTACAATAGAAAAGAGATTTTATGACCGGGAGGTCACTACATGGAAGAGAAGACCACGAAGGGGTTAAAGGAACAGCGGGAAAGGCGAAAACGCATTAATCGCATGAAGACGGGGATTATAACATCTATCTTCGCCTGGATGCTGATATCGATTATTTTGTGCGTGGTATTGTTGTGCCGGGTAATTTCTTTACAGAACCAGATAGACAGGCTGGTATCAAGCGGTATTGTTTCCGGAAAGGTACAGCAGGACGAGAACCAGTCGAAAGGAGAAATGTCTACTGGAACGGAATTACAGACAGACACAGAATATCAGGATCAGAATGCAGACAGTTCGATTATCCAGCCATTGGTGGCAGAGGATGAAAGCAACAAGGCACAGCCGGGAGATCAGCTTAAAGTATATCTTACCTTTGATGATGGACCAAGTTCCAATACGGCAGCTATTCTTGATACATTGGCGCAGTATAATGTGAAAGCAACATTTTTTGTTGTAGGAAAAGAAGATGAAGAGTCCCAGGAGATGTATAAAAGAATTGTAAATGAGGGGCACACACTGGGAATGCATTCTTATTCCCATAAATACAGTGTGATTTACGATTCGCTTGAAAATTTTGAGGATGATTTTACCAAAATACAAAATTATCTTTATGATATAACGGGAGAGGATTGCCATTATTATCGTTTCCCGGGTGGAAGCAGCAATCAGGTCAGTAATACTGATATGAAAGAGTTTATAAAATATCTGAATGATCAGGATGTTACTTATTTTGACTGGAATGTAACCAGTGGTGATGCTACATCACAGGCATATACAGCGGACGAGCTGGTAGATAATGTGTTAGAGGATGTGGTAAAATATAAAACATCGGTTGTGTTACTTCATGATGCAAATACGAAGGAGACAACGGTGGAAGCCTTAGGTCCGATGATTGAGGCACTACAGGCACAGGGAGTAGAGTTACTTCCGATTACTGAGGATACAACTGTAATACAGCATATTAGTGCAGACAGTGTTCAATAGAAAAAATGGAGGTTTTTAAGAATGAGCTTTTTTAAAGATTTTAAAGAGGATTTATCACAGGCAGTGAACGAACTGGTACCGGGTGAAGACACAACAGAGGCAGCAGAGCAGGATAACGATGTAGTAGTCAATACATTGGAAGATGAACTGGATGTGGAGTCTGAATTATCCAAATTGGACGGACTTTTAGAAAAGGTTACCAAGGATGCCAATGCTCCGGTAGAGAAGGAAGCACCGGCACAGGAAACAGAAACAAAAGTAGAGACACCAGCTGCAGAAGAAAAAGAAGATTTACATATTCAGGAGGAAAGTAAAATGAGTGAGACAACAGCAAATGAAACCATGACAATGCCAGAAGAGACAGTAACACCGGTACAGCCGGCAACTCCGGCGCATTTTGCTCCGGTTCAGACATCAGATGAAGTTTCAGATGAAGTATCTGTAATCACAGAAGGAACATCCATTACAGGTAATATGGCATCTACTGGTTCTTTAGATATCCGTGGAAATATTAATGGTGATGTTCAGTGTAATGGCAAGCTGGTTGTTACCGGAACTATCAATGGAAACAGCAATTCTGCTGAATTCTTCGCTGATGCTGCAAAAGTAGAAGGTGAAGTGGTAAGCACCGGAACTGTTAAAATCGGACTTGGTTCTGTCATTATTGGAAATATTACCGCAAGCTCTGCAGTTATCGCAGGAGCAATCAAGGGCGATATCGATGTTCAGGGACCTGTAGTTGTAGATACTTCTGCAGTTGTTATGGGTAACATCAAATCCCGTTCTGTTCAGATTAACAATGGTGCAGTTATCGAAGGTTTCTGTTCCCAGTGCTATGCTGATATTGATGTGGAAAGTCTTTTTGGAGAGAATAAATAATGAAGAGAGTATTTTTAAAATTAAGTGGAGAAGCACTTGCAGGAGAAAAGAAAACAGGTTTTGATGAGCCGACCGTAACAGAAGTTGCCCGCCAGGTAAAACAGATTGTAGATGGCGGATGCCAGGTTGGAATCGTAATTGGTGGCGGTAATTTCTGGAGAGGACGTTCCAGCGAGACTATCGACCGTACCAAAGCAGACCAGATTGGTATGCTTGCAACGATTATGAACTGTATTTATGTATCTGAAATCTTCCGTTCTGTTGGAATGATGACACAGATTCTGACTCCGTTTGAGTGTGGAAGCATGACCAAACTTTTCTCAAAAGACCGTGCCAATAAATATTTTGAAAAAGGAATGGTAGTATTTTTTGCAGGTGGAACAGGACATCCTTATTTTTCAACAGATACCGGAATTGTACTCCGTGCCATTGAAATGGATGCAGAGGGCATTTTCCTGGCAAAAGCCATTGACGGTGTCTATGACAGTGACCCGAAGGTAAATCCGGCAGCAAAGAAATATGATGAGGTATCCATTCAGGAAGTGATTGATAAGAAGCTTGCAGTAGTAGATTTAACCGCATCTATTATGTGTATGGAAAATAAAATGCCAATGTATGTATTCGGATTAAATGAGCCGGACAGCATTGTAAATGCAATGAGCGGAAAATTTAACGGCACGAAAGTGACTGTATAATAAAGGAGATTATTTATGGATAGCAGATTAAACCCATATGAAGAGAAAATGCAGAAATCATACGAGAATCTTGTGGAAGAATATGCAACTATCCGGGCAGGAAGAGCGAATCCGCATATCTTAGACAGAATTACTGTAGATTATTATGGAACACCGACCCCGTTACAGCAGGTTGCAAATATCAATGTTCCGGAGCCAAGAATGATTCAGATCCAGCCTTGGGAAGCATCCCTTGTAAAAGAGATTGAAAAAGCAATTTTAACATCTGATTTAGGCTTAAATCCAACCAACGATGGTAAAGTAATCCGTCTTGTATTCCCGGAGCTTACCGAGGAAAGACGTAAAGAACTGGCAAAGGATATTAAGAAAAAAGGTGAGAATGCCAAGGTGGCAATCCGTAATATCAGAAGGGATGCCAATGATGCATTCAAGAAACAGAACAAAGCAAATGAAGTATCTGAGGATGAATTAAAGGAATTAGAAAACGATACTCAGAAAATTACGGATAAATATATTGCAAAAATTGATGGTGCAGTAGAGGAAAAGACAAAGGAAATCCTTACGGTATAATCTTATCCATGTACGACACATATGGGGACATAGCGCGATTGCCGTGTCCCCTTTTATGTTGTAAACATCTGTAAAAAGGAGAACAAAGATGAAGATTCCAAAACATGTTGCAATTATTCTGGATGGAAACGGACGCTGGGCAAAGAAAAGAGGAATGCCAAGAAACTATGGACATACTATGGGGGCAAAGAATGTTGAAGTTATCTGTAAAGCAGCGCATGATCTGGGCATAGAATACGTAACCATGTATGCATTTTCCACAGAGAACTGGAACCGTCCACAGAATGAAGTAGATGCTTTGATGAAGCTTTTGAGCAGTTATCTTAAGAACTGTATAAAGACAGCGGACAAGAATAATATGAGAGTCCGTGTAATCGGGGATACCAGCCGGCTGGATGATAAATTCCAGCAGCAGATTGCTGTATTGGAAAGAGAATCTGCCCATAATACGGGACTGAATTTACAGATTGCCATTAATTATGGAGCAAGAGATGAAATGATCCGTGGAATGAAGAAAATGTGGCAGGATGGTATTTCGGCAGAGGAGATTACCGAAGAGAAATATGAATCCTATCTTGATACGAAAGATATCCCGGATCCTGATCTTATGATCCGCACCAGTGGAGAACAGCGGCTTTCCAACTTCTTGCTGTGGCAGTTTGCTTATAGTGAGTTATATTTTACAGAGGTTCCATGGCCGGACTTTACACCGGAAGAACTGCGTAAAGCAGTAGAGGATTACAGCGGAAGAGACCGGAGATATGGAAAGATAGAGGAGGAGTAATATGTTTAAGACAAGATTATTAAGTGGAATCGTGCTGGTAATTCTGGCACTGGTATTCATTATTACCGGAAATGATTTGCTGCTGGCAGTAACCGGAATTATTTCTTTGATTGGATTGTATGAACTGTATCGTGTGTTTAAAATTGAAAAAAGCTGTGCCGGTGTCGTCGGCGGACTGGCAACGATTGTATATTATTGCAATCTGAAATTTCAGTTTATTCCGGATATGCTGTTATTTGTCATCGCACTTTTGGTAGTGCTGATGTTTGTATATGTATTTTCTTATCCGAAATATCATACCGAGCAGATGTTAGCAGCATTTTTTGGTGTATTTTATGTATCGGTGATGCTTTCTTATGTATATCAGACCAGAATGCTACCGGGTGGAGCTTATATTGTATGGTTAATTTTCTTATGCTCCTGGGGCTGCGATACCTGTGCATATTGCGTGGGTGTGCTGATTGGAAAACACAAGATGGCACCGGTGCTTTCTCCGAAGAAATCCTGGGAAGGAGCTGTTGGCGGAGTAGTGGGAGCAGCATTATTAACCCTGATTTATTGCTTTGTTTTCCAGGGCTCTATGGGAAGCACCAACCGTGATATCATTATGCTTTGCATGATTTGTGCGATTGGGGCAATCATATCTATGATTGGAGACCTGACTGCATCTGCAATCAAACGTAATTATGACATTAAAGATTATGGCAAACTGATTCCTGGCCATGGTGGAATCTTAGATCGTTTTGACAGTGTAATATTTACAGCGCCAATTATTTATTATCTTGCATTATATCTGATTGGCAAGTAGGAGGAAACATGAAGAAGATTGCAATTTTAGGTTCCACTGGTTCCATCGGAACCCAGACACTTTCTGTTGTAAGAGAACATGGAGATATTGAAGTAACTGCACTTGCGGCAGGACATAATATTGCAAAATTAGAAGAACAGATCCGGGAGTTTCATCCGGCTTTGGTTGCTGTATGGGCAGAAGAGGATGCGATTGAGCTTCGGACAAGGGTTGCAGATTTGAAGGTAAAGGTGGCTTCCGGGATGGAAGGACTTTTAGAAGTAGCAACGGAAGAGAAAGCAGAGATTCTTGTAACTGCCATTGTGGGTATGCTTGGTATCCGTCCGACCATAGCCGCTATGAAAGCAGGAAAGGACATTGCACTAGCTAATAAGGAGACTTTAGTTACCGCAGGACATATTATTATGCCGCTGGCAAAGGAATGTAATGTGAAAATCCTTCCAGTGGACAGTGAACACAGTGCAATCTTTCAGTCTCTGCAGGGAGCCGGAGACAATAAAATTGCAAAAATACTTTTGACAGCTTCCGGCGGACCATTCCGTGGAAAGAAGCGGGCGGAATTAGAACAGGTAAAAGTGGAAGATGCATTGAAGCATCCGAACTGGAGCATGGGACGTAAAATCACTATTGATTCCGCAACCATGATAAATAAGGGACTTGAAGTCATTGAAGCAAAATGGCTGTTTGATGTAAATGCAGACCAGATTCAGGTTGTAGTACAACCACAGAGTATCATACATTCTATGGTAGAGTATGAAGACGGTGCAGTCATTGCACAGCTTGGAACGGCAGATATGCGGCTTCCAATCCAGTATGCCCTGTATTATCCGAAACGGTTACACTTAAGTGGAGACCGGCTTGATTTCTGGAAAATGAAGGCAATTACATTGGAAGAGCCGGATATGGAGACTTTTTACGGATTGAAACTGGCTTATGAAGCCTGTAGAAAGGGCGGTAACATTCCGACTGCTTTTAATGCAGCAAATGAGAGAGCGGTAGCAATGTTCTTAGACGGAAAGATCCGTTTCTTGGAGATTCCGGAAATTGCACAGGCGTGTATGGAGCAGTGTACCTATATTGCCAGTCCGTCCGTAGAAGAAATCCTTGCAACAGAGCAGGCTGCGTATGAGTATATAGAGAGCAGGTGGTAGATTGAAAAT
Organism: Roseburia sp. AF25-13LB; assembly: GCF_003478915.1. Lineage (NCBI taxonomy): Bacteria > Bacillati > Bacillota > Clostridia > Lachnospirales > Lachnospiraceae > Roseburia > Roseburia sp. AF25-13LB. Next base: position 158,256 of record NZ_QUFO01000001.1, read on the forward strand.
AATCATTGCAATCTTAATGTTCAGTTTTATTATTATTTTTCATGAACTGGGACATTTTTTGCTGGCAAAGAAAAATAAAATCAAAGTAAATGAATTTTGCCTGGGACTTGGACCAACGCTATTTGGAATTACAAAGGGAGAGACAAAATATTCCATAAAACTGCTGCCTTTTGGTGGAGCATGTATGATGGAAGGCGAAGACGGAGAGTCGGAAAGTGAAGGCTCCTTTAACAGCAAGTCCGTATGGGCGAGAATAGCAGTTGTAGCGGCAGGACCGGTTTTTAACTTTATTCTGGCATTCTTTCTGGCACTGATTGTTATCGGGACAGCCGGATTTGACCGGCCGGAGGTAAAAGGTGTTATGGAAGGATATCCGGCAGAGGAAGCAGGACTTCAGGCTGGAGATATCATTAAAGAAATCAATGGAAAGAACATTCATATTTATCGTGAAGTAAGTGTTTACACGCTGTTTCATTCCAATGAGAATCTGGAAGTGACCTATGAAAGAGATGGAGAGGAATATACCTGTACCATCAGCCCGAAATATGATGAAGAAGCAGGAAGAAATCTCTTTGGAATCTATGGAAATACCATGCGTGAGCGGGGTAATATTTTTGAGACCATAAAATATAGCGTATATGAAGTGAAATACTGGATAGAAGTTACCATGGACAGCTTGAAGATGTTAGTGACCGGAAGAGTCAGTGTCAATGAACTTTCGGGACCGGTAGGTATTGTAAAGAATATTGGTGATACTTATGACGAGAGCAAGTCAGCGGGAACGCTATCGGTGGTATTGACATTAATTAATTATTCCATAATGCTGACTGCCAATCTTGGAATTATGAACCTGCTTCCATTACCGGCATTAGACGGAGGAAGACTGGTATTTCTGATTATAGAAGCCGTCAGAAAGAAACGGGTGGATCCGGACAAAGAGGGCATGGTTCATTTTGTCGGACTGATGCTGCTTCTGGCATTGATGGTGCTTGTTATGTTTAACGATATTCGAAAATTATTTTAAATAATCCTGCACAGGAGGAAAAGCAATCATGGAACGAAAAGATACGAAAGTGGTAAAAATAGGAGACCGTATCATCGGTGGAAAAAATCCAATCCTGATACAGTCAATGACCAATACAAAGACAGAGGATGTAAAAGCAACCGTAGAGCAGATTAACCGTCTGGCAGCGGCAGGCTGTGATATCATCCGCTGTGCGGTGCCGACAATGGAAGCCGCAGAAGCATTGACTGAGATTAAGAAGCAGATAGCAATACCACTGGTTGCAGATATTCATTTTGATTACCGGCTGGCTATTGCTGCCATGGAGCATGGAGCAGATAAAATCAGAATCAATCCGGGCAACATCGGAAGCAAAGAGCGTGTACAGGCTGTGGTAGACGTAGCAAAGGAAAGAAATATTCCAATCCGTGTGGGAGTCAACAGCGGTTCACTGGAAAAGGATTTAGTAGAAAAATATCATGGTGTTACCGCAGAAGGCATTGTAGAAAGTGCTTTGGATAAAGTGCATCTTATTGAAGATATGGGATATGACAATCTCGTTATCAGTATCAAATCTTCAGATGTTATGATGTGTGTAAAAGCCCATGAACTGATTGCTGAGCAAACCAATCATCCCCTGCATGTGGGAATTACAGAGGCAGGAACGATTATCAGCGGAAATATTAAATCCTCCATTGGACTGGGACTGATTTTAAATCAGGGGATTGGAGATACCATTCGTGTTTCATTAACCGGAGATCCGTTAGAAGAAATCAAATCAGCAAAACTGATTTTAAGAACCTTGGGACTCCGCAAGGGTGGCATTGAGGTAGTATCCTGTCCGACCTGTGGAAGAACAAGAATCAACTTAATCGAACTGGCAAATCAGGTAGAGAATATGGTAGCGGACATTCCTTTAGACATCAAGGTTGCTGTTATGGGCTGTGTAGTCAACGGACCGGGAGAAGCAAAGGAAGCCGATATCGGAATTGCCGGCGGTGTGGGAGAAGGACTAATTATAAAGCATGGTCAGATAGACCGTAAAGTACCGGAGAATCAGCTCTTAAGTGAATTAAGAAAGGAACTTTTGAACTGGAATAAGGAGTAGGAAAAATTATGGCAAAACTGTTTTTTGAAGTTTTTCCGACATTAAAGATTACCGGAGAGATGAGTGCACTTTTGAAAGAAACAGAGATTACAAAAGTGGCATCGAATTCCGCACAGAATGCACTGCGGATTTATTTAGAGAGTACAAGGCTAATTCCCAAACCGGAAATCTATCATATTGAACAAGAAATCAGACAACAGCTATTTCCGCACAAGGAGATAGCTGTTAAAATCATAGAAAAATTTAATTTATCCAGCCAGTATACACCGGAAAAACTGATGGCGGTATACCGGGAGAGTATTTTAGAAGAGATTCGCAATTACAGCGTACTGCTCTATAATCTGATGCGCTGCAGCAAAATGGAATTTGACCGGGAAGACCATATGATTCTTACCATAGAGGATACCATTGTTGCCACAGAGCGGAGTAATGAACTGATTGATATCTTAGAAAAAATCATCTGCGAACGTTGTGGATTAAAATTAATGATTGAGCCACAGTATGAGAAGCCGGCAGAAAATGATTATTTAAAGAGTGCAGACAGCCAGATTGAAACAGAGGTTGCCCATATCGTGGCACGAACCGCTGCTGCAAGAACGCAGAATGCGGATGGCATGGAACAGCCTGCTGCCAATGAAGCAAACGCACAGCCCGATGCTAGAGCGTCAGAAAAGGAAAAAACACCTGCTGCCCCGGAGAAAAAACAGACTACCGGCACAGAAGGTGCAGGAGCAGCACCTGCTGCTGGAAAGAATAACTTTTCCGGCGGAAAGGATTTCAAGGGAAAATCTTCCTTCCAGAGAAGAGATTTTGTTAAAAAATCAGACAATCTGGATGTTATTTATGGCCGTGATTTTGAAGAGGATGCAATTCCGATTGAGACCATCGTAGGTGAAATGGGAGAAGTTGTCATCCGTGGACAGATAATGACATTAGATACAAGAGAAATCCGTGGTGAAAAGACAATTATCATTATGTCGGTAACGGATTTTACGGATTCCATTGTGCTTAAAATCTTTACAAAAAATGAGAATCTACCGGAACTGATGGGAGATTTGAAAAAGGGAGCATTTCTTAAAATTAAAGGTGTAACGACCATTGATAAATTTGACAGTGAGCTGACCATCGGCTCCATTGTCGGAATTAAGAAAATCCCTGATTTTACTACAATAAGAATGGACAACAGCCCGTTAAAGAGAGTAGAGCTTCATTGCCATACCAAGATGAGTGACATGGATGGTGTTACTGATGTAGGAGATCTGGTAAAAAGGGCATATAAGTGGGGACATAAGGCACTGGCGATTACCGATCATGGAAATGTCCAGGCATTCCCGATTGCAAACCATGCACTGCCGGATGACCCGGACTTTAAGATTATCTATGGTGTGGAAGCTTATCTTGTGGATGACTTGAAGGACATTGTAGAAAATTCAAAGAATCAGTCTCTGCAGGATACCTATGTGGTATTCGATATAGAGACCACCGGATTTTCACCGCTGGTAAATAAAATTATTGAAATTGGTGCGGTAAAAGTAGAAAAAGGGAATATAACCGAGCGCTTTTCCACTTTTGTTAATCCGGAAGTGCCGATTCCGTTCCACATTGAAAATCTGACCGGAATCAAAGATGATATGGTAATTACGGCACCGGTGATTGCAGAAGTTATGCCGGAGTTCTTAGCCTTCTGTGATGGTGCTGTTATGGTAGCACACAATGCTGATTTTGATATGAGCTTTATCAAATATAACTGTGACCGTTTAAGCATTCCTTATGATTTTACCATTGCAGATACTGTTGCCATGGCACGAATGCTGTTGCCGAATCTGAACCGTTTTAAGCTGGATACCGTAGCAAGGGCATTAAATATTTCGCTGGAGAATCATCACCGTGCGGTAGACGATGCAGCATGTACCGCTGAAATATTTGAAAAGTTTGTAAAAATGCTTGCTGACCGTGGCATCAATACACTGGATGAATTAAATGCCGAGGGACATGTCAGCAAAGAGACCGTTATGAAGATGCCGACCCATCATGCTATTATTCTTGCAACGAATGATCTGGGTCGTGTGAATCTCTATAAGCTGATATCCTTATCCCACCTTGATTATTTCCATCAGAGGGCGAGAATTCCAAAGAGCGAATACTTAAAACACAAGGAAGGCTTACTGATTGGTTCTGCCTGTGAGGCGGGAGAACTTTATCAGGCAATTTTACAGGGACGGCCGCAGGAAGAGATTATCCGTCTGGTGAAGTTTTATGATTACCTTGAAATCCAGCCTCTTGGAAATAATGCATTTATGATAAAAGATGAAAAAGCACCGATTTCCACCATGGATGAATTAAAGGACATTAACCGCCGGATTGTAAAATTAGGAGAAGAATTCCATAAGCCGGTTGTGGCAACCTGTGATGTGCATTTTATGGACCCGGAGGATGAAGTATACCGTCGTATTATTCTGGCGGGTAAAGGCTTTAAGGATGCCGATGAGCAGGCTCCGCTATATCTTCGTACCACAGAAGAAATGTTGGAGGAATTCAGCTATTTAGGCAGTGAGAAAGCGAAAGAAGTTGTTATCGATAATACCAATAAGATCGCAGATATGTGCGAGCGCATTTCTCCGGTTCGCCCGGATAAGTGTCCGCCGGTAATTGAAAATTCCGATCAGATGCTGCGTGATATCTGCTATAACAAGGCACATGAGATGTATGGAGAGGATTTGCCGGAAATCGTATCGGAGCGGTTGGAGCGGGAGTTAAAATCCATTATCGGAAACGGTTATGCGGTAATGTATATCATTGCCCAGAAGCTGGTTTGGAAATCCAATGAGGATGGTTATCTGGTAGGTTCCCGTGGGTCCGTAGGTTCTTCTTTTGCGGCAACCATGTCCGGAATCACGGAGGTAAATCCGCTGGCACCACATTATTACTGTGCCCACTGTCATTACAGTGATTTTGATTCGCCGGAAGTAAAGGAATATGGCGGACAGTCCGGTTGTGATATGCCGGATAAGCGGTGTCCGAACTGCGGCAAACCACTGGTGAAAGCAGGATTTGACATTCCGTTTGAAACATTCCTTGGATTTAAGGGAAATAAAGAGCCGGATATTGATCTTAACTTTTCCGGTGATTACCAGAGTAAATCCCATAAATATACAGAAGTAATTTTCGGCGCGGGACAGACCTTCCGTGCCGGAACCATTGGTACGCTGGCAGATAAAACCGCATTCGGTTATGTAAAGAATTATTATGAAGAGCATGGTGTGCATAAGAGAAATTGTGAGATAGACCGGATTGTGCAGGGCTGCGTGGGAATCCACCGGACCACCGGACAGCATCCGGGAGGTATCGTAGTATTGCCAGTGGGGGAAGAAATTTACTCCTTTACACCGATTCAGCATCCTGCTAACGATATGACAACCGATATTATTACGACTCATTTTGAGTACCATTCCATTGATCACAACTTATTAAAGCTTGATATTCTCGGACACGACGATCCGACCATGATCCGTATGCTTGAGGACTTAACTGGAATTGATGCACAGAAGATTCCGCTGGATGATAAGTCCGTTATGTCCTTATTTAAGAATACCAGTGCACTGAGTATTACACCGGATATGTTGACGAACTGTACACTCGGTGCCCTTGGAATTCCTGAGTTTGGAACAGACTTTGCGATGCAGATGTTAATTGACGCAGACCCGCAGTCCTTTTCCCATCTGATTCGAATTGCAGGTCTTTCACACGGTACGGATGTATGGTTAGGAAATGCCCAGACATTGATTGAAGAGGGAAAAGCAACCATTTCTACGGCAATCTGTACCCGTGATGATATTATGATTTATCTTATCAGTATGGGACTTGACAGTGAGGAATCCTTTACCATTATGGAGTCTGTCCGTAAGGGAAAGGGCTTAAAACCGGAGTGGGAGGAAGAAATGACTGCCCACGGCGTACCAGACTGGTATATCTGGTCCTGTAAGAAGATTAAGTATATGTTCCCGAAAGCCCATGCGGCGGCATACGTTATGATGGCATGGCGTATTGCTTACTGTAAGGTGTTTTATCCGCTGGCATATTATGCAGCATACTTTTCCATCCGTGCAACCGGATTCAGTTATGAGCTTATGTGTCAGGGAAAAGACAAGCTGAATTATTTCATGCGTGATTATGAGAAACGAAAGGATTCACTATCGAAGAAGGAGCAGGATACCTATAAGGATATGCGTATTGTGCAGGAAATGTATGCAAGAGGCTATGAGTTCTGGACCATTGATTTATATAAAGCCCAGGCATCCCGTTTCCAGATTATTGATGGCAGACTGATGCCTGCCTTAAGTACGATAGATGGTCTTGGCGAGAAGGCGGCAGAGGCAGTGGTAGAGGCTGCAAAGGATGGTCCGTTCCTTTCCAAGGATGATTTCAGACAGCGGACCAAAGTTAGTAAGACCGTAATTGATCTGATGGGAGACCTTGGATTATTTGGGGACTTGCCGGAATCGAACCAGCTTTCTTTATTTGATTTTTAATACATAGGAAGGTATAATTGTTAAAAGGAGTGAGGAGCATGAACGAAGTATATGAAAAGCTTTTAAAATGTTATGCATGTTTTGAAGATAAGATTGATTTTAAACCACAGGCAGCATTGATTTTAGGCTCCGGATTAGGAGATTATGCTGACACGAATATGAAGGTGGAAGCAGTGCTTGATTATCACGATATCGAAGGGTTTCCGGTATCAACGGTACCGGGGCATAAGGGGCGCTTCGTATTCGGTTATGTAGGGGATGTGCCGGTAGTATGTATGCAGGGACGTGTGCATTATTACGAAGGTTATTCCATGCAGGATGTTGTGCTGCCAACAAGATTAATGAAAATGATGGGCGCAAAGGTACTCTTTCTTACCAATGCTGCAGGGGGAATACAGCAGGGAATGAAAGCCGGAGATCTGATGATGATTACCGGGCAGATTGGCTGCTTTGTACCATCTCCTTTAATCGGGGCAAATATCGATGAACTGGGGGAAAGGTTCCCGGATATGAGCCATATCTATGATGAGGATTTACAGAAAATAATCCGAAAAGCTGCCATTGAAGCAGATATTCCGCTTCGGGAAGGCACTTACCTGCAGTTATCAGGACCGAATTTTGAAACACCACAGGAGATTTCCATGTGCCGTGTACTGGGGGCAGATGCGGTAGGCATGAGTACAGCCTGTGAAGCCATTGCAGCAAATCATATGGGGATGAAAATCTGCGGTATTTCCTGTATTTCAAATCTTGCGGCAGGAATTTCACCATTTTCCCTGACACACCGTGAAGTTCAGGAGACAGCAGATCGTGTTGCACCATTGTTTAAAAAGCTGGTGACCGATTCTATTACCGGTATGAAAACATTTCTGTAAGAAAATGGTATAGCGGGAAGCAGCTATAGAAATTAAATATAAGAGGCAGATATCTATCAGGAGAAGGTAGAAGATAAGGAGGGGATTGCGTATGAATATACGTTTTTACAATGCCAGAATCTTAGCGCCGTCAGAGGGACATTCTTTTCAGGTGATAACCGGGGAATTGTGGGTAAAGAAGAATGAGATTATCTATATCGGGGATGGCCTTGATACGGAACGTGTTTTTGAAAAAGAGCCGGCAGGAATGATTCTTTGGGACAGGGAAATTGACGCAGGGAAAAACCTGCTGCTGCCGGGATTTAAAAATGCCCATACCCATACGGCTATGACATTTTTACGTTCCTATGCGGATGACCTGCCATTACAGGACTGGCTGACAAAGCAGGTATTTCCGAAAGAGGCACTGCTTACGGCAGATGATATATACTGGCTCAGCATACTAGGCATCATGGAATATCTGACCAGTGGCATCACTTCAAATTTTGATATGTATTTCTTTCCGGAGACAATTGCAAAGGCTTCCATAGACTGTGGATTCCGGACCATGCAGGTCAGCAGCTTCAATGATTTTACAAGCTCCATTGAAGAGATGGAAGAAATTTATCATAAAGTCAATGAAATGAGTGACTTAACCGGTTATGTGCCGGGATTTCATGCGGAATATACCACCTCAAAAGAGCACTTAAAACAGGTGGCAGCATTATCCGAAAAGCTGCATGCACCGGTATATTTCCATAATTCCGAGACTGCACTTGAAGTAGAACAGTGTAAGGAGCGTTATGGAATGACACCGACCCGGCTGATGGAAGAGCTTGGAATGTTTCAATATGGCGGCGGTGGTTATCACTGTGTATATTTTGAAGATGAGGATTTTGAAATTTTTCGAAAGAGAAATCTTACGGCAGTAACGAATCCTGCATCGAATCTGAAGCTGGCAAGCGGAATCGCACCGATTGACCGCTTTATAAAAGAGGAAATTAATCTTGCTATCGGAACAGATGGCCCGGCAAGTAACAACTGCCTTGATATGTTCCGGGAAATGTTTTTAACTACCGGTCTGGCAAAGGTCAGAGAAAAGGATGCAGCCTGTGTTGGTGCGGAAGAAGTACTTTATATGGCAACGACAGGAGGAGCTGCTGCCATGGGATTAAATGAATGCGATAGTCTGGCAGAGGGAAAGAAAGCAGATTTAATCATGCTTGATTTAAAACAGCCGAATATGCAGCCGGAAAATAATCTCGTCAGGAATATTGTATACAGCGGAAGCAAACAGAATGTAAAGCTTACTATGGTAAATGGACAAATTCTTTATGAAGATAACACATTTCAGATTGGATTTGAACCGGAAGAAATATACCGGAAAGCAAATGAAATTATTGGCAGAATGAAATGAGAGGAACGATATGAAAGTAATATTTGTACATCATAGCTGTTTTGTGGTGGAAATGGAAGATGTGATTTTGATATTTGATTATTTTGAAGGAAACCGTGTAACCGGTTATACTTTTACCGGAGTGCTTCCGGTATTTGACAAAGACAAATCCATTTATTTCTTTGCAAGCCATAAGCATCAGGACCACTTTGATATGAATATTTTAAAACTGGCAGAGGATTATGAAGACATTCATTTTATTTTGTCAAAAGATACAAAAATGAGTCCGAATTTTATGAAAAAACACGGTATTCCGGAGCGGGCAAAGAAATGTATCGAATATGTCATTCCGGATAAGAAATATGAAATCGGAAAAGTGAAGGTAAGAACCCTTCGTTCCACGGATGCCGGTGTGGCGTTTCTGGTAAAGACCTGTGGCAAGACCATTTATCATGCAGGAGACCTTCATAACTGGAAGATGGAGCATGTGGGAGAGCTGATTAATGGCAAGATGGAGCGGGACTATAGACACCAGATACGCAAGTTAGAAGGTGAGCATATCAATGTGGCATTTGTGGTTTTAGACCCGAGACTTGGTGAGTATACTGACCTTGGTTTGGCTTATTTCATGAAAAATGTGGAAGCTGATTATGTATTCCCGATGCATATGTGGCAGGATTATTCTGCCATTGAAAAATACAAGCAAAAATGTGATAATCATTTGTATACGGACCGAATCATGGATATCGAAAAAGAAAATCAGGTATTTGATATGGACAATCTCAAATGAAATTCTTGAATTATGCCATTAATTGGTCTATACTTAATACGTTTCCTGCTTAGGGGAAGGAAACTATTTCGTTACACGGGAAATCGGTAAAAAGTGGTTCCCGTAGTTAAAAACAGGAGGAAGAATGTATGGATAATTTTCTCGCATTTGGAGGCAGTTTTTTACAGTATGTAGTTATTTTTGTGATTCTGGTTGCAATTGCAGTTCTCGGTGTATTCACAGGTATTGCACTGCGGAAACGGAAAGATGCAAAGGAACTGGCATTACATGAAGATAAAAAGGAAGAAAAATAGTTTTTTGGAGGAATTATTGTGAAGAAATACGGAGTAAATGACTTAAGAAGAATGTATCTTGAATTCTTTGAGAGCAAAGGACATCTGGCAATGAAGAGCTTTTCTTTAGTACCACATAATGATAACAGTCTTCTGCTTATCAATGCTGGTATGGCTCCATTAAAGCCATATTTTACAGGACAGGAGATTCCGCCGAGAAGAAGAGTGACAACCTGTCAGAAATGTATTCGTACCGGAGATATTGAAAATGTAGGTAAGACAGCAAGACATCTTACTTTCTTTGAGATGCTTGGAAACTTCTCTTTTGGTGATTATTTCAAACATGAAGCAATTGCATGGTCATGGGAATTCTTAACAAAAGTGTTAGAGCTTGACCCGGAGCGCCTGTATCCGTCTATTTATGGAGAAGACGAAGAAGCATTTGAAATCTGGACCAAAGAAGTCGGTGTTCCGGCAGAGAAAATTACCAGATTCTATCGTGACCCGGAAACCGGAGAATGTGATAACTTCTGGGAGCATGGTGCAGGACCTTGCGGACCGTGTTCTGAAATCTATTATGACCGTGGAGAAAAATACGGCTGTGGAAGTCCTGACTGTAAAGTAGGATGTGAGTGCGACCGTTTCATGGAAGTATGGAACAACGTATTTACACAGTTTGAAGGAGATGGCAAAGGTGGTTATACCGAGCTTTCCCAGAAAAATATTGATACCGGAATGGGATTAGAGCGTCTGGCAGTTGTTATGCAGGATGTAGACTCCGTATTTGATATTGATACTATGAAAGCAATCCGTGATAAGATTTGTGAATTATCAGGAAAGACTTATCAGCAGGATGCATTAGATGACGTTTCTATCCGTCTGATTACAGACCATATCCGCTCTGTAACCTTTATGGTATCCGACGGAATTATGCCAAGTAACGAAGGAAGAGGTTATGTTTTAAGAAGACTGATTCGTCGTGCTGCAAGACATGGCAGATTACTTGGAATTGATGGACTGTTTTTGGCAAAACTCAGTGATACTGTTATTCGTGAGAGCAAGGATGGTTATCCGGAATTAGAGGAGAAGAAAGATTTCATCTTCAAGGTATTATCCCAGGAAGAAGAAAAATTCAATAAAACAATTGATCAGGGACTTGCTATCTTAGCAGAGATGCAGGACAAGCTGGAAAAAGAAGGAAAGAAAGAATTATCCGGAGCGGATGCTTTCAAGCTTTATGATACTTACGGATTCCCTCTTGACCTGACCCAGGAAATCTTAGAAGAAAAAGGATTTACCATTGATGAAGCCGGATTTAAGGCCGCAATGGAAGAGCAGAGAGAGAAAGCAAGAAAAGCAAGAAAAGTAACCAACTACATGGGTGCAGATGTTACCGTATATGAATCCATCGACCCAAGTATTACAACTGAATTTGTCGGATATGAGAACAATACTTATACCTCAAAGATTACAGTAATGACTACCGAGACTGAAATCACAGAAGCTTTATCCGATGGTGAGATTGGAACTATTTTCGTAGAGAAGACTCCATTCTATGCAACCATGGGTGGACAGGTAGCAGATACCGGTGTTATCAGCAGCAAGGACGGAAGCTTTGTCTTTGAAGTAGAAGATACCGTAAAGATGCTTGGCGGCAAAGTCGGACATATTGGTAAAGTTACCAAGGGAATGATTAAGACCGGTGATGAAGTAGAACTTTCCATTGATGCAGACAGAAGACTTGCAATCGGAAAGAACCACAGTGCAACACATCTTCTTCAGGAAGCCTTAAGAGAAGTACTTGGTACCCATGTACAGCAGTCCGGTTCTTATGTAGACGAGCACAGATTAAGATTTGACTTTACACATTTCTCAGCAATGACAGCAGATGAGATTACCAAAGTGGAAGACATTGTAAACCAGAAAATTGCAGAAGCACTTCCTGTTATAACAGAAGTAATGTCTTTAGAGGATGCAAAGAAGACCGGTGCAATGGCATTATTTGGTGAGAAATACGGTGATAATGTCCGTGTTGTAAAAATGGGAGATTTTTCTACCGAGCTTTGCGGTGGTACCCATGTAAGCAATACAAGTGCAGTCCAGGCATTTAAGATTATTTCCGAGGCTGGAATCCAGGCTGGAGTCAGAAGAATTGAAGCCCTGACATCCAAAGGTGTATTTGAATATTATGACCAGTTAGAAGAAACCTTAAAAGAGGCTGCAAAATTATTAAAAGCGACACCTGCAAATCTTGTTGAGCGTGTAAATCATGTATTAGGCGAAGTAAAAGCATTACAGTCTGAAAATGAATCCTTAAAGAGCAAAGCGGCAAAGGATGCATTAGGTGATGTTATGAATCAGGTGGAGGAAGTAGCTGGTGTGAAACTTTTAGCAACCAGCGTTTCCGGTGTAGATATGAATGGTTTAAGAGACTTAGGAGACCAGCTCAAAGAGAAGCTTGGCGAAGGTGTTATCGTATTAGCTTCTGATTGTGATGGCAAAGTAAATCTTGTTGCAATGGCAACTGAGGAAGCAATGGGCAAGGGTGCACATGCCGGTAACCTCATCAAGGGAATTGCTGCGAAGGTTGGCGGAGGCGGCGGTGGCCGTCCAAATATGGCTCAGGCCGGTGGTAAGAATCCGGCTGGCATCAAAGATGCTTTGACAGAAGCAAAGACTGTTCTTGCACAGCAGTTAGCATAAAATATACTGAATTAAAAATATTTTCCGGAAAATTGGAAAAACAGCAAAAAAACGGTTGACGTACGGGAAAATTATGCTATAATCTTTGGTAGTGCAATAAAATTACCCAAACAGTTGAATATGCACAATACGCAACTGGAGGGAGGTTAGGTGTGAGACAATGTCAAATGTAATCGTAAAAGAAAACGAGACGTTAGATAGCGCTTTACGCAGATTCAAAAGAAACTGTGCGAAAGCTGGTATCCAGCAGGAAATCCGTAAAAGAGAGCATTACGAGAAACCAAGTGTTAAACGTAAGAAAAAATCGGAAGCTGCAAGAAAACGTAAGTACAACTAATAAGATAGAAAGCTGTCACATTTGTGACAGCTTTCACTTTTTTACTTTACAGGAAATTGCTTTCCTGTAAAGTAAAAAACGCTCCGCGAGGATGCACACTGCGGCGTATAAGGTAGATGTCGCAAGCGACCGCCGCAGGCGCGAGAATGTGCCAAGGCACATTCTCTGTTCTATTGCCAAGCTTATGGGTTGCCAAGCATTCGTAAGAAACTGCTGGTGGCAGGTTTTGTAGGAGGGAAACAAATTTTAGAGCATATTTTATAAGACAAGTCATATATTAGTCGTGAGGAGAAATCCTTGCGACTTTTTTACTTTACAGGAAATTGCTTTCCTGTAAAGTAAAAAATGCTCCGCGAGGATGCGCACTGCGGCGTATAAGGTAGATGTCGCAAGCGACCGCTGCAGGCGCGAGAATGTGCCAAGGCACATTCTTTTTTACGCATGTTTCTCGTAGTTACGCAAGTAGACTAGAAAGAATATATTGATAGACCGAAAGAAAGGAGTGAATCCGGAAACAATGTTAGAACAGGTACTTCAGATTTTCCCGGCAGAGCTTCGGAAAATGCTGCTTGCAAATAAAGATAAATTAAAGGAGACAGAGGAAATACGCATTCGTATAAACCAGCCGATGATTCTCTGGGATGGGAGAAAGGAATATTTTTTAGATAAGCTAAGTGGCAGATTAAGTGTGGAGGCGGAAGGAAGTTATTACATAAAGGAAAGTGATATTTCTGCGATGCTGACTTTTTTAAGCAGGTATTCCATTTATGCCTATGAAGAAGAGTTAAAGAGTGGATTCCTGACCTTAGAAGGTGGACACCGGGTAGGAGTAACCGGACAGATCCGGATGGAGGGAGAAAAGGTGGAACAGCTTGCTTATGTCGGATCATTGAACATAAGAATTGCACATCAGAAGATTGGATGTGCAAAGGAAATTCTGCCCTTTATCAGAACAGAACAGAGTGTGAGAAATACGCTTTTCGTATCTTCCGTTGGGATTGGAAAGACAACCCTGCTCCGGGACAGTATTCGTCTGATTTCCGGAGATGAGACAAGCAGAATACACTTTAAAGTAGGGGTGGTAGATGAACGTTCTGAGATAGCAGCCTGCTGCCATGGAATACCGCAGAATAATCTTGGCATACGTACAGATGTGATAGACCGGTGTAAAAAGGCTGTGGGAATGCGGATGCTTCTTCGTTCCATGTCGCCGGATGTAATTGCAGTGGATGAACTTGGTTCCATGGAAGATTTTCAGGCAGTGGATGAAGTATTGCATTGTGGCTGCAGTATTCTTGGAACCATTCACGCGGCTGATATGTTGGAGTTACAACAAAAGGAACAACTTCAAAAATGGCTAGAACAAAAGATTTTTGAGCGGTATGTCATCTTAAAAAAGGATGATGGTGGAAGAAGACATTTTATGATTTATGATGGGGCATGGGAAAAAATATGGTCCGATTGATAGGAGTTGTGCTGATACTTTTGGGGACAGTTGGGATTGGTTATGACAGGATGCAGCAGATAAAGCGGCATTATGAAGGGCTTTTAGACTGGCGGGAATGTATGCTGAAAATACAGGGAGATATGCAGAGCTTAAAGAAACCGCTGCCGGATATTATTACAGAATTGGGGCATCATGCACCGGAAGCTTTTCAATCATTTTTTATGCATCTGCATAAGGAGCTGATGCAGTATGAGAACAGCAGTCCGAAAAGCTGTTGGAAGGAGGCGTGGAAGTCATGGAAAAAAAGGGAAATCTTTACGAAAGAGGAAGGACAACTGTTTTTGGAGTGCGGAAGACTTTTGGAACAGGGAAGCGGAGGGTTGTTTGAAAAAGAAGCAGAGATACTGATAGAAAGAATCAATATTTTGATTCAAAGAGAACAGACAGAGATGAGAGAGAGGATAAAAGTCAGCATGTACCTGTGTGCTACCGCAGGAATATTTCTGGTGCTGATACTGGTTTAATGGAGGAGAAGATGAGTGTAAACCTGATATTTAAAATTGCGGCAGTTGGTATTTTGGTGACGGTAATCAGCCAGGTGCTAAAGCACAGTGGGCGGGAAGAACATGCATTTTTAACCAGTCTGGCAGGACTTTTGATTGTGCTGTTCTGGATTGTTCCATACATATATGATTTGTTTGAAACGATGAAGTCACTGTTTTCGTTGTAGAGGAGAAATATGGATATTATTCAGGTTGGATTGCTGGGAATTACAGCAGTTTTTCTTGCACTTTTTATCAAAAACTACAAAAGTGAATACAGCATTTTAATCAGTATTGTGGCGTGCCTGTGCATTTTCATTTTTCTGATAGGAAAATTGGAGCTTGTATTGTCTTATGTCAATAGTGTGGTGCAACTGCTTCCTGTAGATGGAAGGTATCTTGCCATGATTTTAAAAATGATTGGAATTACTTATGTAGCAGAATTTGCAACAGATATCTGCAGAGAATCCGGGTATCAGGCAATTGCCGGACAAATTGAAATCTTTGCCAAGCTGTCGATTCTTTTAATCAGTATGCCGGTGCTGATGGGATTTATTGAAACGTTAGGGGCTTTTTTATGAAGAAACAACCATTAAAAAATGCGTTTAAGATGTTTGTAAGAACGGCAGGATGTTTCATTATATTTTTCATGTTCTGGCTCATGCCAGGAGGACTTGTACAGGCATCTTCCGTATCGGCAGCATCAGATAACAGCTGGACAGGGACGGATAAGGATTATACGGATGATTTTATGGAACAGCTGGATTTATCAGAGATTGAGCAGTATTTAAAGGAACAGGATGCTACAGAAGAGATTAGTTTCTATGAACTGATTAAAGAGCTGGCAACCGGAAACTTTTCCTGTGACGGACAAAAGCTGACGCAGGCAGTGGGAAGGATTCTGTGGGGAGAATTGCAGGATAATAAGGCAATACTGGTAACCGTTCTTTTACTGGCAATCAGCTGCGCATTTCTTAAAAATTTCTCTGATATTTTTCATAATACTTATATATCGGAGGTCTGCTTTTTCCTGATTTATATGGAGATGACAGTCCTGCTGCTGCAGTCCTATCAGATGATGAGTGATATTGTAGTAACGGCAATGAATCAGATTGTAGATTTTATGAATATGCTGATTCCAGTATTTGGCATGTCTCTGGCATTTTCCATGGCAAATTTTACAGCGGCAGGATTTTACCAGATTGCTTTTATCGTGGTTTATATTGTTCAGTGGGGAATGCTTGCCTGTCTGGTGCCAATGACGAAACTCTTTATTATGATGGAATTTATGAATTATATGATAGAAGGGGAACGTTTTAGCAGAATGTGTGAACTGATGGAAGAAATAATCCGCTGGTGCTTAAAATGTGCGATTGCAGCAACCATTGGTCTGAATGTGGTACAGACCATGGTGGTTCCGGCCATTGACCGATTGAAAATGAGTACCGTTACAAAGACACTTGGAATGATACCGGGAATGGGAAATATTACAGGAGCAGTCAGTGAACTGATGCTTGGAGCGGGTATGGTCATTAAGAACAGTGTCGGAACAGCCGGGGTATTGATTTTACTTTTGCTGGTGATGTTTCCACTATGCAAAATGTTTTTGCTGAGTCTTATGTATAAAGTGACAGCGGCAGTAACCGAACCGGTATCGGATAAGAGGATCGCAGGAAGCATGAACGGCATTTGTCTGGGCTGCCAGCTGCTTACAAGGATTTTACTTACTTCGCTGGTTCTTTTTCTTGTGACGATTGCCATGATTACTGCAGTATCCGGATTCCTTATGGGATGAAGGAAAGAAGAGAAATAAGAAGGGGAAGAGGGAGCAATATAAAATGGATGCAATTTTAAACTGGATGAAGGGAATTCTGATCCTTTTTCTGATTGGACATGTGATGCTGTATCTGGTACAGAATAAAATTTATGAAAAATATGTGCATTTCTTTCTTAGGATTCTGATTCTGCTGGCGGTAATGGCGCCCATTGCTTCTAGGCTAATTGATGAGGATACGCTGATACAGAATATGGAACAGGCACAGTTCTTTCAGGAACTTGAAAATGTACAAAATATAAATGCCATAAGCAGTGCGGAGACTGCAGATTATCGTTTGCAATATGAAGAAGCCTGTGGCGGGCAGGTAGAGGATACCCTAAGGCAGAAAGGCTATGCGGTGGCATACAGTAAGGTAACGTTAAATGAGGGTTATGAAATAGAACATATTACAATCGGGATTGAAAAGTCTGGGGATAACATTGAAAAAAATAGTTCCGTCCATGTTTCGGATATTGAGATACCGGCAATTGAGATAAAAGAAACAGAAGAGAAAAAGGAGCATACAAGTCAGGAGTATGCAGAATTAGAAAAATTTGTATGTGAAAATTATCTGGTTGATAAGACGCAGATTCAGATAGAAGAGGTGAGATGATGAAAA
This sequence comes from Roseburia sp. AF25-13LB, assembly GCF_003478915.1. Taxonomy (NCBI): domain Bacteria; kingdom Bacillati; phylum Bacillota; class Clostridia; order Lachnospirales; family Lachnospiraceae; genus Roseburia; species Roseburia sp. AF25-13LB. Next base: position 175,672 of record NZ_QUFO01000001.1, read on the forward strand.
TGCAGGATTTTATGCAAAAGATAAAAGAAAAGAAACTAAAACGGTCAGATTGGTTGATTTTAGTCCTGGCAGGCATATTGATTCTGATTATCGCATTGCCTACAGATACAAAAGAAAAAAAACAGGCAGAGGAAGCAAAAGAAAATATATCAAAGGAAAATAATACCATGGAGGCATCTAAGGATGAAATAGAGCGGAAATTAGAAGATATTTTAGAAAAAATCGACGGGGCTGGAGATGTAAAGGTGATGATTACTTATCAGGACAGTGGGACACAGGTGGTGGAAAAGGATAAAAATACTTCTGAAAATTCTTTAGAGGAAAGTGACAGCACTGGTGGAGTAAGAAGCACAAAGGAACAGCAGCTACAGGAAAGTACGGTATATGAGGAAGCAGATGCCGGAAATACCCCCTTTGTTTCTAAGGAACTTCTTCCCAAAGTGGAGGGAATTTTAATTGTGGCATCCGGTGGTGATAACCAGAAGGTGAAACAGAATATTTCCGAGGCGGTTTTGGCATTATTTCAGGTAGAAGCACATAGAATAAAAATAGTAAAAATGAGCGGACTGGAGGACAGTAAATGAAGAAAGTATTTAAGAAAAATCAACTCATTATAACCGCATTGGCATTGATGATAGCAGTGGCTGGTTACTTAAGTTTTACCGACAAGAATGGCAAAGATGAAAAGGTGGCAATGGAGGCTTCTGCGGATACGGCAGATTTATCTTATGAGATATCGGCAGAGGATGACTTAGCGGAAGCAGATATTTTTACCGATACGGAAGATAACAGTAGTGAAGCTGTATCAGCGGCAGACAATGTGGTTGAAGAGAGCCTAGAGAACCCGGGCGAAGCCGTCATGGCAAGCAGCAGCATGGATTATGCGTCAGAAATGAAACTGGGCCGGGAACAGGTACGTTCTAAAAACAAAGAGACTTTGCTGGAAATTATCAATAATACAAATATAGATGAAGCTGCAAAGCAGGATGCCTTAAATCAGATGGTGGCAATGACGGATATTGCAGAACGGGAAAATGCAGCTGAGATGTTGTTAGAGGCAAAAGGATTTACGGATGTAGTTGTCAGCATTACTGATAATACAGCGGATGTGGTACTTGATATGGGAGAAGTAACAGATGCCAAACGTGCCCAAATAGAGGATATTGTAAAGAGAAAAGCCGGCATTGAGGCAGAAAATATCATTATCACACCAATTCAGAAAAATACTGCACAGGAGAATCCGGCAACAGAAACCACCGAAAATTCAGACACAACAGAACAGACAAATTAAGGGAAGCAGCCCCGCCCTTAGATACTTGAAAACGGGGCTGAAATTAGTATAATAATATCATAAGAAAAAGAACCGACAGAACCATGAGAAGAGAGGGAATGCCTATGAAGAGAGTATTTTTAATTGTATTAGACAGTGTTGGAATCGGAGAGATGCCGGATGCGGCAGAGTATCATGATGAAGGAAGCAATACCTTACTTGCAGCTTCACGGAGTCCATATTTTTCCATGCCGAATATGCGCTCGCTGGGCTATTTTAATATTGACGGAGTCCATATTGGAGAAAAAGAAGCAAATCCGAAAGGTGCATTTGCCAGACTGACAGAGGTGTCCAAAGGAAAAGATACCACCATCGGACACTGGGAGATTGCAGGCGTGATATCCAGTCATCCACTGCCAACATTTCCAAATGGATTTCCACAGGAAATCATAGAAGAATTTGAGCAGAAAACCGGACGCGGGGTACTTTGTAACCGTCCATATTCCGGCACGGATGTTATCCGGGATTATGGAAAAGAGCATATGGAAACTGGAAAACTGATTGTATACACATCAGCAGATTCTGTTTTCCAGGTGGCAGCCCATGAAGAGGTAGTGCCGATTGAAGAACTGTACCGGGATTGCCAGATTGCAAGAAATATGCTGACTGGGAAAAACGGAGTGGGAAGAGTCATTGCAAGACCGTTTATCGGAGAACCGGGGAATTTTACACGTACTGCAGGAAGACATGACTTTTCCTTAGAACCGCCGGCAGTCACCATGTTGGATCAGCTGACGGAAAGTGGGAAAACAGTGCTGTCTGTTGGAAAAATCATAGATATTTTTGCAGAACGCGGAATTACAGATTTTGTACGAACAAACGGAAATGATGATGGAATTGACAAAACATCAGCCTATATGGACAAAGATTTTACTGGATTATGTTTTACAAATTTGGTAGACTATGATATGTTGTATGGACATAGGAATGATGTAGATGGTTATGCAAAAGCACTGACACACTTTGATGAGCGGCTGCCGGAGCTTTTGGCAAAGTTACGGGAGGATGATATTTTAATGATTACAGCCGACCACGGATGTGATCCGAGTACACCTTCTACTGACCATTCCAGAGAGTATACACCACTTCTTATGTATGGAGCGCATATTACTCCGGGTAAGAACTATGGCACAAGAGGCAGCTTTGCAGACATTGCCGCAACCATATTATCTTACTTCGACATAAAGCAAAAATGTGCGGGTGAGCCGCTGGAATTATAGGAGGTCCCATTTTGGCTGATTTTAGAAAAGAGATAGAGAAACGAAGAACATTTGCGATTATTTCCCATCCGGATGCCGGTAAGACAACCCTGACAGAGAAATTTCTTCTGTATGGAGGAGCTATTAACCTGGCAGGTTCTGTAAAAGGAAAAGCAACTGCAAGACATGCAGTTTCCGACTGGATGGAAATAGAGAAGGAGAGAGGTATTTCCGTTACTTCTTCTGTATTGCAGTTTAATTATGGTGGATATTGCATCAATATTCTGGATACACCGGGACATCAGGACTTCTCGGAAGATACCTATCGTACCCTGATGGCTGCTGATTCTGCAGTTATGGTAATCGATGGTTCAAAAGGTGTAGAGGCACAGACCAGAAAACTGTTTAAAGTCTGTGTAATGCGTCACATTCCGATTTTTACATTTATCAATAAAATGGATCGTGATGCTAATGATACCTTTGATTTATTAGATGAAATCGAAAAAGAACTTGGCATTGCTACCTGTCCGGTTAACTGGCCGATTGGCTCCGGAAAGAATTTTAAGGGAGTTTATGACCGGAATACGAAAAAAGTCATGCTGTTCTCTGATACCTTGAAGGGAACCAAGGAAGGTGAAGAAAAAGATTTTGATATTAATGATCCGGCATTGACAACAGAAATCGGGCAGGAATACCGGGATAAATTGGATGAAGAAATTGAATTGTTAGATGGTGCAAGTGCAGAATTCGATATGGATCTTGTGTCCAGGGGAGAACTGTCACCGGTATTCTTTGGTTCTGCTTTAACGAACTTTGGTGTAGAAACTTTCTTAAAGCATTTCCTTTCCATGACTACATCACCGCTTCCGAGAAATTCGGACAAGGGGCTGATTGATCCGTTTGGTTCCGATTTCTCTGCTTTTGTCTTTAAAATTCAGGCAAATATGAATAAGAATCATCGTGACCGTATTGCATTTATGCGAATCTGTTCCGGAAAGTTTGAAGCCGGCATGGAAGTAAAACATATCCAGGGTGGAAAAACAATCCGTCTTTCCCAGCCGCAGCAGTTGATGGCACAGGAGAGAAAGATTATAGATGAAGCATATGCCGGAGATATTATCGGAGTCTTTGACCCGGGTATCTTTTCAATCGGTGATACTTTAACCACTGCGAAAGACAACTTCGAATTCGAAGGAATACCGACTTTTGCACCGGAGCATTTTGCAAGGGTACGTCAGGTAGATACCATGAAGAGAAAACAGTTCGTCAAAGGTGTCATGCAGATCGCACAGGAGGGCGCAATCCAGATTTTCCAGGAATATCAGGGTGGTATGGAAGAGATTATCGTAGGCGTAGTAGGTGTACTGCAGTTTGATGTATTAAAATACCGTCTGGAAAATGAATACAATGTGGAAATACGCTTGGAGAAGCTTCCATATGAGCATATCCGCTGGATTGAAAATAAAGATATTGATATGGACAAGCTTACCGGAACTTCCGATATGAAGAAAATCCGTGACCTTAAGGGCAATCCATTGCTGTTATTTGTCAATGCATGGAGTGTCGGCATGACTCTTGACCGGAATGATGGTCTGGTATTATCGGAATTCGGTAAAAATTAAGCGGGTATAAACAAAATTAAGAAGAGACATACTTAAAAAAGAAAAAATAGAAGCTTTTCTATAAAAGTAAAGGAGGATAACGAAATGGTAGTAAAGATTACAAATGACAATTTTGAAGAAGAAGTATTAAAGTCAGATAAACCGGTACTTTTGGATTTCTGGGCAGACTGGTGCGGTCCGTGTAAAATGATGTCTCCGGTTGTAGAAGAACTGGCGGATGAATTAGAGGGACAGGTAAAGGTTGGAAAAGTGAATGTGGATGAAGAAGCAGCACTGGCTTTAAAATATCAGATTATGAGCATTCCGACCCTGGTTGTAATGAAAAAAGGTGTTTTTGAGGGAAAGAGCATCGGTGTGCAGGATAAAGACGAAGTATTAAGGCTTTTAGCTTTATGATTGCAGCTGATAAGAAAATCCGGATGGTATATCTTAATATACTGTCCGGATTTTATCATACATTTTTTATAGAAGCATAATAAATGCCTGATTCATATTGCTATAAAAATATATCATTGCATATAAAAAAATATAGAAGTTATTTTTCAGCAAGTTTCTGCTCTAACTGACCGATGATGCGTCCTTTGTCCATCGGAGAAAGTTTATGGAAAAGCTGGAGCAGTAAATGTTCATCCGGGTCGGATGGGAAAGCATGATATTCTGATTCTTCTGCAATCTGAAGGTTGGAAGCCGGCTGGTATTCACCGGTCAGAAGATAGTATACATCAACATCTAAAAATTCACTTATTTTTACAATTTTATCAGAAGAAGGATTTGTACCCTTGGATTTCCAGCTGCTGATAGCAGCGGGAGAGATTCCGGTGTATTCCGATAATTCTTTTTGTGAAAGCTTCTTTTCCCGTAATAATGCAAAGATACGTTGGCTGATTGTCATAGTGTACTCCTTTATCAGGTATTAAATAATATTGTATAGAAAATAAAAAATAAAATAAAATACGCAAATATGAATTGACAAATTCATATTTATGAATTATAATGTAATTTGTGAAATTATTTTCATATTATACATCATTTTTTATATAAACACAAATGATAAAGAAGAAAAGGGGAGACTTTTATGGCAAAGACAAAACGGCAGATTACTCCAATGGGGAAAGAAATAAAGCGCAGGCTGGTAGAACTTGAGATGAGTCAGGAAGAACTTGCAACATCGGTTGGGTGCAGTCCGCAGTATATCAATCATATCATTTATGGAGAACGGTCTGGTGAGAAGTACTTAGAACAGATTTTCCTGATTCTTGGTATGGATCAATATCATGATTAAAAAGATGGAACGATTGCCAGAGGTTTCCATTGTTTATAGAAAATTAATTTGTAACCGGAATCTTATTATGTTAAGATAAGGATACCTTTCCATGAGAGACTTCAGAAAGAAGTCTTTTTTCTTTACATGAGAATATTTACAGTCTATAAAATATTTGGCTATTCTGCCGGGTATACCCACTTTACAGAATGTATAGGGACAGAAAAAAATATTTTCTAAAAATGCAGTTGACATTTGGAAGAAAGTATACTACTATAATATCAGAAAACGAACATAAGTTCGCATGAAGGAGAATTGACATGGCGAGAGATGTAAAAGATACGAGAAGAGACAGCAGTAAAGAAGATAAATTAAAGGCACTGGATGCTGCTATATCCCAGATTGAGAAGCAGTACGGAAAAGGTTCTGTTATGAAACTGGGGGATGAGAGCAACCGGATGAATGTGGAGACTGTTCCGACAGGAGCATTAAGTCTTGATATTGCTTTGGGATTAGGCGGACTTCCTAAGGGAAGAATTATTGAGATATATGGACCGGAGTCCAGTGGTAAGACGACCGTTGCCCTGCATGCAGTCGCTGAGGTGCAGAAGCGTGGAGGAATTGCCGGATTTATTGATGCTGAGCATGCATTAGACCCGGCATATGCGAAGAATATCGGAGTAGATATTGATAATCTTTATATTTCACAACCGGATAACGGAGAACAGGCACTTGAGATTACAGAGACTATGGTCAGATCCGGTGCAGTAGATATTGTAATCGTAGACTCTGTTGCAGCACTGGTGCCAAAGGCAGAGATTGATGGTGATATGGGAGATTCCCATGTGGGCTTACAGGCAAGATTGATGTCACAGGCACTTCGTAAGCTGACTGCAGCAATCAACCGTTCTAACTGTATTGTAATCTTTATTAACCAGTTGCGTGAAAAGGTTGGAGTTATGTTTGGTAATCCGGAGACAACAACCGGTGGCCGTGCATTGAAATTCTATTCTTCCGTACGTCTTGATGTACGTCGAATTGAATCCTTAAAACAGGGTGGAGAAATTGTCGGTAACCGTACCCGTATTAAAGTAGTGAAGAATAAAGTGGCACCGCCATTTAAAGAGGCTGAATTTGATATTATGTTCGGAGAAGGAATTTCAAAAGAAGGAGATATCCTTGATCTGGCTTCTGAACTTGGTATTGTAAATAAGTCCGGTGCATGGTATGCATATAATGGAGATAAGATTGGCCAGGGTCGTGAAAATGCCAAGACTTATCTGAAAGAGAATCCACAGGTCTGCCAGGAAATCGAAGAAAAAGTAAGAGCTCATTATGCAGTGGATAAGAGTGAAGAAGAAACAGAGACTCCAGCTGCAAACGGACCGGAAGTTCTTGATGCAGAGTAATGGACAGAATTGTTTCAGGGATAACAGAATATAAGAAAAACAAATATAAGGTGTGTATGGATGATGGTACACACCTTGTATTATATAAAGGTGAGGTGCACCGCTACAGATTACAGGAAGGGCAGACCGTAGACGAGGCACTGTATCAGGAACTCTTTTATGAAGTAGTAGGTAAGCGGGTGAAAAAACGGGCACTTGCACTTTTAGAGAAGATGGACCGGACAGAACAGGGGCTTTACCGGAAACTGGCTGAGAGTGAATATCCGGAAGAACTGATTCTTGATGCCATAGAGTATGTGAAGAAATATCATTATATTGATGACATGCGCTATGCAAGAAATTATATCAGTTACCGACAGGGCAGTAAGAGCCGCCGCCGGTTACAGCAGGAACTGATGCAGAAGGGAGTTCCCAAAGAAATTACAGAGCAGGCCTTAGAAGAAATCTATGAAAATAATGATACAGAAAAAATTGCTGAAATATTAAAAAAGAGACATTATAATCCGGAGCAGCCGGATGCAAAGGAAATGCAGAAACAGTATAGATATCTGATGCGGAGAGGATATAAAAGTGAAGACATTTTACGTGTAATGAAATGTCCGGACTACTTGACATAATATTAGAAAAAGTATAAAATTTATTTATTGTTATTTATGACAGATGAATGAATATTTATGTTATATGAACAATGAAAATTGAATAAAGGAGGTGCTCCTGTGCAGGCAGTAATTATAGCTGTTGTAATTACATTTATTGTCACATGTGCTATCACCTGGTTTGTTGCAAATGCATACCAGAAAAAGCAGACTGCTTCAAAGATTGGCAGTGCAGAAGATAAAGCCCGTGAGATAATAGATGAAGCTGTGAAGACCGCTGAGACGAAGAAGAGAGAATCTTTGCTTGAGATTAAAGAAGAGTCGATTCGTACGAAGAACGAATTGGACAAGGAAATCAAGGAAAGAAGAAACGAAATTCAGAGAAACGAGCGCAGAGTGGAACAGAAGGAATCCAATCTGGATAAGAAACTGGAAGCCATTGAGAAGCGCGAAGCAGGTTTTGCAGCAAAAGAAGAAGAGCTGAACAAACAGAAAGCTGAAATTACAAAGCTTCATGAAGAGCGTGTACGGGAACTAGAAAGAATCTCAGGACTTACCTCCGACCAGGCAAAAGAATATCTATTAAAAACTGTTGAAGAAGATGTAAAGCTTGATACTGCAAAATTAATCAAAGAGATGGAGCATCAGGCAAAAGAAGAAGCTGGAAAGAAGGCAAAAGAATATGTGGTTACTGCAATTCAGAAATGTGCTGCAGACCATGTGTCAGAGACAACCATCTCTGTAGTACAGCTTCCGAATGATGAGATGAAGGGAAGAATTATCGGACGTGAAGGAAGAAATATCCGTACGTTAGAAACACTGACTGGTGTAGATTTAATTATCGATGATACACCGGAAGCAGTTATCCTTTCCGGATTTGATCCAATACGAAGAGAAGTTGCTCGTATTGCATTAGAGAAATTGATTGTAGACGGACGAATTCATCCGGCTAGAATTGAAGAAATGGTAGAAAAAGCGCAAAAAGAAGTTGAAACCATGATTCGTGAAGAGGGTGAAGCTGCTACTTTAGAAGTAGGTGTACATGGCATTCATCCGGAACTTGTGAAATTATTAGGCCGAATGAAATTCAGAACCAGTTATGGTCAGAATGCATTAAAGCATTCTATAGAAGTAGCACAGCTTTGTGGCTTACTTGCGGCTGAAGTTGGTGTAGACGTAAGATTGGCAAAACGTGCAGGACTCCTGCATGATATTGGTAAATCAGTAGACCACGAAGTAGAAGGTTCACATATTCAGATTGGTGTGGATTTATGTAGAAAATATAAAGAATCTCCGCTTATTATCAATGCGGTAGAGGCACACCATGGCGACGTAGAGCCAGAGTCATTGATTGCTTGTCTGGTACAGGCAGCCGATACAATTAGCGCAGCAAGACCAGGTGCAAGACGCGAGACAATGGAAACATATTCCAACAGATTAAAGCAGTTAGAAGATATTACAAATGAATTTAAAGGTGTAGATAAATCTTTTGCAATTCAGGCGGGTAGAGAGATTCGTGTAATGGTAGTTCCTGAACAGATAAGTGATGCTGAAATGGTATTACTTGCCCGTGATATTTCAAAGCAGATTGAATCTGAATTAGAATATCCAGGTCAGATTAAGGTAAACGTAATTCGTGAATCACGTGTAGTTGATTACGCAAAATAAGCAGGAAATAAGTGTCCGAAGAGTGAAAGCTTTTTGGACACTTATTTTTTTACTTTACAGGAAATTGCTTTCCTGTAAAGTAAAAAAACTCTACGAGAAAAAACAAGTAATGAGGAAAAATCTGTAAGAAAAAAGGAGAATACAATGGGACAGGATCATCAGGAAGAAAAAAGAATCAGAAGAGTTAACAGGGAGTTAAAATATCAGGGCGCAATCGTGGATGTTTATTCAGACACCATCGAGACACCGGATGGAAATATTGCATACTGGGATTATGTGGAACACAGAAAAGGAGCTGCGGCAGTTGTGCCGGTTACACCGGAGGGCAGAATCTTAATGGTACGCCAGTATCGGAATGCATTAGACCGTTATACTATTGAACTGCCGGCAGGATGCAGAGATTCCCTGACAGAGGATACGAAAATAAGTGCCATGCGGGAATTAGAGGAAGAGACAGGCTTTCAGTGCGGTCATATCGAAAAGATGCTTTCTTTAAAGACGACCGTAGCTTTCTGTAATGAGTTTATTGATGTATATCTGGCAACGGATTTAAAACCGGGAAAACAGCATCTTGATCCAGAAGAATTTATTGAAGTAAGGGCATATGACCCGGAAGAATTATTGGAAAAAATTTATGCCGGAATAATCCAGGACAGTAAAACCGTAGCTGGTATCTTGGCATATTGTTACCGTTACCGGAATAATATGAAATAAGAAAATTAAGACAAGTGAATACATGGAAAGAGTATCGGGGATAAGAAGAGAAAAGCATCTTCATCTGTTAGAGGTGTTATTTTTAGGCTGTTTTGTGATTGGCATTATAGCTGCTAATTTGTATGGAAGAAGCCGTCTGCAGCAATATGGCATATTAAATGATTATTTCATACAGCAGTTAAAATATATTACGATAGAAAAACATGATTATTTTATTTATGTACTATCAGCAAGAGTGCCGGTTGTCCTTACATTAATCTTCTTTGGAATGACACCGTGGTACCGGGTTATGAATAGTATATTTCTGATATGGAGCGGCTTTTCTTTTGGTTTCCTGTGCGTGATGGCAATCAGCAATATTGGCGCAGGTGCCATCTGGCTTATGATGATTGCGTTATGCCCACAATTTATTTTCTATGTGTCCGGATACCTGCTGTTATTAAAGTTAGAAGAAAAGTACCAGTGCGGAAAGGAACATGGAAAGCTTGGGGAATGGATCCTTTTGTGGGGGATTATATTATTATTGTTCTTTATCGGATTCTTAACAGAGGCATATCTGAATCCAGGTATGGTGCACTTCGTGTTGAAAAAAATATAAAAAATTTTACGAAATTTTTACAACATATTGTGGGTAGAAAAATAGAAATAAGATACATGTGGTAGATTTATGTAAATCAGCAAAAAACAGGCGAAAATATGAATTGCTTTTCCAAATTAGAATCATTATAATAGGGATTGTACTTGCCTTTTGGAAAAGAATAGAAGGGCATAAGAGAAAAAGAGTTAGGTGGTTACAGTTATGACACAGGAAATAGATGCTTTTATGAAGTATCTTCAGGAAGTAAAGAAAATATCGAAAAATACAGCGGTTTCTTATGAGACGGATTTGCGCAAAATGAAGGAATTTCTGTATTCTGAAGGTGTGCTTTCTGTGGAGGATGTCAGACAGGAACACTTAAAAATATATATGGAAAAGCAGGAGCAGGAAGGAAAGAAACCGGCAACGATTTCCAGAGGACTTGCATCCATGAAAGCCTTTTTTCAGTATCTTATGGTACAGAATTATGTAAACCAAAATGTGACGGATGGATTAAAGGCACCCAAGATAGAGAAGAAAGCTCCGGTTATTCTTTCTATGGAAGAAACCAGCCGGCTTTTAGACCAGCCAAACGGAAATACACCGAAGGAATTAAGGGACCATGCGATGTTAGAATTGCTTTATGCGACGGGAATCCGTGTCTCTGAATTGATTTCTTTGAAGTTAAGCGATATGAATTTGAAACTGGAATATATTACCTGCAAAGATGCTCATAAAGAAAGAATTATTCCTTTTGGAGAAGTAGCAAAAGAGGCTCTGCAGCATTATCTGGAAGAGGGAAGATCATATCTTGTCAGTGAAGAGGGCAGTGAATATCTTTTCACCAACTGTTCCGGCAAAGAAATGAGCCGTCAGGGTTTCTGGAAATTAATTAAAGCCTATGGAAAGAAAGCCGGAATTGAGACAGAAATAACACCGCATATGCTGCGTCATTCTTTTGCAGCTCATCTGGTAAGCAATGGGGCAGATTTGAAAGCGGTTCAGGAAATGTTAGGACATGCAGATATTTCTACCACGCAAATCTATGCACAGATGAAACAGAGCAGAATCCGTGAAGTATATGCCAAGGCACACCCAAGAGGATAAAGAAGAAACTACGGGAAACACGCTTTGCGGGTTTCTTGCTACTTGCATAAATAGAAAAAGGGGGCAGCCATTTTTTAAGAAAATGGCTGCCCCCTTTTTCCATTGTCAGGCATTCGTAAGGAGCTGCCGGAGGCAGCTCCTGTAGATGAAATTATTATTTATTCATTTCTGCAATGTCATAGATAAGACGAGCGGAATCTTCCCAGCCTAAGCATGGGTCAGTAATGGATTTACCATAGATGTGTTCGCCGATTTTCTGATTGCCCGGTTCAATGTAGCTTTCAATCATAACACCCTTAATCATCTTGTGAATTTCAGGGGAGAGCTGGCGGTTATGCATCACTTCTTTGACGATACGGATCTGCTCGAAGTATTTTTTATTGGAGTTAGAGTGGTTTGCATCTACGATAGCAGCTGGATTCTTAAGGTCACGTTCATTATACATTTCAATCAGACGCATAATATCTTCGTAGTGGTAGTTCTGTGTGCTGTTACCATGTTTGCTTACAGCACCACGGAGAACAACGTGAGTTAAGTCGTTACCAGGAGTCTCTACTTCATATCCACGATATACGAAATGATGTGGATGCTGGGCAGCATATACGGAATTGAGCATAACGGAGAAGTCACCACTGGTCGGGTTCTTCATTCCGGATGCAACATCAAACCCACTGACTACAAGACGATGCTGCTGGTCTTCTACAGAACGTGCACCGATAGCAACGTAGGAGAGCAGGTCGTCAATGTAACTCCAGTTTTCCGGATAAAGCATTTCGTCGGCAGGGGTCAGACCACTTTCTTCAATGGTACGGATGTGCAGCTTACGCATTGCAATCAGTCCGGCAACCATATCAGGAGCTTTCTCAGGGTCAGGCTGGGTAGCAATACCTTTATAGCCTTCGCCGGTTGTTCTTGGCTTATTGGTGTAGACACGAGGGATAATAATCAGACGGTCTTTGACATCTTCTGCAATTTTGGTCAGGCGGCTGACGTAGTCGCAGACAGGTTCTTCGCTGTCAGCGGAACAAGGTCCGATGATAACTAAGAAACGGTCATCTTCGCCGGTTAAGACTTTGCGAATTGCAGCATCCCGTTCTTTTTTTATCTGTGCCAGTTTCTCCGGAAGTGGATACTCTTTTTTGATTTCTTCCGGACTTGGTAATTGGTTTAAAAAATTAAAACTCATATTTTTAGTCTCCTTTAGTAAAAAAAACTTGCTTTTTTTATATTATAAGATTCGTTTTTAACTGTCAATGATATGATTTAATAATAATTTTATACTTTTTTAATTGACCTATCTTAATCATGGTGCTATTATTGTTTTCACATGTTAATAGTTAACAATGTTAAATAAATAGAAAATATAAAATGTAAAGAAAGGGAGGTGAAAATGATGCAGGGTTGTGGAAATGAAATATTTTCCATATTTAATCGTTTTCATCGTTTGAAAATCTCATCAATTCTGCCGGGGGTCTCATCCGTGGAAATGGGAACCTTAAAGACCATCGAGCATTGCCGCAAAGAAAAAGAGATGGCTACCAAAGAGACAGATGCCAAAGAGCCGGATAGCAAATCGATAGATGCAAAGGTTACGGTATCGGAAGTGGTACGTTATATGCGTGTGGCAGCACCGGCGGTGTCCCGGACACTTCGTTCCCTGGAAGAGAAAAAATATGTTGAACGTATGGTGTGTGAGGGTGACCGGCGGAATGTTTATGTGAGAGTAACTGAGGAAGGAAAAGAGGTTTTAAATGAATGCAACCGGATTTTGAGTGAATTATTAAAGTCGGTTACGGAGAAAATGGGAGAAGAAGATATGAACCGGCTGATTGGCTATCTGAATAAATTAGAGCAGATAGCAGAGCTTGAGATTGAAAAGAGAAGACAGTTGAAACAGCAATTAAAATAGAAATATTTTATAAATAATATAGAAAAGGAAGGAACAGGAAAGATGCGGAAAATATTTAAAAATATGCTCCCGTACTGGCATATCATCGTGGTAATATTTCTCCTCCTTGGAGTGCAGGCCTATTGCGATTTGTCGTTGCCACAATATACATCCGATATCATCGATGTAGGAATCCAGAATAAGGGAATCAAACATATTTTGCCGGAAAAGATGCCGGAGGAAGAATATCAGCTGGCAGAACTTTTTATGACAGATGGTGAAAAGGATACTTTTGAAGCGGTCTATGAAAAAAAAGACGATACTTATGTATGTACTGCGGATAAAGAGACATTAGAAACATTGGATGATGAACTACTGACACCAATCGTACTGACTTACCGTATGGCAAATATGAGTGAAACGGATTTTAAGAATACGATTGCGGAAGCATTGGAGCAGAATCCGCAGAACCAGATTACCAAAGAAAGCCTGGATGAGATGTCCATTGAAGAAATCGGACAGATGATGCAGATGGAACTGACCACATATGAAGCGGAAAATGATGATGGCGAAATGGTAACTTATGTGGATATGCGTCCGATGATGAAGCAGCTGATTGCAAGCGGTGCAATGACGCAGGATGGTATAGCACAGTCCAGAGAATATATGGAAAATATGATAGATTCTGTGGGAAGCAGTACCTTACATGCCATGGGAACAGCATATGCAGCATCCTGTGACGAAAAGGCAGGACTTGATGTGGAGCATATCCAGAAGAATTATCTCTGGTCAGAGGGTGGAAAGATGGCAGCTATGTCATTGCTCATGCTGGCAGTTGCAGTGGTAGTCGGATATCTTGCATCCAGAGTCGGCGCAGGAGTCGGAAGAGACTTAAGAGAGAAAATCTTTGGTAAGGTAGTAGGCTTTTCCAATACTGAGATGGATAAATTCTCTACCGCTTCCTTAATTACAAGAAGCACCAATGATATTCAGCAGATTCAGTTTGTAACAGCAATTATGCTTCGAATGCTTTTATATGCACCAATCATCGGAATTGGTGGAATTTATAAAGTATTAAAGACCGGAGCACATATGGAATGGATTATCGTAATGGCAGTACTGGTAATTTCCGGACTGGTTATGGTGTTGATGTCCATTACACTTCCGAAGTTCAAAATAATGCAGAAGTTAGTGGATGCCCTGAACTTAGTATCCAGAGAGATTCTTACGGGACTTTCCGTAATCCGTGCTTTTGGAAGAGAAAAAAAGGAAGAAGAGCGGTTTGATGAAGCAAACCGGAATCTTACCAGAACACAGTTATTTACCAACCGTGTCATGACTTTTATGATGCCGGGCATGATGTTTATTATGTATGGAGTAACCATACTGATTGTCTGGGTATCGGCACATCGTATTGATGCCGGACAGCTTCAGGTAGGAGCAATGACCGCATTTATTACTTATACCATGCAGATTGTTATGGCATTCCTGATGCTTACCATGATGTCTATTATGCTGCCGCGTGCCGGTGTTGCAGCAGACCGGATTGATGAAGTTATTACTACAAATTCTTCTATTATAGAAAAGGCAGAAAAAGAAACAATTGAAAAACATACCGGAAAAGTGGAATTCCATCATGTAAACTTCCGTTATCCGGGTGCGGATGAAGATGTACTGGAAGATATTGATTTTACAGCAGAACCGGGAAAGACAACAGCGATTATCGGAAGTACCGGCTGTGGAAAGTCAACGCTGGTTAATCTGATTCCGAGATTCTATGATGTAACAGCCGGTAAGATTACCTTAGATGGTGTGGATATCCGGAATTTAAGTTTAGCTGAATTAAGAGATGAAATCGGATTCGTACCACAGAAGGGAATTCTATTTTCAGGAACCATTGCATCCAATCTGAAATTTGGCAGACCGGAAGCTACGGAAGCAGAAATGAAAGAGGCTGCAGAGATTGCACAGGCAACAGAATTTATTAATGAAAAGCCGGAAAAATATGACAGCGGGATTGCACAGGGTGGAACGAATGTTTCCGGTGGACAGAAACAGAGATTATCCATCGCCAGAGCAATCGCAAAGAATCCGGATGTTTATATCTTTGATGACAGTTTCTCGGCACTTGATATGAAGACCGATGCGGCACTGCGTAAAGCATTGGAGTCAAAAACAAAAGAAAGCAGTGTAATTATCGTAGCACAGCGAATCAGTACCATTTTACATGCCGACCAGATTCTTGTATTGGATGAAGGGAAGATTGTCGGAAAAGGTACGCATGAAGAATTATTACGGGATTGTGAAGTATATCAGCAGATTGCACAGTCACAGTTATCGGCAAAGGAATTGGGATTAGAAGAGGGAAAGGAGGAAAAATAACATGAGTAATGAGCAAAGTTATCGTGCACCACGTCGTAGAGGTCCGGGAGGACCAATGGGCAGTGGAATGATGCCGGGTGAAAAAGCAAAAGATTTTAAGGGCTCTTTCCGGAAACTTCTTTCTTATATTGGAAAATATAAAATTGGAATTGTTGCAGTTATGATACTTGCAATCTGTTCTACCGTATTTTCTGTATTAGGACCAAAGGTAATGGGTAAAGCTACTACGGCATTGGCAGACGGTCTGATGAATAAAGTAGCAGGAACCGGTGGAATTGATTTTACACTGATTGGAAAGATATTATTATTTACTCTTGGCTTATATATTATCAGTGCGGTATTCAGCTTTTTTCAGGGGTTTATTATGACTGGAATCACACAGAAAATCTGTTATCGTATGCGTAAAGAGATTTCTGAAAAAATCAACCGTATGCCGATGAAATATTTTGAAAGCAGAACTTATGGGGAAGTTCTTTCCCGTATTACCAATGATGTGGATACTTTGGGACAGAGCTTAAATCAGAGTGTGACACAGATTATTACCAGCGTGGCAACCATTATCGGAGTGCTTGTGATGATGATTTCTATTTCACCACTGATGACACTGATTGCATTAGTAATTCTTCCGATTTCAGCGTTGATGGTTTCAGCAATTGCAAAATTTTCACAGAAATATTTCCGTACCCAGCAGGAGTACTTGGGACATATTAATGGACAGGTGGAAGAGACTTATTCCGGACATTTAGTTATCCAGGCATTTAATAAAGAAAAGGAAACCATAAAACGGTTTAATGATACAAACCATGTATTATATGAGTCTGCCTGGAAATCCCAGTTTTTATCCGGAATGATGCAGCCGGTTATGGTATTTGTCGGTAACCTTGGCTATGCAGGCGTGGCAATTTCCGGTGGAATGCTTGCAATTAACGGAACAATCGGAATTGGTGATATTCAGGCATTTATCCAGTATGTAAAGAGCTTCACCCAGCCAATCCAGCAGATTGCACAGGTCATTAACCAGGTACAGTCCATGACCGCAGCTTCGGAACGTGTTTTTGAATTCTTAGGTGAAGAGGAAGAAGACCAGACCACAGAAAATGCAGTGGAATTAAAGGATGTTCGTGGAGAAGTAGAATTCTCCCATGTGCATTTCGGATACAATCCGGATCAGATTATCATTAATGATTTCTCAGCAAAGGTAGAACCGGGACAGAAGATTGCCATTGTAGGACCAACTGGAGCCGGTAAGACTACCATGGTGAAGCTGCTGATGCGTTTTTATGATGTCAACAGTGGAAGCATCAGATTAGATGGTAATGATATCAGAAACTATAACCGCCGGGAGCTAAGAGATGCCTTCGGCATGGTACTTCAGGATACCTGGTTATTTAAAGGTACTATTATGGAAAATATCCGTTACGGAAGACTGGATGCCACGGACGAAGAAGTTATTGCAGCAGCAAAAGCAGCCCATGCCCATCATTTCATCCAGACATTGCCGGGGGGTTATAATATGGAATTAAATGAGGACGCCAGCAATGTATCCCAGGGACAGAAACAGTTGCTTACCATAGCCCGTGCCATTTTAGCAGACAACCGGGTATTGATTTTAGATGAAGCAACTTCTTCTGTTGATACCAGAACAGAGCACAGAATCCAGAAGGCTATGGATAACCTGATGAAAGGAAGAACAAGTTTTATTATTGCCCATCGTCTGTCTACCATTCGTGATGCTGATCTGATTCTTGTTATGAAAGATGGTGATATTATTGAACAGGGAAATCATGAAGAACTGTTACAGAAGAATGGTTTCTATGCACAGCTTTATAATTCCCAGTTTGAAGAAGCTTCTTAAATAAAACCTTTGATTTTTTTATATAGATGTGTTAGTATAAATAAGCTGCAACCGTAGTCTAATGGATAGAACGTCAGACTCCGACTCTGATAATGCGGGTTCGATTCCCGCCGGGTGCATTTTATAATTTATATTAACACATTTTTTTGCGGGATTTATGTCCCGCAAAACTTATAAGAAACGTTTTTCATTATTTACACGGGCAGCTCACAAAGCATGCTTTTTTTGGGGGGTCACGGGTAAGGTTAGGAGGACAGATATGAAAGCGTCAGAAATCAAAGAAAAAATGAGTAAGATATCAAAGAATGATATAAGTAGTTTCTTTCAGAAGAACTGGAAATATTTTACTGCAGTAATATTATTTGTTGTATTGGCAGTAGTAATGATAAAATTCAGCAGTGGAAATAAAGATAAAGATAATGGACTTTCTACGGAACAGAGTACCGAATCAGAGAGCTTTCAGGTAGATGCCGTTCCGGAAATCAATACCCTGATGCAGAATTATTACAATGCATATGCGGCAGGTGATCTGGCAACATTACAGACCTATGCAACACCTGTTTCCGAGAATGAACAGAGCCTGATTACCATGATGTCACAGTATGCAGAGAGTTATCAGAATATCAAATGTTATACTAAGTCAGGATTAGAAGCAGATTCTTATCTTGTCTGTGTAACGCTGGATTTGAAATTCGCAGGAGTAGATACTACAGCACCTGGTATGGAGTTCTTCTATGTAAAGAAGAATGAGCAGGGAGCACTTTATATTGATAACTTATACAGCAGCTTTAACCGTCATTATAAAGAACAGCCGACCGATAATAATGTGGAAAACTTAATCAGTAGTTTTGAAACACAGGAAGATGTCATTGCATTACAGGCAGAAGTACAGGCAAATTATGAAAAAGCAATTGCTTCAGATGAAAATCTTTCTAATATGGTAACGGTTACAATTGCTGATGCATATAATGCATGGGCAACAGCAATCGCACAGGCACAGGCACAGCAGCAGCCGGCAACAGAGGAGACACCGGCGGAACCAGAGACACCGGCGGAACCAGAGACACCGGCGGAACCAGAGGCACCGGTGGAACCAGAGACACCAGCTGAGCCGGAAGTGACAACGGAGACGGTATATACACTGGATAAAGTAAATGTCAGACAGGAACCGAATGAGTCCGGAGCATTACTTGGAACAGTTGAAAAGGGAACTGCACTGACAAGAACCGGTACGACAGAAGATGGATGGAGCAGCATTGATTACAATGGTACACCGGCATATGTAAAGAGTGACTATGTTTCAACAGAAGCACCGGCACAGGAGCCGGCGGCAGACACCAGCGGAATCGCAGCGGGCACTAAGATTACATTAACCAATACGGTTAATATCCGTTCCTCTATGAGTGAGACCGCATCCAAGGTTGGTGTTGCTTATGCAGGAGATTCTGTTACTGTTCAGATGAGCTATGCAGAAGGGTGGACAAAAGTCACCTGGAAAGATAAAGAAGGATATGTTAAGACAGAGTTCTTAAAATAATAAATAGATGGAGGTCTTAGGACCTCCGTTATTTTTACTTTACAGGAAATTGCTTTCCTGTAAAGTAAAAAACGCTCCGCGAGGATGTACCAAGACACATTCTTTGTTCCGCGGGCAGCGAGAAAATTTGCACAGGGTGAAAATATCGATGGAAGAAAACGGAGTCAGAATCAATAAATTTTTAAGTGAAGCAGGATATTGTTCCCGGAGAGAAGCTGACCGTCTGATTGAGCAGGGACGCATTACGGTAGATGGAAAAGTTCTTTCTGTTGGCTGTAAGGTGAAGCCGGGACAGCGAGTGTGCGTAGATGGAAAAGAAATAAAAAAAGAAGAGGAAATGATTCTTCTTGCATTTAATAAGCCGGTGGGCATTGTCTGCACTGCTGCAAAAGACGAAAAAGACAATATTGTTGATTATATTCATTATCCGAAACGTATTTATCCGGTAGGAAGACTGGATAAAGATTCCCAGGGACTTATATTATTGACAAATAATGGGGATATTGTAAATAAGATGATGCGTGCCGGGAATATGCATGAAAAGGAATATGAAGTTACCGTAAATCATGACATAACGGAGGCATTTTTAAAGAAAATGTCCGGGGGAGTTCCACTGGAAGAACTTGGTGTGGTTACAAGACCATGTGCAGTAGAAAAACTGGATGTGCGTAAATTCCGAATCATATTAACCCAGGGGTATAACCGGCAGATTCGCCGGATGTGTGAGTATTGCGGATATAAAGTAGTAAAATTAAAGAGAGTCCGCATTATGAATATAGAACTGGGCAGTCTCAAAAAAGGAAAGTACCGCAGAGTAACGGCGGAGGAGTGGACTGAGCTGAACCGGCGCATTTTAAATTCCAGCAATACAACAGTAATGCCAAAATAGATTGAGGGTAAGGAGCATATCCATGGATGAGAAGAAGAGAATCGAGGAACTGGTAAAAACGTTAAATGAGGCGTCCGAAGCATATTACAATGGACAGGATGAAATTATGTCAAACTATGAATGGGATGGCATGTTTGACGAACTGACCCGGTTAGAAGAAAAAACAGGATATATTCTGCCGGAAAGTCCGACACAGAATGCCGGATTTGAGGAAAGCAATGGTGAACGGGAAGCGCATGAATATCCGGCACTTTCCCTTGCCAAGACGAAACGGATTTCTGATTTACAGGTGTGGGCGGGAGAAAGACCAGTCTGGTTATCCTGGAAACTGGATGGATTAACATTGGTAGTAACTTATGATAACGGAAAACTTGTTAAGATTTTAACAAGAGGAAATGGAACCGTCGGCAGCAATATCACATTTATGAAGGATGCCATTGAAGGGATTCCAAAGACTGTAAAATATAAGGGACATCTGGTAGTCCGTGGCGAAGCGGCTATTACCTATACAGATTTTGAATTAATCAATGATACCATTGAAGATGATGATGAAAAATATGCCAACCCGAGAAATCTTGCATCCGGAACTTTAGGTCTGGATAAGAGCAATCTTGATAAAGTAAAGGAACGCCATATTCATTTTTATGCATTTACACTGGTGCATCTGGATGAAACAATGTCATCCTGGGGAGAACGGATGGATTATCTTGAGAAGCTTGGATTTACGACAGTAGCACATGAATTGACCGATGCGAAAGGGTTGGAGGAAGTTGTAGAACGCTGGACAAAGAAGGTAGAAGATGGTGAAATGGATATTCCGGTAGATGGACTGGTTATCTGTTATGAAGATAATGATTATGCCCAGACCGGTAATGTTACCGGACATCATGCGTCAAGAGCCGGTTATGCGTTTAAATGGCAGGATGTCTCTGTGGAGACCACATTAAAATATGTAGAGTGGTCCTGTGCGGCATCTACCATTTCTCCGGTAGCAGTATTTGAGCCGGTTGCACTGGAGGGAACCACCGTAAGCCGAGCCTCCCTTTGTAATATCAGTGAAATGGAACGTCTTGGAATCGGAGAAGATGGGAAGACAACACTTGATATTATTAAAGCAAATAAGATTATTCCAAAATGTATCGGCGTAAAGAAAAAGGAAGGAACTTTTACGATTCCGGAATTCTGTCCGGTATGCCATGCCAGAACGGAAATCAGAATCAGTGAACACAGCGGAACAAAGACTTTACATTGTACGAATCCGGACTGTACCGCAAAGCATGTAAAAAAATTCAGCCGCTTTGTCAGCAAGCCTGGCATGGACATTGACGGATTGTCCATACAGACCATGCTAAAGTTTATGAACTTAGGATATATCCATTATTTTGAAGATATTTATACACTTAAAAATCATGCGGATGAAATCCGCTCTTTAGACGGATTTGGCGAGAAATCCTGTAACAATATGCTGCAGGCAATTGAAAAGAGCAAAAACGTTGATCCGGTACATTTTATTTATGCACTATGCATTCCGCAGATTGGCACCGATGCAGGAAAGAAAATGATTGCTGCCCTTGGCACAGGAGGTTTCTTTCAGAAACTGCATGCAGGGGAAGGATTTGAGGATATTGACGGAATCGGACCGGAGCGTTCGACTTCCATGCTGGACTGGTACAGACAGAATCAAAACCGTCATACGGTAGCTGCATTAGAAGAAATATTAAACATTGCGGAAGTAGAGCCGAAGGTGACAGAGGGAGGAACCTGTGAAGGACTTACCTTTGTCATTACCGGTGATGTCCATCAGTTTAAAAACCGTACCGAATTTAAAGAGTATGTGGAGAGCCAGAACGGTTCTGTTACCGGCAGTGTTTCTAAGAAAACAAATTATCTTGTGAATAATGATATTGAATCCACATCATCAAAGAATCAGAAAGCAAAGAGTCTTGGCATTCCGATTATTTCTGAAGATATGTTTGTGGAACGTTTCGGAAAGTGAATTGCATATTGAAGTATTCGTAAAATTAAGGTATTATGAAATGAGATATGTGTATATGATGAAAAGAGGTTAGATAATATGCCGATTAAGATAATGAGCGATTTACCGTCCAGAGAGATTCTGGAAAGGGAAAATGTGTTTGTTATGGATGAGGGAAGAGCAGAACATCAGGATATCCGCCCAATCCGGATTGGAATACTGAATCTGATGCCATTAAAAGAAGAAACGGAACTGCAGTTGCTGCGTTCACTTGCAAATACACCATTACAGGTTGATGTTACCTTTTTAACGGTATCATCCCATGAATCAAAGAATACATCCATGAGTCATCTGAATCATTTTTATCAGACAATGGATGAAATCTGGGATGAGAATCTGGACGGACTGATTATAACCGGAGCACCGGTAGAAACCATGGAATACGAAGAGGTGGATTACTGGAAGGAAGTCTGTGATATTATGGAGTGGTCTAAGACCCACGTAACATCAACCCTGCATTTATGCTGGGGCGCACAGGCTGCTCTCTATTATCACTATGGTATCCCAAAATATATGCTGGATGAGAAAATGTTTGGAATTTTCGAACATCAGGTAAAGAACCGCAAAGTACCACTGGTAAGGGGATTTGATGACCGCTTTATGGCACCGCATTCGAGACATTCCGGAATCCGTAAAGAGGATATTGAGAAGGTAAAGGATATTACCATTCTTGCAGAATCAGAAAAAGCAGGTGTATTTCTGGCAATTGCCAATGAGGGACGCAAAATTTTTGTAATGGGACATCCGGAATATGACCGTTATACATTGGATGAGGAATATAAGCGTGATCTGCAGAAAGGGATGGATATTGCCATGCCGGAGAATTATTATCCGGACAATGATATCAATGCAAAACCATTACTGCAGTGGCGTTCACACGGTAATATGTTATATGCAAACTGGCTGAATTATTATGTGTATCAGCAGACACCATATGATTATATCAATACCAGAAAAATTGTGGGAAAATAAGCAGATTTCTTTTTGGAAAAAGGCTTAAGAAAATACAGGGGGCACAATGAAAACTGAGAAAAAAGGTGTAGAGGGACAACTTGATATTTTCGAAGCAATGAATCGTGCAGCAGATGCCATAGACCGGATGGTGGAAGAAGACCAGAAGAAAAAGAAGGCATCCGGAAATAAAACGGAATCCGGAGAGAAGTCTGCAAAAGCTGTAACCGGGCAGAAGAAAAACAAAGAGGATAAAATCATCCGTGGCTGTGATATGCATGCATCCATGCAGAAGACATTTCTAAACCCCGAAGACGGCGATTTTGCCATGATTGCTTATATTGACTACAACAAGGTTTATATCAGGGAATGGAATTCCCCGGCAGCGTTATATACTTTCGAAGAGTCAAAGAAGGCTGTGGATTTTTATATCGACAAACTGACGAAGATAAAGGCGGCAGGAATGGCAGAAGAAACAACAGAGCAGGAACCGTTCAGTGATGTAAAATATCTTTCAGATAATATCTATGCAGAGTGTGAGGGATAAGAATGGAGCATTTAGTATACTACGATATTGCGGCTGCATTTGTTCTTCTGACTGCATTAGTTGCGTATCATTTAAGAAAATACAGTGACAATTTTCAAAGCAGGGTATACCGCGTAATGTTGTATGCTCTGCTTGTCGTGTCTACCAGCGACTTTTTACTGTTCTGGAAGGAAATCACTTTCGGAAAAACAGGAACTACAGTCCTGCTCTATATCTGTATTTTAGGGCAGGTTGTGGCAGCGGCAGCTTATCTTTTGTATATTCTGTGCCTGACAGGAAGAGTGGAACGCTTTATCCGGAAGGAAAAGGGATGGTTGTTTGTACCGGCCTGGATTGTAATCGCATTGCTGGTAGTACAGTTATTTATACCATATCTTTTTAAAGTGGGAACGGATGGCAGCTATCAGAGACAGAATGGAATTATGTTATTCTACCTATGTATGATTTATTTTTATCTGATGGGGGAAGTGTTTCTGGTTCGTTTCCGAAAACGGCTCAGCTTTGAATTATTATTCTCTACGACTGTATTTGCAGTTGTAAGTGTGTTTACACTGGTGCTTCATATTGCATTTCCGGGTTTCCGGTTTCAGTTTTTTGGAATGGCAATGTGCGTACTTTTATATCTGATTTCTTCGGAAAGACCACAGGAATATACGGTGCCGGAGCTTGAAATTATGAACCGGAGGGCATTTTTAAAAGAGTCAGAGGAACGCCTGTTAGGAAGTGAGCGTTTTCCGATGCTTGTCATTAAAGTGCATAATTTAAAGGTGATGCGGCAGACATTGGGAAATGATTCTGTCAATGAATTCCTGAAGGAAATGGCGGCATTTTTTCGTAAGCTTATCGACAATTCCCGTATTTACCAGTTTTCACAGAGCGTATATGTGCTGGCGTTAGACCGGAAGAAGAAGGATATTGATTCTTCCTTACTGATCCGGCAGATTCTGAACCGGTTTGAACAGCCATGGCATTCCGGCAGTGTAGAGACAAAATTCCGGATTCATATCAGCAGTATTGTGTGTCCGCGTGATACGAATAATCTGAATGGATTAATTGACTATATCCAGTATATGCGTTCAATATCATCTGAAAATGGAAATGTAGTATTAAAGACTGCTGAGATGGATATTGACCGGCCAAAGAGGGAACTTCGTATCCGGAAACTTTTGAATGATGCAGTAGACCATAAAGGTTTCGAAGTCTTTTACCAGCCGATTTATTCGGTGACAGAAAACAGAATCGTATCTGCGGAAGCACTGGTCCGGCTGAAAGATCAGAGTATGGGCTACATTTCTCCGGAAGAATTTATTCCGATTGCAGAAAAGAGCGGAATGATTATGCAGATTGGAGAATTTGTATTTGAGACAGTCTGTCGTTTTATCCAGGAAAAGCAGCTTACGGACTATGGCTTACAGTATATAGAAATAAATCTGTCTGTGGTGCAGTGTATGCAGGAAAATCTTGCCGAGAGGTTGACGGAAATAATGAAGAAGTATCATGTAGCACCAGCCCAGATCAATCTTGAGATTACTGAGACAGCGGCAGCCCATAGTGATATGTTGGAAAACAATATCAAGATACTGCATAAGCAGGGCATTGAGTTTTCTTTGGATGATTATGGCTCGGGATATTCCAATACGGATTATCTGTTCCGGTTTCCATTCCGTATCGTAAAAATTGATAAAACCATTCTGTGGGAAGCATTTAAAAATGAAAAGGCAATGATTGCATTGCGTAATACTATCCGCATGATTAAAGAACTTGGGCTTGAGATTGTGGTAGAAGGAGTAGAAAACCAGGAATATGTAGATTATCTGACAGAACAGCACTGTGATTATCTGCAGGGATATTTTTATTCCAAGCCGATTCCGGACAGAGATTTCTTAGAACTTTTACGCAGGGAAAATGCACAATATTATGCGGAAAGGTTTTCAAAAAATGAATTATCTGATATAATAACCACATAATATTTTTGTAGGAGGCAAAACGATGGCAGATAATAGAAAAGTTGTTAAAATAAAAGAAGATAACCTTGGGGAAGTACATGTGGCAGATGAGGTCGTTGCTATTATTGCAGGACTTGCAGCAACAGAAGTAGAAGGAGTTGCATCCATGGCTGGCAATATTACCAATGAACTGGTGAGCAAACTTGGAATGAAGAATTTATCTAAGGGTGTTAAGGTAGAAGTGGCAGAGAAAACGGTCAGCGTAGAAGTAGCTTTAAATATTTCTTATGGTTATTCTATTCCGGAAGTATCTGAGAAGGTACAGGAGAAAGTAAAATCTGCAATTGAGACTATGACAGGATTATCCGTAGCAATTGTTAACGTCAGAATTGCAACGGTTGACATGAAAAATACGAAATAAAACTTTTGTGATAACCGCAGATGTAGTATAATAAAGAATGCTGTTAAAGCATTCTTTTTTATAGTTACATGGAAGACCAATAATGAAAGGATACAACATGAGCAGGAGAGAAATCAGAGAACAGATATTTAAAATGTTATTCCGTGTGGAATTTCATAGTGAGAAGGAATACGAAGAGCAGATGAATCTGTTTATCGAAGAGAATGAACCGATTGAGAAGCCGGATGAGAGTTATATTGAAGACAAATTTAATAAGATTATTGCTGTTTTAGAGGAAATCGATAAGATTATCAATGAATCATCCAAAGGCTGGAAAACAACCCGTATGGGCAAAGTTGATCTGACCCTGATTCGTCTTGCTGTATATGAGATGAAATATGAAGAGGATATTCCAACCGGAGTAGCCATCAATGAAGCAGTAGAACTGGCAAAAAAATATGGAACAGATGATTCACCGGCATTTATCAACGGAGTATTGGCAAAAATCGCATGATAAAGAAAGTATATGGGGTAACCCAGATTAACCGATACATCAGAAATATGTTTGCCCAGGATTTTGTCCTGCATCAGGTATGTGTGAAGGGTGAGGTATCGAATTGTAAATATCATTCCTCCGGTCATATTTATTTTACTTTAAAGGAAAATAACAGTGCCATCAGTGCAATTATGTTTGCCGGTAACCGGGGTGGTTTATCCTTTCGTATGAAGGATGGCGACAAAGTCGAGGTAACAGGTTCTATTGAAGTATTTGAACGTGATGGCAGATATCAGATATATGCAAAAGAAATTACACTTGCCGGTGCAGGGGATTTATATGCCAGATTTCTTCAATTGAAACAGGAACTTGAGGAAATGGGCATGTTTGCGGAAGAGTATAAAAAACCGATTCCGCAGTATGCCGGACGTATTGGAATTGTTACAGCACCTACCGGGGCTGCAATACAGGATATCCGTAATATTGCTGCACGAAGAAATCCTTATGTGCAGCTTATTCTATATCCGGCACTGGTACAGGGTGAGGGTGCCAAAGAAAGCATTGTAAATGGGATTCATGCATTGGATGCCATGCATTTGGACATTATCATTGTGGGGCGTGGTGGTGGCTCCATAGAGGATTTATGGGCATTCAACGAAGAAATTGTTGCAAGGGCAATTTTTGAATGTGAAACACCGGTTATTTCTGCAGTGGGACATGAAGTGGATTACACCATTGCGGATTATGTGGCAGACTTGCGGGCACCGACTCCGTCTGCAGCGGCAGAACTTGCGGTATATGACAGGAATCAGATGTTACAGCGGATACAGACTGACCGGGTACATCTGATGCGCAGCATGAAGAGTAAAATTGCTGTGATACAGGGACGCATGGAGACACTGAAGGCAAGATTAATGCAACAGAGTCCTGTATATCGTCTGAACAGTCAGAAACAGTATCTGGGGGAATTACAGCTTCGCTTAGAGCATGGCATGACACAGCAGTTAGATAAGAATAAGGCAAGACTTCGGATGTTAGCCCAGCATTTCGATGATATTTCGCCATTGAAACGATTGGGACAGGGATATGCATATGTTTCTGACAGCCGGCAGAATGGTTTAAAAAGTGTTTCACAGGTTTCAAAAGGAGAACAATTGCAGATCAATGTAAAAGACGGAACCGTTAAGGCAAGAGTAGAAGAAATCATATGCCAGGAGGAAATCGGAAGATGACAGATTATACAATCAATGAAAATGAGACAGATAATATAACGGAAAAAAAAGAAAATGAGAATTTAGAGGATTTATTTGCAGAAGTGGAACAGCTGATTGCACATATGGAGGAAGACATTTCTCTGGATGAATCCTTTGTCTGCTATGAGCAGGGCATGAAGAAGCTGAAACACTGCAGTGAGCGGATAGATTCGATTGAAAAGAAAATGTTAGTGTTGAATGAACAGGGAATGCTGGAGGAATTTTAATGGATATGACAGCAGAGCTTACAAAGCGGACAGAACAGATTGAAAACATCATAAAAAAATATCTTCCGGAGGAAGAAGGCTATCAGAAGCAGGTAATTGAAGCCATGAATTATAGTTTTCTTGCAGGAGGAAAGCGGTTAAGACCAATGCTGATGTTGGAAACTTACCGCATGTTTGGTGGAAAATCAGAGGTAATTGAGCCATTCATGGCAGCCATTGAGATGATTCATACTTATTCTTTAATTCATGATGATCTGCCGGCAATGGATAATGATGAATACCGCCGCGGACGAAAGACAACGCATATTGTCTATGGAGAAGCTATGGCAATTCTTGCCGGGGATGGTCTTTTGAATTTTGCCTATGAGACAGCATTGACAGCATTACAGACGGAACAGACGCCTAATGTGGCAAAGGCATTGCTTGTATTATCACAGAAAGCCGGAATTTATGGTATGGTAGGGGGACAGACCGTAGATGTGGAAACGGATCAAACACAGTCTGTCACCAGAGACCAGTTAGATTTTATTTATAAATTAAAGACCAGTGCTTTGATTGAAGCGTCTATGTTAATCGGTGCAATTCTTGCAGGTGCCACGAAAAGCGAGCAGAAGATTATCGAAGAGGCGGCATCAGAGATTGGTCTGGCATTCCAGATACAGGATGATATTTTAGATGTTACCGGTAATCAGGAAGTGCTTGGAAAACCGGTTGGCAGTGATGCCAAAAACGAAAAGGCAACTTATGTTACATATGAGGGATTGAAAAAAGCACAGGAAGATGTGAAACGATATTCAAAACATGCAGTGAATTTATTAGAATCACTGGTGGTAAAAAATGAATTTCTGATTCATCTGGTAGAATATCTGATTCATAGGGAAAAATAAGAACTTCAGAAACCAAAGGAGTAAAGATACATGGTGCTGGAAAAGATTGAGCATGAAAATGATATAAAAAGGATAAATAAAAACGAACTTCCGATTCTGGCAGAGGAAATCCGCTCTTTTTTGATTGACAAAATATCAAAAACCGGTGGGCACCTTGCCTCCAATCTTGGCGTGGTAGAGCTTACCATGGCACTGCATCTTGCTTTTGATTTACCAGAGGATAAAATTATCTGGGATGTAGGACATCAGTCTTATACCCATAAATTACTGACAGGAAGAAAAGCCGGTTTTGATGAACTGAGAAAATACGGCGGCATGAGCGGATTCCCCAAACGTCATGAAAGTGATTGCGACTGCTTTGATACGGGACACAGTTCGACTTCCATATCCGCAGGATTAGGCTATGCTATGGCAAGGGAGATTACCGGAGAAAAGTACAAAGTCATCTCTGTTATCGGAGATGGTGCATTGACTGGCGGAATGGCTTATGAGGCATTGAATAATGCATCCAAATTAAAGTCAAATCTGATTATTGTTTTAAATGACAATAAGATGTCTATATCGGAAAATGTCGGCGGTGTATCCAGATATTTAAGCGGACTTCGTACCGCAGAATCTTATCAGGGATTAAAGAATGGTATTACGAATTCCCTGAACAGCATTCCGAAATATGGAGAACGTATTGTTGAGAAAATCCGTAAGACCAAAAATGGAATCAAGCAGCTTGTGATTCCGGGCATGCTCTTTGAAAATATGGGAATCCTTTATTTAGGACCGGTAGATGGCCATAATATTCCTGCCATGGTGAAATTATTCAAAGAAGCCTCTAAGGTGGAAGGACCGGTTCTGGTACATGTGATTACGGAAAAAGGAAAAGGATACCTTCCGGCAGAACGCCATCCGGCACGTTTTCATGGAACGGAAGCCTTTGATGTTGAGACAGGACTGCCTCTTGTGAAACGGGTAAAAGCCAATTATACCGATATTTTTTCTACGGTTATGCGTAAATTGGGCGACCGGGATGAAAAAGTGGTTGCCATTACAGCGGCAATGGCAGATGGAACCGGACTAAAAAGATTCCGGAATATGTTCCCGGAACGTTTCTTTGATGTGGGAATTGCAGAAGAACATGCAGTGACTTTTGCTGCAGGATTGGCAGCAGCCGGTTTAAAACCGATTGTAGCGGTTTATTCTTCTTTCCTGCAAAGAGCATATGACCAGATTCTGCATGATGTCTGTATACAGGAATTGCATGTAGTATTTGCCATTGACCGTGCAGGACTTGTGGGCAGTGATGGAGAGACTCATCAGGGAATCTTTGATTTATCTTATCTTTCCTGTCTGCCGAATATGACAATTTTAGCACCTAAGAATAAGTGGGAATTATCAGATATGATAAAATATGCGGTAGATTTTTCCGGACCGATTGCAGTACGATATCCGAGAGGCGAAGCCTTTGATGAATTAAAGGAATACCGGGCACCGTTAGAATATGGTAAGGCAGAAGTTCTTTTTGAAGAAAGTGAAATTTTACTTTTGGCAGTAGGAAGCATGGTAAAGACAGCACTTACCGTAAGGGAACAATTAAAAGAAAAAGGTTATTCCTGCTCTCTTGTCAATGCAAGATTTGTGAAGCCTTTTGATGAAGAGCTGCTTCTTAAACTGCAGAAGAATCATAAGCTTCTGGTTACTCTGGAAGAAAATGTACAATCCGGAGGCTTTGGAGAGCATGTATTGGAATTTATGAATACAAATGGAGATGGTTCCATGGAGGTTTTAAATATTGCAATACCGGATGTGTATGTAGAGCATGGAAATGTAGAACTTCTCCGCAAAGAAACAGGAATTGATGCAGATGGAATTATCGGTAAGATTATAGACAGAAAGGCACAGTAAGAACGATGAAAGAAAGATTGGATGTTCTCTTGGTACAAAAAGGGCTGGCAGAATCCAGGGAAAAAGCAAAGACTATGATTATGGAAGGAAATGTCTTTGTGGATGGACAGAGAGAGGATAAAGCAGGAACAAATTTTGATACAGAGGCAGAGATTGAAGTCCGGGGAAATACATTAAAATATGTCAGCCGTGGTGGACTGAAGTTAGAGAAAGCAATGAAGGAATTTGATATTTCTTTAGAGGGAATGGTCTGCATGGATATCGGCGCATCCACCGGCGGATTTACTGACTGTATGTTGCAAAATGGTGCAGTGAAGGTATATTCTGTAGATGTAGGATATGGACAGTTTGCCTGGAAATTAAGAAATGACCCAAGGGTTGTCTGCATGGAGAAAACCAATATCCGTTATGTAACGCCGGAAGATATTGCAGATGTCCTTGATTTTGCATCCGTTGATGTATCTTTTATTTCTCTTACCAAGGTGCTGGTACCGGCAAGGGAGCTGCTGCGGGACGGTGGAAGAATGGTCTGCCTGATTAAGCCGCAGTTTGAAGCCGGAAGGGAAAAAGTAGGAAAAAAAGGTGTTGTCCGTGACCCAAAGGTACATGAGGAAGTCATCCATAAGGTAATTGATTTTGCGTTGGAAAATGGATTTTCTGTTCATAATCTTTCCTATTCACCGATTAAGGGCCCGGAGGGAAATATTGAATATCTGGTATATATTGAGAAAAACAGCGAGAGCAAGAAGGAGGAGACCATTGATGTGGAGGCCATCGTAGAGGCGGCACATACATCATTGTCCTAGATATATGAAGCATTTTTTCATAATTGTAAACGCACAAAAAGACAGTGAACTTATTTTTACCAATCAGATTATAGATTACATCAGACGTAAGGGTGGAACCTGTGATTATTTTGCCAGCTTTGAGGAAGAAAAAGCGGAAGCAGTGGAAAAAGAAATTCCAACAGAAACCGAGGCGGTGCTTGTTATTGGTGGAGATGGAACATTAATTCGTGCGGCACGCAATCTGGTAAAGAAAAATATTCCGCTGCTGGGAATTAATTTAGGAAAGCTTGGATATCTGTGTGAGGTAGAAGAGAATACGATATTCCCGGCAATTGATGAATTGATGGCTGACCGTTATACCATAGAGCAGAGAATGCTTTTAGATGGATATACCGTACAAAGTGGCGGAGAGAAGATTCAGAGGGTTGCGTTAAATGATGTGGTCATCCATCGTACGGGAGCACTTCAGATTGTGAATCTGAATGTTTATGTAAATGGAGAGTATCTCTATAATTTTAAGGCGGATGGAATTATTGTGGCAACACCAACCGGTTCCACCGGTTATAGTATGTCGGCAGGTGGCCCTATTGTGGATCCGAAAGCCAACCTTTTGCTGTTGACACCAATCAATGCACATACGTTGAATTCCAAGAGTATTGTAATCGGACCGGAAGATGAAATTACCATTGAAGTAGGCATGCGGAGAAGCCAGCGGGATGAGCAGGTGGAAGTGAGCTTCGATGGAGATTCCGGAGTGGAACTTAAGGTTGGTGACAAGATTGTAGTGCATAAGGCAGAAGAATCCGTAGGGATTATTCGTTTGAGTAAGATTAGTTTCCTTGAAATTTTGCGGAAAAAGATGCAGAATTATACATAACAGGAGGGACTGTAATGAAGATAGGACGACATGCAAAGATTCTGGAATTAATTCAGAAGAATGAGATAGGCACACAGGAAGAATTATCTGCAAAGTTGGAGCAGGAAGGATATCATGTGACGCAGGCAACGGTTTCACGGGATATCAGAGAGTTAAAACTGACT
This sequence comes from Roseburia sp. AF25-13LB, assembly GCF_003478915.1. Lineage (NCBI taxonomy): Bacteria > Bacillati > Bacillota > Clostridia > Lachnospirales > Lachnospiraceae > Roseburia > Roseburia sp. AF25-13LB. The sequence goes on from NZ_QUFO01000001.1 coordinate 208,173, forward strand.
AAGGTAGCATTGAGCAATGGCCGTCAGAAATATGTAGCTTTATCTGAAAATAAGGAGGACATGACAGAAAAGTATGTCCGTGTATTCCGGGATGGTTTTGTATCGATGGATATGGCACAGAATATTCTTGTGATTAAGACGGTATCCGGAATGGCAATGGCAGTTGCGGCAGCATTGGATGCCATGGATTGCCATGAAATAGTAGGAAGCATTGCTGGAGATGATACAATTATGTGCGCTGTCCGTACCGTAGAGGATACCACAGCGTTAATGGGACGTCTTCGCCGGATTATGGAAGATTAGAACGGAAGACGAGAGAGAGTAGAAGGAGAAAATATGTTAAGAAACCTGCATGTTAAGAACCTGGCACTCATTGATGAGGCGGAAGTCGATTTTGAAAAAGGGTTAAATATCCTGACCGGAGAGACAGGAGCCGGAAAATCAATTATCATTGGTTCCATTAATCTGGCTCTGGGAGAAAAGGTATCCAAAGAGATGTTAAGGGATAATGAGGAGAATGCCTTTGTGGAGCTGATTTTTGATGTAGAATCAGATGCTTTAAAGAAAGCACTTTCCGGGCTTGATGTTTATCCGGAGGATAATATGCTGATTTTAAGCAGAAAGATTTCCGGAGGAAGAAGCATCGCCAAAATCAATGGGGAAAGTGTTCCGGCATCAAAGATGAAAGCAGTTTCTGCGTTGCTGATTGATATTCATGGACAGCATGAACACCAGTCGCTGCTTAAGAAACAGAAGCATTTAGAAATCCTTGATGATTATGCAAGAAATGAACTGTCGGACATCAAAAGTGAGTTGAAAGAAACTTATAAAAAGTACCGTGAAGTTACAAAAGAGTTAGAAGAAGCTTCTCTGGATGAAGAGAGCCGGATGCGGGAATTATCTCTTTTAGAATATGAAATCCATGAAATTGAAGAAGCTGCATTAACAGCTGGCGAAGATGAAGTTTTAGAAACAAAATACCGGAAGCTTCTGAACGGAAAGAAAATTATGGAAGCAATTCATGCAGCCCATGGATTACTCAGCATGGAAGACGGCAGTGCATCGGAGCTTACCGGAAGAGCTCATAGAGAATTGTCATCTGTGGCAGATTATGATGATGCAATTCGTGGGATGGCAGATGAACTTTTGGAAATTGATAATCTTTTGAATGATTTGAACCGGGAAATTGCGGACTATATGGATGAGGCTGAATTTGATGATGAGACTTTTGCCGGGACAGAACAGCGTCTGGATGAAATCAATCATCTGAAGGCAAAATATGGTCATACGATAGATGAAATTTTAGCATCTTTAGAGGAAAAGCAGGAAAAGGCAGAAAAATTACAAAATTTTGATATGTATCATAAGAAGCTGCTGCAACAGGAAAATGCATTAAAAGAAACATTGCAGAAGCAGTCAGAAAAAGCATCTGCAATCCGCAAAAGATATGCGAAGGAACTGGCAGAAAAAATCAGGGAGCAGTTAGTAGATTTGAACTTCTTAGATGTTCGTTTTGAAATGAAATTTGAACAGAAAGAGACTTTTGGAGCAGATGGCTTTGATGAAGTGGAATTTGTCATTGCAACCAACCCGGGAGAGCCATTAAAACCACTTGGCAGCGTAGCATCCGGTGGAGAATTATCAAGAATTATGCTGGCATTAAAAACAGTGCTTGCTAAAAATGATGAAATAGAAACCTTGATTTTTGACGAAATTGATACAGGAATCAGCGGAAGGACGGCGCAGATGGTATCTGAAAAAATGCATATGATTGCAGAACATCATCAGGTAATCTGCATCACACATCTGCCGCAGATTGCAGCAATGGCAGATGCTCATTTCAGTATTGAAAAATCCGTAGAAAATGAGACAACCATTTCTACCATACGAAGACTCACCGAGGATGAGCAGGTAACTGAATTAGCAAGAATGCTTGGTGGAGTGAGGATTACAGACACCGTATTGGAAAGTGCAAGAGAAATGCTTAACCTGGCACAAAATGCTAAAAAATAAACGATTGAATCAAACAATAATACACATAATAAAAACAGGATATTCAATGAATATCCTGTTTTTATTTTACGCGGGAAAGCTGTAAAGAGAGTTTCCTGTAGTTATTATGCCTGTAGTGAGGAAAATATAATGCGGATGAGATTAATAAGAAAAAGCATAAAAAATATATGGCAGATTATAGTGATTGTCTGGCTGGTATTTGCTTACCAGCTTATGTTAAATATGGTTCCGGATGAAGTAAAACTTATCGATGGTGATTTAAGTAAACTGGACATTTCCATGCCGGTGACCTTCGAATGCCGGGATTCCGGAAAGAGATTTATCGATACATCTGTAATGGAAAATCAGCAGCTGCAAAGCAGCATGGACAAGGCCGGTGACGAAAGAAATGAAATAGATATGGTTTCAGATACGGTTGTTTTACGAGCGAAGCTCTTCGGAATTATACCAATAAAAGAGGTGCAGGCAGATATTGTAGCGGAGCAGGAGGTCTATGCCAGTGGGGAAAATATTGGTATTTATGTGCAGACAGATGGCATCTTTGTCATTGGAACGGGAAATTTTGAAGGGTTAGACGGTATGCTGTATGCACCGGCACAGAATGTTTTAAAGAGTGGAGATTATATCTGTGCAGTAGATGGTGTAGAACTTGAAAATAAGGAGGCGTTAATGGATGCTGTCGATAAATGTGAAGGAAAATCTTTAGTGCTTCGGATACGTCGAAATGGAGAAACATTAGAATTATATATACAGCCGAAATTGTCAAAAGAAGAAACGTATAAATTAGGAGTCTGGGTAAGGGATGATCTGGCAGGAATCGGAACACTTACCTATATCAGCCAGGATGGAAGCTATGGGGCACTGGGACATGCTGTAACAGACATGGATACCGGAAGTATGCTGGAAGTGGGGACGGGAAAACTTTATAACAGCAGACTGGTGGGAATCGTAAAAGGAGAATCCGGTAAACCGGGTGAATTATCAGGAGTCATTAATTATGAAGAAAAATATTGTATGGGAGATATTGAGGAGAACTGCGAACGAGGAATCTATGGAATATTACATGAAAAAAATAATTTGCTGGAAAATGCCGTAGCTTATCCGGTTGGTTATAAGCAGGATATTGAACCTGGAGAAGCAGAAATTATCAGTGATATCGACGGAACGATAGCGCATTATAAGATAAGAATTACGGAAGTTAATTATCGGAAGAATAAGGAAAACAAAAGCATTTTATTTGAAGTAGAGGATGCGGCACTGTTAGAGAACACCGGAGGTATTGTACAGGGAATGAGCGGCAGCCCGGTGATCCAGAACGGAAGGCTGATAGGTGCAGTTACCCATGTGTTCGTCGATGATGCGAAGAAGGGGTATGGTATTTTTATTGAGGATATGTTAGAAGTGGGGAAAACGTCGAATCCATAAGAAAAAAACAGTTTATAATTTAACGACATGTTTCGACATAATTTATATCAGGATATAATTATGATACAAAATGTATAAGGGGAAGAAGGCAGCCGTTGTCTTCCGGGCAATATTGATGTCGAAATAAGATGAACGCTTTAGCTTGAAACGACAGAAAAGTTGTGTTTAAATACAAGTAGTTTCATCTTTGTACAAAAGAGTGGAAACGGCAGGAGGTTTGACATGGAAAAATTAAATGTAGCAATTGCAGATGATAACGAGAGAATGGTACAGCTTTTAGATGAAATCGTAGCCAGCGATAAGGATTTGCAGGTGGTTGGTACGGCAAAGAACGGGGTCGAAGCATATGAGATTATCAAACATAAACAGCCGGATGTTGTTTTATTGGATATAGTTATGCCAAAACTTGACGGACTTGCACTGTTAGAAAAAGTAAAAAAAGATAAATCCATAAGAAAATGTCCTAGTTTTATTATTATCAGTGCGGTAGGACAGGACCGGATTACAGAAGATGCATTTAATCTGGGGGCGGATTATTACATTATGAAGCCCTTCGATAATGATATGATTATCAATCGGATAAAAAGTACAAGAGTGCTCCGGGGAATGAATGCTGCGGAATCAAAAAAAGTCGGAGCATATGAGAAAAAGCCTTCGGCAAAACCGGAGGATCTGGAAAGTAAAGTGACAAATATTATACATGAAATAGGAGTTCCGGCACATATCAAAGGATATCAGTATTTGCGTGAAGCAATTATTATGTCGGTAAATGATATTGAAATGCTTAATTCCATTACAAAAATACTTTATCCGACAATCGCAAAAAAATATCAGACAACAGCCAGCCGCGTAGAACGTGCTATCCGCCACGCAATAGAGGTGGCATGGAGCCGTGGCAAAATGGACACGATTGATGAGCTGTTTGGGTATACGATAAACAATGGAAAAGGTAAACCGACAAATTCAGAATTTATAGCACTGATTGCAGACAGAATCCGCCTGGAATATAAAGCGTATTAAAAGGGTGGTTTCTACAAAAACGGCAGCAAAATATGGTGTCTGAATCAGACATTTTAGGTATTTTCTGCTCCCCCATAACGTGGTATAATGAGCGTAAGCAATGAGCAGTGCAGCCGACAGAAATACGCGATACTGTGCTTGCACAAAGTATCGCGTATTTCTGTCGGCTGATAGGGCGAATGCCCGTACATCGAGAAAGCCGTAGGCTTTCGAAGATGCACTGCGAAAGAAAGCACAGCGTATTTGCGAGTGTGAGCGTAAATAGGGCGAATGCCCGTACATCGAGAAAGCTGTAGGCTTTCGAAGATGCACTGCGAAAGAAAGCGCAGCGGATTTGTGAGTGTGAGCGTAGATAGGGCGAATGCCCGTACATCGAGAAAACCAAGGGTTTTCGAGATGCACTGCGAAAGAAAGCGTTGCGTATTTGTAAAAAGGGTATCAGATTTGGGGGTAACAGAAATGAAGCGGGTATTATTTGTTACATCAGAGGCAGTTCCATTTATCAAAACAGGCGGCCTTGCAGACGTAGCAGGTTCACTGCCAAAATATTTTTCAAAAAATGAATATGAAGTCAGCGTCATGCTGCCGAAGTATATGTGTATCCGTGAGGATATGCGTAAGAAAATGCATCATATATTGCATTTTTATGTAGATTTGGGCTGGCGAAAACAATATGTAGGAATACTGGAGGCAAAGGAAGATGGAATCCAGTATTATTTTATTGATAATGAATTCTATTTTGCGGGAGACAGACCATATAATAATATTTACGAAGATGTAGAAAAATTTGCATTTTTCTCAAAGGCAGTATTAGAAGCATTGCCGCATATGAATTACCAGCCGGATATTATTCATTGCCATGATTGGCAGACGGGACTGGTTCCGGTATATCTGGAGAATATCTATAAGAAAAATGTATTTTACCAGAATATGAAAACGGTATTTACGATACACAATCTACAGTTCCAGGGGCGCTGGAATCTAAAGGCAGTAAAAGATATTACCGGATTGCCGGATGCTCTTTTTACACCGGATAAATTAGAATCCTATGGAGAGGGCAATTATCTGAAGGGTGGTATTGTATATGCAGATGCTGTAACAACGGTAAGTCCTACATATGCTTATGAGATAACAACTCCGGATGGTGGCGAAGGCTTGGATGGTCTCATTCGCAGTAACAGCTATAAATTAAGCGGTATTATTAATGGAATCGATTATAATGAATATAATCCGAAAGCGGATCCAAAGATTGCTTATTTATATGATGCCAATGATTTAGAAGAGGGCAAGCGGAAAAATAAGCAGGCACTTTTAAAGGATATGAATCTTCCGTATTCGGATGATGTGATGTTAGTTGGAATTGTTTCAAGAATGACAGAGCAGAAGGGATTTGCACTGGTAGATTATATGATGGATGAACTGCTTTCTTCCGGTAAATTTGAGATTGTTGCCTTAGGAACCGGAGAGGAACGTTATGAGAATATGTTCCGTTATTATGAGAGCAGGTATCCGGACAGACTGAAGGCAAATATTATGTATTCCGAAGAAGCAGCACATAGAATTTATGCAGCATCAGATGCTTTTTTGATGCCATCTTTATTTGAACCCTGTGGTCTGAGCCAGTTGATGTGCCTTCGTTATGGAACAGTACCGGTGGTTCGCGAGACCGGTGGCTTAAAGGATACCGTAGAGCCATATAATGAGTATCAGCATACCGGAACAGGTTTTACTTTTTCCAATTATAATGCTCATGAAATGCGTGACAGTCTTCTTTATGCATATCAGGTATTCCATGAGAACCGGACCGGGTGGCTGGATATCGCAAGACGTGGCATGGAGCAGAATTTCTCCTGGTCCAGTTCTGCAAAGGAATATGAAAAATTATATGCTAGATTGTAGTCCTTTCTTCTGGCATAGAAGTAAGAAGCTTTTCAGAGCGGGAATAGAAATAAGCGTGATCGGATAAGATTTCTTCTTCCTCAACCTGAGTGGAATTTACTTCATGAATCATAGCATTTAAATCCTGTATACAGGTTCCGGGCAGAACAGGAAGAATCAGAAATTCATGAATGCTGCTTGGAATCAGATAAAAATCACATGTGAGCTTATCTGCAATGGAATCTAAAAGATTTGGATAGAGAATGCAGGAAGCACCATAGAGTCTGGCTTTATTGGTTAATACATAAAGCGGTGTTTCGGATTCTTCTTCCATGCTATCTGCAGGAAAGGGCATTGGCATAAGCTTATTGAGTAATGGCATTAATGGTTCAAAATCAGCAGGAAGCTGTGCCGGCGTATTCTCTAAGGCATAAGAATATAACGCATCTGCGGAGACGTTCCAGTAGGAAAGATGAGTGGAACGAATCAGAATAGTGGCGTTTCCCTGACTTGAGCTAGATAAAAGACAATAAAAAACAACTGCAAAATCAAGATAACGAAAATGAGGAATTTCTTTGAGGAGTTCCTCATTTTTCTGATAGTGAATCAGTTTAAAGAGGATGCGGTGTCGTACATTTTCAAAATTAGTAAAGAATGCTACATCGACAGAGCTGCTGGGACGGTAAGCCCGGTAAATTTCCCGGATATGTAAAATAATGTTATGTATACTTTTCCCAGCCTGATATTCTTTGTAATAATCATTGAGATAAATAGTGGGAGAAATGTTGCAGCCCTTTTGCAGAATAGTGAGTCCATCCAAAGTAACGCCATTATTTTTTTGGATTTTATGCAGCTGAATCGTAACATCTGTATCAAACAGAGAATGAATTTGTAACTGGATTTCAGTAAGAAATTGTTGATATGTCATAAAGACCTCCTGGTTAGAAATGGTAAAAATGAATAAATAGAAAAGAAAGTCCATGGATTATTCCAATGGACTTTCAATATATCATCTTGTGTCTTGAATAACAAGAAACGTAATATGAAATTTTTCTAAAAAATTTCTAATCTTTTAGAGACCAGAATATTTTAGTAAGATTTTAATTTCTTCCAGAGATAGTCATAAGTTTCTGTAGCCGGGACATCAAGACTGTTAAAAATTTCACAGTTTTCTAAAGTTTCCTGATCAGAAAAAATAGTAGTACTTTCCTGAACCTCTTCATCCAGTTCGTCATAAACAGCGGTGTTTGGTGTAGCATACCAGACATAGTCAAAGTTTTCCATACCGATATCTTCACGACAGAGATAATTTAAAAACTGTTCTGCAGCATCCTTATGCTGGCAGGTTTTGGGAATGAACCAAGAGTCCATCCACATATTGGAACCTTCTTTCGGAACCACATAATCAAGATCATCATTATAATCCTGTGCATAGGCAGCCTCTCCGGAATAAATAAGAGCCATGGCAGCATTTCCGGCAATCATTTCATCGGCAGAAGAATCTACCAGATAGGAGTAGACTAAATCTTTCTGGTCACAAAGCATGGAAAGTGCTTCGTTTAATTCATCTTCATCCGTAGTATTGATGGAATAGTCCAAAAGCCGGAGTGCAGGAACGAAGGTATCGCGGACGGAATTTTCCATGATAATCTGTCCCTTATATTTCGGATTCCAGAGAACATTCCAGCTGTCCATATCAGCTTCATCTACCATGGTTTTATTGTAGAGAATACCCAGTGTGCCGAAGAAATAAGGTAGTGTGTATTTCGTTTCCGGGTCAAAGGCCTTGGAAAATTCCACATAGGTCGGGTCAATGTTTTCGTAAAGTGGAATATTATCATAATCCATTTCTAAGACTTCACCTTCATTGATAAGCTTCTGGATCATATAGTCGGAGGTACAGATTAAATCGTATTTGATGGAACCCGCTTTGTATTTGGTATACATTTCCTCCGGACTTTCATATTCTTCGTATTTGATGGTAATACCGGTTTCTTTTTCAAATTGCTGGATAACATCCGGCTCTATATATTTTCCATAATTTAAAATAACAAGTGCATTTTCATCCTCTTTCTGTCCACAGTCGGAAAGAGTAAGGAGACCAGCAATAAGCATAAATGAAAATAAGAATTTCTTCATTTCCTAAGACCTTCCTTTCGCATCCTTGACACTGCGGTAATTCATAATCAGAAGAAGTACCAGTGCAAGGAAGAATAAAATCGTAGACAGCGCATACATCTCAGGAATAATACCTTTACGCAGCTGGGTATAAATCATGGTGGACAATGTATTGACACCGGCACCCTTGGTAAAATAGGTGATGGAGAAATCGTCTAGGGACATTGTCACGGCCATCAGAAAACCGGAGAATACACCAGGCTTGATATCCGGCCATACAATTTTGAAAAATGCATAAAGTGGTGTTGCACCTAAGTCTCTGGCGGCCTCATAGGTATGGGATGAGGTGTTGGAAAGCTTAGGCAGTACATTTAAAATGACATATGGAATGTCAAAGGTAATATGTGCAATCAATACGGTTGATGTTCCAAGCTCTGTAAAGCGGACAAAAAGCAGCATCAGGGAGATGCCGGTAACAATATCTGCATTCAGAAGTGGAATGTTAGTTGCACCAAGCATAATCTGACGGTTCCTTTTCCGCATGGCACTGATTCCGATTGCTGCCATGGTTCCGATTATTGTAGCAATCACGGAAGATGCAACGGTAATCAGAATCGTGGTATAAAAGGCATTCATAATAGTCGGGTCAGAAACAAGATTGCGGTACCATTCTGTCGTAAATCCGCCCCATTTTACACGGGAGAGGGAGTTGTTGAAGGAAAGTACAATCAGAACTCCAATTGGAAGATACAGAAACAGGAAAATAATTGCAAGATAAATTCTTGATAAACTTTTCTTTACCATACTGCATGCCCTCCTGATTCACCGGCACGATTCATAAATGCCATACTGATTAAAACAAAAATCATAAGTACAATGGAAAGTCCGGAACCTAAATTCCAGTAGGAACCCTGCATGAAGGACTGCTCAATAACATTTCCAATGAGAAGTACTTTACCTCCACCTAAAAGGTCTGAAATAACAAAGGAGGTAAGTGCCGGCACGAATACCATAATAATTCCGCTGACAATTCCAGGCAAAGTAAGCGGCAGAATGATACGGAAGAAGGTGATAAAACTGTTGGCACCTAAATCCCTTGCCGCATCTATGGTTTCTTTGCGGATACGTACTATGGAATTGTAAATCGGCATAATCATAAATGGAAGAAAATCATAAATCATGCCAAATACAACGGCTCCCTGGGTATTTAACATATGAAGCTTCGGAATGCCGAAAATGGAAAGAAATCCATTGATAATTCCATTATTGGAAAGTAACATCTGCCATGCTAAAATACGCAGCATAAAATTCATCCACATTGGCAGGACGAAGATAAATACCACAAAGCTCTGATGCTTGATATGAAGACTATTTAATATCATGGCAAGCGGGTAGGAGAGCAGGAGACAGACAATTGTACATAAGATACCAAGCTTTAAGGAAAGCAGGAGTGCTTTTATATGTACCGGGTCTGCAATTGCAGCAATATTTGCCCAGGTAAAACCACCGTCACTGTTGGTGAATGCGTAATATAATATCATCAGAATCGGAAGTACAGTAAATCCAATAATCCAGACCAGATAAGGTCCGGCTAAAAGTCTTTTTCTGGCATTATGCATCGAGTTCCACCGCCTTTTCGTCACTAGATTCCGGTTTATGCATAATCTGGATATTGAAAGGAATTACCTTCATTCCCACATGGCTTCCGGTTTCGAAATATTTGGTGGTATGAACAAGCCATTCATATCCGCCAGCCATAATTTCGATTTCGTAGTGGACACCCTTGAAGATAACAGAAGTAATATCACCATCCATAAAACCGGTGCCGGCTTCTACAATCTCAATATCTTCCGGGCGGATGACTACGTCTATCGGTTTATTATTACCAAAACCGGTGTCGACACATTCGTGCTTGATGCCTAAGAAGCTGACTAATTTATCCTCAATCATGATACCGTCAATGATATTGCTGTCTCCGATAAAGTCGGCAACGAATGCATTTTCCGGCTCATTATAAATATCTTCCGGAGTACCAATTTGCTGGATATAGCCCTGATTCATGACAGCAATGGTGTCTGACATGGTAAGGGCTTCTTCCTGGTCGTGGGTAACATAGATAAAAGTAATGCCAAGTTCATTTTTCAGACGAATCAGTTCGTACTGCATGTCCTGACGCATTTTTAAATCCAGTGCACCCAAAGGCTCGTCTAAAAGGAGCACCTTTGGTTCATTTACAATGGCACGGGCAATGGCAATACGTTGCTGCTGGCCACCGCTTAAGGAATCAATGCTGCGGTTTTCATAACCGTCTAAGTTTACAAGCTTTAAGGCATATTTGATTTTATCCTGAATATAAGCCTTGCTTTTCTTGCTGATTTTTAACCCAAAAGCAATATTTTCTGCAATGCTCATATGGGTAAAAAGTGCGTATTTCTGGAATACGGTATTTAATTTACGCTCATTTGGCGGAAGAGAAGTAATATCTTTTCCATCAAAAATAATACGTCCGGTGTCCGGTGTCTCAAAACCACCGATAAGACGCAGGGTAGTAGTCTTTCCACAGCCGGAAGGTCCCAGCAGTGTTAAGAATTCGTTTTCCTTTACATAAAGATTTAAGTCATCCAAAATCATATTTCCGTCATAAGTTTTGGTAATATTTTCTAATTGTATTAATTTCTTGCCCATCATAACCTCCTAAAAACTTGGTGGGTTTGTAACCCAGATAAGAACGGCATCTTTCCTGCCGGTATTTTCGATATGGTGCTTTTTATTGGACTTAAGATAAAAAGACTCCCCCTGTCTTGCAGTATAAGTACGGGTACCATATATGATTTTAATGGAGCCCTTAAGTACATAGCCGAATTCTTCTCCCTCATGTGGAAGATAGATGTCTGATGTGCCGCCGGGCTTCAGCGTCAGACGTACCGGTTCCATCATATCTTTCTGGGCACCGGGAACCATCCATTCGATTAAGCTCCTGTGTTCCGCATCTTCTTTTTCAAAATAATCTTCATTTTTAAAGACAAGCTGTGCAGGTTCATCATCTGCAAAAAATTCTGCCGGCGTAGTGCCGAGACACTGGATAATATCTAAAAGTGTACCCACGGAAGGAGATGTAAGATTACGCTCTAACTGGGAGATAAATCCTTTGGATAATTCCAGACGGTCAGCCAGTTCCTGCTGGGTGAGACCGTAGAGAATCCGCAGCTCCTTGATTTTATTTCCAATATCCATTTTGTACTTCCTTTCCATGAAAAGTGATTTTACATAGTTTTTACAAAATGAAGCTAATAATGTATTTGAAGTTTAATAATAATAAACTCACTAAGGAGTATTATGAGAAATTGAAAGAGAAATGTCAATACTATTTTTAGATTATTTTTAGACAACAAAAAAAGCTCCCGAGGGGACTCGAACCCCTGACCTACGCATTACGAATGCGCCGCTCTACCAACTGAGCCACGGAAGCAGAATAATCTGGTTATATGCGAAATAAAATATTTTCCTCAGACAACCCTTTATTTATTAAAATCATACTATAATATTATATATAGAAAAAAATAAATTTGCAATGTTTTTTTGAAAAAAGTTGTTCTTTCAAAGGTTACTTGGTATAATGGGCGTAGATGTGTAAGAACCGGAGAAAGATGAACCGGCTTATGAAAAGGGAAATCATTACAAGGAGGAAGTTTTTTTCATGGAAGTGAAGGAATTTGTTTCAGGGGGAAAGAAAACTGAGGACAGTAAGAAGAATATGAAGAAGAAAATCAACAGCGCAAAGAAAAATTATGCAAAGAAGAACAGTCAGTTTACGATTGCAGAATTAAAGGAAAACAGCGCGCTGATTATGTTATGTGTATTTGTGGTTTTTGCCGTATTGGAAATTGTACTGGGTATACTGGTATGGAAGATTCCGGTAGTGAGCGTATGTATTGTAGTGTTGATTGAAGCGGGACTTGCTGCATGTCTGCATAACCTTCCTGTCTGGCTGCATGGAATTGTTGCAGCAGCAGAGATTGTCGTTGGAATAATTTCCGGTAAAGTAATATTTATGTTGATTGGAATTTTATGCTATGGGGCAGCTTTGTTTGCATTGAAATTCCAGAAGGAAAATAATCCGCTTTCTATATTAAAATAAGAAGAAATCATACCAGGAGATAAAACATGGATCCCTTACAATTAGTAGAGTTATTAAGAGGACACAGAACTTATATTCAGACACATAATTTTCCAGATCCGGATGCGATTGCCAGTGCCTTTGGCTTACAGCATTTTTTAAATTACCATGGGATTAAAGCAGATATCTGTTATGATGGTAAGATTGAACGCCTGAGTACAAGAAAGATGTTTGACACATTTCATATTGATATTTTGTCTAAAGAAGATTTGGATGATATGAAGAAAGAGGACTATATTGTTACCGTAGACTCCCAGAAATATAATGCGAATCTGACCGATTTTATCGGGGATGAGGTGGCATGTATTGACCATCATCCGACAGTAATTGCCTGTGAATATGCTTATAAAGATGTGCGCCGTGTAGGAGCCTGTGCCACAATGATTACAGAGTATTTTTATCTTACCAATACACCAATGAGCCGGGATGTGGCGGCAGCACTGGCATATGGCATCAAGATGGATACGGATGACTTTGTCCGTGGTACAACAAAGCTTGATGTGGATATGTTTGCATACATCTATCCAATGGCAGATGTGGAAGAGTTAAAATCCATGTATGTAAATGTAATGGAGTTTTCTGATTTAAAGGCATATGGTGCGGCAATCGATAATATCCACATTTATGATGATGTGGGATTTGCATCGATTCCGTTTGATTGTCCGGATGCGCTGATTGCAATTATTTCAGACTTTATTTTGTCTCTTGATGTAGTTAATATTTCCGTGATTTATGCAATCCGTTCTGATGGCATTAAGTTTTCTGTCCGGAGTGCATTAAATCATGTAGATGCCGGAAGAGTTGTAGCAAAGGCATTAGCAGATTATGGAAATGGTGGCGGACATCCGGCAATGGCTGGCGGTTTCATTCCAAAGAAGAATATGGAAAAGTTGGAACCGGACCGGGATTATAAATTAGAAATGCTGTTCTTAGAGCAGATCAAGGCAGAAGAAGGAAGGTAAGATACCATGGCAGAAAATCAGGTGAAGATAACCTATCATATTTATCTTGAGGCAGAGGATGTATCCCAGTCGAGAATTTTATCCAGTACCTCTTATGTAAAGAACTTATTTAAAAATTGCGGCAATCATTATTTTCAGGGTGTAGACTTTGATGATGAAAGTGATTTGGATGATTTTACCCTGCGTCTCTTTGCGGAGCAGGAAATCTTAGAAGAAGAGTGCAGCGTAGAGGCAGATGCAAAAGACTTTCCGGCAGATATGGCAGAATTCTTGGATAATATAGCCCAGGCACATTCTTTCCTTGATATGGAAGGTGATTTTACCGTGGAATATCAGGGCGAGAAAGTAAGTTTTAAGTTTGCTTCTGAAGCAGGAGCAGATTACTGTGACTTTGAAGAAATCGAAGAAGCATAAAAATTCATAAGCAATTTCCTGTAAAGTAAGAAAGAGAAAGGCAGTATGAAGAGCAGGTGCAATTCATACCGCCTTTCTTTATTTCCTCTTTAAGCAGAGCTTCTCAAAACTTCCAATCAGCTGATAGAGCAGCATGGCAATGAGACAGAGAATCAGAATCGATAAGATGACCCAGTCTAATTTAAAAACCTGGCTGCCATAAATAATAAGATAGCCTAAGCCTTTTTTTGCTGCAATAAATTCACCGATGATAACACCAACCAGACAAAGACCGATGTTGACTTTCATAATAGAAAGCAGGGTGGGAACACAGCCCGGCAGCATAATTTTAAACATGACATCATTACGGGTGCCGCCTAATGTCTTTATCAGAAGAATCTTTTCTTTATCCATATCACAAAAAGCAGTGTAAAGACTCAGAATAGAGCCAAAGATAGATACGGACATACCGGTGATGATAATGGTCTTGTAATTGCCGCCCAGCCATACAATCAGCAGTGGAGCCAGCGCGGATTTTGGCAGGGAATTTAAAACCACAAGATAAGGCTCTAAGGTTTCGGATAAGGTTTTGGAAAACCAGAGGATTGCAGCAATCAGTAATGTTAAAATAATAACAAAGAAAAAGCTGCTTAAGGTTTCAAACAGGGTGATTCCAATGTGATAAAGGAGCTTCTGACCGGTAATCATCTGGTAAAAGCAGATGATAAGTCTGGTGGGACTGCTGAAAATAAAGGGGTCGATTTTTCCATATTTCGCACAGAGTTCCCATTGCAATAAAAAGACAACAAGAATCAGAATGCGAAAGATTTTTATTTTAAGCTGATGCCTGCGGCATTGCCGTAAGTACATAAGCTGTGCAGAGGATGGGTTATTCATTTTGATTAAATTCCTTCCATATTAAGTTAAAATAGGATTTAAAATGGCTGTCATTCCGTTTCTCTAAAGGCGTAAGACCAGGCTCAAAGGATATGGGTATAATGGAGCGGATTGTGCCCGGCCGGTGGCTTAAGACAATAACACGGTCTCCCATGGAAATTGCTTCGGATAAATCATGGGTTACAAGAATGGCGGTTTTATGTTCCTGCCGCAGAATGGTACCGATGTCATTGCTGACATTAAGGCGGGTCTGATAATCTAATGCCGAGAAGGGTTCATCTAAGAGAAGCAGCTCCGGGCGAAGTACCAGGGTCCGAATCAGGGCAGCCCGCTGCCGCATGCCGCCGGAAAGCTCAGAAGGACGTTTTGCAGCAAAATCGGCAAGTCCATAAGTTTCTAACAGCCGGTTGGCATAAGCAAGATTTTCCGGTGTCATTTTGTGCTGGATTTCCAGCCCTAATTGGACATTGGATGCGATGGTACGCCAATCTAAGAGGTGGTCTTTCTGAAGCATGTATCCCATATTTAAAATATCCTTTGACTGCAGGGGGTGTCCCATGAAGGAAATGATGCCGCCGGATGGGACAAGAAGACCGCAGATAAGGGATAAAAGTGTTGATTTGCCACATCCACTGGGGCCTACAATAGAAACAAATTCTCCTTTGGATAAAGTAAAACTGATATTGGACAGAGCCTTGGTTTCGCCCTCTTTCGTATGATAAATATAATCTATATTGGACAATTCAAGGATGGAGCACATGGTATTCACCTGATAGAAGTTTATAGGATAATATATGTGAAAAAATGAGATTGGTCACCCGGATTGACAGAAGAAAAGGATAGATTATAATAGGAACAGAATCGACAGAAATTTTGAATGGGAAAGGTAAATGCGATGAAAGAAAATTACCAGAAAATATTGGATGAAACGATTGCCGGATTAGAAGAAAGAGGAGAAGTTCCGAAACTTTTACTTCATAGCTGCTGTGCACCCTGCAGTTCTTATGTATTAGAGTATCTTTCCAACTATTTTTATATTACGGTGTTGTACTATAATCCCAATATTTATCCGGAGGATGAATATTATCACAGAGCAGCGGAGCAGAAACGCTTTATTAAAGAATTTCCGACGAAATATCCTGTCACCTTTGTGGAAGGAAACTTTGAACCGGAGCGTTTTTATGAAACAGTAAAAGGTTATGAAAATATCCGGGAGGGTGGCGAACGGTGTTTCCGCTGCTATGAATTAAGACTGCGGGAAGCGGCAGAGTATGCGAAAAAATTAAATTGTGATTATTTTACGACAACGCTGTCTATCAGTCCCATGAAGAATGCTGCAAAGTTAAATGAGATTGGAGGAAGGCTGGCTGAAGAATATGGCATTCCCTATTTATATTCGGATTTTAAGAAACGGGATGGCTATAAGCGTTCTACCGTAATTTCGGAAGAGTATGGCATGTACCGGCAGGATTATTGTGGCTGTGTATTTTCGAAGCGGGAGCGGGAAGAACAGAAAAGAGAACGTGCGGCACAGGAAAGTGAGCAAGCAGTACAGGAGTGATTTCTTCTGGTTGTCATTTTATGAAAAATAAGGTATACTTTCAGAAGTTAGTTATGGATTTTTGTTTAGAATAAGTACGGACATCCGTATGGAAAGAGAGGATAAAAGAGTGGCACAGTTATGGGGTGGACGCTTTACCAAAGAGACAGACAAGCTCGTTTACAATTTTAATGCGTCTATATCATTTGATCAGAAATTCTATAAACAGGATATGGAAGGCAGCATTGCACATGTGAAAATGCTTGGAAAACAGGGCATTTTAACAGAGAAAGAAATGCAGGATATTGTAGACTGTTTAAAAGAAATCTTAAAAGAAGTAGAAGAAGGAAAGCTTATTATTACCGATGAATACGAAGATATTCACAGCTTTGTAGAGGCAAAGCTCATTGACCGTCTGGGAGATACCGGTAAGAAATTACATACCGGACGAAGCAGAAATGATCAGGTTGCACTGGACATGCGTCTTTATACCAGACAGGAAGTATTGCATACTGACAAGCTGGTAAAAGAACTTCTTGAGACCATTCTTAAGATTATGGAAGAAAATACCGAGACGATTATGCCGGGATTTACCCATCTTCAGAAAGCACAGCCGATTACACTGGCACATCATATGGGAGCTTATTTTGAGATGTTCCGCCGTGACAGACTACGCCTGCAGGATATTTTTAAGAGAATGAATTACTGTCCGTTAGGTTCCGGTGCCCTGGCAGGAACTACTTATCCATTAGACCGTGAATATACTGCAGAATTACTTGGTTTCTATGGACCAACCTTAAACAGTATGGATGGCGTATCAGACCGTGACTACTTAATCGAATTTTTATCTGCATTATCAACGATTATGATGCATTTAAGCCGTTTCTCAGAAGAAGTTATCATCTGGAATTCTAATGAATATCAGTTTGTAGAGATTGACGATGCATACAGCACCGGAAGCAGCATTATGCCACAGAAGAAAAATCCGGATATTGCAGAATTGGTACGTGGAAAGACCGGAAGAGTGTATGGTGCACTGATGTCATTGCTTACTACAATGAAGGGAATTCCCCTTGCGTATAATAAAGATATGCAGGAAGACAAGGAGCTTTCCTTTGATGCCATGGATACTGCAAAAGGCTGTCTGGCACTCTTTAACGGTATGCTCGCAACTATGAAATTCAATAAAGAAAAAATGCATGACAGTGCCAACAAGGGATTTACCAATGCGACAGATGCAGCAGATTATCTGGTAAATCATGGCGTTCCTTTCCGTGATGCCCACGGTATTGTAGGAAGAATCGTGCTTTATTGTCTGGATAAGAAGATTGCCATTGATGATATGTCATTGGCTGAGTTAAAGGCAATCTGTCCGGTATTTGAAGAAGATATCTATGAAGCAATTTCCATGGAAACCTGTGTTAATAAACGTCTGACTGTTGGTGCGCCTGGTAAAGACGCAATGGAAAAAGTCATTGCATTGCATAAGGAATATCTGTCAAAGGACTGGCAGGATGAGTTGAATCTGCCGGAAGAGGCGTAGAAAATAAGTAGCTTATTTAAAAAAATTGGTACATATGTATAAGAAAAATGCAATTCACTTAGTAATTTTTGATAAATTGTGAATTGCATTTTTTGTATAAATAGGATAGTATATTTATCAGAAAGACAACTGTTCGCGATAGACGAACATAAAAACGTGAGGAGAAAAAGAAATGAGCAGCAAATTAAAAGTCGGTATTTTAGGTGGAACAGGAATGGTAGGTCAGAGATTTATTTCTCTTCTGGAGAATCATCCATGGTTTGAGGTAACTACAATTGCAGCAAGCCCAAGAAGTGCAGGAAAGACCTATGCAGAAGCAGTTGGAGATCGTTGGAAAATGGATACTCCAATGCCGGAAGCCGTTAAAAATATTGTAGTAAAGAATGTTAATGAAGTAGAAAATGTTGCAGCAGAAGTTGATTTCGTATTCAGTGCTGTAGATATGACTAAAGATGAAATCAAAGCAATTGAAGAAGCATATGCTAAGACAGAGACTCCTGTTGTTTCGAACAACAGTGCACACAGATGGACACCTGATGTTCCTATGGTAGTACCTGAAATCAATCCGGAACATATGAAAGTAATCGAATTTCAGCGCAAGAGACTGGGAACTAAGAGAGGATTTGTTGCAGTAAAACCAAACTGCTCCATCCAGAGTTATGCTCCTGTTCTTACCGCATGGAAAGAGTTTGAACCATATGAAGTAGTAGCAACTACCTATCAGGCAATTTCCGGTGCTGGAAAAACCTTTAAGGACTGGCCGGAAATGGTTGGAAATATTATCCCATACATTGGTGGTGAGGAAGAAAAATCCGAAAAAGAGCCGCTTCGTATCTGGGGTGAAATCAAAGATGGTGTTATCGTACCTGCTACATCACCGGTTATTACCTGCCAGTGTATCCGTGTTCCGGTATTAAACGGACATACAGCAGCTGTATTTGTTAAGTTCAAAAAGAACCCTACAAAAGAGCAGTTAATCGAAAAATTAGTAAACTTCAAGGGAGTACCACAGGAATTAAATCTTCCAAGTGCACCAAAGCAGTTTATCCAGTACTTAGAAGAAGACAACAGACCACAGGTTTCTATGGATGTTAACTATGAAAACGGTATGGGAATCAGCGTTGGACGTCTTCGTGAGGACACCGTATATGATTGGAAATTCGTAGGATTATCCCACAATACCGTACGTGGTGCGGCTGGTGGAGCTGTTCTTTGCGCAGAACTTTTAAAAGCACAGGGTTACATTACCGCAAAATAAGCAGCAAAATATGTAACAAAATGAAGATAGAAAAGTCATATTGCAGGAAAGCAGTATGGCTTTTTTATCGTTTTGGCGTTGATAGAAAAATTAAAATGTGATATTATTTTTGTTAGAGTGACTTCTTAAAATTAGAAATTCTGGAGGATATTACTAATGATGATTCAGACATCCGAATTAAAGAAATTAGAAGAGGTATATGGACAGTCCGGCAATCAGATTGTTCTTTTATATGGAAGAGATAACTGCCAGAAAGAGCAGTTGATAAAAGAATTCTGTAAGGAGAAAAAGTTTTTTTACTATCGCGCCAGACAGGCATCCGAAAGGGAACAGGTTTTGCAGATGGGGCAGGAAGTGGAAACAAAATACGGAATTCGTCTGACACGCTATAGTTATGATGAATTCTTTAACCGCATCAAGAGTGGAGACCCGACCAAGCTTGTGGTTGTTATTGATGAATTCCAGTATATTGCCAGAAAAGATGTTGGCTTTATGAACAGCATTCTGAAACTGAAAGCAAAGAAATTATATCCGGGTCCTGTTATGATTATTCTGACCAGCTCTTCACTGGTATGGGTAGAGGAAGACTGCAGAGAAAAATATGGTGAATACTTAAAGAAGGTAGACGCAGCCATCCGCATGGAGGATGCGACATTTCTTGATGTGGTTCGACATTTCCCGGAATATGGAACCAGTCAGGCAGTGCAGGTCTATGGAATTATTGGAGGTGTGCCGGGTTATCTTACACGCTGGAATTCCAAAAAGAGTATTAAGGAAAATGTCTGTCGGCATATTTTGTCTCCGGATGGCTTCCTGTTCCATGAGGCAGAAAATTATATCAGCATTGAATTAAGAGAACTTTCTGTATATAATACAATACTTGCAGCATTGGCTTCGGGAAATAATAAGCTGAATGACCTCTTTTTAAAGACAGGCTTCTCCAGAGCAAAAATCAGTGTCTACATGAAGAATCTGATGGCATTTGATGTGGTAGAAAAGGTGGTTTCCTTTGATACCGGTGGCTGGGAGAATACGAAAAAGGGTGTTTACCGCATTGCCAATACTTATGTGAATTTCTGGTTCCGTTTTGTCTATCCACATTTATCGGACTTATATATGATGACACCGGAAGAATTTTATGATACTTATATTGAAAAAGATTTAGATGACTATATGAACCGTTATTTTGTCAAGGTCTGCCGGGAATATCTGACTTTATTAAATCGTATTGGTAAACTTCCGATTGACATTCACCGGATTGGAACCTGGGTTGGAAAGAAGGGCAATATCGATATTGTCGCCCAGAACAGTGTCCGTGAGAGCATTGTCGGAATCTGTAACTGGTCAGAGCCTTATATGACCCGCTCGTCAGGTGAAGCATTGCTTGATAATCTGAAACAGGCAAAAATTTCCGCAAAATATCTTTATATGTTTTCCGCACAGGAATTTGCAGAGGATTTAAAACAGATGGCAGAAGAAGATAAAAGATTTGTCCTGATCGATATGAAGGAATTATAAAGTGCCGGAAAGCTAAAAATGACAGTAAAGTCAAATGATTGAAAAAGACAAAATAATAGAAATGGCACAGAAATTGGAGGAAATAACGGTTGGGTAAGTCGTTAATTATCACGGAGAAACCAAGTGTTGCCCGGGAATTTGCACGAATTCTTGGCGTATCCGGCAGAAATGACGGATATATCGAAGACAGTCACTATGCTATTACCTGGTGTGTTGGTCATCTGGTGGAAATGGTATATCCGGAAGAATATGATATAAAATATAAGAAGTGGAAGTTAGAAGACCTTCCATTTCTTCCGAAAGATTATAAATATAATGTCATACCATCTGTAAGCAAACAGTATGACATCGTACATAAGCTTTTACACCGGGAAGATATTGATACCGTTTACTGGGCAGGCGATGCCGGAAAAGAAGGACAGACCATTGAAGAGAATATCCGGCGGTTCGGTGGAGTCCGTGAAGGTATGAAAGAGCTGCGGGTATGGATAGATTCGCAGACAGAGGAAGAAATTAAAAGAGGAATTGCAGAAGCAAGACCAATGTCAGATTATGATAATCTTGCCAATTCCGGAATCATGCGTACCATTGAAGACTATGCTATGGGAATTAATTTTTCCCGTGTTATGTCTGTAAAATATGGAAATCTCTTAAATGATGCGGCAGGAACCAAGTCCTATACTGCAATTGCAGTTGGCCGTGTCATGACCTGTGTGCTTGGCATGGTTGTAATCCGGGAGCGGGAAATCCGTAATTTTGTAGAGACACCATTTTATCGGGTAGTGGGGAATTTTTTTGATGCAGAGATAGAAGGCGAATGGAAAGCAGTAGAAGGTTCTTCTTATTATGCGTCTCCGTTGCTCTATAAAGAGAATGGATTCAAAGAAAAAACACATGCAGAAAAATTAATTGAAGATTTAACTAATAAAACAGCGATTGTAAAAACAGTAGATAAAGGAATTGCAAAGAAACGTGCACCGCTTTTATTTAACCTGGCGGAGCTGCAGGCAGAGTGCTCGAAAAGGTTTAAAATCAGCCCGGACGAGACGCTGCAGGTAGCACAGGACTTATATGAAAGAAAGCTGACTACTTATCCGAGAACAGATGCAAGAGTATTATCTTCTGCCGTTGCAAAAGAAATCAGTAAGAATATCAGAGGACTCCGTTCCTTTGAGCCGGTTGCACCTTTTGTACAAAATATTATGGAACATGGTTTATATAAAAATATCGGAAAGAGCAGTTATACCGATGACAGTAAGATTACAGACCATTATGCTATTATTCCAACCGGACAGGTCAATGAATATAAGTCGCTGACGGAATTGCAGAAGCGGGTCTACGAACTGATTGTGCGGCGTTTTTTAAGTATTTTTTATCCGCCGGCACAGTATCAGACGGTAAAGCTGACCATCGGAATTGAAAAGGAATCTTTCTTTGCCGGAGCAAAAGTATTAAAGGTTCCCGGATATCTTGAAATTGCCGGAAGACCGGATACCAAAGAAAAACGGGAAAAGGAAGATGGCGACGGAGAAGAAAACAATCCCAAGAACAGCGCAGCATTACTAAAACTTGCAGATAGTCTCAAAGAAGGAGATACCGCAGAAGTAAAAGAATTTCTGGTAAAAGAGGGAAAGACTTCTCCACCAAAGCGTTATACTTCAGGTTCCATGGTGCTTGCCATGGAAAATGCGGGACAGTTAATCGAGGAAGAGGAATTAAGAGAACAGATTAAAGGCTCCGGAATTGGAACCTCTGCTACAAGGGCAGAAATCATCAAGAAGCTGGTGCGTATCGGCTACCTTGCTTTGAATAAGAAAACACAGGTGCTGACGCCGGAAGCCTTAGGCGAGATGGTTTATGAAGTGGTGAATATGACTGTTCCGGCACTTTTGAATCCGAAGATGACCGCTTCCTGGGAAAAGGGCTTGGATGGCATTACCCAGGGAACGGTTCCGATGGAAGATTATCGGGAGAAGTTAGAGGAATTTATCCGGAAAGAAACAGTTTCCATGATAAATGAAAATCTCACCAGCCAGATTGCGGGTCGGATTCGTCCATTGGCTGGCAGCAATGCTAAAGATATGAAGGCAAGGGTTAAAATCGGAGCAACCTGTCCGGTCTGTGGCGGCGAGATTGAGACTACACCTTTTGGTTATGGCTGCTCGAATTATAATAAAGATGGCAGTGGCTGCCGTTTCGCTATTGGTTCCATCGCCGGAAGAGAGCTTAACGATGAAGAAGTAAAGCAGTTATTAAGCGAAGGCAGAACCGGAGTCTTAAAGGGATTTACTTCGAAGAATAAGAAGAAGTTTTCTGCCTGCCTTGTGATGACAAAGGATGAAGAAGGAAAACCGAATATAACCTTTGATTTTTCACAGAATGAGCCGGAGACCATAGAGGGCGTAAGCTGTCCGTTGTGTGGCGGAGCAATAGAAATAAAGCCATTTGGTTATGGCTGTGCCAATTATAAAGCAGAAGATGAGGCTGGCTGCCGGTTTGCCATTGGCAAAATAGCCGGGAAAGATTTAAACACTGCCCAGGTGAAGGAGCTTCTGACCAATGGAAGAACCGGAACGATTCGTGGATTTACTTCAAAGAATAAGAAGAAATTTGATGCCTGCCTGATGATTGGAGAAGATGAGAATGGACAGAAAGTCCTGAAATTTGATTTTGAGCATGTGGAAGCAAAGAAGGTAAAAGATGTAAAATGTCCACTGTGTCAGGGTGATATTGTGCAGACGCCATTTGGCTATGGCTGTGCCAATTATGACAGAAACAAAGAGGACAGCTGCCGTTTCTCAATCGGTAAAATAGCTGGTGTAAAATTAAAGGAAACTCAGGTGAAAGCACTTTTACTAACTGGAAAGACAGAAATTATAACAGGATTTAAGTCTAAGAATGGCAAGAAATTTGATGCACCATTGAAGCTTACCGAGGATGGACGCATTGAATTTGACTTTCCGGAGCGTCCGAAACCGGAAGAGACAAAAGTAAAATGTCCAAAGTGTGGGGCATTGTTAAAGAAAAGCCAGTGGTACTATGAATGTGACTGCGGATTCCGGGTGAACCGTTATGTAGCAAAGGTGGAACTGGCTGAAGAAGTATTAGAAGAGCTTTTTGCAAAAGGATATACCGCTAAAAAAATAACCGGATTTACTTCGAAAGCAGGAAATGTATTTGATACCTGTCTGAAGTTTGAAGAGGATGAAATCCGTTTTGATTTTGACCGGAAACCGGAAGAAGAAAGAGAGGAAGAGAAAGATGGAACAGTGCAAAATCAGTAATATGTATACATTAGAGGAGACAATCGCAAAGGATTATCTTGCACAATTTACTTATCCGTGGGAGGCACTTGCCGGAATCGGAGATTATATCAAAGAACTGGGAAAAACATTGAATCCGGATGTTTATGAACAGAAGGGTGAGGATATCTGGGTGGCAAAATCCGCTGTCGTGGCACCGACAGCATGTTTAAATGGTCCTTTAATTATTGATGAAAATGCTGAAATACGACACTGCGCATTCATTCGTGGAAATGCAATTGTCGGAAAAGGAACGGTGGTAGGCAATTCTACCGAGTTAAAGAATGTCATTCTTTTTAATTCCGTGCAGGTACCACACTATAATTATGTGGGAGATTCTATTTTAGGATACAAGTCACACATGGGAGCAGGTTCCATCACATCCAATGTAAAATCCGATAAGACACTGGTGGTAGTAAAATCTGCTGATGAGAAGATGGAAACCGGACGTAAGAAATTCGGTGCCATGTTAGGAGATTTTGTAGAGGTCGGCTGTAATTCCGTATTGAATCCGGGAACGGTCATCGGACCACATACCAATATTTATCCGCTTTCCCCGGTACGTGGAGTAGTTCCGGCGCATTCTATTTATAAGAATAAGAATGAAATTGTAAGTAAAGCAGAAGACTAAACGGATGGAAATTTACCCGCAGAAGTTACCTGCGGTAGCTGCTTGCAGAAAAATGACAATAGAAAATTAAGAAATGAGTGGTTGACAAAAACAGCTGTATGCATTACTGTATTAATTAAGTAATACATACGGCTGCTTTTTAGTTGGACGAGAACTTTGAAAAGAGTGTTTCTCGCAGTATATACGGGAAGCATACAAAGAGTGTTTCTC
This sequence comes from Roseburia sp. AF25-13LB, assembly GCF_003478915.1. Taxonomy (NCBI): domain Bacteria; kingdom Bacillati; phylum Bacillota; class Clostridia; order Lachnospirales; family Lachnospiraceae; genus Roseburia; species Roseburia sp. AF25-13LB. The sequence goes on from NZ_QUFO01000001.1 coordinate 233,058, forward strand.
GTGAATTTTGGAGGGTGAAAATGTTAGAAGTACAAGAGCTTACTAAGAAATATGGAAAGAATGTGGCAGTGGACCATGTCAGCTTTATGGTGCAGGATGGTCAGGTCGGTATCCTGCTTGGACCAAATGGTGCCGGAAAATCAACCATTATAAAGAGTATTGCAGGACTCCTTCGTTATGAAGGCGGTGTTGGTATTAATGGAATGAAGGCAAGAAGCCTGGAAGCGAAGAAAATATTTGGCTATGTACCGGAGATTCCGGCAATGTTTGAAGCGCTGACGGTGCGGGAGCATATCGAATATGTGAAGCGGGCATATAACAGTGACATTACAGAGGAAGAAATAGATGCACTGCTGACACGTTTTGAACTTCTGGATAAACAGGAGAAGCTGGGAAATGAATTGTCCAAAGGAATGATGCAGAAGGTCAGTATCTGTTGTGCACTTGCTATTCATCCAAAGGTTGTGATGTTAGATGAGCCAATGGTTGGACTTGACCCGGCAGCCATAAAAGAACTGAAAGAAGTTGTGCTTGAGTTAAAAGAGAAAGGCTGTACCATTCTTATCAGTACCCATATGCTTGAAATGGTAAAAGATTTGTGGGATGTGATGTTTGTAATGGAACAAGGGAAAATTATAGCAACATTTAACAAAAATGAAATTGCGGATAAAGACATAGAAGAACTGTTCTTTGAAGTGACAGAACCAAAGACTGGTGGTGAAGAACATGAGTAGTCTTTCCTTTGTTTTTTTCCAGACCATTAAGAATAAAGTGAAGCGGAGCCTGAAACGGCCACAGACTTTTCTTGCACTGGTATTTGTTGTTTTATATGCAGCATTGGTATTGTATGGACTTGGTTCCATGTCTGTCGATTTCGGATTAAACAGCCCGGAAGGAATTGCAACTGTTTTATCCGTACTGATGGTTATGATTGTTCCGGCAAATCTGATTTCCTATATCAAGAGAAAAGGACTGTTGTTCCGCCCGTCAGAAGTACATTTTGTATTTGCTGCACCGGAAGAACCGAAGAAAGTTATTCTTCATGCCGGAATGAAGCAGTTCTTAACCAATTTTATTGTTGAACTATTTGTACTGGTACTTGGAATTGGTGTATTTGGTGTTACACCATATAAGATGATTTTATATTTCCTTTATGCTGGTGTACTGGAAAATATTTTAGAGGGAGCGTTAATGATTATCTGCTATGGAAATGAAACACTTCCTAAACAGTTCTTTACCGTACTTACCTATATTATGTATGGAGTAATGGCAGCTTTTGCACTGGTGGCAATCTATTTTGTTTCGGTGAAAGGCATGCAGTTATCTGTGTTTGTGGACTTAATCCAGCTTCCGGTGGTACAGCTGATTCCGATTATAGGCTGGGAAATTGCATTGATTCAGCTTATTATTATAGGTCCTGCAGGAATCAATGTGGTGGCAACCGTACTTCTTTTAACCAGTACTGTTTTTCTGGTACTTTATGCGAAAAAGATGAAGTGTACCGGAGAATTCTATGAAGATGCTGCAAAATTTGCAGAAGATTATGATGACCGGATGAAACGCTCGAAAAAGGGCGAGGTTGTAGTGGGAAATGGCAAGAAAAAGTATTTACGGAATGTAAAGATGGCTTATAAGGGAACTTACGCTAAAGCAATTTTCTACCGGCAGGTATTAGAATACCGTAAAAACCGTTTCTTTATCTTTGGCTGGAATTCGGTGCTGTTTCTGGTCATAGGTGTGGCAATTGCGGTTGTTTCTTATTATAATAAAATTTCCAGCCAGCCTTTTAAAATGTTTGTAATTCCGGGCGTCATTGCCTATGTTATCTTTATTTTCAGCGGTTATAAGACGAAGTGGTCGAAGGAACTGGCAAATCCATACACCTATCTGATTCCGGACAGCAATTTTAAGAAAATGTGGTATGCCACCAAAATGGAACATATCCGTGCGCTGATTGACGGACTTCTGATTACGCTGCCGGGCAGTATCGTAATGGGACTTCCGGTGTCTTACATGATTTTGACCGTCATTTTATATATGTGCCTGAATGCTAATAAGCTTTATATGAATATGCTGGCAGATGTCGTGATAGGGAAAATGTTTGGAGAACTGGGCAGAACGATTCTTCGGATGCTGTTCCAGGGACTGGTATTATGTGTCGGAATCATTGTGGCAGTAGCAACGGGAGCGTTCATTTCCGTGACTGCAGGATTTATTATGATGATAGTCGTTATATTCCTGCTGACACTGGTTGGAGCAATCGGAGCATCCTTTGCATTTGAGCGGATGGAGGCATTAGATTAACAAATTGAGAAAATTAAGGGGCATTTCCTGTAAAAAAGACTGGACTAATGTAAAAAAATGTGAGAAAATGAGGGCGGTGTGTTAAATGTATAACAAAGTTTAACATGATATATATTTCATATCGAAAGGAGTCTTATAATGATTTACACGAAGGAAGTCGAAAACATGTGTCCTGTTGCCAAGGGCGCAAAACATGAGCCAGCTCCAATTCCAGAAGAAGGAAAATGGGTTCATTCCAAAAAAATTGAAGATATTTCAGGATTTACACACGGTGTAGGCTGGTGTGCACCACAGCAGGGTGCCTGCAAGCTTTCATTAAATGTAAAAAATGGTGTGATTGAAGAAGCACTGGTTGAGACAATCGGATGCTCAGGTATGACACATTCAGCAGCAATGGCAGCAGAGGTTCTTCAGGGAAAAACAATTCTTGAAGCATTAAATACTGACCTTGTTTGTGACGCAATCAATACAGCAATGAGAGAGTTATTCTTACAGATCGTTTACGGACGTACTCAGAGTGCATTCTCTGATGACGGACTTGCAGTAGGTGCTGGTCTGGAAGATTTAGGAAAAGGACTTCGTTCCCAGGTTGGTACTATGTACGCAACAAAGGAGAAAGGTGTTCGTTACTTAGAGATGGCTGAAGGTTATGTAACAGGCATCGCTCTTGACGAGAACAACGAAGTTATCGGATATCAGTTCGTTTCTCTTGGAAAAATGACAGACTTTATCAAAAAAGGTGATGACCCTAACACTGCATGGGAAAAAGCAAAAGGCCAGTATGGTCGTGTAGCTGATGCTGTTAAGATCATTGACCCAAGAGAAGAGTAAGAAAGGAGAGACGAAGATAATGGCATTATTTGAAGGATATGAAAGAAGAATTGACCAGATTAACACTGTATTAAACAGCTATGGTATCAGCTCTATTGAAGAAGCTGAAAAAATTACAAAAGATGCTGGACTTGATGTATATGATCAGGTAAAGAAAATCCAGCCTATCTGTTTCGAGAACGCTTGCTGGGCTTACACTGTAGGTGCTGCAATCGCAATCAAAAAAGGATGCAAAAGAGCTGCTGATGCTGCTGCAGCAATCGGTGAAGGTCTTCAGGCATTCTGTATTCCAGGTTCTGTTGCTGACCACAGAAAAGTAGGTCTTGGACATGGTAACCTTGGAAAAATGTTATTAGAGGAAGAGACAGAGTGCTTCTGTTTCTTAGCTGGACACGAGTCTTTTGCAGCTGCTGAAGGTGCAATCGGAATCGCTGAGAAAGCAAACAAAGTACGTCAGAAACCACTTCGTGTTATCTTAAACGGACTTGGAAAAGACGCTGCACAGATTATTTCCCGTATCAACGGATTTACATTTGTTGAGACACAGTATGATTACAAAGCAGCAAAACTTAATGTTGTATATGAAAAAGCATATTCTAACGGACTTCGTGCAACTGTAAAATGTTACGGTGCTGATGATGTTCAGGAAGGTGTTGCAATCATGCATCATGAGAATGTTGGTGTTTCCATTACTGGTAACTCTACCAACCCAACACGTTTCCAGCATCCAGTAGCAGGTACATACAAGAAAGAATGTATCGAGCAGGGTAAGAAATACTTCTCTGTAGCATCCGGCGGTGGTACAGGACGTACCCTTCACCCAGATAACATGGCTGCAGGTCCTGCTTCTTATGGTATGACAGATACTATGGGACGTATGCACTCTGATGCACAGTTTGCAGGTTCTTCTTCCGTACCAGCTCACGTTGAGATGATGGGCTTAATCGGAATGGGTAACAACCCAATGGTTGGTGCTACAGTAGCAGTTGCCGTTTCCGTTGAGGAAGCAGCAAAAGCTGGTAAATTCTAAATAGAAAGCTTGATTTTATAGGATTTTTGGAGACTTCCGTTTAAATTAAGACGGAAGTCTCTTTTTATATTCTCATATTAAAGGAGGTATCTAAATACTTTGTTAAATTTTTTAGCCTCGCAGGTCATAGATTTCAAAGAGTCGATTTATTAGTATTACTTATATATTCATTATGTGGAAGGAGAATTATATGAGTGAGATTATGGTAAGAGAACGTTTTTTGAGGTCTGGCAAAAAAGTATATGAGTATTCATTTGAGATGGCAAGTGTTGATGGAAAAAGAAAGCGTAAATCAAAATCTGAATTTGCTAGTAAAAGGGATGCAAGAATAGCTGGAAGAAAAGCATTATCTGAATATGAAAATGTGGGACAGGTAATGGTAGATAGGGATATTTCATATGCTGATTTTGGGGATTTATGGATGGAAAATGATTGTAAACTGACATGTAAGGAAAGTACATTATATGGCTATGAGAAAAAAAACTTCTAGTTTAGAAATAGAAAGACGATCGATGGATATGCAAATGCATGAAATTTATAGTGAACAAATTGCCCAACAATTAATCCAAAAAGCATATATTCCGTTACAAGGGGAAGTGACTTTTGAGGACGTAAAGAATGGATATGAACGATATTTTAAAAACCCAAATAAAGGAACAATTGTAGAATATGAGGATTATGTATACATTAGTAGCTGGACAAGAAAAAAAGAACTTTTTGATAATGCATTGCATACGGTTTACAATGAATTAAAATCATGGCCAGAAGAAAGATATTTTGTACGAGATGGTGGTTTTAAAAATTGGATGTTGGAATTGGAAAAAAAAGCTAGTACTCATGAAGTATTAGAAGCAAACTATAGAATGAAATTCGAAAAATATAAAATTGAAAAACTGCCGGAAAGACCCTTCTGTTTTTAATATTAAATACAGGGAAAAAGAATTATGAATTTAGAAAAAATGGAAAAGCAATTATATAGTGATAAGTTTTTAGATGAAAAAAATAATTACATTTATGCATCACTTAGCAATAAAATAGGTGGTCTTATTGGGAGCGTTAAGGGATTAGTATTGCTGAGTGTATATGAAGATATTTTATATATTCACCGAGCCAATATTGATAATTCTTATGGCAAACAATTAGCAAAAATTTATATTCCAAATATGAAAAATATCCAAGGAAAAGCCGGATTATTTGGTGGAAAGTTTTCTTTCAAGTATGAAGGACAAGAATATAAATTTAAACTATCATCAAAGGCCGGAAAATTTGTGGATTTTTTTGTAAAGTAAAAGTATGAGGATAACAGGATGAAAAACTTACAAAAGTATCTAATGATTTTGGGAACGATAATGTTAAGTATTGGGATTAGTGCGTGCTCTAAACAACCAGACTTCGATGCCAAATCTTACGCCCAAAGTTCTCTTGATGCATACTATCATGGAGAATATAAGGACTATGCGAATCTGTTAGAACTCTCGGAAAAAGATGCAAAGAAAGAAATCGAAGAGGATTTTAATGAGAGCATCCAAAAGCAATTTGATGATTCCGATAACATTACGGATAAAGGAATTGCTGATTATACGGAAAAACTGACAGAAGTAAAGAAACTGGCAAAATACAAAGTACAGGATGTGAAAGAAGAGGATGGAGTTTATACAGTAAGTGTACAAGTTGAACCATCCAATGTATTTCAGACATTGCAACAAAGCTCTACAGAGGTAAGCAATGAAAAAATAAAGCAGGGATTGGATGGAAATGATCCGGAAGTCTTTGCAGCCGTATTAACAGAAAGTGTCCAGAAGAGTCTTGAAAAGAACAGTTATGGAAAAACGGTTACTGTAAAAGTATCCGTGGAAAAAGATAATTCAGGAAAATATGGTCTTTCGGATACAGAGATGAATAAGCTGGAAGCAGCGATGTTCCCAACAGAATAAGAATGAATGGAAAGCTATCAGAGGAAAAACTGGTAGCTTTCTTTTATCTTCAAGACGAGAAAAGTTCTGGCGATAGTAACGTTTAATCATCGATATTCTTATTTTATTTTCTATTTTACCAACTAATCTGGCGATGCATTTTACGATATTGTCCGGGAGTTATACCAGTGTATCTCTTAAAAATAGAAATAAAATAACTTTGAGATGAAAAATTCAAGTAAGTACTGATTTCACCCAGACTATAGTCGGAATGTGCCAGTAAATTCTGTGCCTTTTCAATAAGAACTTTATGGATAAAAACAGTAAGCGTCTGTCCGGTTTCTTTATGGAACAGGGCAGACAGATATTTAGGTGTTAAATTAACTAAAGATGCCAGTTGATTTAAGGTTAAAGTTTTATTTTTACCATGATAGATATAATCAATGACGCGAGAAATAGCTGGTGAATAGTAGTTTTTTGGAGTCTTTTTTGCTTCAGCAACACGAAGCGTAAATTCAATAGCCATCTGTTCATTTAATTTCATTAAAGCGTCAACATCGGTACATTGTTCCATTTTTCGTATATATACATCACTTAAGGAAAAAGCAGTTTCCTCATTAAGTCCTCCTTCGATGGCATATCTGGTAACTAAAGTTGTATTAGCAATACTTGCATAAAAAAGTAATTTTAATTTGGAATTGGAAGAGGTCATCTTTCCGTAAACAGTTGTTGGGAGTGAATAATAGGTATTCTCCAATGCGTGAATATCTCCGTTTGAAACACATTCGAGAATTGCTTTTTCCTGTGCATAAGATGTATGTATCCGTTCATTTTCTGCATTTTCCAACATTTCATGTGTGAGTGAAAAATTGATGTCTGACTTCATTTTATACATAGGTAATTCCTCCTGTCAAAAACACGATAAATTGACATAAAACACGATAAATCAATATAATTATATGCCGGAAATAGATAAAATGCAATTAAGAGATTAAAAGAGAGGAAAAGAGATGAACATTGATAAAATATGCGAACAGTTAACAATAGATGAAAAAATCCGGCTTTTAGGCGGTGTTGGTGACTGGCATACTTATGACTGTAATGGGAAAATCCCCTCTATTATGATGACAGACGGACCACATGGGATTCGAAAACTGGAACAGGAAAAGATTGGGGATATTGAAACCAGTAAGCCAGCAACCTGTTTTCCAACTGCAAGTGCAATAGCCTGCAGTTGGAATCCTGCTATTGTTAAAAAGATGGGTGAAGCGATTGCGAAAGAAGCAAAAAAAGAGCAGATATCTATTGTGCTAGGCTGCGGAATCAATATCAAGCGTTCTCCTTTATGCGGAAGAAATTTTGAATATTTCAGTGAAGATCCGTATTTGACAGGAAAGCAGGCAACGGGATATATCGAAGGTGTACAGAGCCTTGGAATAGGTACGAGTTTAAAGCATTATGCTGTTAATTCACAGGAAACAAGACGAATGACATCCAATAGCCAGATTGATGAAAGAACTCTTAGGGAAATATATCTGTCGGCTTTTGAAGAAGTTGTGAAAAAAGCAAAACCGACTTCTGTAATGGCTTCATACAACAGGATTAATGGCGAATTTGGAGCAAGAAATAAATACTTACTGACAGATGTTCTGAGAAAAGAATGGAAATATCAAGGTGGTGTGGTGTCGGATTGGGGAGCAGCAAATGATATTGTAAGCTGTATGAAAAATGGTCTGACACTGGAAATGCCAGATCCGAAAGGCTTCCACACAGATGTGTTAAAAGAAGCGTATAAGGATGGCCGGATTACGGATCAGGAACTGGATAACTGGACTAAGAATGTTCTGCAGAATTTTGTATCACTTCATAAAAATATAGAAGAAAATTATGAGGTAGATATGGAAGAACAGAATCAGGTGGCACGTAAACTGGAAAATGAAAGTGCAGTACTTTTGAAAAATAATAGTGTTTTGCCAATTGGAAAAGAGAAGAAGGTAATCATTATTGGAGAGCTTGCCAGGCAGATGCGGTTTCAGGGAGGTGGGAGCAGTCATATCCAGCCGACGAAGATGACAAATGCGATTGAAGCAATACGTGAAAAAGGATATCAGGTAACTTATATACAGGGATATCAGAATGAAACGGAGGAATTAGGAGAAAAGCAACTACAGGATACGATAGAAAAACTGAAACAGGAATATAGAAAAAAGGATTGTGTGATTCTATATTTTATCGGTCTTACAGAATCTTATGAAGGAGAAGGATACGACAGGAAAAATCTTAAAATCCCTCAAAATCAGGAAGAGCTGTTGGCTGAAATTGCAGAAACTGTCGGAAAAAATCATATTGCAGCAATTAGTTTCGGTGGTGCGCCTATGGATTTTAGTTTTGAAAAGAATGTAGGAGCAATTCTTCACATGTACCTCGGAGGACAGGCTGTAGGGGAATCTGTTGCTGACTTAATCAGTGGTGAGGTGAATCCATCCGGTAAATTGGCAGAGACAATTCCGTTTTCAGAAAAAGATACTCCGGCATGGAGATATTTTGCACCTCCGAATGATGATGTAGAATACAGGGAAAGCATTTTTGTAGGTTATCGTTACTATGAGACATTCCATGTTCCGGTAAAATATCCGTTTGGTTATGGACTTTCCTATACTTCTTTTTCCTATTCGGAATTGAATGTACCTGAAGTATATAGTGGTGGAAAGATACAAATTCGTTTTAAAATTAAAAATATCGGAAAAGTGAGTGGAGCAGAAATAGCACAGTTATATATCTGCCCGATTGAATCAGATGTTATCAGAAGCCATATAGAACTAAAGGGATTTCAAAAAATATATCTGCATCCGGGAGAAGAAAAAGAAGTTATACTAGAGCTGGATGAAAGAAGTTTTTCCGTCTATGATGTAGAGAAAAAAGCCTTTTCCATGTTAAGCGGCAAATATCAGATCTGTATCGGAGCATCGGTACATGATTTGCAATTAAAGGCGAATATGGAAGTAGTAGGAAATAGTTATTTTAGAAATGAAAGAGAACTGTTTCCGGATTATTTTAGAGAGCAGCCACATGGAATGGAAATCAGTGCAGAACAATTTTATCAGCTATTAGGCGGTGAACCGAAACATGACAAAGAAAAAAAGCGTGGAGAGTATACGGTTTACGATTCCTATCAGGATGTGGTAAATGTCTCAATGTTTGGAAAAATTGTTCGTGGAGTCGTACATATTGGACTTAAGATTATACTTCGGGGAAAATCAGAGCGGGACCCGGCCTTTAAAATGGTAAAAATGGGAGTCGAAGAAGGAAATCTGGAAGGACTGATTGCAACCAGTGGTGGAATTGCAACTCCGAAGTTAATCGATATGTTAGTTTACAATGCAAATAAAAAATATCTGCAGGCTTTAAAAAGACTGCTGAAGAAATAGAGAGAGGGGGAAGTCGTATATGGAAAACAATAAATTGGATAAACGCACAAAATGGAGCTATTGTATAGGAGCAACCGGAAGAGATATGGCGTATGCACTTGTCTCTATGTTTCTTCTTACATACATTCAATATACGATGAAACTGACAGTTGCCCAATATGCAGTAATATCAGCAATTATGGTAGTGTGTCTGCTGTGGGATGCCATTAATGATCCAATGATGGGAATTATTATTGAAAATTCGCATTTGAAAGCCGGAAAATTTAAACCTTGGATTTTTATAGGAGTAATTTTAAACAGCCTGATAATTATCTGCTTGTTTACAGTAAGGCCGGAAGGATGGGGATTTGTTGCATTTTTTGGAGTGGGATATCTTTTATGGGGAATGACTTACACAATGAATGATATTGCCTATTGGGGAATGCTGCCGAGTCTTACATCAGATCCGGGAGAACGGAACTGGCTGGTAACCGTACAGGGAATTTTTATCTGTATCGGACAGTTTTCAGTTGCAGGTCTGCTCCCTGATATGGTAGCTGGAAATGCGATTATGGCATATCGGACGGCTGCGATTGTGATTGCTTTTTGTTTTATTGGTTTCCAGCTACTTACAGTGTTTGGAGTAAAAGAGAGAAAACGACCGGAAAAGAAGAGAACACTGTCATTAAAAGATATGTTTCATATATTCCTGAGAAATGATCAGTTGATAGTGATTGGAATTGCATGTTTATTATTCCAAATCGGAAATGGTCTTCTGATTATGATTGGAATGAATTTCTTTTATTTTGAATTTGGATATTCTGTAGGTGGCAGTCTTGTATTTTGGTTTACAATTATGTATGGATTAGGAACGCTGATATCAGAGGCATCTTTTGCGTGGCTTTCCTCAAAATTCACACGAAATCAGATTATAACTGCAGCTACCAGCATTACAGTCATTGGGTATATACTTTTTATGAGTGTAGGCTACATTGTACCAAAAAGTGTTGTTTTACTGAATATCATCGGTTTTCTAATCTTCTTTTCGCAGGGGGCATTCAATATGACGATGATTGTCATGTTAAATAATACCATAGAGTATGATGAAGTCCGGTTTCATGAACGACATGACAGTATTATCTCAGCAGTAAGATCTTTTGCAACAAAGCTGGCAAGTGCAGTTGATCAGGCGGTTGTTGCGTTAATACTGATTATAAGCAATATTTATGCAATCAGTCAGAAAATATCCGGATTAGAAATAAAAGCTGGTACAGGAGAACTTACTTCGGAAAATGTAATTGTACAGGCAGATAAATTTATTCAGACAGCAGATGCCGGACAAAGATTTATATTGCGTCTTGGAATTGTAGCTGTTCCGGTAATTTCTATAGGAGCTGCTTATATACTGATTAAACGGAAATATATTATTGACGAACGTAAGTATGAAGAACTGGTAGCGGAAATAAAAAGCACAAATAAAAAATGATTCAATTAGTTGTGATGACCTTATAATTGATGAGTTTAGAAAAAAGTGATATGAATGACAATTGATGATTTTATATATGAAAATAGTATTGTACGTGATAATGGTTCTGAATATACAGCAAATCATATAGATAGGGTGATAGAATCTGTTTGTAATAATTATGGATTAACTATAAAAATGATTTCTACAAATTATGCTTTTTCCACGTATTATAAAAGTGAGTGAAGAAAAGGCTTTGATTTGGGATCAAACATATTGGGAATTGTTCAGTCTGTATTTAGCGTATTTCACAGATTTAAATGCTATTCAAAAGAAGATAATTGTGTATGATGAGAGTTCTGTACAGCAGAAAATATTGATTCCATTTGCATATTATTTAGCATTAATTGTTGAAGATAAAGGAGAAGAAAATGTACTTGATCAAGACGATAAAAGGTGATATTACGAAAATAACAGATGTGCAGGCAATCGTGAATGCAGCAAACAGCTCTCTTCTTGGAGGAGGCGGAGTAGATGGTGCTATTCACAGAGCCGCAGGACCGGAACTTCTGGTGGAGTGCAGGACACTTCATGGATGTGATACGGGAGAGGCTAAAATCACTAAGGCATATAATCTGCCATGTGATGATGTTATACATACTGTCGGACCGATATGGAATGGTGGAAGAAATAGAGAAGAGGAACTTCTTGCTAACTGCTATTTTAATTCTATGAAGTTAGCAATGGATAATGGAATAAGGTCTATTGCATTTCCTTCCATATCAACGGGAGCATATGGTTTTCCGGTTGAGTTGGCAGCAAAGATTGCAGTACATACAGTAAACAGGTTCTTGCAAGATAATCCGGACAGCTTCGATTTGGTGGAATGGGTGCTGTTTGATACTCAGACTGAATCGGTGTATGAAGCCGAGGTTGATAAATTATACGACAAATAATTGTATTAATTATAGCAGACTTTATATATGACAGATATTTGAGACACATACACCATTAAAAATAGAATATAAGGATGCGTAAGGAACGATAAAATGAATTCATGCGGGAAAGGCATGGATTCTTTTTTTTGCTTCGAACGGAAGTCCTATCTGTAAAAAATATTTAAGTATATTAGAAGCAGATGCAAATGTCGTGTTAACACGACAAAATTGTCGCGTAAACACGGTCGGTAATTCATCCATGGCAATATACAATAAACATGTGCTTGAGAGAGCACGTCACGAGAGTGAAGGCGCCGGAGCTCTCCAATACGAAATCGTAAAGGAGATAATTTATTATGAGTAAGAGAAAAATATCACATGCAGAGGAGTATGGATGTTAATTGATGGAGGTGGCAGAAGTGAGCAGAACTAAATTTGATCCATATGTGATTGGAAATAATATAAGAGATTTACGTGAAAAAAGAAAAATGACACAGATGAAGGCGGCTGAGGAAATGGATATGAGTTTATGTCATTATGCACGAATTGAGGAAGGCTCAAAGGGAATGAGTATTCAGATGCTTTTTAGATTTATTAATTTTTACAAAACTGATGCAAATACGATTTTAGGAACATATTTAGGAGGGATGGTGTAAAATGGATAAAAAGGATTTAAAAGACGAAAAGCTTTTGTACAATGTGCGTGAGACGGCAGCGGTATTAGAGGTGAATGGGCATCTGGTATATGAGTTGATTAACAGAAAACTATTATCTGCACTTCGATTAGGTAGTCTAAAGGTTCGTAAATCAACATTGATAGATTTTGTTGAGAGATATGAAGGAATGGATTTGTCTGATTTGGACAACATAAAAGAATTGCAACAGAATATGAATTAGTGACATTAAGGTCAGTCTTGGAATCACCATGGTGTGGAAAGACTGACCTTGTTTTATTAGTATATTTCATAAGCGTTAGTATTGTAAAAAAAGATGGTGATGATATAATAAAAACGTGTTAGACACTTGATGTTATGTGTAGTGTGATTATGTCAGAATCAGGCAAAGTCAACGACAGGACAACATTGTAGAAAATAACATATTTCAAAAAATAATATTGGTAGCTCCCCTTTTATATGACAAAACAACAACAGGCAACTAAACCATTCACCGTTTAGCTGCCTATTATTGTTTAAAGAATTCATTAAAATCACAATTAAAAATCTTGGTCAATCCAATCAGCATATCTACCGTTGGGTTATTATAACCATTTTCCACCTTGCTGAATATGCCGGTAGTTACATTGATGCCATCACATTGGAGCTTCGCAATGACTTCGGTGGCTTTCAAACCCTGTTCTTTCCGCAGTCTCCGGATGTTAGAACCTACCAGTGGATGCAGGTGTTGATTAATTCTTTCTGACATATGTATCACCTCGTTGAGAAAATAATATCCAAAATGGAAGAAAAAAGTGTCCAAAATGGAAGTTTTGTAGTATAATCGAGAAAGGAGTTTATATAAATTTACGGAAGGAGAAAGTTTGATGGCTATTCAGGAAGTGATCAAATATGAAGGGGATAATTCAACTCTTATTTATAAGCATCCCGCAGAAGACTTTAATACGCTGTCACAATTGATTGTGCATGAGTCGCAGGAGGCAGTATTTTTCAGTGACGGACAGGCACTGGATTCTTTTAAAGCAGGTCGTTATACCTTAGAAACGAAAAACATTCCACTTATTTCCAAAATAAGAAATCTGGTTTCGGGCGGAGTAAGTCCGTTCCATGTGGAGGTTTATTTTATTAACCTTGCGACCATGATGGATATCGCATGGGGAACACCAAGTCAGGTGACAGTTCGTGATCCGAATTACGGCTATAGTTACAGTGCCGGTGCCAGTGGTTCTTTCGGACTGAAAATAGAGGATGGAAGAAAGCTTCTGATTAATCTGGTTGGTACCGAAAAAGCAATGACCACCAAAGATATTCAGAAATTTTTTAAAGACCTTTTAGTTACAAGAGTAAAAAATTGCATTGCAGTAGAACTCAGCAAATATAGCTACAATGTTTTCAACCAGCATTTGAATGAAATTTCCGAAAACGTTGCCGGTCAGGTGGAAAGCGACCTTGAAGGCTATGGCATCCGGATTTTAAATTTCTTTGTGTCTGCAGTTACCATTAAGCCGGACGATTTGGAAGAACTTAAAAAATTAGATAACAGCATGGCACAGAAGCGGTTTGAAGCAATGGGAAATCGTGATGCTACCGTAATTGAAGCAGAAGGACTTGCCAAAGCGAGAGAACTGCAGGGATATACCTGGCAACAGGAGCAGCAGTTTGATGTAAGCAGAACATTTGCACAGAATGAAGGCTTTGCAGCGAATCCGGCGAATATGATGGCACAGATTCCACTGGCGTTTTCCATGGGTGACATGATGAAAAACAATATGGATGCAGCAGTTCAGGCACAGCCGGTAACAGCAGCGCAGACAGGGACAGCAGCAATGCAGCCAGATATTGCAGCAACACAGTCGCAGCCAGCAGTACAGCCGCAGGCGCAAGGTGGAAATATTACCTGTGTCAAGTGTGGAACGAGTCTGTCGAAGGATGCTAAATTCTGTTTCCAGTGTGGTGAAAAAGTGGTGATTCCACAGAAGATTTTCTGCGCAAACTGTGGAAATGAAATGCCGCCGGAAGCTAATTTCTGTACGAAATGCGGAACGAGGAGGGAGAAATAATGTTCAAGTACATATTTTGCCTGATTGCAATATTGATGCAGCCAATTTTTGCATTTCTGGTATTTCATAAACAGGAAAAACAAAAGGCAGCATTAAAGATGCCGCTTGTATATCTGAGCGGAGTCTATCTTGTAATTCAGATTTTTGTTTTCTTTAAGGTCTGCCTGAAAATTCCGAAGGATTATCAGGTGTATTCCTATTTGTTACAGAGTGCGATTTTAGCAGTTTTCATTATCATTGAGATTGCTATGGCAGCAAGTAATAAATATATTACAAAGGTTCAGACACAGGAACAGAGTTCCATCGAAGTGTTTAAAGGACTTATTCAGCAGCTTGAAATTTGCAGAGTGCAGATTACAGATGAGGTCAACCGCAAAGAAATTGACAAAGTGCTGGAAAAGATGCGATACAGTGATCCGGTCAGTTCACCGGCAGTGGCAACAGAAAATGAGGCAATCAGACAGTTGATATTGCAGCTTTCTTCAACAACAGATGAAGCCGCTTTTGCGGAAATCTGCGGAGCAATCATGAAGCAGCTTGAAATCAGAAAAATAAAAAATACAAAGGAGCAGGGCTAGAAAATGGAAGAAATAAAATGTCCCAGTTGTGGCAGTGGTGCAGTAAGAAAAATTACAGATGAAAAGTATGAATGCATGGCATGTGATAATCTTTTCCTGGTACATAATTTATCAAAAGAGTTTCAGAAAACAGATGAACATATTGAAAATATTCATCAGGATTTGAAGAAAACAATTGAAAATATCAATCTGACTGCTGCTGTTGCCGGAGGAAGTGGAAGAGATGGTCTGGATAACCGTTATAAAAATGCCATGACATTACTAAATCAGGGAAACATTTCGGCAGCAAAAGCAGAATTTACAGGAATCCGTAATGATTTTATGTGGAGCTGTAAGGGCTATTATGGACTGATTTTATGTGAAAAAAAGAAGAAACATATAAATTGGGGGGAGATAGGAGATTATATTCAGCAAATATATCGCTGTGAGGATGTTACTCCAGAGATTCTTCAGGAGATGGAAGGCATTTTAAATGACGGCAAACAGATTGCTTTAGCAAATCTTGGAAAGTCATTGAATGAGCGGAATGCACAGCAGAATGAGATTAGTTCTAAAATACAACAGGTGACTGAAATGTCTAAAATGCAGGAAACTACGCTGACACGGAAAAGGGAAGAGTTTGCAGAGCGTTGGAGCCAGACTTCCCCTGTCCGCAAGGCAATTTCTATTGCAATCGGTATAATCTGTGCGTTAGTACTGGTATGGTGTGCGGTTTCCCTGTTCCGCTGGATTATTGATGTGAGACATTTATTCGCCAATGCAATGAATTATGGATTTTTTGCAGGAATTTTACGCATTTTATGGAGCTGTGTCCGGACAATTCTCCGTGTTGCAGTGTCTGTTGGTGTAATTATTATTGGTGTTATGATTTACTTTTTTATTCTTGGGTTTATTACGGCAAATCCACAGAAAGATGATGCACAGCTTAATATTGATAAAATGGATGAACAGATTCAGAAATTACAGGAAAGACATGAGATTTTACAGCGTCGCTTTGATGAGGAACAAATGAATATACAGAATATCAATCGTATCGGAAGCAGATTAGAACAACTGCAGCAGATAAAACCGGAAGAAATTATTCCTTTATTAATTGAAGCCGGAAAATACTACTAGTAGAAAAGGAGAAATGAAAATGGGATTCATGAAATCATTATTTGGAAATAAGGGAGTACAGCAGGAGATACCGGAATATAGAATTGTAATTACAGATGTTGGTCCTAACCCGGTACAGATTATATCAATTATTCAAAAATATCTGCAGTCAGATTATACGGAGTTAAGCAATTTAATTAATGGCAATATTTTAGATGAACAGTCAACCGTGTGTACATTAGAGTCTTTAGAATTATTACAGCAGATGCAACAGGAATTGGATGAGGCAGGTGCATTTACTTATATTCAAAAGAATTGGCAAGATGAAGATGATGCAGAAATGAATACATCTATTGCAATTTTTTCATTAGGAGATCAGGGAGAAAAAGTAATCGAAGCATATCATCAGATACTTGGATTAGATAGAAAAGATTTGGAATTAAAACTTTTAAATGATTTGTCAGAAAATAATGGATTTCAAATTTCAGCCAGAAATGAAAGAGTAGAAGAGTTAATAAAAGTTTTGGATAATCTTGGAGCAGATTATGAAATGGATATGAATGAAAATGATTCAGATGTGGATGAAGATGATATGTATGTAGAAATGGACACAGAAGCAGCATTGATTATTACATCTACAGGAGACAAGAGGGTTCAGCTGATTAAATTGATTCGAGAATATACAGGATCAGATCTTAGGGAAGCAAAAGAATGTATTGATGAAATTGAAGCTGGAAATGGTTTCTTTATAAAAGGTTCTTTGGAAGTATTAGAAGAAATGAAACAGGAACTTGATGCAATTGGTGCAACAAGTAAAATGAAGTATAGAGATAAACAGGAACAAGGTGGTTGTTATTGCAATAATTGCGGTGCCGAACTTGCATCAGGCACAAAATTCTGCCCGAAATGCGGCACCAAAGTTGAGGAAGCTCAGAAAATGTTCTGTTCACAGTGCGGAAATGAAATTATGCCGGGTGCAAAATTCTGCACAAAGTGCGGAGCAAGATGCATGTAACAGATACAAAAATAGAAGTTGAAAGAAATTGAGATGGAAAACATCTGCTTATCCGATTAAGGGAGGGCAGATGCTTTCTTTTTTTACTGACATTTTCATTTCATCATGTTATAATGCAATCAAAGCTTGATATTTCTATATACATTTCAATGGCACATAGCCTGTCAGAAGTATACCGGTATTCTATCATTTCGCCGGGTTCACCACATAACCTGATATGATAACAGGAATTTTCAAAGCTTTTATTTCACATTAAATGAAGCGGAGAGAATTCTTTCAGACAAAGGTTGTTGCGGTTAAGTGACATTGCAAAAGTATACTCTCCAAGACAAAAGAAAGGAGAAGAAATGTCAGGAAAAACAGAAAAATTACAATGGCATCCGGCGTTTTGTGCAGCAACAGAACTGGAACTGCGACAAGATCTGGATGTACTGGAATTAATTCCGGAGTATAATTTAAGTAAGAAACCACTTCAGATTGATCTTGTGATTATTAAAAAGATGGATTGGAAGCGGACGTTACAAAATGAAATTGGTCATATTATGAGGGGACACAATATTTTAGAGTATAAGGGACCGGGAGATGAATTGACGATAGATTCCTTCTTTAAGGTAATTGGATACGCCAGCTTATATAAGGCGCAGGGGATAGCAGTCAATAAAATTCCAGCATCTGAGGTGACCGTATCCTTTTTTCGGAATGCTTATCCGAAGGCACTTTTTCAGGAACTGAAAAAAGAAGGATATATCCTGAAAAAAATGTATCCTGGAATTTATTATGTAAGAGGAAAAGTTCCGTTCCCAGTACAAGTTGTAGTAACAAGTCAGTTGGAAAGAAAAGCTCATTGCAGCCTGCGGGTATTGACTACACAGGTAGAGATGCAGGATGCAGAACTATTTTTGGAACAGATACATTATTTGGAAAGTAAGAATGAACGGAGCAATATTGATTCGGTACTTCAAGTAAGTGTAAATGCAAATAAGCAGGTATATAGTCTGTTAAGGAGGCAAAATGAGATGTGTGAAGCATTGCGTGAATTAATGAAAGATGAAATTGAAAAAGAACTGGAAAATAAATTGGAGCAGGGTCGAAAACAAGGTCTGGAACAAGGTCTGGAACAGGGTTTGGAAGAAGGCTTGGAGCAGGGTTTGGAGCAGGGCGAAAAACTGCAACTAATTCGTCAGGTAATCAAGAAACTGCAAAAAGGCAACTCCGTAGAAGAAACAGCTGATATGCTGGAAGAAGAGCCGGAAAATATCAGGAAGATATATGAAATTGCAGCAACTATGGCGCCGGATTATGACGTAGAAAAAATATATCAAAAACTGTAGAAATTCAAATGGAAATATACCCAAGTAAGTCCCTAAGAAAAATTGTAGGGAAACACTTGACAAACATATTTTTATAAGATATAGTATAAAAGTACTAGCTATTAAGCTAATATAATTTTTCATAACTCATGCCTCTCGGGCTCTTCGGAGTTCGGGAGGTACTCCCCGAAAATATAGTCAGGATTTTATCCTGGCTTTTTTGTTTTACAGGAAATTGCTTTCCTGCAAAATGTGTTTTCTATAGTTCCAAAATGCTTGTAGGAAGCTAGCTATGGTATGCCTGACAGGTTATGCAGCAAGGAGGATGTTTTTATGAAGTTACTCTATGCAGAAGACGAAGAAAGCATGGCAGAAGCTGTTACAGATATTCTTGTATTTCATAAGTACCAGGTTGATACGGTATATGATGGAGAAGAGGCATTGGAATATGCAAGAAAAGTAATAACCAGGACACTTATTATGCTCTCGGAAGGACAACAAAGTGTAAAGCAACAGAATGAACCGCCGGTGCAGCCGGATGGAAACACCAGACAATAAGGAAGAATTGCTTGAAAAAGAAAAAACGGTGGTGTACTATAATGCTATGAGAAAATCAACAGAAAGGGAATATGAGTATGGATTTAGAGCAATGCTACAAGGAACTGGAGGGAGATTATGCAGAGGTCATGCGCAGACTCCGGAAGGAAGAGCTGGTACACCGTTTTTTGATAAAATTCTTAGAAAGCGATGAAGTACAGCGGATTGATGAAGCTTTACAGGAAAGGGATTATGAGAAAGCCTTTGATCTGGTACATACCTTAAAGGGAGAGACCATGACGCTCGGGTTGGGACGGCTGAGCAAATCAAGTATAATTCTGTGCGAACAGCTCCGCTATAAAATATACGGAGAAGAGATGCTGCAGCAATTTAGGAAAGTCAGAATGGATTATCAGAAGACAATTGATATTATCCGGAAATACAGGGATTCACAGCCGTAATTTATGCAGGCAGCCTGCCAGATTGCAAAATGTGTTTCATGTAGTTTTATGTTATTGTTATCAATGATATAACCATAGGTTATTGCATAAAAAAATATTATTACTTTAAGCCATTTTAGTATTGACAAACAGAACTGATATGCTAGAATAACTGTAATGTGAATGAAAGAAAAAGGATGGTTTTCGCATGAGAAAACAGGCATTATCTATTTTAGTAGAGAATACTTCTGGTGTATTAAGTCATATTTCAGGACTTTTCAGCCGGAGAGGATACAATATCGATAGTTTTTCTTCTGGTGTAACTGCAGATCCAAGATATACCAGAATTACGATAGTAGCAAGTGGTGACGAACAGATTTTAGAGCAGATTGAGAAGCAGTTGGCAAAGTTAGAAGATGTGCGCAATATTAAGAAATTAGAGCCGGGTACATCCGTTACAAGAGAACTGATTCTGGTTAAGATTAAAGCAAAGGATACAGAACGTCAGGCAATCTTAAGCGTTACCAATATTTTCCATGGCAAGGTGGTTGATGTCACTAACGATTCCATGGTAATTGAACTGACAGGGCATCAGGATAAATTAGATGCATTTATGGATCTGTTACAGGGCTATGAGATATTAGAGCTCGCTAGAACCGGTATCACAGGTTTGACCAGAGGGTCTGCCGATGTTACATATTTAGATTAATCATTAAAACAGGAGGCTGAAAAAATGGCAGCAAAAATTTATTATCAGGAAGATTGTAACCTTTCCTTACTGGATGGTAAGAAAATCGCCATCATTGGTTACGGTAGCCAGGGACATGCACATGCATTAAATTTAAAGGAATCAGGCTGTGATGTCATTATTGGACTTTACAATGGTAGCAAATCCTGGGCAAAAGCAGAAAAACAGGGATTCAAAGTATATACAGCAGCAGAAGCTGCAAAACAGGCTGATATTATTATGATTCTTATCAATGACGAGTTACAGGCAGATATGTATAAGAACGATATTGAGCCAAACCTTGAGCCAGGAAACATGTTAATGTTCGCTCACGGATTTAACATTCATTTCGGATGTATCAAACCTCCAAAGGATGTTGACGTAACAATGATCGCTCCTAAGGCACCAGGACATACTGTACGTTCTGAGTATCAGGCTGGAAAAGGAACTCCTTGTCTGGTAGCAGTAGAGCAGGATGCAACCGGTAAAGCACTTGACCTGGCATTAGCATATGGTCTTGGAATTGGTGGAGCAAGAGCAGGACTTCTTGAGACAACCTTCCGTACAGAGACAGAGACAGACCTCTTCGGTGAGCAGGCAGTTCTTTGTGGCGGTGTTTGTGCGCTTATGCAGGCTGGTTTCGAAACACTTTGCGAAGCTGGTTATGACCCGAGAAATGCATACTTCGAGTGTATCCATGAGATGAAACTGATTGTTGACTTAATCTACCAGTCAGGATTCGCTGGAATGAGATATTCTATCTCTAACACTGCTGAATATGGTGATTATATCACAGGACCTAAGATTGTTACTGCTGAGACAAAGAAAGCAATGAAACAGATTTTAACAGATATTCAGGATGGTACTTTTGCAAAAGAATTCTTACTTGATATGTCACCGGCAGGACGCCAGGTACACTTCAAAGCTATGAGAAAGCTTGCTTCTGAGCATCCATCAGAGAAAGTCGGCGAAGAAATTCGTAAGCTGTATAGCTGGAACAACGAAGAAGATAAGCTGGTTAACAACTAATCTGATACTTCAAAAAGATGATAAAAAAGCTGTCGCGATTGCGGCAGCTTTTTTTGACGCGAGAAACTCTTAAAGTATGTTTCTCGTAGCTGACAGGCATTTGTAAGAAACTGACAGTGATGCATCTTATTCGCCCGGATGAAATTTCTGGTAGAAATCAATAAATAATTCCAAGGATTTCGAAGGCTTTAAGGTGTTTTTATAAGCGAAGCCAATTTCACGCTTGTGAATTGGAAAACCAAGTGGAATCTCTAATAACTCTTTATTTGCAAGTTCGTTCTGGACAAATTGGCGGATGACGCAGGCAACACCCAGATTGGTTTTTGCAAAGTCAATTAAGAGGTCCATCGTAGAGACTTCGATTAAATCTCTGGTCTCAATTTTATTTTCCTGTAAATAATCATCAATATACTGACGGGTCATGTTGTGCTTATCAAGAAGCATCAGTGTAGAATTCTGTAAGATTGCATCGGAAGAAATGCCCCTTGCATTCAATACGTTTAAGTAAGCTTCCGTTGCAACAAAAATATCTTCAATTTCAGCCACATTGCTGAAATTTAAAGTCTTCTGGTTTTCCGGCCTTGCAATCAGACCGATATCAATTTTGTTTTCTTCTAACATCTGTAAGGATTCGTTAGTAGACTGGCATACGATAGAAATATTGATATGCGGATACCGTTTTGTGAAATCCTTTAAATAAGGTAAAAGCATGTATTTGCAGAGAGTGGAACTGACACCGATTTTTAAGTGGCCGACACCAAGTTCTAAGGAGTTCTTTAATTTATCTTCCCCTAAAGTCAGGGTTTCGAAAGCGGAACTGACATGAGTAAAAAGAAGTTCACCTTCTTCGGTCAGCAATACGCCGCGGGAACTTCGGCGGAAGAGTTCGCAGCCCAGGCTTTCCTCTAGTTTCTGTATGGATTTACTGATGGCAGGCTGGCTGATATAAAGCTCTTTGGCTGCCTTTGATATATTCTGTGTTTTTGCTACGGTATAGAAAATACGGTAACTGGATAAACTCTGCAACATTTATAGATTCCTCCGTGTTTATAACTAAAAATCATAATAAATATGTTTAATATGTATTTCCATTATACCACTAGCTGTGCTATAATAGCAACAGTATAGAAAAAATGATTTAATTTCAGGAGGAATTTCAAATGGGAATGACAATGACACAGAAGATTCTTGCGGCACATGCGGGACTTGATTCTGTTCAGGCTGGCCAGTTGATTGAAGCAGATTTAGACTTGGTATTGGGAAATGATATTACTTCACCGGTGGCTATCCATGAGATAGAGAAAATGAAAGTAGACGGAGTGTTCCATAAGGATAAAATTGCACTGGTTATGGACCACTTTGTACCAAATAAAGACATCAAATCTGCACAGCATTGTAAATGCGTCAGAGAGTTTGCATGCAAAAACGAAATCACCAACTACTTTGATGTAGGAGAAATGGGTATCGAACATGCACTTCTTCCGGAAAAAGGACTGACTGTTGCAGGAGATGTTATTATCGGAGCAGATTCACATACCTGTACATATGGAGCATTGGGAGCATTTTCCACCGGTGTTGGAAGTACTGATATGGCGGCAGGAATGGCAACCGGAAAAGCATGGTTTAAAGTACCATCCGCGATTAAATTCAATATCACAGGAAAACCAGCACCATGGATTAGCGGTAAAGATGTTATTTTACATATCATCGGAATGATTGGTGTGGATGGAGCATTATATAAGTCTATGGAATTCGTAGGTGATGGTATCCGGTATCTTTCCATGGATGACCGTTTTACCATTGCAAATATGGCAATTGAAGCCGGCGGAAAGAACGGAATCTTCCCGGTAGACGAGAAAGCAGAAGCATATATGAAAGAGCATTCCAAGCGCCCTTATAAAGTATATGAAGCAGATGAGGATGCTGTATATGATGAGGAGTATACCATTGACCTTAGTACACTTCGCCCAACCGTAGCATTTCCACATCTTCCGGAAAATACAAAGACCATTGATGAAGTAGGCGACATTACTATTGATCAGGTAGTAATCGGTTCCTGTACGAATGGAAGATTAGATGACCTTAAGATTGCAGCTTCTATCCTGAAAGGAAAGAAAGTAAAGAAAGGTTTACGTGTAATCGTAATTCCTGCAACCCAGCAGATTTATCTGGATGCCATGGAAGCCGGATATATCAGAACCTTTATTGAAGCAGGTGCTATTGTCAGCACACCGACCTGCGGACCTTGCCTTGGTGGCTATATGGGAATCCTTGCTGAGAATGAAAGATGCGTATCTACAACCAACCGTAACTTTGTGGGACGTATGGGACATGTGGATTCGGAAATTTATCTGGCAAGCCCGGCAGTTGCAGCAGCAAGTGCAATTACAGGAAAGATTTCCAGCCCGGAAGAAGTATAGGAGGATTAGAACATGAAAGCAGCAGAAGGAAAAGTATTTAAATTCGGTGACAACGTAGACACAGATGTTATTATACCGGCAAGATATCTGAATTCTTCCGACCCTAAGGAACTTGCCTTACATTGTATGGAAGATATTGATAAGGAATTCGTAAATAAAGTATCTGCAGGAGATATTATTGTAGCGGAGAAGAACTTTGGATGCGGTTCATCCAGAGAACATGCACCAATTGCAATTAAAGCCGCTGGTGTAAGCTGCGTCATAGCAGAGACTTTTGCACGTATTTTCTATCGTAATGCAATCAATATCGGACTTCCGATTATTGAATGTAAGGAAGCAGCTTTGGAAATCAAAGCAGGAGATGAGGTAGAGGTAAATTTTGATACTGGTGTCATTACCGACAAGACCACTGGAAAGAGTTTCCAGGGTCAGGCATTCCCACCATTTATGCAGAAGATTATCGATTGCGAGGGACTGGTAAATTACATCAATCAGAAATAGCAGAAAGTGTAGAAAGATAATTGATATATTTTGGAGAGATTTTAAGATTAGTATAAATTTCTGCATATTCTCTAGCGGATAGCTCTGTAATATAGTTTTCTTCAAAATTCTTATGAATACCGGCTGCCTTTGCCAGATCAACAGCTTTGTTGTAGGCAATGGCAGCTTTTTCTTCGGAAGAATAAGTACCAATGGAATAATTGCCATTGATATGGATAAAAGCCTGATAACGGAGGAGTCCGTTGTGTTCTGTTTGGGCAACTCCACGGTAGCGGTTAATGACAATAATATTGGCGTAGCTGTAATCGAAGGGGTTACCATTGGCGAAAGTGTAATCTACATCCAGTACCGCATGATTACGGACTCCATAGCGGGAGAGAATCCCGGTCTGCATGCCGTATTCATTTACAAAAAGCCGGCCACCACGCTGCATAATCCTGTGGCTGGAATAAAAGAATAAATCATCAATATCAAATTTATATTCCGTCTGTGGTGCGAGAAAATAGAGAAAATAATTCTGCTTCAGATAAATCGGATTCTTGATATAGACGCCGTTGTCACGGAAATTTAAAAGTGTAATGGCTTTGGCAAAATCTAAAAGTTTAATATATGCGGTATAATTTTCCAGTGTGATTTCAGACTCAGAAAGTAGAGAAGTCCCCTCTTTATAGGCAAGATGGGCTTCTTCTTCCGTTGGAAAGCTTCCAAGACTGATATGTTTTCTTTTATAGGTAAGGCTGGAACGGTAGTAGATGGTTCCGTCTTTTGTTTTGGCTGAAAAAGCACCGGGAAGCATGGTAAATCCTCACATTCTAAAATTCTTAGTTACAAATTATCTGTAAGAAGCTGCCGGTGGCGAGTTCTTACGGTAAGCATCACTTTGAGTATAACATTTTTAGGAAAGCATGAAAACAGGAAAATATCTTAAGAAAATATCAAACTTTTGAAATGAAAAATATGCTATGATGCCAATATATATTGGAAATTGCAAGGATATAAAAATTCGTGGAAATATCAGGAATATTTGGCGGCGTTATTGGAATAGTGATATGATTGCAGGTGGAAAGGAGCAATTCGTTGAAGCAGGAAAATACAAGAAAGAAATATCAATTAAAAAACTGGCTAAAAGCAGGGATGATTCTGTTACTGGTATGCCTTGGAGGGTTATATTTTTTCAAGACATCCGAACGGTTTCAAAAAAGTGATGAAGTAAAGATAACATTAAAGCATGATAATTTCTTTGATGACAGTGTGGCAGGGATATTGGAGGATCTGGATAATGAAATCGGGCTTCCTAAGAAAATTTATCTGGTGAACCATTTTAATGTGACTTTCTATGCTACCGGAGAGATTGCTGCAATAGATACGTTTTTCTATGGTGAGGATGAGAATGGAGAAACCAGAACCTATCTTGTGGACTATAACCGGAAGAAAAGCAGCAAAATGACAGTTTACATCAATAATTATGCCAAGACAGATTATGAAGAAGATATGTGCCTGACACCGCTTTTTGAACTATTGGGAAATATAAAGGTGAAAGAACGTGTAGATAGCTGGGCAGAAGAAACAAAGAGCCATACCTTTGGAATAAGTTATTCTGGGAAAAGAGCCTTTTCCAGTGCAGATAGCCTACAGGTGATAAATGCAGAAAATGCAGATATAGATGAAAATGAAGATATAGATGGAAATGCAGATACAAATGAAAATTCAATTTTAAGCCAGTTGGAATATGGCGGAGAAGTTACAGGTTTTGCAGTTACATTTTCTACTGGTGGCGAAGAAAATACAGGTGAAATTATAACTTATATCATAAATCCAAAATATACCAGTGCTGCAGTGTTAGCCCAGCAAAACCGGCAGGAGCAGATTGATGAAGCAAAAAACGGTGCTGGAAATGACACAACGGATAACAATGGGAATGCAGACACCAATGCCGTAGCCGGCAATGATGGCAATGATGAGGAAGAGAGCGGAGATGGCACTCCGTGGACAGAAAACAGGGAAGATGGAAGCGTGTACTTTTTTTTAGATGACAATACCGGTTATCGTCTGTTGGTGGCGGATGCAGCTGCCGGCAGCCGTTTTTATGAGCTTGAAATGACAAAGGATGGCGGGCAGAGCTGGAATCAGCAAAATGCAGATCCGTTTGATGGAAATATTGGTGTGGCAGAAGGAATAGAATTCTATAATGAAAATCTGGGCGTTATCGGATTGGCTGGAGCGTCAGGTGATTATTCCACACTTTATCTGACACAGGATGGCGGGAAAACATTTTCCATGATTGAACTTTCCATGGATGAAGTGACAGAACTCCCGGACACGGCAGCAGAGTATGGATTTTCCATATCAGACTATGATTATTGCAAGATGCCACAGCAGAAAGATGGAAAACTTATAATAAAAGTAATATCTGCTATGGGTGAAAACGATGGAATTCTTTTTGAATCCATAGATAGTGGGAATACATGGAATTATTCTGGGATAAGTTATTGACAGTAAACTGCAGGTTCTTATATAATGAAAGACAGAACAAATTTTATGCAGAGAGCAAAAGAGGGACAAAAAATGGATTTGATTTACACAAGTACAAGAAACTCAGATGAAAAGGCAACAGCTTCACAGGCAATTTTAAAGGGTCTTGCAGGAGACGGTGGTTTATTTGTGCCGGATTCATTACCAAAGCTTGACGTTGATATGGATACCCTGGCAAAAATGAGTTATCAGGAGACTGCTTATGAGGTAATGAAGCTTTTCTTAACAGACTTTACAGAAGAAGAGTTAAAGTATTGTATCAATAGTGCGTATGATTCTAAATTTGATACAGAAGAGATTGCTCCGTTAGTAGATGCAGACGGTGCATATTATCTGGAGCTTTTTCATGGAGCTACGATAGCATTTAAGGATATGGCATTATCCATTCTGCCTTACCTTATGACAACTGCTGCAAAGAAAAACCATGTAAAGAATGAAATTGTTATTTTAACAGCAACTTCCGGTGATACCGGAAAAGCTGCTTTAGCAGGCTTTGCAGACGTTCCTGGTACTAAGATTATTGTATTCTATCCAAAGAATGGTGTCAGCCCGATTCAGGAGAAGCAGATGGTTACCCAGAAAGGGGCAAATACACATGTAGTTGGTATTCATGGTAACTTTGACCAGGCACAGACCGGCGTTAAGAAAATGTTTTCTGATAAAGAACTGGCAGAGTTGATGGACAAAGCCGGATATCAGTTTTCCTCTGCTAACTCCATTAATATCGGCCGTCTTGTTCCTCAGATTGTTTATTATGTATATGCATATGCAAAATTATATGAAAATGGTGCAATTGCAAAAGATGAAAAGATTAATGTTGTAGTTCCAACCGGTAACTTCGGAAATATCTTAGCAGCTTTCTATGCAAAGAACTTAGGTCTTCCGATTGCAAAATTAATCTGTGCTTCCAATGAGAACAAAGTATTATTTGACTTCTTCTCAACCGGAACCTATGACAGAAACCGTGAATTTGTACTAACTTCTTCTCCATCCATGGATATCCTGATTTCCAGCAACTTAGAGCGTCTGATTTATCGTATTGCCGGAAATGATGCAGAGAAAAATGCTGAATTCATGCGTGCATTAACAGAAGAGGGCAGATATATGATTACCGATGAGATGCGTGCCCAGCTTGCTGACTTCTATGGCAATTACACCACAGAGGAAGAAACAGCAGAAGTAATCCGTGACCTCTATGAGAAGACCGGCTATGTGATTGATACACATACTGCTGTAGCAACCGGTGTATACCATAAATATGTAAAAGAGACCGGTGATAATACCAAGACTGTTATTGCATCAACAGCAAGCCCGTTCAAGTTTACCAGAAGCGTAATGGATGCCATTGATAAAGAAAAATATGATTCCATGACTGATTTTGAACTGGTAGATGAGTTAAGCAAGATTGCAAATGTAACAGTTCCACAGGCAATTGAAGACATCCGCAGTGCAGAAGTACTTCATAAGACAGAATGCGATGTAGAAGATATGCCTAAGACGGTAAAAGCATTTTTAAATATCTAAATGCTTATGTAAAACATAGAGAATCTGCTACCGGCAGTTTCTTATGGATACAAGGTAACAAAACCCTGTCAGAGAAATCTGACAGGGTTTCGTTTATGTAAATAAAATGTAAAGGTTTAAGATTAGATTTCCATTAGGAAGTGAATGGTTCCAAATGGGAAAATAATTGGAAATACATAAATCTTAGTGGCATTTGTAAGCGTTTCTTCCTCATGAACTTCCGGAGGACATAAGTTTAATTCCAGGGAAAATTCATTAGACATATTTACATTAAATAATCCATTGTGAAGATTTAAGAAATCTTCGATAGAAGCTTTTACATACTCATCGAATTCATGGAATTCTTCTTTGGCATAACGGGATGCAAAAGCAATTGCAACAGATTTACTCATGTCTACACCAGAATTGAAAGAAAGTAAACCTTCATCTTTCTGGGTAACACAATAGTTGGTCATATACTCGGATTTCATCAGTGGATTTAATGGTGTAAAATCCTTTCCGATGAAACGAACGATATCATTAAAGAGAAGATTAAGGTATGCAACAATCTTTCCTGACATATCAGAATTATCAAAATGGAAGAATTTATGAATCAGCTTTTCAACCATATCATTCTGTTCGTTAGCAACATTTAAATCATCAATTTCATTACTTGCCTGATATTCTGCAAGTAATTCCTCAAACTGACTGTTGGTAAGCAGTCCGTCTTCAATCAAAATCTGACCTAAAAGCAGGTAGTCTGGTTTCTGCGAGGAGAGTAATTTGTCAACCTGTTCCTTTGTAAGATATCCGCCTTCGATTGCAATTTCACCAAATTTCTTGTCTTCATGGGTCTGACGGCATACAATAGCGTCAACCTGGGAAGCATTTAATAATCCAGCATGAATTGCCAGAGTACCTAATTTCAGATAGGAAGAGGACTGCCTCTCTAATGCATCTACCAGTTTATCCGCAGGAACAGCACTTTTGCTTAAAAGAAAATTACCAAAAAACTGTGTATACATAATTATCTCCCTTCAAAATAATTCTTCAGTACCCGCTCAATCTGTTCAACATTCAACGGTTTCTGGATAAAGTCCTTTGCACCGGCTTCAATTGCATTCTTTAACTGAGCCTGTGTACCAACAGAAGATACGATAATAATAACCGCTTTCGGGTCAGATTCTCTAATTTCTTTTACAGCGGCAATACCATCTTTTACAGGCATAACAATATCAAGAAAAACGATATCAGGTTTATCGGATTTGAATTTGTCAATTGCTTCCTGACCATTTGCTGCCTCAACAAAAGTTGTACCACCATACTGCGCAATAATGTCTTTTAACTGTTTTCTTGCAAGAATGGAGTCATCTCCAATCAGGATTTTTGCTTCGTCTAATTTCATATATAATCCCTCCAAATACAACTAGAATAATTAGAACATATTAATATACTACAATAGTTGACCAAAAGTTTCAATGGCTTTTTCGATAAAATTCGTGGTTTTGCATAAAAAACAAATAAGAATAGAAGGTTATATGATAAATATGTTCACATAGCAATGTAAAGTGTGGTAAGATAAATCAGAGTCAGGAAAAAAGAGTAAAAGAGGTTACATATTATGAAAGTAAACTGGAATTTAGTAGTAGATGTTGTAGTAGCACTGGTAGGTATCTATGTTCTTATGAATGGCATATGGATGAAAAGTACCGGAAAGACAAGCAGCCTTCTGGCAACGCCGGAGGAATTAAAGAAATGTAAACATCCGGAGAAGATAAGAGAAGAGGTAACACCGAAAATGCTTCTTTGCGGGGCATTGGCATTAGTATATGGCATTGTGACGGCATTGGGTGAGACCATCTTTAAACTGCCGATTATTATTAAATCAGGAATCCTGCTGCTGCTGGTGTTATCCTGTCTTTTTTTGGTCAGTACATTAAAGAATGCCAGAGAGAAGTATTTATAAAAAATATTTATTTAGAATAATTTATAAAAAACTGTAGTTTATATCTGGAAAAGATACCAGATAAGAACTACAGTTTTTTGTGTCTAAGCATTCCATAAGAAGCTGCAGGCGGCAGAATCATGCGGTTTAACGTTTGTCAATCGGAACATATTCTTTGCGTTCACCGATGTTACGATATGCAGGACGCATAATTTTTCCATTCTGGGAAAGCTCTTCTAAGCGGTGGGCACTCCAGCCGGCAATTCTTGCAATTGCAAAAATTGGTGTATAGAGTTCTAACGGAAGGTCAAGCATATGATAAACAAATCCGCTGAAGAAGTCTACGTTTGGACTTACACCTTTATAGATTTTACGCTCTTTGGCGATGATTTCCGGTGCAAGACGTTCTACTAAAGAGTAGAGTGCAAATTCTTTTTCATATCCCTTTTCCTGGGAAAGCTTTTCCACAAAACCGCGGAAGATGACTGCTCTTGGGTCGGAAAGAGAATATACTGCATGACCCATTCCATAGATAAGACCGGCATGGTCAAAAGCTTTTTTATGAAGAAGTGCAGTAAGATATTTACCTACTTCGTCTTCGTCTGTCCAGTCTTTTACAGTGCGTTTCATATCTTCAAACATCTGAACTACTTTGATATTGGCACCACCATGTTTCGGCCCCTTCAGGGAACCAAGGGATGCTGCAATAACAGAATAAGTATCGGTTCCGGAAGAAGATACCAGATGGGTAGTAAAAGTAGAGTTATTTCCGCCACCATGCTCCATATGTAAGATTAATGCGATATCTAAAAGCTTTGCCTCTAATGGGGTATATTTACTGTCTGGCCGCAGAATATGAAGAATTGTTTCTGCAGTAGATAATTCCGGCTGTGGGGTATGAATATAAAGGCTGGCACCATCATGATAATGGCGGTAAGCCTGATAACCATATACAGAAAGCAGTGGGAATAAGCTGATAAGCTGCAAACACTGTCTCAATACATTAGGAAGTGAAATATCATCGGCACGGTCATCATAGGAATAAAGTGTAAGCACACTTCGTGCCAGTGTATTCATCATATCTTTGCTTGGAGCTTTCATAATAATATCACGTACAAAGCTGGTTGGAAGTGTACGGTATTCGGAAAGCAGTCCACAGAAGTTTTTCAACTGTTCTTTGGTTGGAAGCTCACCAAACATCAGAAGATAAGCGCATTCCTCAAAGCCAAAATGGCTGTCCGGTGCAATTCCTTTTACTAAATCTTTTACATTATAGCCACGGTAATAAAGTTCGCCTTCAGCTGGAATGTATTCTCCATTTACCAGCTTGGTAGAGCATACATCAGAAATGTGTGTAAGTCCTACCAGAACACCCTTTCCGTTTAAATCACGAAGACCACGGTTAACATTATATTTCGTATATAATTCAGAAGGAATGATGGATGATGCGGAGCATTTATTCGCAAGTTCCATTATTTCCGGTGTGATTTCATAAAAACGTCCTGTCATATTGTTCCTCCTCTTTTAATTATTTTAATATGTTATCATATTTCGGTTGTAGAAAACAAGAAAAAAGCGTAAATTTTAAAGAAAGTTTAAAATTGTTTTCTAAAAAATTTAGAATTATAGGAAGATAGTACTAATGTAAAAATGTTCTCTGATAAAACGTTTTTTGCTGGATAAATTACAGAATATATATTACAATTAAAAAAAATACCGGAGGTACAAAATGGAAAAAGAAGAATTATATCGTTATGTGGATCATACTGCGTTAAAAGCCTTTACCACATGGAAGAACATAGAAAAATTATGTGAAGAAGCAATAAAATACCATACCGCATCGGTCTGTATCCCAAGCTGTTACATCAGCCGGGTAAAAGAAACTTACGGCGATAAAATCAAAATCTGTACCGTAGTAGGATTTCCGTTAGGATATGCGAACACTGAAGGAAAGCTGGCAGAGACAAAGAAAGCATTGGAAGACGGCGCAGACGAAATTGATATGGTAATTAATATCTGCGATGTAAAGAATGGGGCATATCATAAAGTAGAAGAGGAAATCCGTCTTTTAAAAGAGGCAACAGGAGGTAGGATCTTAAAGGTTATTATCGAAACCTGTTATCTTACAAAAGAAGAAAAGATTGCCATGTGCCATGCGGTAACCAATGCCGGAGCAGATTTTATCAAGACATCTACCGGATTTGGAACGGCAGGTGCTACCATGGAAGATGTATTATTAATGAAAGAACACATTGGAGCAGAGGTTAAGATTAAGGCGGCCGGAGGAATCCGTACCAAAGAAGATATGGAAAATTATATTAAGGCAGGCTGTTCACGGCTTGGCACAAGTTCTGCCGTTGATATTCTGGGATAGCAGATATTAAGAGCAATGAAGAATGATAAGATAATGAAAAAAATTGTAAAACAGAAATAATTTAGAAAAGGTGAGTGTCATGGAGACGGACAAAAGACAATTATTAGAAGCGGCAAAAGAAGCCAAAAAATATTCCTATGCACCGTATTCCAATTTTCATGTAGGTGCAGCCCTTTATTGTAAGGATGGCAGTATCTATACCGGATGTAATATCGAGAATGCAGCCTTTACGCCGACAAACTGTGCGGAGCGGACAGCAGTTTTTAAAGCAGTATCGGAAGGAAAAAAAGATTTTCTGGCGATTGCTGTAGTAGGCGATAGGGAAGAACCGCTTACACCTTGTGGTGTCTGCCGGCAGGTGTTGACGGAATTTGTAGATGGAAGCACGTTTGAGGTAATTATGGAAGATGGAGCTGGCGGTATCAAAGTTATGAAATTAGAAGAGCTTTTTCCGGCATCCTTTTCACCGAAAGATCTGCAATCATAAATTGTTCCACAATTTGACAGGAATTTTACATTGAAAAACAACACATATTAGAGTATAATAACAATTACAAAAAGCAGATAGTTTTATGCCTGGGATGTTCGACACGCCTGTTATTTTGAACCTACATTTACTTTAAACGGGATTCCAATATTTCCAATAGGATGTCAGGCCTCCGTTTGCAGTGGAAGGCAGAGTATTGGTTGAGGTTACCCACCTAGCTTTGCTAGGAGTCAAAATACAGGAAACGGCATTTTGGGTATATTTGCTAAAGATAAGGTATGAATAGACGAAAGAATCTTTGTGTACAAAAGAATCATAAGGTACGGAAGATAAACATATAGTATACCAAAGAAGCATGTTTACAAAAGAACCGAAAATACAAAAGAGAAAAAAGAAGCTGCTGAAAAGCAGCTTCTTTTCTGCAACAGGCAATAAAGGAGTTATTATGCGAAAAGTGAAAAGTAAAAAAAGTAATTATCTGTTGCTGTTTTGTGGAGCACTTCTGGTTCTTATACTGGTGGTTCTGATAACGGATACAAAAGGGGAGAAAAATGGATATTCCGAACAATGTGTTTATCGGAATGAGATTCCCTCCTTGCTGCAGTTTACTTATTATTCCAAGGACGAATGGGCTGAGAAACTGCCGCAACAGGGAACACTTACCTATGATGATGTAAGTGGCATTCTGGAATTGCTTCATTTAAAAGAATATATTCCTTTGGATGATTCGAAAAAAAACATTGACCGGGCAGCCTGGTTTGCTATATATGATGAAATTTTAAGTTATCTTGATACCGATACGTCTGTCTTAAAAAAGGACATTCTTGTATTGAAAAAAGAAAAAAAACAGCTTACCACACAGGATGGCACTTATGCCATTATATCCAATCCAAAGTGGTATCAAAAGCTTCACAGTTATGGTGTTTATCTGTTGGAGGATAAAGTAATCGGGGTCGCCGCAAAGGATAAAGAAGATGTGGCATTGAAAAATGCCTATCTCATTTCAAATATAGAAGGAAATCTTACATTTCTTTATCAGGGAACAGAATACCAGCTGCCGGTTGATACCGATGAAGAATTATCAAATGTCGTAGCAGACATTTTTTTCAGTGAAAAAGAGATACATAAAATCAGCCGGAAGGAAGATACCATTACCGGAAAGCTGATATCAAAAACAGATACTGCAATGGAGATTAAGGGATATGGACAAGTTGCGATAGATAAAGCCATGAAAATATATGCAACTTATGATGGAATCCGGGAAGTCTCCATGGATGCGCTGATGCTGGAAAACATGGAAATTACATTTGTAGTGGCAGAAAAACAGATCTGTGCCATTCTTTTGACAGAGCCTGCTAAAATAGAAAACATCCGTGTTTTGTTATTAGACAATGATAATATGTTCCGCTCTGACGTATCCTTAGTATCGGATGTGCCGGTGCATCTTTATTATGGAGAAACAGAAACTGTATTAGAAGCAGGCAGCGTGATTACGGCGTCCAATTATGCCAATATACTTGCAACATCGTCTGTTTCATTAGTCGCAGAGGATGGCACATCGCCATTCTATTTTACTGACAATCAGGGCAATCGCATATCTCCGGCTTATGCAGGCAGCATGGAGCTTCGTATGTATCCGGAAGGATATACCGTGGTAAATGTAGTGGATTTAGAATCCTATGTAAAGGGCGTTATTCCAAGCGAGGTTCCATCTTCTTATGGAATGGAAGCCTTAAAAGCACAGGCTGTCTGTGCCAGAAGCTATGCTTATATCCAGATGATGCACAATAAATATGAAGCTTATGGAGCACATGTAGATGACAGTGTGAATTTTCAGGTGTATAATAAGCAGAATCAGACACCGGAAACGGTAGCTGCGGTAGATGAGACGAAAGGTCAGGTACTTTCTTATAAAGGTGATATTATAGAGACTTATTATTATTCCACATCCTATGGCCATACCGGAGATTACGAAGCCTGGAATCTTGATAAAGATGCTTATGGTTATTTGCAGGGCGTCTGGGTGCGCAGTGAAGAAAATCCCATTGATTTATCGGATGAAAAAAGCTTCTTGGATTATATCAGTAACGTAGACAGTGCCTGCTATGAATCGGATTTGAAATATTTCCGTTGGAATACTGTGCTTGATTTCCAGGGAAAAGATGAGACATTGCTTCATACGATAGCCGATAGAAAAGAGCACCAGCCAGAGGCAATTAGTTATTATAAAGATACATCTAAGACGGAAACAACAGACAGTTGCAGCAACTTTGGCTCATTGCAGGCAATAAAGGTGGTAAAACGCAATCAGAGTGGTGTTATTTTAGAACTGGAACTTGATTTCCAGAATGGTGCAGTCAGCGTACAGTCCGAATATAATATGCGTGCAATTTTGGGTTGTGGTATTACGAATATTAACCTTTTGGATGGAAGCAGTGTGGAAATGAGTATTCTGCCCAGTGCTTATATCAGTATACAGGAAAAAGGGGATGGAACTTATGCAGTCCTTGGCGGTGGTTACGGTCATGGCATTGGCATGAGCCAGAATGGGGCACAAAAGCTTTGCGGGCAGGGCTTTGATTATAAAAGGATATTAAATTATTTTTATCAGGATACAGAATTGACTGAGTTATATCAGCCACAAAATACGACGAAGGAAGAAGGGGGTGCATAAGTTTGCTCTGGAAACTGATTGGAAATGTAAAATCATTTTTAGATAAATGTAAACGGGATAATATCAATGCATTTGCAGCACAGGCAGCATTTTTTATCCTCTTATCCAGTATCCCGTTTCTTATGGTGTTCAGTTCCCTTTTGCAGTACACGCCGGTAACGGAAGGGATGATTTTACAGATTGTAAATGAAACAATGCCTGAATATATTGCGCCGTTTCTGGTAAATATTATCAATGAAGTCTATACCAAATCCTTTGGAATCGTATCGATTGCAGCCATTGCAGCAGTGTGGTCGGCAGCCAAGGGTGTGCAGTATATGGCAAATGGGTTGAATGTGGTAAATGATATTGTGGAGACCAGAAACTGGTTTGTTCTCCGTTTCTGGGCGATTATTTATACCGTTGTATTTGTCATTGCTATTGTAATCTCGCTGGTATTACTGGTATTTGGCAAATCATTAGAACATCTTCTGGTGAAGCATATTCCGATAATGACACATATTGTAAGCCTCATATTTGAACGTGGAAGCCTTATTATGATACTGGTGTTAGTCATTCTCTTTGTAGTGATTTTTACATTGATACCAAACCGTAAGGCAACCTTTCGTTCCCAGCTTCCGGGTGCAGTACTTTGTGCCATTGCCTGGTGTGTGTTTTCTGCCGGATTATCTATCTATGTGAATTATTTTAATGGATTTTCCATGTATGGAAGCCTGACTACATTGGTATTAATTATGTTGTGGATGTATTTTTGCATGTATATCCTGATGTTATGTGCGGAATTTAATGTGGTATTCGACGAATATATTGCAGGATTCATACAGCAGAAGAAGGAGCGGAAACGGGATAAAAAATAACTTGAAGTTTTAGAAACCCTGTGGTATTATAACATTTAGTGAAAAAGTAAAAGGCAATGAAAGTGTTCAGTAGGTTATTGTACTTTTTAAAGAGAGAGGAAATCATCGGCTGAAAGTTTCCTTAAGGTAAGGCAGTAATTGAATTTCGCACGGAAGCTGCACAGGTGAATGTTAGTAGTCTGTGACGTGATACGCGTTAAGTATTTATAAGTGTCTAATGATTTAGAAATCAGGGTGGTACCGCGGAGTAATTTCGTCCCTATGGGAAGAAAATGCTTCGCGTTTTTTACGTGAAAAATTCGCAAAGCGTATTTCTCGTAGTTTATTTATGAATGAAATAAAATGATAGAAGGAGATATTATTATGAAAGAAAAGCTGCAGAAAATCAGGGAAGAGGCAATTCATCAGATTGAATCATCCGGCGAACTTGGCAAACTGAATGATGTCAGAGTTGCATTTCTCGGAAAGAAAGGTGAACTCACCGCAGTATTAAAAGGAATGAAGGATGTTGCACCGGAGGACAGACCTCTGGTAGGACAGCTGGTAAACGAGACCAGGGAAGCTATTGAAAAGAAATTAGATGAGACAAAGCAGAAATTAGAAGCTGCCCAGATGGAACTGAAATTAAAACATGAAGTAATTGATGTTACACTTCCGGCTAAAAAGAACCGTGTCGGCCATCGTCATCCGAATACCATTGCATTGGAAGAAGTAGAGCGTATCTTTACCGGTATGGGCTATGAAGTAGTGGAAGGACCGGAAGTAGAATATGATTATTATAACTTTGAAGCGTTAAATATTCCTGCAAATCATCCTGCAAAAGACGAGCAGGATACGTTCTATATTAATGATAAAATCGTGCTTCGTACCCAGACTTCACCGGTACAGGTCCGTGTCATGGAAAA
Source organism: Roseburia sp. AF25-13LB (assembly GCF_003478915.1). Classification (NCBI taxonomy): domain Bacteria; kingdom Bacillati; phylum Bacillota; class Clostridia; order Lachnospirales; family Lachnospiraceae; genus Roseburia; species Roseburia sp. AF25-13LB. The sequence goes on from NZ_QUFO01000001.1 coordinate 270,609, forward strand.
AGGCAAGCTTCCAATCCGTATGATTGCACCGGGAAGAGTATTCCGTGCAGATGAAGTAGATGCAACCCATTCACCATCTTTCCACCAGATTGAGGGAATGGTAATCGATAAGAATATTACATTTGCAGATTTAAAGGGAACGCTGCAGGAGTTTGCAGCCCGTCTGTTCGGACCGGAAACCAAAGTAAAATTCCGTCCGCATCACTTCCCGTTTACAGAGCCAAGTGCAGAGATGGATGTCACCTGCTTTAAATGTGGCGGTAAAGGATGCCGTTTCTGTAAGGGAGAGGGATGGATTGAAATCTTAGGCTGTGGAATGGTTCATCCGAAGGTGCTTCGTATGAGCGGTATTGATCCGGAAGAATATTCAGGATTTGCATTCGGAGTTGGTCTTGAGCGTATTGCTTTATTGAAATATGAAATTGATGATATGCGTCTCTTGTATGAGAATGATGACCGTTTCTTAAGACAGTTTTAATGAACAGGGAAGTTGAAGGGACATGCTTCCTGTAGTCGGAAAGAAAAGAACACAGTAGAGAGTTGATAGAAGGAGAAACAATATGAATACATCATTAAAATGGATAGAAGCTTTGGTTCCGGGACTTAATGTAGATGCACAGGAATATACCGATGCAATGATTCTGTCCGGTTCAAAAGTAGAATTTTACAAGAAAATGGATGCCGATTTAGAGAAAATCGTCGTTGGACAGATTAAGAAAATCGAGCCGCATCCGGATGCTGATAAATTAATTATCTGTCAGGTAGATGTGGGAACAGGTGAGGACGTACAGATTGTAACCGGTGCTCCGAATGTAAAAGAAGGAGATAAAGTTCCGGTTGTATTAGATGGCGGACGTGTTGCCGGTGGACATGATGGAAAGATGACAGAAGGCGGCATCAAAATAAAAAAAGGGAAATTAAGAGGAATTGAGTCCAATGGAATGATGTGCTCCATTGAAGAACTTGGTTCTACCCGTGATATGTATCCGGAAGCTCCGGAATATGGTATCTACATCTTCGCAGAGGATGAGGTAAAACCGGGTGATGATGCAATTAAAGCATTAGGCCTTGACGATACTATTGTGGAATATGAGATTACAAACAACCGTGTAGACTGTTTCTCAATCCTTGGAATTGCCAGAGAAGCAGCAGCAACCTTTAAGAAAGAATTTGTACCGCCGGTTGTAACTGAGACCGGAAATGATGAGGATGTCAATGACTATATTAAAGTAAATGTAGTAGACAAAGAATTATGTCCTCGTTATACCGCCCGTGTGGTAAAGAATATTAAGATTGCTCCATCACCAAAGTGGATGCAGCGCAGACTTGCAGCCCAGGGAATCCGTCCAATCAATAACATTGTGGACATTACCAACTATGTTATGGAAGAATACGGACAGCCGATGCATGCATATGACTGGGATACCATCGAGGGAAAAGAGATTGTTGTAAGACGTGCCGGAAAAGGCGAATTATTTACAACTTTGGATGGTCAGGAGCGTACTTTGGATGAAAACGTTCTGATGATTTGTGATGGCAGGAAAGCAATCGGTATTGCAGGTATTATGGGTGGCGAGAATTCCATGATTACAGACAATGTAAAAACCATGCTTTTTGAAGCTGCATGCTTCGATGGAACCAATATCCGCCTTTCCGGTAAGAAAATCGGGCTTCGTACCGATGCGTCTTCCAAATTTGAAAAAGGTCTGGATCCGAACCTTGCTATGGAAGCTATGAACAGAGCCTGCCAGTTAATCGAAGAATTAGGTGCCGGTGAAGTAGTTGGCGGAGCCATTGATATTTACGAGAATAAGAAAGAGGGCAGACGGATTCCTTTTGAACCGGAGAAATACAATAAATTATTAGGAACCAATGTTAAGCCGGAAGAAATGCTTTCCTATTTTAAACGTCTGGAATTAGGTTATGATAAAGAAACCAATGAAGTATTAGTTCCATCCTGGAGACAGGACTTAGAGTGTGATGCAGACCTTGCAGAAGAGGTAGCAAGATTCTTTGGTTATGCAAACATTCCAACAACCCTGCCAAGCGGAGAAGCTACTACCGGAATGTTATCCTATAAATTAAGAATCGAAGCAATTGCAAGAGAAATTGCAGAGTTCTGCGGTTTTTCACAGGGCATGAATTACTCCTTCGAAAGCCCGAAGGTATTTGATAAATTATTACTTCCGGAAGATTCACCATTACGCCAGACCGTAACAATTTCCAATCCTTTGGGAGAAGATTTCAGTATTATGCGTACCACATCCTTAAATGGAATGCTGACATCTTTATCAACCAACTACAACAGAAGAAATAAAGATGTACGTCTCTATGAATTAGGCAACATTTATCTGCCAAAGAGTGTACCGGTAACGGAACTTCCAGACGAGAGAATGCAGTTTACCCTTGGTATGTATGGTGAAGGTGATTTCTTTACCATGAAGGGCGTGGTAGAAGAATTCTTCTATAAAGTTGGAATGACGATGAAAGCTGAATATGATCCGAAGTCCGGAAGACCTTATCTGCATCCGGGCCGTCAGGCAAACATTGTATATGATGGTAAAGTAGTTGGTTACTTAGGAGAGGTTCATCCGATTGTAGCGGCTAATTACAATATCAAAGACAGAGTATACGTTGCAGTGATTGATATGCCATCTATTATGGATGAAACAACCTTTGACCGTAAATACGAAGGTATTGCCAAATTCCCGGCAGCAACCCGTGATATCAGTATGGTTGTTCCAAAAGAGATTCTTGCAGGAGATATCGAAAAAGTATTCGACAGCAAGGGTGGCGCTTACTTAGAAAGCTACACACTGTTCGATATTTATGAAGGAGCCCAGATTAAACCGGGTTATAAATCTATTGCTTATTCACTGACCTTCCGTGCAAAGGATAAGAACTTAGAGGAAGCAGATTTAAGCGGAGCAATGAACCGCATTGTAAAAGCATTAGAAGCAATGAAGATTGAACTGAGAGCTTAGAAATAGAGGAAAGAAACATGGATGTAAAAGATTTTGATTACGATTTACCGGAGGAACTGATTGCGCAGGATCCTCTGGAGGATCGTTCCAGTTCCAGACTCATGGTCTTAGATAAGAAAACAGGAGATATTGAACATAAAATATTCCGTGATGTAGTAGATTATCTGCAGCCGGGAGACTGTCTTGTGTTAAATAATACCAAGGTAATTCCGGCAAGACTGTTTGGAGTCAAAGAGGGAACGGAAGCCAAAATAGAGATTCTTCTTTTAAAGAGAAAAGAAAATGATATCTGGGAAACACTGGTAAAACCGGGAAAGAAATGTAATCCTGGTGTTAAGATTTCTTTTGGAGAGGGACTTTTGACTGGAGAAGTCTTAGAGGTCGTAGAAGATGGTAACCGGCTGATTCAGTTTCACTATGATGGAATCTTTGAAGAAATTTTAGACCAGCTTGGTCAGATGCCATTGCCGCCTTATATTACCCATCAGTTAAAGGATAAGAACCGTTATCAGACAGTATATGCCAAATATGATGGTTCTGCCGCTGCCCCAACAGCGGGACTTCATTTTACACCGGAATTATTACAGCAGATTCGTGATATGGGCATAGATATAGCAGAAGTTACCCTTCATGTGGGACTTGGCACTTTCCGTCCGGTAAAAGTAGATACCATCGAAGAGCACCATATGCATTCGGAATTCTACCGGATCGAACAGTCGGAAGCCGATAAAATCAATCGTGCCAAAGCAAATGGCCACCGGGTAATTGCCGTGGGAACCACCAGTACAAGAACTTTAGAGTCTGCAGCAGAAGAAGATGGCACCTTACGGGAAAAGAGCGGATGGACGGATATCTTTATCTATCCGGGCTATAAGTTTAAAGTTATAGATGCTCTGATTACGAATTTCCACCTGCCACAGTCTACCCTTGTGATGTTGGTGTCTGCTCTTGCAGGCAGGGAACATATTCTGGCTGCCTATAAGAAAGCAGTAGAAGAAAAATACCGTTTCTTTAGTTTTGGGGATGCTATGCTGATAAAATAATTTCTTATTGTCAGAATTCGAAATATAGGATAAAATAATTTTATTAGCTTTAATCTTGATAGAAGGAGAGGACTATGGACGAGAGAAGAAAACATAAACGATTGGATTTAGATGTATCTGTTCAGCTGGAACGTTTGGATCAGGATGATATTACTACTTTAAAATTTATTCATGTGGTAGTTACCGATATTTCACGTTCCGGAATCGGATTTGTTTCTGACCAGAATTTGAAAGTTGGAACCTACTATGATACCAAGATTCAGATTTGGACGAAAGAGGTCATTGATGCGGTACTTGAGATTGTCAGATGTGACCCGAAGGGGGACGGAACTTATAAATATGGCTGTGTATTTGTTGGAATGTCAGATACCGATGCATTAAAAATTGATATTTATCAGATTTTCAATGATGTCTAAAAGATAAACTTAGATATAAAAACTATGTTGTAAAAGAAAACCATGGAACTTTTTTCCATGGTTTTTTTGATATTATCAAGCATTTGTAAAGAACTGCCAGTGATAGACACTGTATGTTTTAAACTGATTTATATTTTAGATGTACAATTTCTGCAAATCTTTGTAGAAATCAGGGTAAGAAACCTCTGCAATTTCAGAATGCTCTAATTCGATACCACCATCAATATTTAGCGCAGCAATGGCAAAGCTCATGGCAATCCGGTGGTCAAGTCCTGCATCTATGGCTGCGGTGTGTAAGGTCTTTCCGCCGTGAATAATCATGCCATCATCCGTTGGGGTAACATCACAGCCTAATAACTTTAAGTTATCTGTTACCGTAAGAATACGGTCGGTTTCCTTTACCTTAAGTTCTGCAGCATCCCGGATAATGGTGATTCCTTCTGCAAAGGCTGCCATAACAGCAATCACAGGGATTTCATCAATTAAAGTCGGGATGAGTTCCCCTTCCACCACGGTACCATGAAGTGAACTGCCTTTTACCAGAAGGTCGCAGACCGGCTCACCGGATGCAGTTCTTGGATTCAGCCGTTCGATGGAGCCGCCCATTGCTTTGGCAACCTTTAAGATGCCGTCTCTTGTGGGATTGACTCCAACATTGCGGATTAAGACTTCGGAACCAGGAGTAAGTAACGCTGCCGCAATAAAATAGGCTGCCGAAGAAATATCTCCAGGAACTTCCACTTTCAGTCCGTTTAAAACAGGATCCGGTGCAATGGATGCAGTTGTTCCTTCAGAGGTGACTTTAGCACCGAAAGAGCGAAGCATTAGTTCTGTGTGGTTGCGGGAGAGTACCGGTTCCGTTACGCTGGTAATTCCGTCCGCATATAAGCCGGCTAAAAGGATACAGGATTTTACCTGGGCAGATGCAACCTTTGAAGTATAATCAATGGCATGTAATTCATGTCCGGTTATTTTTAAAGGAACACAGTTGTTATCCTTTAAACTTTCGATATCTGCCTGCATGAGACGAAGTGGTTCCATGATACGCTTCATGGGACGGGTGCGAAGGGAATCATCCCCATCTAACTGGCTGACAAATGGATTACCGGCTAAGATACCAGAAATCAGCCGGGTAGTAGTTCCACTGTTCCCCGCGTCTAAGATATGCTGTGGCTCCTTTAGACCGTGTAATCCTTTTCCATGGACAAGGACACGGCTTTTTTCCCGTTCAATTTCAATGCCCATTTCCTGAAAGCAGGAAATCGTAGAAAGACAGTCGGCACCCTCTAAAAAATTGGTGATTTCGGTTGTGCCGTTGGAAAGCGAACCAAACATAATTGCACGATGGGAAATGGATTTGTCTCCCGGAATATTTATTTCTCCATGTAAGGCATGGGCTTTTTTGATCTGCATAATAAAATCCTTTCTGGATGTATTCTGAAATATTGTCAATATTTTATCTAAATATTATCGTTCATAAACCGTATAGTGATATTTGCGAAGCAGTGCAATGGCACAGTTAAGTGCTTCTTCTTCATATAATTCAATACGAAGTACACCGTTTTCAAATTCACGGTTATGGATAATTCCAATATTTTTAATACTGATATTGTTGCTGGCAAGAATCGTAGCAATGGTTGCAATTCCACCGGCTTCATCAATCAGATCACAATAACATTCAAAGACTTTACGCAATGGACCGGAAGAAGTAATGGTGATAGAATCCCGGTAATCCTTGGCATGAGAGAAGAAATCATAGATTTCCTTTTCTTTTTTTTCTGCAATCAGACTACGCATGGTATTTAATTCTTCCGTATAGCGGTCAATGAGTGTTAAAATCTGCTCCCGGTTAGAGGCACAGATATGCTGCCACATTACAGGAGAAGAGGATGCAATTCTTGTAATATCTTTAAATCCGCCTGCTGCAATCGTCTTCATCGTCTCATTTTCATCATCGGTTTCACGAATCAGATTCACAAGACTTGCTGCAATAATATGCGGCAGATGACTGATAGAAGCGGTTGCATAGTCATGGGTTTTCGCATCCATAATCATAGGAACTGAGCCTAATGATGCAATATAATCCCGGAACGCATGAAGCACTGCGGTATCAGTTTTTGCAGTCGGGGTTAAAATATAATAAGCATTTTCCAATAAATAGGCGGTTGCAGCCTGATAGCCGGTCTTTTCAGAACCTGCCATAGGATGTCCGCCAATAAAAAAGGATTCTAACTCAAGGGCTGTAATACTTTCATGAATATCCCCTTTGACACTTCCTACATCAGAAAGAATACAGCCCTTTTTCAAAAAGGGCTTTAATTCTTTTATGTATTCAATATTTTTCTGTACCGGACAGCAGAGAAAGATAATATCACAGTCGGAGAAATCTTTCATTGCAAGCAGCGTATCATTGGAAATAGTATGGTCCTCAAAAGCTGCAGTTATGGTAGAAAGATGACCGGATGTGGCAATCAGTTCTGTTTCCGGGTAAATGCGTTTTATGGTCTTAGCCATCGAACCGCCGATAAGACCAAGACCAATAAAACCGATTTTCTTAAAGTCCATGTTACATTAAGCTCCTTCCGCTTAAGGAAATATATGGTTTGATATGTTCCATAACAGAATCGAACTGTTCGAAGTTCAGAGACTGCGGACCATCGGAAAGTGCATGTGCAGGGTCATTATGTACTTCAATCATCAGACCATCGGCACCGCAGGCAATACCGGCTTTAGCAAGCGGCTCAACGAAAGAGCGGACACCGGTTGCATGGCTTGGGTCAACGATGACCGGAAGATGGGTACGTTCCTTTAAGACACATACTGCACTTAAGTCTAAGGTATTTCTGGTGGAAGTCTCAAAAGTACGGATACCACGTTCACATAATGCAACGTTTGGACTTCCGGAAGAGATAATATATTCTGCTGCATTCAGCCATTCATCAATCGTAGCAGACAGACCTCTCTTTAATAAGACAGGAAGACCGGCACGGCCAACTTCTTTTAATAATTCGAAGTTCTGCATATTTCTGGCACCGACCTGAAGCATGCTGACATATTTTACAGCAGATTCTACGGCATGTGCACTGGTTACTTCACAAATGGTTGCAAGACCTGTTTCATCAGAAGCGGTCTTCATATATTTTAAACCTTCTTCCTCAAGACCCTGGAAAGAGTATGGGGAAGTACGAGGCTTGTAAGCACCACCACGAAGAATGGTTGCTCCTGCCTTCTTGACTGCACGGGCAATGCAAAGAAGCTGTTCTTCTGTTTCGACGGCACAGGGACCAGCCATAATTGTCATGGTATCAGGACCGATTACGGTATCCTTAACCTTGAAGCTGGTTGGCTGTGGGTGGAACTTCTTATTGGCAAGCTTGTAGCTTTCGGTAATTGGAACTACCTTTTCTACTTCAGGGCTGGCTTCAATGCGCTGAATATCTAATTTGGTTTTATCGCCGACAACTCCGATAATGGTAACTTCTTCACCATGGGAAAGATGTGTTTTTAATCCTTCTTTTTCCACTGCATCTACAATTTTATCTACATCCTGTGGAAGAGCGGATGGTTTCATAACAATAATCATAATTTATAATCCTCACTTAAAAAAATGTCACCTGACCGGACTATTATAATATGAGAAGAAACGGAATGCAACCGCATCTCTCCGGTGGTGCATGTATACTATAACGGAATCAGAATATAATGTCAATACTTTAAAGCGTTAAAGTTTAACGTGCGAAAACATAAAATTTCACAATAAAATCATCAAAAATAGTGCAAAATGTTTACTACATATTTACAATTCATTCATAAATGTTGTGTATAATACATAATATGGTTGAAGAAAATAACTTGATTTAGTAAAATATATACATAAATCTATAGTACAGGAGGAATAACATATGGAAGTATTTACAACGGACAGAATCAGAAACGTCGTGCTTTTAGGACATGGTGGAGCGGGAAAGACCAGTCTGGTGGAAGCAATGGCATATTTATCCGGCATGACAACCCGTATGGGAAAGATTTCTGATGGAAATACTATCAGTGATTTTGATAAAGAAGAAATCAAAAGACAGTTTTCCATCCATACTTCGGTTGTTCCGGTTATCTGGGATAATACCAAGATTAATTTCTTAGATACTCCGGGATATTTCGACTTTGTCGGTGAAGTGGAAGAAGCAGTCAGTGCCGCAGATGCAGCAATTATCGTGGTATCCGGCAAGAACGGAATTGAAGTCGGTACGAAGAAAGCCTGGGACATCTGCGAGAAATACAATCTTCCGAGAATGATATTTGTTACGGAGATGGATATTGATAATGCAAGCTTCCGGCAGGTAGTAGAAGATTTACAGCAGTTATATGGCAAGCGGATTGCTCCATTCCATCTGCCAATTCGTGAAAACGAGAAATTTGTAGGCTATATCAATGTGGTTCGTAAGAGTGCCCAGAGATGGAATGATAAGGGTGAAGTAGTAGAATGTGAGATTCCGGAATACAGCCAGAATAACCTTGGAATCTGTACCGATGCCCTGATGGAAGCGGTAGCAGAAACCAGTGAAGAATTTATGGAGCGGTATTTTAATGGTGATGAATTCTCAGAAAACGAAATCCGTCAGGCACTTCGCGTGAATGTGGCAGATGCCAGCATGGTTCCGGTTTCCATGGGTTCCAGTATTCTTGCACAGGGTATGTACACCTTGTTAGATGACATTGTAAAATATTTCCCAAGCCCGGATAAGCGTTCCTGTACTGGAATCAATGCCAAGAGCAATGAAGTATATTCTGCAGATTATGATTTCTCAAAGCCAAAATCAGCATATATCTTTAAAACAATTGTAGACCCGTTTATTGGAAAATATTCTCTGATAAAAGTAAATTCCGGTGTGTTAAAAACCGATGATTTGCTTTTTAATCATCATCGGGATACAGAAGGCAGGATTGGAAAACTCTATGTAATGTGCGGCAGCAAACCACAGGAAGTACCGGAGCTTCATGCCGGAGATATCGGAGCATTAGCAAAGCTTTCCGGAGCTATGACAACCGATTCCCTGTCTACAAGAGCCAATCCGATACTTTTTATCCGGACAAGTATTTCAGAGCCATATACCGGCATGAGGTATAAAGCAAAGAATAAAGGTGATGAAGATAAAATTTCCCAGGCACTGCAGAAAATCATGCAGGAGGACTTAACCATTAAGACGGTAAATGACAGTGCTAATCACCAGACACTGATTTATGGTATCGGGGAACAGCAGTTGGAGGTTCTGGTAGAAACCTTAAAGAATAAATATAAAGTAGAGATTGAACTGAGCCGTCCGAAGGTTGCGTTCCGTGAAACCATCCGCGGAACCTCAGATGTGGAATATAAATATAAGAAACAGTCTGGTGGACATGGCCAGTATGGACATGTAAAGATGCGTTTTTCACCATCGGGAAATCTTAAGGAAGCCTATGAGTTCTCGCAGGAAGTGGTTGGCGGAGCGGTTCCGAAGAATTTTTTCCCTGCAGTAGAAAAAGGGCTTCAGGAGGGCGTGCAGAAAGGACCTTTGGCGGCATATCCGGTACTTGGTATCAAGGCAGTGCTTTATGACGGTTCCTATCATGCAGTAGATTCTTCGGAAATGGCATTTAAGGTTGCTGCAAGAGAAGCCTTAAAGAAAGGAATCTTAGAAGCAAAGCCGGTGCTTTTAGAACCGATTGCCAGCCTTAAGGTTACATTACCAGACGTTTATACCGGAGATGTAATGGGAGATTTAAATAAGAAGCGGGCAAGAGTTCTGGGCATGACACCGGATAACAAAGGAACCACCGAGATTTTAGCGGATATTCCTTATATTGAATTATATGGTTATGGCACAAGACTTCGTTCCATGACGCAGGGAAGCGGAAATTTCTCCTACCAGTTTGCCAGATACGAACAGGCACCGGAGGAAGTCGCAAGGGTACAGATGGAAGAACGGGCATCCAAGCTTGCTTCAGAAGAGGATAAATAGTGTAGTGAGATAAGTGTAATGAGAAAAAATATCTGTTAAGACAAACGGATGAGGAAAGAGAGGTGGTGGTGACATGGGAAAGAAAAGAACATTTTTTGCAATTGTTTTGATTATTGCACTGTTTTTCGATAATTCGCAGTTCTCAGAAGCAAAAGCACTTCGTTCTCTGCCAATCACTACCTCTCTTTATTACAGCATGGAGCCGGAAGATGCCAATGTATTAAAGGAAGATTATGATATCACCTATTACTTAAATGGTGGAATCCCTTCTTCTGATTTGACTTATAACTATATTATAGAAGAACTTCCTCTAACCCTTGATATACCGGAAAAACCGGGATATAATTTCGCTGGCTGGTATACCGAAAGCAGTTATCAGAATAAGATTACAGAGATAAACATTGATAATTTCGGAGACGTATCTTTATACGCAAAATGGACCAAGAAGATTGATTCTTCTTACAGCGTGGAAATGTATCCATATTCCACGGCATCACAGATGAGCGGAAATGACCGGATGTTAAAGGATTGTGGATTCAGCTTTGCCTATGATGTAAATATTCCGGGAATGCCATCCACCAGGGAACAGGATTATGCACAGAATATGACATCCACGGACAACCAGTGTCCGCAGGGTATCTGCATTACCGAAGATTATTATATGATTACAGCATATAATACGGATGATTCGGAAAGCCTTGGAGCCCTTTATATCTTTGACAAAGAGACCGGAGAATATATGGTTACTCTTGGCATGAAAAAGAACAGCCATCTTGGAGGACTTACCTACGATGGAAGAAATGTCTGGATCTGCCATTCGGATACGAGGTCTTTGGAGCGGCTTAGTTACAGTTATATAAAAAAGATTGCAGAGTCCAAACCGAAGATTTTTGTGGATGCCACCGGAATGTTTGAAGAATACCGTGTAGCGAATATGCCATCCTGCATTACCTGGCATGATGGAATTCTCTGGGTAGCAACACACAATGCCTTATTCAAATCCATTATGATTTCTTATAAATATCAGGATGGAGAACTGATGGAACAGCAGCGCTACCAGATACCGGAAAAGGTGCAGGGAATTGCTTTTGATGAACAGGACAGAGTGTATTTAAGCACATCCTATGGAAGAAGCAATTCATCCTATTTAAAGATTTACCAGAATGTAGATGCAATGGATACAAAGCCGCGGGCACCGGAACTTAAGGTGGAAATGCCACCATGTTCCGAAGAAATTAATTATGCAGACGGCAATATCTATGTGCTGTTTGAATCGGCAAGCTCGAAATATTTTGAAGGCACAGACGGAAAAGGGAAGAGCATTTGTCCGATAGACCGGATTCTTACAATTGATACAAATACCATTTTTCCTTGACAAATTGAGGGCATGTGATAGAATTTTATGAGTATAAGTCTCTAAAAAGGCATTCTATCAGCATGTCCTTATTTTATGGACGAAAGCTGTTTTAATTAGGAGGAATTGAAGATGTCACAAACAACAGTACCGTATAATCACAGAGCGGTAGAGCAGAAATGGCGTAAAGTCTGGGAAGATAAGCCAATTAACGTAAATGATGGCAAGAAGCCGAAATACTATTGTCTGGATATGTTTCCATACCCATCCGGAAACGGACTCCATGTAGGTCACTGGAGAGGCTATGTAATATCTGATGTATGGAGCCGCTATAAGCTTATGCATGGATATTATGTCATTCACCCGATGGGATGGGATGCATTTGGTCTTCCGGCAGAGAACTACGCAATTAAGATGGGTGTTCATCCGGAAAAATCTACCGCTGAAAATATCAGGAATATCAAGCGTCAGATTCAGGAAATTGCTGCAATCTATGACTGGGATATGGAAGTAAATACCACCGATCCTGAATTCTACAAATGGACACAGTGGATTTTTGTAAAAATGTTTAAAGCCGGACTTGCTTATGAGAAAGAGATGCCAATTAACTGGTGCCCATCCTGTAAGACTGGTCTTGCCAATGAAGAAGTTGTAAATGGTAAATGTGAGCGTTGTGGTGCTGATGTTACCAAGAAGAACTTAAAGCAGTGGATGCTTAAGATTACCAAATATGCTGATCGTCTTCTTGCAGACCTTGATAAACTTGACTGGCCGGAAAAGGTTAAGAAAATGCAGACGGACTGGATTGGTAAGAGTAATGGAGCAGAAGTCAACTTTAAGGTGGATGGAAGCGATAAAGAGATTACTGTTTATACCACAAGACCGGATACTCTTCACGGAGCAACCTTTATGGTACTTGCACCGGAGCATGCTTTGGCAAAAGAGCTTGCAACTGATGAGACAAGAGCTGCAGTAGAGGATTATATCTATCAGTCATCCCTGAAATCTTCTGTAGATCGTTTGCAGGATAAAGAAAAGACTGGTGTATTTACCGGTTCTTATGCAATCAATCCGCTGAATGGTGCAAAGGTTCCAATCTGGCTTTCTGATTATGTATTAGCTGATTATGGTACCGGAGCAATTATGTGTGTTCCTGCACATGATGACCGTGACTTTGAATTTGCAAAGAAATTCAATATTCCAATCATCCAGGTTATTGCCAAAGATGGTAAGGAAATTGAAAATATGACCGAAGCTTATACCGAAGCAAAAGGTATTATGATTAACTCTGGTGACTGGAATGGAATGGAGTCATCCGTTCTTAAGAAAGAAGCTCCGGAAATGATTGAAAAGATGGGCTTTGGTAAGAAGACAACCAACTATAAATTAAGAGACTGGGTATTCTCCCGCCAGCGTTACTGGGGCGAGCCAATTCCAATCGTACATTGTCCGGATTGTGGAGCAGTTCCGGTTCCGGAAGAAGAGCTTCCATTACTGTTACCAGAGGTTGAATCTTATCAGCCGACAGGTACCGGAGAATCACCGTTGGCAGATATTACGGAGTGGGTAAATACCACATGTCCTTGCTGTGGTAAGCCTGCAAAACGTGAGACCAATACCATGCCTCAGTGGGCAGGTTCATCCTGGTATTTCTTACGTTATGTAGATAACAAGAACAAAGATGAATTAGTAAGCCGCGAGAAAGCAGATAAATATCTTCCAGTTGATATGTATATCGGTGGAGTAGAGCATGCAGTACTGCATCTTCTGTATTCCCGTTTCTATACCAAATTCTTATATGATATCGGAGTAATTGACTTTGATGAGCCATTTACCAAACTGTTTAATCAGGGTATGATTACCGGTAAGAATGGTATCAAGATGAGTAAATCTAAAGGAAATGTCGTCTCACCGGATGATCTGGTTCGTGACTACGGCTGTGATTCCTTAAGATTATATGAGCTGTTTGTTGGACCACCGGAATTGGATTCTGAGTGGGATGATCGTGGAATCGATGGTGTATACCGTTTCATCACCAGATTCTGGAATCTTGTAATGAGCCAGAAGGATGCAGATGTTGCTGAGACTAAAGAACTGGTTAAGATTCGTCATAAACTGGTATATGATATTACCCAGAGACTGGAAAGCTTCAGCTTAAATACTGTAATTTCAGGATTCATGGAATACAACAACAAACTGATCGACCTTTCCAAGAAGGGCGGCGTAGATAAGAAGACACTTGAAACTTATGTGCTTCTTCTTGCTCCATTTGCACCACATATTGCAGAAGAACTGTGGAGCGAGCTTGGTCATGATACTTCTGTATTTGCAGAAAGATGGCCGGAGTATGATAAAGATGCAATGGAAGATGATGAAGTTGAAATTGCAGTACAGATTAACGGCAAGACAAAGGGTGTTGTCAGCATTGCAAAAGATGCTTCCAAAGAGGATGCACTTGCTGCAGGAAAAGCTGCAATTGCAGATAAGCTTACCGGCAATGTGATCAAAGAGATTTATGTACCGGGCAAAATTATTAACATTGTAATGAAATAATTGAGAAGAAATTCTCACAACAGAATAAAGTGCTTGGAAATATTGAAAAGTTCGCTTAAAATCAAGGTTTGCAGACATTTTTCTTCAAAGAAAAGGTATCATAGAATACCGCATAATATCGTAACAGATTTTTAAAATGGAGTAAATTTGGAGTAAAAGTTGAAAGAAAATGGAGTAAATATTTCAAATAAACAAGGATATGCATTTTTGCATATCCTTGTTTGCTATAATCCTTTTATAGAAATGTGACTTTGCTTGTCAATTATGGTAAAATCTATTCAGATAGTTATATGTTTATGTAGGGAGATAAATTGTAATGGAAAATACAGAAAAATATCGGGGTACTACTTCGGAATTAGATTCGGAGGCAATACAGAAATTATATTACGAGTATCAGATGACAAATCAAGAAATAGCAGATATGACATGGAGTACAAAAGCAAATGTCAATAAAGTGTTAATTCATGGGATAAAGCATTATACATCTTGGTTTATGGAAATGTTATCAGAAGATGATGAGAAAATTTTTAGAAAAATGTTAATGTACCACAAATTCAGTTATTGGAATGAGAAACAGCAAAGACGGTATCTTATTAAAAATAGTAGGGATGGAAAAATATGTTTAATATATTTTGATGAAAAATGTGTTAAATGTATGTTTGATGAATTTGTTCCAGAGGATTTAAAAACTCTTTCAATAGTTGAAAAAATGAATATATATAATGAAATGGACTATGAGGTGCTGAAATGTAGTGAACGGGATAGCATTTTGAAAAAGGAATGTATTTTACTAAATGGAGATTCTAAACAGCTTTTTAAAAAAGCGGCTCATAAAAGAAATATGAAAGGAAAAGAATATGCTCAATTTCTTGGATTTGAAAGTTGTTTAACAGAAAAGGATTCAATTAGAGATTCTAGAATAATCAAATTTTTTGAGGAACATATGGTTGATGGTGTTGTACAATTAAGTTCATCACCAGAAAATCAATGGATTCGAAATTATGCACATCGTTGTGGAATGCATTTAGATGAATTTCTTGATTTTTATGGATATAAAAAATCAAGGCGTGCTGATGAGTATGTTTCTGAAAATAAGAATATAAAGTATAAGAAAGAGTTAAGTAAATACATTATAGAGCCACCCAATATCGTATATTTTTCTTCACAAGACAAAATTTATCAAACAATATATAATGTAGCAAAGTTGAATGAAATGTCAATAGATGAGTATATTTTGTCATTAGGGTATGTTCGTTCTAAAAAAAGTAATACGATAAAAGAACTAACAGAGGAAATTGATGAAATTATAGATTTGGAAGAGCAGGAAATCAGAAAAAAAGAAATATCAGAAAATAAGATAGAACGAAATCATAAGTTAATAGATAAACTAAAAAGAGCATATGATTATGAATGCCAATTATGTTCAAATGAGCAAAGAATGCCAATAGAAAAACAAGATGGAACAAAATACGTAGAAGTACATCATATAAAAAATCTGTCTGAAGAATATGATGAAGAAGGAACTTTGGATAGGCTTAATAATCTCATAGTTGTTTGTTCAAATCATCATAAGATGTTGCATTATCATAAAGGTGGTTATCGGAAGATTAAGATAGTAAATGAAGTTTTAGCGTTTGTAAATGATTCAGAAGAAGTTATTCCAATTATTACAAACAAACATTTAAAAAGTGATGAATAGTATGGAATGACAGAAGAACGGATTGTGCAAATGTAGTGAGGTCAAGGAACAAGGCGTAGCCGATACGCCGTAGGGCAGTCCTTGACGGAACGGACATGGCTAACAGTACCATGATATAGCAGAGGACTTGAAAGGTTAGAAACCTTGCAAGTCCTCTTGTTTGTTATTGGGCGTTATATTTTAAGTAAAGTGATTCTTTTATTTGCTCTTTTTCAAATGCTTTTATGTGAGCGTCTTGTATTCCGTTGTCGATATAAAAGCAATCGTCAGTTTTTGAGTAGGCAAGTTTGGTAACTTTCGGTTCATAGGTTTTTGTATCAATTCCATAATAGTAAATTGTGGCGGTTGTTAATACCATGTTAATACTTTCAAAATCTCTTGTAAAAATAGTATGCCTGTCGGAATAGAAGAAATCAGACGGACATGAGTATTGGATCAATTACCAGAAAGGCAAAGGAAGTGAAGAGTTCCAAAAGTATATGGAAGATCTGACAGACATGCAGAATCATGTGCTTCCGTATCTGCAGAGTTTTTGCAATCTGGAGGAAAAAGGTGTGAAGGAGAGACGAGAACAGCAGATAGCAGAAAGATATGAAGGAAGAGCAGATGAGAGGGTAACAAGTACCGAAGCGAATGAAGTTGTTAAGGATGTAGGAAAAACAGATAGAAAACCGGCACAGCAGAAGCAGGCGGTAGATGGAAAAGATAAGAAATTATCCATTCATGAACGGCTTGAGATCAATAAGAGGATTATTCAAGAAAAGCAGGGAAAAGATAAAACGGAGAGAGGAGTTGATTTGGGTGTAAGGACAGTGTAGAATAAGCAGAACGAGTCGGAGGTCATGGATGATAACGTGGCTTCCGGCTTTATTGCGTATTGTCGGAAGAATTATAAATGGTATAATGAATGTAAATGCGATAAAAGAATGTCGCCTGTTATGCGACTTCCAAATGAGAAAAGTGTGTTATTCTGAGATCAAACAAGAGGCTAATAGAGTCAGGAGGATGACATTATGAGTAAAAAAGGATATAGCAGACCAGGATTCTTTGGATCCATAAACCATTATGATGCAAACGGAAAAAAGTAGGCGAGAGCAGACCAGGATTCTTTGGTGGTATGAACGACTATGATGCAAATGGAAAGAAAATCGGACATAGTTCGCCTTCCTTTTTTGGTGGTATGAATCATTATGACAATAACGGGCATAAAGTAGGTGAGAGTCGACCAGGATTCTTTGGCGGTTTAAACCATTATGATGACAAGGGGCATAAGCGGGGGCATAGCAATCCAGGATTTTTAGGTGGATTCAATCATTACGGTTAAAACTGCACAGAGAGCAGCACAAGCGGCAAGGGCTGCGGCAAAAGCCGCCGTGGTTACGGTAAAGGCGATTGCCAAAGCGACCGCACTTGCCATTAAAGCGATTATTGCCGGAACGAAAGCCTTGATTGCCGCTATCGCCGCAGGCGGCTGGGTGGCGGTTTTGGTTATTATCGTGATTTGCCTGATTGGTATGATCCTCGGCTCAGTATTTGGCATTTTCTTCTCAGACGAAGATTCCGGCACTGGAATGAGTATGCAGACCGTTGTGCAGGAAATCAATACCGAATACGATACCAAGCTGCAAGAGGAAAAGAACTCGGTATCCTATGATGTTCTTGAAATGAGTGGCAGCAGAGCCGTTTGGAAAGAGGTGCTTGCCGTTTACTCTGTAAAAACGAATACGGATCAAGATAACCCCCAAGAGGTTGCCACAATGGACGATGGCAAAAAGCAACTCTTAAAAGACATCTTTTGGGAGATGAATCAAATATCTTCCCGAACAGAGAGCAAGACCGAAACAGTTATTACCGAAACCGATGACGGACACGGTAATATCGTGGAAACTGAAAGCACGGTCACACAAACCTATCTGTATATTACCGTCAGCCACAAGACTGCCGAGGAAATGGCGGCGCAATATGGTTTTAACGAAGAACAGAAAGGCTACCTCGCTGAACTGCTTGCAGATGAAAACAATTACCTTTGGTCACAGGTGCTTTACGGCATTACAGGCGGCGACGGACAGATCGTGACCGTTGCACTCTCTCTGGTTGGCAATGTGGGCGGTCAGCCGTATTGGTCGTGGTACGGTTTTAACTCCCGTGTAGAATGGTGTGCTTGCTTTGTATCTTGGTGTGCCAACGAGTGCGGCTATATCGACGCTGGAGTTATCCCAAAATATGCAGGCTGTGTCAACGGAGTACAATGGTTTAAGGATCGTGGACAATGGCTGGATGGCAGCGCCGAGCCTGCCCCCGGAATGATTATTTTCTTCGATTGGGCAGACGAAAGTGGTCAGGATGGATTATCCGACCATACGGGTATTGTTCAAAAGGTCGAAAACGGCAAGGTTTATACGGTCGAGGGCAACTCCGGCGACAGTTGCCGAGTCAATGAGTATTCTATCGGTTATTACGAGATTCTTGGCTACGGCGCACCTGCCTATTAAAATACACAAGCCGCCTGCATTTTGCAGGCGGTTGGATTACATATCAGAAAGATATTGTGCCGGTTTGAAAACTAAAAGTCTCAAAATACAGACTTAATAATTGCGATTTCACTCTCAAAGTGCTATAATACAAACTATATTTGGGTGGAGGTGCGGAAATGAAAGTACGGTACAACAAACTTTGGAAACTTCTGATTGACAAGGGAATGAAAAAGAGTCAATTACGAGAAGCGGTCGGGGCAAGCAAAAGTACATTTGCGAAACTCGGAAAAAATGAAAATGTTACCCTTCCCGTGCTGTTGAATATATGCGAATACTTAGAGTGTGATTTTGGCGACATAATGGAAGCCGTACCCGAAAATGAGGTGTAGGATCAATGAACAAGAAGATTTTAATTGTGGATGACGAAAAAGAAATCGTTGATCTGCTTGAAGTGTATTTGAGTAACGATGGTTATTCAGTATATAAATGTTATAATGGGTTAGAGGCGATGAAATGTATCAAACAGTCGCAGATTGATTTAGCGATACTTGATATTATGCTGCCGGATATTGATGGTTTTCGACTTTGCCAAAAAATTCGGGAAAAGTTTTACTTCCCTATTATTATGCTTACCGCCAAAATTGAGGATAGCGACAAGATTATGGGGCTTACGATTGGTGCGGATGATTATATAACGAAACCGTTTAATCCTTTAGAGGTTGTGGCAAGAGTAAAGACGCAATTAAGGCGTTATCAGAGCTATAACAGTCCTAATTTGAGCCAATCCGAAGAAAAAGACGAGTATGACATCAGAGGTCTACTGATAAACAGAGTCAGCCACAAGTGCTACTTGTATGGCAAAGAAATAGCCTTGACTCCGTTGGAGTTTTCTATTCTGTGGTATCTGTGCGAACATCAGGGTAAAGTTGTCGCCTCGGAGGAATTATTTGAAGCCGTGTGGAAAGAAAAGTATCTTCGCAACAGTAACAATACGGTAATGGCGCACATTGGGCGGCTTCGGGAAAAATTGAATGAACCTTCAAAAAATCCGAAGTTCATTAAAACTGTTTGGGGGGTAGGGTATGAAATTGAATAAAAAAGAAAAAAACTATCTGCTCTCTACCTTGTTCAAAGGGTATGTAATTCAATGTGCGATTTGCTCTGTGCTTATTTTTGGCGGTACTTTTCTTTTAGGAATTATGGCAGAGGAAATTCTCCGCAAGTATGTTTTGTATTATTACTTGTATTACAGAACAGTATATCTTTATATAGTGGCTGTAATCGTGTGGGGTGGCTGTATTATATACATGACATACCTACTTTTGAAAAAAGTAGTCGCCTATGTGTACGAGGTACAGGCTGCGACAGGAAAAATGTTCGATCAGAATGTCAGTTACATTGAAATGTCCCCGGAGTTGAGTGAAATCGCCGCTAACATCAATCAGTTAAAACAAGAGGCTGAAAGTAATGCAAGGCTTGCAAAAGAAAATGAGCAGCGAAAAAATGACCTGATTATGTATCTTGCACACGATTTGAAAACACCGCTTTCTTCTGTAATCGGGTATCTTACTTTACTGCGTGATGAGTCGCAAATCTCAAAGGAACTTCGAGAAAAGTACCTTTCAATCACTCTTGGTAAGGCAGAACGGTTAGAGGATCTGATTAACGAGTTTTTCGAGATAACACGATTCAATATATACGATATTACATTACAATACACGAAAATCAATTTAACTCGCCTGCTGGAGCAACTTGTATATGAATTTAAGCCTATGCTCAAATCAAAGAATTTGCAATGTAATCTTTGTGTTGATGATGATATAATGCTTCGATGTGACGCAGACAAAATTCAGCGTGTTTTTGATAACCTTTTGAGAAATGCGGTTATCTACAGTTTTGAAAATACGGATATCACGATCAGCGCACAATGTCAGGAAGATACGGTCAGCATTATTTTTTGTAACCACGGCGATACTCTGCCGGAAGAAAAGTTAAACAGGATTTTCGAGCAGTTTTATCGGCTTGACGCAGCGAGAAGTACAAGCAGTGGAGGAGCTGGATTAGGTTTGGCGATTGCAAAGCAGATTGTTGAACTACACAATGGTACAATCGTTGCAGAGAGCCAAGAGGATCAAAACAAGTTTTCAATTACTTTGCCGTTGGCGTAGGAAAATTGTAAGAATTTGCATAGAAAAAAAGAGGAATATCTTACGAGCAATCAAGAAAATACGGGCTTCTGTTTTGGTACAATAAAAGTATCAAGATAGAGGCTCGTATTTTTTGTGATACAGCATAAGGAGGAATGATGAAGTTGCTAAGAAAACAAATGCTGCTATGTTCTATTTTGTTTCTTGTATTTACGCTATCTGCCTGCTCTGCAATTGGGCAGACAGACGAAAACAATCTTACAGATAGCGCAACATCCGCAGAAAAAACGGTATCAGTTGTACGAGGGACAATTACTCCAACCGTTTCAACGCAAACGACTATTGTTCCGGCAGTACCGTTTATTATTTCCTCACCCGAAAATGGCATATTTAATACAGCGGTAGAATTAGAAGAAAAAATCACTGCCGGGCAAATTATTGGAACTGTGAACGGCAAAGAATTGAAATCTCCGGTGGATGGTACAATTACCTCTATTGCCCCATCCAATGAAAGCGTACCGAGTAATTATCCCGTAGCGATAGTGCATTATACAGGATTTGCCCTCAATGTAGAGGCAGATAATTTTTTGAGTACCTTACCGGAGTATGCAGAGTTGAAAGCAAAATTTCAAGTATATGATGGTGTAGGACCAACCGATATGATTGCCGTGGTGTCGCCTGCCGCAGATGAAAATGCGTTTACGGGAATCGTGCCGCAAGAGGGCATTCTGCAATGCTTGATCAGTCAAACAGTCGATGTGAAATCGGGGCAAAGTGCAACGGTAGTCATAACGGCGACAACGAGAAATGATGTCCTTATATTGCCGCTGTCGGTAATAGCGGGTAGACAAGGGACGGGATTGGTTACTGTAATTACTCCGAATGGAGAAAGAGTGGAAACAAAAGTGACATTGGGTGTGACAGACGGAGCCAATATAGAAATACTGTCCGGCTTAGAGGAGGGCGATGTAGTTTCTGCTACTCCGCCAAACCTTGATCCGAGGGGGATTTGATAAAATGAAAGGAATTTCCGAAAAGACTTTAATCAAAATAAAGGATTTGAAAGCAAGCGTCAAATTGAATAATGGCGATATGCTGACAACAGTAACCAACGCTAATATGGAATTGCAACGAGGGCGCAGTTATGCCATTGTCGGAAAGTCCGGCTCAGGCAAAACAAGCCTTATATCCATTATTGGCTTGTTAAATCGGGAATATGAGGGCGAGTATCTTTATGATGGTATATCTATTTCTGCTTTGAAAGACCGTGATCTGTCTATACTGCGAGCCAATAATATCGGATTTGTATTTCAGAACTACTCTCTGATTAAGCACTTGCGGGTATGGGAAAATATCGAATTACCCCTACTCTATGCCAAAAAGTCGTTTACCGCCAAACAGCGTCACGAGATAATTACAGGCTTGCTAAAAAGTGTCGGCTTAGAAAGCAAGGAAAATGATTACCCAATCAATTTGTCCGGCGGTGAACAACAAAGAGTTGCAATCGCAAGGGCGCTTGCAGTATCTCCGGAAGCCAT
Source organism: Roseburia sp. AF25-13LB (assembly GCF_003478915.1). Lineage (NCBI taxonomy): Bacteria > Bacillati > Bacillota > Clostridia > Lachnospirales > Lachnospiraceae > Roseburia > Roseburia sp. AF25-13LB. The sequence continues at coordinate 292,813 of NZ_QUFO01000001.1, forward strand.
TTTATGTGATGAGCCTACGGGAGCGTTGGATAAAAAGACGGGAACGCAGATTATGGAACTGTTGCACAGCGTCGTAAAAGAAAATGGAATTATGCTGCTGTTGGTTACGCACGATCCTGATATTGCAGATACCTGTGATACGATTTTTGAAATGGATGGAGGGAGGATAACTTGTGCTAAAAATGATACTTAAAGACCTTCGTCTGTCTCCACTTAGAAGTATTCTGACAAGTGTTTCAATGCTTGTAGGCATTATCGCAATGCTTGGATCGGTATTAGTTGGTACGCTTGGACGGGAGTATTTGATTTCCGTAAACGCACAGGTATATGGCTGGTCACCTACTTACTCATTCGTGATAACGGAATCCGATTTTCACGATAGAAATAAAATGGAACAATTATTCCAGAGATTTGAAGCCATTGATGATGTAGCCGCTGTTACTTTTTCTATGGGAGAAGATATTCGATTTGCACCAATGAAAGATTTAACGCCAATACCGCCGAATGATGTTTACCAAAACCTGATGGCTTTTGATTTAGTTTGCACCACGGAGGCATATAGTCAAGTCTATAATCTTCCAATGACATCCGGTAGATGGTTAGAGCCTTCGAGTGAGGGCGGATCGCTTGAAGTGGTCATAAACAAAGAAGCTAAAAACTATTTTAATGATTCGCCCTATGCTGCAGGAAATGTAAAAAGCACACTTTCGTTAACCCCATTCAATATTGTCGGAGTAGTAAACGATGGCAGGGATTTTCCGACTATCTATGCGGATTCTGCGGCGATCCTCAATTTCGCACCAGCAATGTGGCAAGTACAAAATGCAAATGTGTATTGGCATCCCACAACAGGACTGACAATCGAACAGATACATTCTGCCCTTGGCGACATTTTGACTGATACCATTGGCGGTTACTGGGAAAGTGCTGGGCGGAGTGATATTGGAGATACCTATGATTCGGTATTGTCCATACTGCAATTAGGGCTTTTGGTTACTTCGCTTTTGTTGCTGTTTGTTTCCGTATTAGGGCAGATCAATATCGGACTATCTTCATTGGAACAGCGCACACATGAGTTGCTGATCCGCAGAGCGATAGGTGCTTCACGAACAAATATTGTGGCATTGGTTTTAGGCTCACAGTTGATTTTATCAATATTCGTTTGCTTTGCAGCTATTTTGATTTCGCTGATTTTGGTGCATTGTATTGGAGCGTTGCTCCCTGTGGATTCCCCGGTGGGAACACCGAGTTATCCAATCAGCGTTGCTGTTGTTGCAGTTGCTGTGTCTGTGCTTACAGCATTATTGGGCGGATTATTACCAGCATTGAAAGCAGCAAAATTAGAGCCTGCATTGGCTCTTAGATAATAAAACTCAATTCAAGGAGGAAACAAAATGAAACGAACAATCTCAAAATCCGAAAGACCGTACAGACTGTTATTGTGTGTTATGATTTCTTTGCTGGTGATTATGCTGGCAGGCTGCTCCACTTCTTCGGACTCCGACACAAACACAAGAGGTTTCACGGACTTTGCTACCATTGAAGAAGAATACCTAACGACCATTGAGAGTTTGAATTGGCCGGAGGGCTTTACGCCGCCTGATGCTTTGGAAGGCGAAGATACGGGAGCGTCTTTTCAGATAGGATATGGCGATACAAGAGCATCTAACCTTTGGGAATATTCTTGGATGCAGGAATGGCTTGATACTTACAATACGGATTCGGAAAGGGCGGCAAAAGCCTTAGCTGAACTCGAAAAAGCCTTTGATATGCCTTATATGGGAACAGATCGCTGTGATGACGCCACACGCAAATATCTTCGTGATAATATTGATAAAGCTAAGTTGGGAGATCCGTCTGGATTTACAGAGTGTATTCAGGCAAATTATGCCGATTAAAAATGGCACATAGGAGTTTTGGTGTTGGGAGGTGAGCACATATATGCAGAGAAAACGCCGTAAGAAAAAACGATTTGGAGTATTTTTGTTTTTGCTTGTAGTTTGTATCGGCATAGGTATAATGTTTGTGCCGTGGGCAATGCAGCCGGAAAATTTCAGAGAGGTAAAGAATAAAATAAATGGTTTTCTCTACAAAGAAGATTTTCCTGACTCTTATAATGCAAAATCGCTGATTTTGGTGGATTGTTCTGATGATGAAATATTTGTTTCAAAAAACGAGAACGAGCCACAAATTCCTGCAAGTTTAGCCAAGCTGTTTGTTATTGAGTATGCGTCAACTTTAGCAGACCTTGATAGTATCGTTGTTGCAGACTATGGTGCTATTTCACTCACGAAACCTGGCTCGTCTGTTGCTCAAATCAAGGAAAAAGAATACTTTTTACACAATCTATTTGCGGCAATGTTAGTACCGTCAGGGAATGACGCAGCTTATGTGGTTGCTGATTATTGTGGAGGATTACTTTCGCCGCAAGCAGAAAGCTGTCAAGAGCGTGTGAGGATTTTCATGGAGAACTTAAACCTGCATTTGCAACAGCAGGGGTACTTAGACACAGTTTTATATGATCCGAGTGGTTTTGATATGGAGGCACTTACCACCACTTTAGATTTGAAAGAAGTAGTATATCGGTTGTTGGAATACTCGTGGTTTAGAGAAATTGTATCTCAAAACACTTATACGGCAACACTGCCTGATGGCAGTACACAAATATGGCAGAATACAAACGCCTTCCTTGATCCGACATCCGAATATTACAACGAAAATGTATGCGGAATTAAGACTGGCTCTCTGTCTGACGACTATAACTTGATTGTGCTTTATCAGCAGCACGGAAAAGAGTTTTTGATATGCAGTTTAGGCTCTCAGTCCGATTCCTCTCGTTATGACGATGTGAATTTTATTCTGAAAACGATTGATGAATCGTATTATCTCACGCAATAAATCTTATGTTGTCCAAGACAAAAAAACTAACCAAGGGGGGTGATAATATCGGACGAATCGTAATAATGGAGTTCAAAGCACAAGACTCAACAGCCTTTGACGATATGCTGGCTTTTGTAAAACAGCACCCTGATTTTGAAAAATTAGAGATTTCATATGAGCCGACATTATCCCTTTCCGGCTTAGAAATCAATTTGAGCCGGCGCAGAGTTATCAATAACGGTCAGGAAATTGAACTGACCGTCAAAGAGTACGATATACTCTGCTTGCTCGCAGCCAATAAAGGTCGTGTTCTTACATACGAGCAGATTTATGATAAGGTGTGGGGCGAAATATCAGCAGGCAATGAAAAGGATACCGTAGGCTTTCACATTCGGAATCTTCGTAAAAAACTTTGTGATACAAACTCTCACTTTTCCATAGATAGTGTTCGTGAGATCGGCTACCGCTTTAACAGTCAGTAAGCAGTCCCTCGTAGTTCATAATGAATTGCGAGGGATTATTCATTTTCTAAGACGGTATGTCGGAATTTGATAAATCCCTGCAAATGTTGATTTTATACGACTGTTAAGAGCAATATCGTGTCTAAACTTGCGACTGGACTTTGCATTTTCTACGAGTTATCTTCGTAATATCTCGGCATTATACTACTGGAATGTTTATCATAAACAGGGCATGATTTATGGCAGAATGGGCAGTCGTTCTCGTGCCATTTATTAGGTCTTGCTTGGATACGAATATGTTTAACTCCATTCTTATCAGAGTAAAGATTACAATTTTTTATAACTGTGTTCTTGACATTAAGGACACTTTTGCATAATGTATTAACTGAAGCCACTTGTGAATACTCCTTTTGTGTTTTTCTTCGCAGTTAATACATTAAAGGACACAAGTGTTTTTTCAATATGGTGTTGTTAATTTATGGTGTTAGGCTTCCACCATTATGCCAGAAGCCTCATATAAATTTATTGGGAAGAGTTACCGATCAAGTTTTCTCAGAATCCGAAGAATGGGATATTGATACGGTGTCAGAAACTATTGCATCGGAATATGAAAGAGCAACGAATCTTTCGATAAATAAAGAGAAGCAGAATTTGCCAATAGAAGAAAAACGAACGATAGATGTTAAAGAAATACGAGAATGGCTGAACTTTATTATTACGATTATATCAGTTGTTTTGGGAGTTACGAATTCTTCAGCAACAACGATAAATAATTACAATTATACACAACAAGTCAATAATTATTACATCGTTGGAATGGGATATGATGCGAAGGAGCTAAATACGACTAAATATAGAATCGTTAATAGAGAATCTATTGTACGACTGAAGCATGACTGCCATTCGATTGTAATTGAAAAGCTTGAGGAAGGGAAAGTTGTTAGAATTATAGATAAATATAAAAAGTGGCGACAGATAATTTGGGAGAATGAAGATGGTGAAGAATGTATGGGGTGGATTCAAAATTATAGATTAACTGAGTTTAAAGTGCCTAGAAATAAATGATGTATATTTGATGAAATAGAATCTATAAGTGAAGGAAGTATTATGTGTGGTAGATATTATATTGATTCTGATATGGCAGATGAAATCGAAAAAGTAGTGCATGATATAGACCAACGGATCCGGCAGGAACATTTTGCAGGAGATATCTTTCCAACCAATGTAGCACCGATCATTGAAAAATCAGAACATGGATTGAAACTGGATGTTTGCAAGTGGGGATATCCATTGTCACAAGGAAAGAATCTGGTTATAAATGCAAGAGCAGAATCTGTTATGGACAAACCTTCTTTTCGAAATGGAATCCTCTATCACCGCATTTTGATACCGGCAAGTGGGTTCTATGAATGGAATCGGTTAAAAGAGAAAAATACATTTTCCAGATATGATGCACCAGTATTGTATATGGCTGGCTTCTGTGATTGGTTTGAGAATGAACGACGATTTGTGATTATGACTACAGCAGCCAATGAATCTATGATAAAAGTACATGATCGTATGCCGCTGATATTGGAAAAAGGACAGCTGAAAGATTGGTTCGATGACAGGAAAATGGAGCAAATTCTGCATCAGGTACCGGTTCAGCTAAAACGAGAGGCAGAATACGAACAGCAGAGCTTATTCTTATAATGGTTCAGAGGAGAAATAGAAAGATGCAAATATTTGTTGATGCAGATGCCTGCCCAGTGGTTGCGATCATTGAAAAGATTGCAAAAGATAATAGTGTTCCGGTAATGTTGTTGTGTGATACAAACCATGTTCTGTCATCGACTTATAGTAAAGTTGTTGTTGTCGGTGCAGGAGCAGATGCAGTAGATTATAAACTGATTAGTATCTGCCATAAAGGAGATATTGTCGTATCACAGGACTATGGTGTGGCTGCAATGGCATTGGGAAAAGGTGCTTATGCTATTCATCAATCAGGTAAATGGTACACGGATGATAATATTGATCAGATGCTAATGGAACGTCACCTGGGTAAAAAAGCCAGAAGAAGTTCCCGTAAATGTCATGTCAAGGGACCGAAGAAGCGGACGGAGGAAGATGATGAAAGATTCGCTCAGTCTTTTGAAAAAATGCTTTTGATGGCACGGGAGAAAGAAGGCAGATGAGGAATTGTAGATGCAGAGGAACGACAGAAGCTATAAAGACTTAAAACAAAAACAGAAGAGTGCAATAGCAGATAAAACATACAAAATGCACTTGAAGTTTTATCTTGAGAATCAGCGAATACATACGCTACAAGGTGTTATGAAAATGGAGTAGACCAACAGGTAGTGCAGAAACTCTTAGGTCACTCAATATTGGCAATGACAACCGATTTATACACTCACGTTTCAGAAGAGAAGAAAAAAGAAGAAGTAGCTGAATTGAAAATATTGGCTTAAATTTGGAGTAAAAATAGAGTAAATCAGAAGATAAATAGCGAAAAACAGCGTAAAACCAACATTCTCAAGTAGATATAAATATTGTTCAGAAATAAATATTTCAAAAAACGAGGATGTGCATTTTGCATATCCTCGCTTGCGTTATAAGAGACTATTTTTTCTTTTTCTGTAACATCTGCATCATCTGCAGCATTTTATCTGCTTTTACACGTTCTGCTTCGGACATATTCTGCTTTAATAATTCAATTAATAAAGTTGTTTCAGTATTCGAAAATGTCATACCGTTTTGTTTGGCATTATTGGCGGCGTTCATGACCGTGGAAGCCATGGATTTGGCATCCTTTGTATCAGTATTATTAGAAGCAAAATCCATAAGAAACTGCAGCTTTTCCGGTGAAATATCATTTAAGGCAGGATTGCCTTTCAAAAAGTCTAAATTCATAAAATCCTCCGTTCTTAACAAGTTGACAGGGAACCATAAAATAACAAATGATAAAGTGATGAAATCAGGAAAACAGGGTATCATAAGCAGACAGCATCTGATACATATTTAAAAAGTTTTCAATATTTTCTTTCTCGCCGGGTGTACACTGTTCGCTGATATCGGTAAGCATCTGAAACATCCGCTCCTGGGGAGAATGGCTGCTGACTTCCTGAATCGTAAGCGTGTCATTGGAAAAAAGCTGGGCTGTTTTTTGTAGTTCCATATATTTGATGAGAAGCGCAAAGGGACGCTGCTGACCGGCGGAAAGATATGGAATCATGGTTTTCATAATCTGTAACTGGTGGTTTTGTAACTGCGAGTCAAAGAAGGTTGGTTTATACTCAGAATCCATAAAATAATCCTTTTTCTTTTAAATTATGATGGAACAGCGGAAAATATAACTTTGACGCATATAATAAAATGTAGAACCTTTTTATAGAAACAGGAAAGGATTTGATGCCAGCATGGGAAAATTAATCATTGACGGAAATGAAGTATATGAAATAGATGAAGAATGTATGAAGAAAAAAGAAACGGAAAAGAAGAAACTGACCGCACCGGAAAAAGGCGGTCAAAGATATGACAGAACAAAGAATGTGTCTTGACACATTCTTGTGCCTGCGGCGGTCGCTTGCGACATCTACCTTATACGCCGCAGTGCGCATCCTCGCGGAGCATTTTTTTGCTTTACAGGAAAGCAATTTCCTGTAAAGTGAAAAAGGGACCTCGTTGAGAGGCCCCCGCTTTGCAGACGAATTAGCATCCACAACCGTTGTTGTTAAATCCGAAGCTGTCACCACAGCCACCACAGAAGAGCAACAGTAAAATAATCCAGATACAGCTGTCGTTGCCGCATCCATTGCCACATCCTCCAAATCCATTGTTGCCGCAGCAGGAGAGTAACAGGATAATCCAGATTAAAGAACAGCAGTTATTTCCTTCGTTACATCCACATCCGCAGCCAGTAGCAGCTAAATCACTCATTTTCAAATCCTCCAAAATTTATCTTACACTTCATAATATGGAAGAAGTAAAAATGTGTGACTAAATTATTCTGAAATTTTTTCGATGCCGGAAATGTCCGGGTGAATTGTCAGGGAATAATTCGTATAGTAAATGACATAACCGGCAACAGCACCGTTTGGTTTCTTTACATTTTTACGCTGTAAATAATCGATTTCAATTTTTTCGTTATCACGGCCGGAAGAATAGTAGCCTGCCAGTCTGCCGGCCTCTTCAAAAGTCCGATCCGGCAGCTCCCTGCCTTCGGTTTTTACAATAACATGGGAGCCGGGCATTCCTTTGGCGTGGAACCACCAGTCATTTCCGTTGGCAACCTTGAAAGTAAGTTCGTCATTCTGGAAATTATTTTTTCCAACATAAATATCAAAGCCATCACTGGAACGATAATGGAATGGTTTACTTTTGGATTTTTGTTTTTTCTTACCGCTCATTTTCCTGCGGATATAGCCATAGGTTTCCAGCTCGTCCCGGATCTGGGCAAGGTCGTCTTCGGATTCTGCAATGGCAAGCGCAGCCTGAATGGTCTGTAAGTGTGCTATTTCTGCCTTGGTTTCTTCGGTCTGGGTATTTAATGCTTCAAAGGTACGCTTTAATTTATTGTACCGGGCAAAATATTTTTTTGCATTGTCCAGTGGAGAAAGTGTTTCATCCAGAGGAATGGTAAGCATTTCACCGGTATAGTAATTTGGCACCTCTACTGATTTGGCTCCTTCGGTAACCTGATAGCCGTAGGTATTTAATAATTCGCCGTATACTTTAAATTTATCACGTTTTTCCGTATCTTTTAACTGTTTTAACTGTAAATCCAGTTTTTTGCTGCTTCGCTCTAAGTGAGTGGATACAATTTTACGCAAATCCACAGATTTTTGACGCATACGGGTGTAGAGGCTGCGGCTGGCATAAAATTGTTCTAATACGGCGGAAATAGAATCTGCCGGTTCAATGTGATAGCCTTCCGTATGTTCATAGCGGGTTGGTAAGATGGCAGCATATTCTGCCGGTTCTTCTCCTTTATAAAGAATACATGGCTTGAAGTTGGCGTTTCCGACATCCTCCATCAGCCAGCTGAAATTATGATAAAGGTGCAGCAGTGCGTCTTCTTCTAAGGTATTAATCGGTGTATCTGCATCTAAAGAAGCACGGTAACAGATTTCTGCTGCAACCTGTCCACTGATTCCGGTAAAAGCAGAAGTAAGTGCTTTGGCAAGTGGCAGTGGAAGAGAAGACGCCTTTTCACAGAACTGTTCATAGGAACAGTCAAGGGGATTCCGCTTGTTCTGGGTCTCCGGGATAAAATATTCTCTTCCCGGCAGAACTTCACGGACGGAACTCATCTGGGATGGAACCCGTTTGATGCTGTCAATAATGCGTTCGTTTTCATCACAGAAAATAATATTGCTGTATTTCCCCATTAATTCTATAATCAGGTTTTTCTTTTTCAGGTCACCCATTTCATCCAAATGCTCGACCGTAATCCGGATGATTCGTTCTAATCCGGGCTGACTGATGGCAATAATCCGGCCGTTGGCAATATGTTTTCGTAATACCATGCAGAAATTCGGTGCAGTCATGGGACTGACTTTATTCTGAGCTGTAAGATAGATATAAGGCAGGGAAGCACTGGCGCTTAAAGAAAGCCGGTACTGGCCGGATGGTGCCTTTATGGTAAGCAGCAGCTCGTCTGCCTCAGGCTGGGCTATTTTGCTGATTCGTCCATTTAAGATTGTCTGATTTAATTCTGCAGTAAGTGCAGCTACGGTAATTCCGTCTAGCGCCATATAATATGACCTCCTTTGGAAAGAATAGATTCTTTTACAGGATTTTATTATAAAGAAATCTTTCTAAAATTTCAATAAATACGGCATTTTGAATTTGACTAATAAAGAAAATTCTACTATAATACATATATCTATGCATTAGGAGGCAGCTATGATTAAAAGTATGACCGGCTTCGGCAGGTGTGAGATAGAGGAAGACAACCGTAAGATAACGGTAGAGATTAAATCAGTAAATCACCGCTATCTGGATGTAAATGTTAAGCTTCCTAAAAAATTAAGTTTCTTTGAAAGTGCCGTGCGTAACTTAATCAAAGAATACATACAGCGTGGAAAAGTAGATATCTTCATTACCTGTGAAGATTTCAACGAAGCCAACTTCTCACTGAAATACAACGAAGAACTTGCTGGCGAATATTTAAAATATTTACAGCAGATGGCAGAGCATTTCCAGCTGGAAAATGATATCCGTGTCAGCACATTGTCACGTTATCCGGATGTTTTTATAATGGAAGAACAGGATAATGACGAAGAAGAACTTTGGGCACTTCTTGAGAAGACATTGCGTAATGCATGTGAGGCATTTGTTGAAACCAGAGAAAAAGAAGGCGAGAATTTAAAAACTGACCTTCTGAATAAATTAGATGAAATGATTGGCTATGTGGACTTTATCGAAGAACGTTCTCCAATCGTTATGAAAGAATACCGTGAGCGATTAGAAACCAAGGTAAAAGAAATTTTAGAAGATAAGCAGATGGATGATGCAAGAATTGCAACGGAGGTTACAATATTTGCTGATAAAATATGTGTGGATGAAGAAACTGTCCGCTTAAAGAGCCATATTGAAGCGATGAAAGCTGCTTTAACAGGCGGTGGAACCGTTGGAAGGAAGCTTGACTTCATTGCTCAGGAGATGAACCGGGAAGCAAATACGATTCTTTCCAAGGCAAGTGATCTTGCAATTTCAGATACCGGTATTAATCTGAAAACGGATATTGAAAAAGTCCGCGAACAGATTCAGAATATTGAATAAATGATTTCCGTAAACCCTGTAGTAAGAATGGAATGGTGAAAAATGGCAGCACTTATGAATATTGGATTTGGAAATGTAGTAAATACAGATAAGATTGTTGCTGTGATTCAGCCGGATTCTGCACCTGCCAAGCGCATGATTCAGAAAGCCAAAGAAGAAGAGTGCGTGGTGGATGCAACCCAGGGAAGACGTACCCGTGCGGTGATTATTACCAACGCCGGATATATCGTTCTTTCTGCGTTACAGCCGGATACACTGACTGGCAGATTTAACGAGATTAGTGGAAATAAACTGAGTGAGGAATAGTAAATGAAAAGAAAAGGTATATTAACCGTAGTATCCGGTTTCTCCGGTGCCGGCAAAGGCACTGTGATGAAAGCTCTGATGGCGGAGTACAAGGATACGTATGCATTATCTGTTTCAGCTACCACGAGAAATCCGAGACCCGGAGAAGTGGATGGTGTTGATTATTTCTTTCGTACCAGAGAAGAATTTGAACAGATGATAGCAGACAATGCGTTAATTGAGCATGCCTGTTATGTGGGAAATTATTATGGTACACCAAAAGCCTATGTAGATGAACAGTTAGAGGCTGGAAAAGATGTAATTCTTGAGATAGAGATTCAGGGAGCACTTGACGTAAAGAAACGTTTTCCGGACATTATCTTAATCTTTGTAACACCACCGGATGCGGATGAATTAAAGAACCGCCTGGTGAACCGTGGAACTGAAGACATGGCAACCATCAATGCAAGATTAAGCAGAGCATCCCAGGAAGCAGAGTTTATGAATCAGTATGATTACATTGTGGTGAACGATACCGTCCCTGCATGTGTGGAGAATATCCACAGCATCATTGAGAACGAACATGATTGTGCATCACGTAATATAAATTTCATCAATAAAATCAGAGAAGAGCTGAAGTGCTTTTCGAAAGGAGAATAAATTATGATACATCCATCTTATGTTGAGTTAATGAAGGTCGTAAATAACGACGTTGAAATCGGAGAAGAACCGGTAGTAAACAGCAGATATTCTATTGTAATTGCTACTGCAAAGAGAGCAAGACAGATTATCGGTGGAGATGAACCGTTGGTTGAAAATGCCAAAGGAAAGAAACCACTTTCTATCGCAGTAGAAGAGCTTTATACCGGAAAGGTAAAAATCATGGGAGAAGATGCTGTTTCAGAAGATAACGAGTAGCATAGCGGGGTTGCCAACATGGTTTGGTAACCCTTTCATCATGTAAGAGAAAAATATATACAGGACTCTTTCCTGTTACGGAGGAATGAATGAATATTTTCTTTGTATCACTGGGTTGTGATAAGAACCTGGTAGATTCAGAATATATGCTTGGTATGATCCGTGATGCCGGATATACCATTATTGATGATGAAACGCAGGCAGATGTGATAGTAATTAATACCTGTTGTTTTATCAATGATGCCAAAGAAGAGAGTATTAACACAATACTTGAAATGGCAGAATATAAGAAAACCGGACATGCAAAGGCATTGATTGTAACCGGGTGCCTTGCCCAGCGTTACCGGAGTGAGATTGAGGAAGAAATACCGGAAGTAGATGCAATTCTTGGAACCAATTCCTATGATAATATTGTTTCTGCTGTGAAAGAAGTTATGGCAGGAAAACATTATACCAATTTAAATTCGCTGGAAGGGCTTCCAACCTTGCATACCAAACGATGTGTTACCACCGGCGGACATTATGCCCATTTAAAAATTGCAGAAGGCTGTAACAAACGCTGTACTTACTGCATCATTCCATATATCAGAGGAAACTACCGCAGTATACCGATTGAAGAACTGGTAGCAACAGCCAGGGAACTGGTAGAGGGCGGTGTAAAGGAACTGATTCTGGTAGCCCAGGAGACCACTCTTTACGGAATTGACCTCTATGGAAAAAAATCCCTGCACCGGCTTTTGGATGAATTAAATAAGATCCCGGGATTGTACTGGATTCGTATTCTTTACTGTTATCCGGAAGAAATTGATGATGAACTGATTGAAGCAATCAAACGAAATGATAAAGTCTGCCATTATCTGGATATTCCGATTCAGCATGCAAATTCAGACGTATTAAAGAGAATGGGAAGAAAGACCAATAAGGATGACCTTGTTCGTATTATTCATCATCTGCGGGAAGAAATTCCGGATATTACGCTCCGGACCACTTTGATCTGTGGCTTCCCGGGAGAGACAGAAGAGCAGCATAAAGAGCTGTTGGAATTCGTACAGGAAATGAAATTTGACCGTCTGGGTGCATTTACCTATTCTCCGGAAGAAGGAACGAAAGCAGCTGAGATGGAAAATCAGATTCCGGAAGAGACGAAGAAGCTGTGGCAACAGGAAGTCATGGAGCTTCAGGAAGAAATTATTTTTGAGAAAAATGAGGATATGGTTGACCGTGAACTTTATGCTTTTATCGAAGGAAAAGTTGCAGATGAGAATGCTTATGTAGGAAGAACCTACCGTGATGCGCCATCTATTGACGGATATATTTTTGTAAATACAGAGGAAACCTTAATGACCGGAGACTTTGCCAAAGTAAAAGTAACCGGAGCTTATGAATATGATTTGATAGGAGAATTAGCATGAATTTACCAAACAAATTAACAATTTTCAGAGTAATTTTGATTCCGTTTTTTGTAGTGTTTATGTTGGCACCGATTTGTCCGGGTTATGCAAATTATATTGCTGTAGCAATCTTTATTGTAGCAAGTCTTACAGACCTTTTGGATGGGAAGATTGCAAGAAAGTATAATCTTGTGACAGATTTCGGCAAATTTATGGACCCGCTTGCGGATAAACTGCTGGTATGTGCCGCAATGATCTGCCTGATTGAAACCGGACAGCTTGCAGCCTGGATTGTAATCGTAATTATCAGCCGTGAGTTTATCATCAGTGGTTTCCGTCTGGTAGCAGCTGATAACGGCGTTGTAATTGCAGCCAGCTACTGGGGCAAATTTAAGACCACATTCCAGATGCTTATGGTCATTGTATTGATTCTTAATTTTGATAACTGTTACTTCCAGTTATTAGGAACCGTACTTACTTATATTGCACTGGTATTAACGGTTGTATCTCTAATTGATTATCTCTGGAAAAACAGAGCTGTTTTAAAAGAACAGAAATAAAGAGGATTCCCATGGAAAAAAGACAGGAAAATCTGGAAGATAAAATTGTAAAACGGCTGGCGGAGAATCATTTATCCATTGCTACCGCAGAATCCTGTACCGGAGGACTTGTAGCCGCAACTTTGATTAATGTGCCGGGTGCTTCGGATGTGCTGGAAGAATCTTATATCACTTACTCGGATGCGGTAAAGCATAAAGTACTAGGTGTATCGGAAGAGACCTTGCAGAAACACACTGCAGTAAGTAAAGAAGTAGCAGAAGAAATGGTTCGTGGCGTAACAAAAGTTGCCGGTACGAATGTCGGAATCTCAGTAACCGGTATTGCAGGTCCTGGCGGTGGAAGTGAAAAGTTTCCGGTAGGACTGGTATACATTGGTTATAAAATAAATGATTTTGTGAAAGTTATACGTTATGTATTTTCCGGAGACCGTAGTGAAGTGCGTATGCATGCGGTGGAGACGGCATTGCAGGAACTGAATGATTTACTGATAAAAGAGGGATTTTAATGAGAATAATAGCCGGAAAAGGAAGAAGCCTTCCATTGAAAACAATTGAAGGGATAGACACAAGACCGACAACAGACCGTATTAAGGAAACGCTTTTTAATATGCTGCAATACGAGATTGCGGACTGCCGGTTCTTAGATTTGTTTGCAGGAAGCGGACAGATTGGATTGGAAGCTGTCAGTCGTGGAGCGAAAGAAGCTGTTTTTGTGGAAAGTGGGAAAAAAGCAGCAGCATGTATACAGGATAATATTAACTTTACCAAATTTAATGACCAGTGTCGTTTACTGCAGATGGATGTCATGGCAGCTATCCGGAGTCTGGAAGGAAAAGGGGCATTCCAGATTATTTTCATGGATCCACCTTACAATCAGGAGCTGGAAAAGGATGTGCTGATGCTGCTTTCGAAATCGACCCTGGTAGATGAAGATACGGTAATTATTGTAGAAGCGTCCCTAAAGACTGGTTTTGAGTATCTTGAGGAGCTTGGTTTTACACTTGATAAATGCAAAAAATATAAGACAAATTTACATGCCTTTATATCCAGAAAGGAATAACCTATGATGAAAAAAGCAATCTATCCGGGCAGCTTTGACCCGGTCACAAATGGTCATGTTGACATGATTGAACGTGCTTCGAAAATAGTGGACGAGCTGGTTGTGGGAGTTTTAAATAACAGTGCAAAAAACTCGTTGTTTTCTTTAGATGAACGTGTTAGTATGTTAAAAGAGATAACAAAAGATATGCCGAATGTAACAGTTGCTTCTTTTGATGGTCTTTTAGTTGACTTTATGGAAAAAATTGATGCAACCATTATCGTCAGAGGATTGCGTGCGGTAACGGACTTTGAATATGAACTTCAGATTGCACAGTCGAACCATCGTGTAAATCCAAAGATAGATACGGTATTTCTTACAACGAATGTAAAATATTCCTATCTCAGCTCTACAATTGTAAAGGAATATGCTTCTTATGGTGGCGATATTTCGCATTTTGTCCCACCACAGTTTATAGAGCGGATTTATGATAAATATAATATCAAAAAATAAGGAGTGTGGACGATGAGTAGCAGAATGGAACAAATCATAGAAGAAATCGAAGAATATATTGATAATTGCAAATATCAGCCATTATCCAGTACGAAAATTGTTGTTAATAAGGATGAGTTAGAAGAACTTCTGACGGAATTAAAAATGAAAACGCCGGAAGAAATCAAGCGTTATCAGAAGATTATCAGCAACAAAGAAGCTATTCTGGCAGATGCCCAGGCAAAAGCAGATGCCATCATTGCTCAGGCACAGGTACAGACCAGCGAGCTTGTCAGTGAACACCAGATTATGCAACAGGCTTATGCCCAGGCAAATGAGGTTGTTATGATTGCTACCAAGCAGGCACAGGAGATTCTTGATAAAGCAACCAATGATGCCAATAATATCCGTATGGGTGCAATTCAGTATACGGACAGCAGTCTTAAGAATATTGAAGAAATTTTAAGTCATGCCATTGAAGGTTCACAGGCAAGATATGATAATCTGATTCATACCCTTCAGGGTTGTCTGGATGTTGTGACGGCAAACCGGAATGAACTGCTTCCAGAGGAAGAAGATGCTTCTTCCGGACAGGCAAAACAGGAAACAACAGCAGAGCCTGCCACACAGGAAGCACCGGCAAATGAGATTCCGGAAGAGTAATATATATTTATCCTGCCGGATATATCATGTACCCCAGAAGGAAAGCACAGAATGCAAGACTGATTCGGACCAGCAGATAATATTTCATGGAGAGCTTCTGGCTTGCAACCATGGAATAGGTCTGGGCGAAGCCACATAATCCGCCAAAAGCGGTAAGACTTAAAATTAAGGCATAAGCAAGCTGTGGAGAGAGAGCTTCTTCGGAAATTTGCCGGATTCCATTTGTAACTTCTAATGGAATACAAAGTGGTAATTGTAAGAGCTTTTGTGGCACATAAAAGGTAATCTGTTCTAACAGAATAGAAAAGAGCATGATATATCCACCGAGTTTACAAAGAATTTCAAAACCGTTCATGATACCGGCATCTATGATTGAAAAGTTTAATTTTAATCGTGGTGCCGTTTCTTTTTGCGTTAGATTATTACGCTGAAAAGTATAGAGAATGCGGCAGAGAATCAGGGGCGGCAGATAGAGGATCCCAAGTGTCGGTAATAAAAGACCGTCCTGCCGGAGTGTATCGTGAACAATATAGCTTGCAATGAACATGGGACTGATATTATTGCAGATGGCAAAGAGAATGACAGCCTCTTCCCTCGACAACTGATTTTCTTCTAACATCTGTGCACAGATACGGCTTCCCATAGGAAAACCAAATAGAAACCCTGACAGAAGTGGAAAACAGGCATTTCTGCTGCAGGGAATCAGGAGATGGATGAATGGATAGAGGATTCCTGAAATATGATAAAAAATCCCGGATGAAATCAGAATATCGGATAGAATGGCAAAAGGAAGCAATGCAGGCAGAATATTCTGGTACCAGAGCATTAGGCCATTTGCTGCGGCAGATACCGTAAGCATGGGATGCAAAAATAATAATATTAAGCACAAAAAAAGAATCAGAAGAGAAATAGTTTTTTTCATAGTTCAATATATTGTATAAAATAACTTTTATGCGAATTATTATGAAGAAGAAAATTTGTGTCATTATTCTCTTTTTTTTGCTGGTTGTCATAGACTGCAGCCTGTTACAGCAGATTCAAAAGCGGGCAGCCTTTTATATAGCATTTGAACAACAGGAGTTCTTTCAGAAACTTCGGAATCAGGAAGTCTCTCCGGAAACGGTGTTAAAATTCAGGAAATATGAGTCTGAAGAAGGTGAGGCTCAGGAAGATATGACATTTACCCGGTATCTTCTGGCATATTATGCTTCAGATTTAACAGAAAAAAACGAGCTAAAAGATGTATACAAAAGATTGCTGCATTTTCATAAAGAAGAAATTGAAAAGCAGGAAGCCTATTTAGACAGTATCTGGTCTGACATTGTCTATTTCCCGGTTCCGGATACCATCTGGGACGAAGAGAAAAAAGTAACTTTTGGAGACACCTGGATGCAGAGCCGCACTTATGGTGGAGACAGAGGACATGAAGGCTGTGATATTATGGCAGATATCAATGAGCGGGGAAATTACCCGGTAATCAGTGTCTGCGATGGAACCATAGAGCAGATGGGCTGGCTGGAACTTGGGGGTTACCGTATCGGAATCCGGAGTCCTCATGGAGCATATTTCTACTATGCACATCTGTCGGATTATGCAGAGGGACTTTCCATCGGAGACGAGGTTCATGCCGGAGAGCTGATTGCATTTATGGGAGATACCGGATATTCTAAGACAGAAGGAACCGTCGGTAATTTTGATGTGCATCTTCATTTTGGAATTTATTTAAATGATGAAAATAAACGGGAGTTTAGTGTAAATTCCTATTCCATCCTGCAATATCTCTATCAGGAGAAGAAAATATTACATTATCAATATTAAGATTTAAATTAGGATTTAAATTAGGATTTGAATTATAAGAAACACGCTTTGCGAGCTTCTCGAGTTATCGCGGTGTCTGCCAAATCAGAGTAGTAAAGGAACGTATCAGAATGAAAGATTTGAGATTAGATAAATTTTTAACAGAAATGGGCAAGGGAAGCAGGAGTCAGGTGAAAACATATATTTCCAAGGGACGTGTTACCGTAAATGGAGAAATCATCAAACGTCCGGAATACAAGATTTCACCGGAAAAGGATATTGTTAACCTCGAAGGCGAAAAGGTTAATTATTCCCAATGGGAATATTATATGCTAAATAAGCCTGCCGGCTGTGTCAGTGCCACGGAAGATAAGCATTTTCCAACTGTAGTTTCCTTCATAGAAGATGCTGTAAGAAAAGATTTGTTTCCGGTAGGCAGACTGGATAAGGATACGGAAGGGCTGCTCCTTATCACCAATGACGGTGCGTTGGCTCATGAGCTTTTATCTCCGAAGAAACATGTGGCAAAAACTTATTATGCCAGAATAGAAGGAAAAGTGACTGCTGAAGATGTTGCGGCTTTTCGGAAGGGTCTTGATATCGGAGAGAAAAACCTCACAAAGCCTGCTGAACTTGTGATTTTAAAAAGTGATTCAGAATCAGAAATTGAAGTTACTATTACCGAAGGAAAATATCATCAGATTAAGCGGATGTTTGAAAAAACAGGAAAAAAGGTCATTTATTTAAAACGGCTTTCCATGGGAAGCTTAAAGCTGGATGAAACTCTGGCAACAGGAGCGTATCGCCCATTGACGGAGTCAGAATTACAGGCATTAAAGGAAGGATAAGAAGATGCAGAACGGTTTTTTACCAATTTCAAGAAAAGATATGGAAGAAGCAGGGATAAAGCAGCTGGATTTCGTCTATATATGCGGAGATGCATATGTAGACCATCCTTCCTTTGGACATGCTATTATCAGTAGAATATTGCAGGCACATGGTTATACCGTGGGTATCATTGCACAGCCGGATTATCGTGACAAGGAAAGCGTAACCATATTGGGCGAGCCACGGCTTGGCTTTTTAGTTTCCGGTGGGAATATGGATTCCATGGTAAACCATTATTCTGTATCGAAAAAGAGACGTGCCCATGATGCATTTTCACCGGGTGGCGTTATGGGAAAACGCCCGGATTATGCAGTGGTAAGTTACTGCAATCTGATCCGTCAGACCTATAAACATAATCCAATCATTATCGGCGGTATTGAAGCAAGTCTTAGAAGACTTGGGCATTATGATTACTGGTCTAATAAGGTAAAACGTTCCATTCTTCTGGACTCCGGTGCTGATTTGATTTCTTATGGAATGGGCGAGCACAGCATTGTTGAAATTGCAGATGCGTTAGCTTCCGGTCTTGCGGTAAAGGATATTACTTATATCGATGGAACTGTTTTTAAGACCCGAAATAAAGAAGATATTTATGATGCCTTGGAATTGCCGTCTTTTAATAAAATCAAAGAGGACAAGACAGCGTATGCCAAGAGCTTTTACCTTCAGTATCAGAATACAGACCCTTTTACGGCAAGAAGAATTTATGAAACCTATGATGAGAAAATGTTTGTCGTACAGAATCCACCGGCAAAGCCATTGACCCAGATGGAAATGGATGATATCTACGCACTGCCATATATGAGAACCTATCATCCAATCTATGAAAAGGATGGTGGTGTACCGGCTATCGAAGAAGTAAAATTTTCCCTGGTCAGTAACCGTGGCTGCTTTGGTGGCTGCAGCTTCTGTGCCTTAACTTTTCATCAGGGCAGAATTATTCAGACCAGAAGTCATGAATCCATTCTTGCAGAAGCAAAGAAGATGACACAGGATAAGGATTTTAAAGGATATATCCATGATGTAGGTGGTCCGACTGCTAATTTCAGGGCACCGGCATGTACGAAGCAGCTCACAAAGGGAGTTTGCAAGAACCGGCAATGTCTGTTCCCGACACCATGTAAAAATCTTGTTGCTGACCATAGTGATTATATCAGTCTTCTTCGTAAATTACGGAATATCAAAGGCGTGAAAAAAGTATTTGTCCGTTCCGGTATCCGATTTGACTATCTTTTATGTGATACGAAAAATAATTTTCTGGAAGAACTTTGTAAATATCATGTCAGCGGACAGCTAAAGGTGGCACCGGAGCATATTTCAGACCCGGTATTACAGAAAATGGGAAAACCTCCCGTTTCCGTTTATAATGAATTTGTCCGCAAGTATCATGATATGAATGAACGGTTAGGATTAAAACAGTATCTGGTGCCATATCTGATGTCCTCCCATCCTGGTTCGACCCTGCAGGAGGCAGTAGATTTGGCTGAGTATTTAAGAGATTTAGGTTATATGCCTCAGCAGGTACAGGATTTCTATCCGACCCCATCCACCATATCGACCTGTATGTACTATACCGGTTTAGATCCGCGGACCATGGAGCCGGTATATGTAGCAACCAATCCGCATGAGAAAGCCATGCAGCGTGCACTGATACAGTATCGTAATCCGGAAAATTATGATTTGGTGCATGAAGCGTTAGTTAAGACGAACCGGACGGATTTAATCGGCTTTGATGCCCATTGCCTCATCCGTCCAAGAAAGCTTGCCAAAGAAGAAGCATTTTCGGATAAGAAAAAGACGAAGCGGACACTGAATCAAAATCAGACAAAGTATAAAACTGGAAATTCCAGAAATACAGAAAAATATTCGGGAAAGACTTCCAGTCAGAATACGAAGAAGAAGCATACAATTCGAACCGTTCATAAAAAGAAATAGTAAGGATATGTTATGAAAACATTTATCATTAAAGAAAATGAAGCAGGACAACGATTTGATAAATATTTAAAAAAGCTTTTAAAAGAAGCACCGTCAAGCTTTGTCTATAAAATGCTTCGGAAGAAGAATATTGTATTAAATGGAAAAAAGGCAGATGGTTCTGAAAAACTGGAAGCCATGGATGAAGTAAAGCTGTTTTTAGCAGATGAAACTTATGATAAGTTTGCAGGAGCAGAGGTGAAAGAAAGTTTTCCAACCACAGCACTGGATATCGTTTATGAAGATGAAGATATTTTAATCATCAATAAACCTGCCGGAATGCTGTCACAGAAGGCACAGCCATCCGATATTTCCGCCAACGAATATATTATCGGATATCTTCTTCAAAGCAGAGCCCTTAAGGAAACTGATTTGCGGACCTTTCGACCGTCCGTATGTAACCGTCTTGACCGCAATACTTCAGGACTTCTGACAGCCGGAAAGACGTTAAAGGGATTGCAGGATTTATCCGAGGCTTTGAAAAAAAGAACCGTAAAGAAATATTATCTCTGCCTGGTAGCCGGATGCATTACTGCACCGCAGCATTTAAAGGGGTATCTTATGAAGGATGAAAGGCAGAATCGTGTATTTATTTCAAAGGAAAAAACAGAGGATGCACTCTGTATCGAAACCGAGTATGAGCCACTGGAAGTATATCAGGATGTCACACTGCTGCAGGTGCATCTGATTACCGGACGCAGCCATCAGATCCGTGCCCATTTAGCATCCATTGGTCATCCGATTATCGGAGACAGTAAATATGGTAATGAAAAAATCAATCATTTTTACCGGGAACGCACCGGCGTAAAACATCAGCTTTTACATGCTTACCGGATGATATTTGCAGATGGCAGATGTGTAGAAGCAGCTCCACCGGATGATTTTAATAAGGCTATTTGTTATGCAAATCAGAATGCCATAGAGCAGTAATTATTTTAACAAAAGACTACGGATGTTACAGGAAGGATGAATAAGTAAGATGAAAGTATATCTGATGCGGCATGGAGAAACCGATTACAATAAAAAAGGACTGATACAGGGAACGCTTGACATTCCATTAAATGAATTCGGACTGGAATTAGCCGAAAAGACCAAAGAGGGATTCCAAAACGAAGGACTGACTTTTGACTACTGTTATTGCAGTCCGTTAATTCGTGCCAGACAGACGGCAGAGATTATTCTGCGAGGAACGGACACCCCGATTTCCTATGATGAACGTATCCGTGAAATGAACTTCGGAGAAGGGGAAGGACAGAAGCTTGCTGATCTCAGCTGGAATCCGGCCCTTAAAAATATTGATGCTTTATTTCATGTGCCGGAACAGTATCGTGCCACGGAACAGGGCGAAAGCTACGAAGCATTACTTGGCAGGGTGGAAGATTTTTTAAAGCATGAAATCCTTCCACTGGAAGAAAAAATGAAGCGTGTGCTCATCTGCTGTCATGGTGGAATCATCCGGGCATTTCTTGCATACATAAAAGGACTTGAAATCAAGGATTTCTGGAACAGCCACCAGCCAAACTGCAGTGTAAATATATTAGAAGTAAAGAATCAGAAAATAAGGATTCTCGAAGAACATAAAATTTATTACACACTGCCGGAAGAAAAGAAAGGAAGTATACTCTGATGCCAACTTGGAATTCCAGAGGATTAAGAGGTTCTACGTTAGAGGAATTTATCAACCGGACCAATGAAAAATATGCAGAGCATAATTTAGCAATGATACAGAAAATTCCGACACCGATTACACCAATTAATATTGATAAAGAAACAAGACATATTACCCTTGCCTATTTTGACCAGAAAAGTACCGTAGATTATATCGGGGCAGTACAGGGCATTCCGGTCTGCTTTGATGCTAAGGAATGTCACACCGATACGTTTCCTCTTGCCAATGTGCATGCTCACCAGATTCAGTTTATGCAGGATTTTGAAAATCAGCAGGGTATTTCCTTTATTCTGATATTTTATACCCAACGGGATGAATTTTACTATATGCCATTCCGACAGCTTTATGAATTCTGGGAGAGAGCCCAGAATGGCGGACGGAAGAGCTTCCGGTTAGAAGAATTAAATCCGGAATTTTTCCTGCCAAAGAAGTCAGGAATCCTGGTTCCTTATCTGGAAGGCTTGAAAAAAGATTTGGAGCTAAGGGATTGACAATTATTTCCAGGTAATATATACTAGGAAAAGCAATTCACCGTGGTAGCATGGTAGCACGCTAAAGTGTTTTGAAAAAAACTGGAGGTTTATATGAAAAATCAATTGTTACATACACCAGAGGGTGTCCGGGATATTTATAATGAAGAGTGTGAAAAAAAATTAGAGCTGCAGGATCGGCTGCATAAGGCTTTAAAACGACACGGATACCACAGTATTCAGACACCAACCTTTGAATTTTTCGATATATTTGGAAAAGAAGTTGGAACCATTCCATCCAGCGAATTATATAAATTTTTTGACCGGGAAGGAAATACCCTTGTATTAAGACCGGATATTACACCATCTATTGCACGGTCTGCCGCGAAATATTTTATGGATGAGGATATGCCAATCCGCCTTTCTTATATGGGAAATACCTTTATCAACAACCATAGTTATCAGGGAAGATTAAAGGAATCCACCCAGCTTGGTGCAGAGTTAATCGGAGATGATACCGTAGATGCCGACGCAGAGATGATTGCCATGGCAATTGACGCATTAAAGAGCAGTGGTTTAAAGGATTTCCAGATTAGTGTGGGTCATGTGGAATTTTTCCGTGGCTTAATGGAAGCGGCAGGACTTTCTGAAGAACAGGAAGAGGTTATCCGGGAACTGATTGCAAATAAGAATTTTTTTGGTGTGGAAGAAGAGATTTCCGACTGCTCCATGAACCAGAATTTGAAAGAATTATTCGGAATGCTTGGAACCATTTATGATAATGCATCTTCCTTTGAAGAAGCAAAGACCTATGCAGCTGATTATCCAAGGGTTTATAAAGCGATACGCAGACTGGAAGACTTAGATGCGGTGCTTAAAGTATATGACGTAGACAAATATGTGACCTATGAATTTGGTATGTTAAGCAGCTATCATTATTATACCGGAGTAATTTTTGCCGGTTATACTTATGGAAGTGGTGAACCGATTGTAAAGGGTGGCCGTTATGACAAACTTCTTACTTATTTTGGAAAAGATGCAGCTTCCATTGGATTTGCGATTGTAGTAGACCAGTTAATGGCAGCAATTTCAAGACAGAAAATTGAGATTACCGTAAAACATGACAATCAGCTGATTGTATACAAACCGGAATACCGCAGGGAAGCAGTAAAGAAAGCCATTGCACTGAGGGCAAAGGACTGCAATGTGGAACTGATTGCCTGGGCAATGGATAAATCAAAAGCAGATTATGAAGCATATGCATTGCGAAATCAGATTGCAGAACTGACATTTATGGATGGAGAATAGAAATGGAAGATATGAGATATTTAACCTTTGCATTAGGTAAGGGAAGACTGGCAAATAAAACCTTAGAGACTTTTGAAAAAATCGGCATTACCTGTGAAGAAATGAAAGACAAGAATACCAGAAAACTTATTTTTGTCAATGAAGAATTAAAGCTTCGTTTCTTCCTTGCCAAGGGACCGGATGTACCAACTTATGTAGAATATGGTGCGGCAGATATCGGTATTGTGGGAAAGGATACAATTTTAGAGGAAGCAAGAAATATTTATGAAGTATTGGATTTGGGCTTTGGAAAATGCAGAATGTGTATCTGCGGTCCAAAAGAATCCAAAGAATTATTACAGCATCACGAACTGATCCGTGTGGCAACCAAATATCCGCGCATTGCAAAAGACTATTTTTATAATAAGAAACATCAGACTGTAGAAATTATCAAATTAAACGGTTCCATCGAACTTGCCCCGATTGTTGGACTTTCTGAGGTAATATGTGATATTGTAGAGACAGGCTCAACCTTACGTGAAAACGGACTTGAAGTATTAGAAGAAGTTTGTCCGCTTTCTGCCCGGATGGTCGTAAATCAGGTTAGTATGAAAATGGAACATGAGCGGATTACGAAATTAATTACAGATTTAAAATCGGTATTAAAGGAGGCATAAACATGCGTATTTTAGAGTTGACAGAAGAGACAAAGGGTAATATATTAGAGAATCTTTTAAAGAGAAGCCCCAACAGCTACGGCAAATTTGAAGCCAGCGTACAGGAAATCATTGAAACGGTACGTGCCAACAGAGATGCTGCATTATTTGACTATACAGCGAGATTTGATGGCGCAACGATTCATAAAGATAATATTTTAGTAACAGAAGAAGAGATTAAGGAGGCTTATGATGCAGTAGATCCGAAGCTCCTTGAAGTCATCCGGAAATCTCTTGTAAATATCCGTACCTATCATGAAAAACAGCGTCAGAACAGCTGGTTTGACAGCCAGGATAAAGGTATTATCTTAGGTCAGAAGGTAACCGCATTAGCCCGTGTCGGTGTTTATGTACCGGGTGGAAAAGCCGTTTATCCTTCTTCCGTACTGATGAATATTGTTCCGGCCAAGGTTGCCGGAGTTGATGAAATTATTATGACAACACCGCCTGGAAAAGATGGTAAGGTAAATCCTTCTACCCTGGTTGCAGCAAGAGAAGCCGGTGCAGACCGCATCTATAAAGTAGGTGGCGCACAGGCAATTGCAGCTCTCGCCTTTGGTACCGAAAGCATTCCAAAAGTAGATAAAATTGTTGGCCCTGGAAATATTTATGTAGCTTTAGCGAAAAAAGCCGTATTCGGTTATGTCAGCATAGACTCCATCGCCGGACCAAGTGAGATTTTAGTATTAGCAGATGAAACAGCCAATCCAAGATATGTTGCAGCCGACCTTTTATCCCAGGCAGAGCATGATGAAATGGCTTCCGCAATTTTGATTACCACAAGCCGTGAACTGGCAGAGCGTGTTTCTGAGGAAGCAGCAAAATTTACCGCACAGCTTTCCAGAAAAGAAATCATCCAGAAATCCTTAGATAACTATGGATATATTTTAATTGCAGATAATATGGAGGAAGCCATTGCTGCAGTAAATGAAATTGCATCCGAACATATGGAAATTGTAACAAAGAATCCATTTGAAGTTATGACCAAGGTAAGAAATGCCGGAGCAATTTTCATCGGTGAATACAGCAGTGAACCGCTTGGTGATTATTTTGCAGGACCAAACCACGTTCTTCCAACCAATGGAACCGCAAAATTCTTCTCTGCATTATCCGTAGATGATTTCATTAAGAAATCCAGCATTATTTCCTATTCCAGGGAAGCATTAGAGGAAGTATATAAAGATATTGCCCAGTTTGCAGAGTGCGAACAGTTGACGGCACATGCAAATTCCGTTAAAGTAAGATTTGAAGACGAAAACTAAACGGAGGTTTGTTTCATGGAACAAAGACGTATTGCAGAATATACAAGAAAAACAAAAGAAACAGATATTTACCTTTCCTTTGATTTGGACGGCAGAGGGGATGCAAAGGCAGATACCGGAATTGGATTTTTCGACCATATGTTAGATGGCTTTGCAAGACATGGATTATTTGATTTAAATGTCAAAGTGACCGGAGATCTGGTGGTGGACTGTCATCATACCATTGAAGATACCGGAATCGTCCTTGGCAATGCCATTAAAAAAGCAGTCGGTGACAAAAAGGGTATCAAACGTTTTGGAAGCTGTATGCTTCCCATGGATGAGACACTGGTGCTTTGTGCGGTAGATTTATCCGGAAGACCGTATCTATCCTTTGATGCAGAATTCACCACAGACCGTGTGGGTTATATGGATACTGAGATGGTAAAAGAATTCTTTTATGCCATTTCCTATAGCGCCGGAATGAATTTACATCTTAAGGTCATTACAGGCGGAAATAACCATCATATGATTGAAGCCATGTTTAAGGCATTTGCAAAGGCATTGGATGAGGCAACCATCATTGACCCGCGTATTACCGATATATTATCAACGAAAGGCAGTTTATAGGTGAGCATATGAAACACAAGAATATAGTAGCAACCATTTATCTGAAAAACGGAGAGGCAGTAAAGAGCCCGAGTGACCTTAGTTCTGCAGGAGATTTAAAAGAACTTACCAAGCTTTATAATGACAGTGGAATTGATAAGATTTTAATCTATGATTTATCAACCGGTGATGAAGAGCATGAGAAAAATATTCATACGGTAAAAGATATTTTCCGTACTGTAGAGATTCCGATTTATGCAGGTGGAAATATCAACCGTCTGGAAGACATTAAGAAATTTATCTATGCCGGATGTAAACAGGTTGTTTTAAACGGTGCCAAATCTGTCAGCATGTCTTTGGCGGAGGAAGGTGCAAAACGATTCGGAAAAGACCGTATGATAGTTTCTGTAAAGAACATTGATTTCTTATTCAAACACAAAGATGAACTGGATGAATATTTCCATGAAATGATTGTTCTTGATCCATCCATGATGGACGGAGTAGAAAATATTACAAATCTGCCATATGTCGTTCAGTATGATAATTATGACAAGGATGCACTGGTGGATGTATTAAACCGTGAAAATGTCAGAGGAATCTGTGGCGCTTTTATCAATGATACAAGGACGGATATCATGAAATTAAAGACAGAATTTGCAGCCAGCGGAATCCGTATGGACAATTTTGCTCCGGCATTAAAATGGAGTGATTTCAAATTGAATTCGGATGGAATGGTACCTGTTGTAGTACAGGATTACCGTACCGATGAAGTACTTATGGTAGCTTATATGAATGAAGAAGCGTTCAATACCACCATTTCCAGCGGAAAGATGACTTATTACAGCCGCAGCCGTAAGGCGTTGTGGATGAAGGGTGAGACCAGTGGTCATATCCAGTATGTGAAATCTTTAACGGCAGACTGTGACTTTGATACCATTCTTGCAAAGGTATCCCAGATTGGCGTGGCATGTCATACCGGAGCACCAAGCTGCTTCTTTAATGAAATTGTCAAGAAAGAATATGCTGAGAAAAATCCACTGCAGGTATTTGAGGATGTCTACTCCATTATTGCGGATCGTAAGATTCATCCAAAGGAAGGCTCTTATACCAACTACCTTTTCGATAAGGGAATTGATAAGATTTTAAAGAAGGTCGGCGAAGAAGCAACCGAGATTGTCATTGCCGCAAAGAATCCGGAACCGGAAGAGATTATTTATGAAATTTCAGATTTCCTTTATCATGCAATGGTATTGATGGTAGAAAAAGGCGTAACATGGGAGGATGTTACCCAGGAACTTGCCCAGAGATAACATACATAGTTCCTGCACTTTCTGCATAGATTACAGCAGAACAACAATCAGGCGATGATATGCAGAAAGGTGCGATTTATTTGGAACAGGATTATATTGCAAACAGACGGGAATATATTCTTCGTGCCAGAAATTCTTTTTCGGAATCACGGAAAGACACGGACGAGGAGTTAATAAACACAGGAAAAGCAGCCATTTGGAAAGTAAAATGGCTGCTTTGTATTTGCCTTTTTGTGGTGTTTGTTTTATGTGATAAAGGAAAGCTTCCTTTTCCGGGAACTGCCGCTGAAAAAGATACCAAATGGATGTATCGGCAATTAGAAGAAAACTATGATTATACAAAACTGCAAAAGTATGTTATGATGATTTCGGATTTTGCAAAAAATATATAAGCGTTATTTTTTTCACAAATCGGATTATGATATTTAAGAATGATTGAGGTACCAGATGAACACTTTAGCATTAAGTGATGAAATACTTTTAACAATTGATAAACCGGCCCGTTATATCGGAAACGAGCTGAACATGGTAAAGAAGAATCCGAAGGATGTTGACATCCGTTTTGCAATGTGTTTTCCGGATGTCTATGAAATCGGAATGTCTCACCTGGGCATTCAGATTTTATATGATATGTTTAATAAACGGGATGATGTATACTGCGAACGGGTTTATTCTCCGTGGCCGGATTTACACAAGATTATGAAAGAAAAAAATATTCCTTTATTTGCACTGGAAAGTCAGGAGCCGATTAAGGATTTTGATTTCCTTGGTATTACCATCCAGTATGAGATGTGCTATACCAATATTTTACAGATTCTTGATTTATCCCAGATTGCCATGCTGTCTTCTGAGCGAAAAGAAGATGACCCGATTGTAATCGGTGGCGGTCCTTGCAGCTATAATCCGGAGCCGATTGCAGATTTCTTTGATTTGTTCTATATCGGAGAAGGCGAAATTTCTTATACGGAATTATTTACGCTGTATAAGCAGTGCAGGAAAGAAAAGGCCAGCAGAAAGGAATTCTTACGCCGTGCAGCGTCTATTCCTGGAATCTATGTGCCTTCCATGTATGAGGTGGCTTATAAAGAAGATGGAACGATTGCATCCTTTACACCAAAATATGAGGAGGTGCCGGCAACGGTAAAGAAACAGATTCAGATGGATATGTCCCATTCTGTTTACCCGGAGAAACCGGTTGTTCCTTTTATTAAAGCAACCCAGGATCGTGTGGTATTAGAGATTCAGCGTGGCTGTATCCGCGGCTGCCGTTTCTGTCAGGCAGGAATGATTTACCGTCCGGTCCGTGAAAAAGATGTAGAAGTCTTAAAACATTATGCTTATGAAATGTTAAAGAATACCGGACATGAAGAGATTTCTTTAAGTTCTTTAAGTTCCAGTGATTATTCGCAACTGGAAGAACTGGTTAATTTCCTGATTGATAACTTTAAGGATAAAGGCGTAAATATTTCTCTGCCATCTCTTCGTATTGATGCATTTTCCTTAGATGTTATGGGAAAAGTGCAGGATATCAGAAAGAGCAGCCTTACCTTTGCTCCGGAAGCCGGTTCCCAGCGTCTTCGTAATGTTATTAATAAAGGACTGACGGAAGAGGTGATTTTAAATGGTGCCGGAATGGCGTTTGAAGGCGGCTGGAATAAAGTAAAGCTTTATTTCATGCTAGGACTTCCGACCGAGACGGAAGATGATATGCGTGCCATAGCAGAACTTGCCAATAAAATTGCAGTCCGTTATTATGAAATTCCAAAGGAAGAGCGGAATGGAAAATGTCAGATTACTATCAGTACCTCTTTCTTTGTACCAAAGCCATTTACTCCATTCCAGTGGGCGAGAATGTATGATAAGGACAGCTATCTTGGCAGAGCCAAGGTGGTAAATGATGCTGTAAAAGAACAGTTAAACCGCAAGAGCATCAAGTATAACTGGCATGAAGCAGATGTTACGGTATTAGAGGGTATTCTTGCAAGAGGAGACCGCCGGATTGCCCCTGCTTTGCTTAAGGTTTATGAAAAAGGTGGTATCTTTGATGCCTGGACGGAATTTTTTGATAATAACCGCTGGGTAGAGGCTTTTGCGGAATGTGGCATCGATACCGATTTCTATACCATGCGGGAACGTCCTCTGGATGAAATTTTCCCATGGGATTTTATTGATGATGGCGTTTCGAAAAAGTTCTTAATCCGCGAATGGGAACGTGCCAGAAAAGAAGAAGTAACTCCAAACTGCCGGATGCAGTGTCAGGGCTGTGGAGCTGCTCAGTTTAAGGGAGGTGTCTGCTTTGAAAATAAGAATTAAATTTCGAAAATATGGTGTAATGAAATTTATCGGACACCTTGATATGATGCGCTATTTCCAGAAAGCAATGCGTCGTGCTGAGATTGATATTGCATATTCCGAGGGATTTTCCCCGCATCAGATTATGTCTTTTGCGGCACCGCTGGGAGTTGGAATCACCAGTGATGGAGAATATCTTGATATTGAAGTACATTCTACCAGAAGTTCAATTGAATCCGTTAAGGCTTTAAATGATACCATGGTGGAAGGTGTTGAAATCGTATCTTACCGGATGCTGCCAGAGCATGCAAAAACAGCGATGTCCATTGTTGCAGCAGCAGACTATAACGTATTTTATAAGGATAAAGGAAATTGTCCATTCACTTTGGATGAATTGAAAGGTAAAGTAAAAGCATTTTATGAAGATGCTCCGGAGATTCTGGTTACGAAAAAGACGAAAAAAAGCGAAAAAGTCATGGACTTAAAGCAGCTGGTATATGATTTTCAGGTTGAGGAAGCAGATGGCTGTCCATTCTTTTATCTTAAAGTATCTACAGGAAGCGTAGATAATGTAAAACCAGAGCTTTTGTTAGAAGCCTTTTACCGGTATCTGGAACTTCCTTATAACGAAATGCAGTTTCAGATTCATCGTGTGGACGTATATGCCCGAAAAGAAGACGGCACTCTGATTGCATTGGATGAAATGGGAGATGACATTCTTGAATAAATTTATCATTACAAGGCAGCATTATGTAGGCGACTCCTATTTTACGGCACTGTTAGATGAAAAGGACAAGTTTAGGGAAATTGCATTTCATCCGTTATCCGAAGAAAATCAGGTTGTACCGGGAATAATTTGTATTGCCAGGGTAAAAAAGATTGCCGCGAACTTAGATGCCGCTTTTGTGGACATTGCAAAGGGAGTAACCTGTTATCTGGAAACAGCACATATAAAAGATGCCTGGTTTTCGAAGCAGTGCAGAAGCGGAAAGCTGACCGAAGGGGATGAACTTGTGGTGCAGATTACCAAAGAGGCGATCAAGACCAAGTATCCCATTGCAGATACCAAGCTTTCCCTTGCCGGAAAATATTTTGTTCTGACAAATGAAAACCGTTCCCTTGCCATTTCTTCTAAATTAAGTGCGGATGAAAAAGAAAGGTTAAGCAGTCAGGTACAGCTTTTCGAGCAGATGCGGCTTTTTGAAAAAGAAGCAGTTACCGATACAAAGCAGAATGCCGGACAGAAAGAAAAAAGAAAGCCGCATAGTCTTATCGTAAGAACCAATGCGGCAGGAGCTTCTCCGGAAGAATTGGAAACAGAATACCGGAAACTTTTATCTGACTATCAGAAGTTAGCTGCAACTTTTCATTTTCGTACCTGTTACAGCATTCTGATGCTGCCAAAGAAATTTTATGAAAATGCCATCAATCACCTTTACCAGGAAGAGCTTGGTGAAATTATTACGGATGATAAGAATATCTATGAAGAGCTTCAACAGCTTTATGCCGGAAATCCTGATATTTTATCTAAGATACGGTTCTATGAAAATGATGCCATTTCATTAGGAACCCTTTATTCCTTTGAGACGCAGATACAGCGTGCAATATCGGAACGGGTCTGGATGAAGTCCGGTGCTTATCTTATCATTCAGCCAACGGAAGCTCTGACAGTTATCGATGTAAACAGTGGAAAGAATACTTCCGGAAAAAATGCAGAAGAATATTATTATAAGATTAATTTAGAAGCTGCTGCAGAGATTTCAAGACAGCTCCGGCTTCGTAATATTTCAGGAATTGTCATTGTGGATTTCATCAATATGGCAAAAGAAGAGCAAAGAAAAGAGCTGATGCACCAGTTCCGGTTATCCTTAAAAGAAGACCCGGTTCCGGTACGGCTTGTGGATATTACAAAGCTTGGCTTAGTGGAGCTGACCCGGAAGAAGGAGCGTAAGACCCTTTTGGAGCAGGTGGCTCAGCTAAGATGATAGCAGCTGCAAAAGCCACATCAAGGTATCTATCAAGATATGCAAAGAAATATCTGAATACAATACCCGGAAAGTACCTGAAAAATAATGGTACCTGAAAAATAATTAAAATTATAGCGTGAAATAGTTGACGAATCGTAATTCGTGTGCTATGATACAACAGTATGCCGCACAGTGAGGTATAAGTCTATCGTAAGGATAGCACCACAACTGGCGAGTAATGATAATAGGAGGTGCCATATGTACGCAATTATAGCAACAGGTGGTAAACAGTACAAAGTATCTGAAGGCGATATCATTACCATTGAAAAGCTTGGTGTTGAGGCTGGTGAGAAAGTAACTTTCGATCAGGTTTTAGCAGTATCTGACAACGGATTAAAAGTTGGTGCAGACGCAGCTAACGCAACTGTAGAAGCTTCTGTAGTAAAAGAAGGCAGAGCTAAGAAAGTTATCGTTTACAAGTATAAGAGAAAAACCGGCTATCACAAGAAGAACGGTCATAGACAGGCGTTCACACAGGTGAAAATCGAAAAAATTAATGCGTAATCGATAGGAAATTGTTATGACAAAAATAACGATTTTTCGAAACCAGAAACAAGAGTATCTTGCTTTTTCCTGTGTCGGACATGCTGAATATGCAGATGCCGGAGAGGATATTGTATGTGCAGGAATTTCGGTTCTTGTGATTAATACAATCAATGCCCTTGGAATGTTCACAAAAGAACAGTTCAAGACCAATCAGGACGAAGAGACCGGATTGATTTCCGTATCTTTTGAGCAGCCGGCAGGACATGATGCAAAGTTACTTTTGGACACAATGGTTTTAGGCTTACAGGGAATACAAAACAATTATGGAAATGATTACATCATTTTAAACTTCAAGGAGGTGTAGAACATGTTGAATATGAACCTTCAGTTTTTTGCTCATAAAAAGGGAGTTGGTTCTACTAAGAACGGTAGAGATTCTGAATCCAAGAGATTAGGTGCAAAAAGAGCAGACGGACAGTTCGTTAAGGCTGGTAACATTTTATACAGACAGCGTGGAACAAAGATTCATCCAGGCGTTAACGTTGGTATCGGCGGAGATGATACTTTATTCGCATTAACAGACGGTGTTCTTAGATTTGAAAGAAAAGGCAGAGATAAGAAACAGGCTTCTGTTTATCCAGTAGCAACAAACGAATAAGATGCATGATAGACCCGACACGAAAGCGCCGGGTCTATTTTCACTTATAGGAAACTATATTTTAACTTGAAGTAATTTAGAAACAATTAAAGTATCATTTGATTACAGTAACTGATATTTAATCACAATCAATAATGAGGTAGAAAATTATGTTTGCCGATAGTGCAAAAATTATTATAAAATCAGGAAAAGGCGGCAACGGTCATGTGAGCTTCCGCCGTGAAAAATATGTTCCGGATGGCGGCCCGGACGGTGGCGATGGTGGAAAAGGTGGTGATATCATCTTTGAAGTAGATGACAGCATGAATACATTAAATGATTTTCGTCATAAACACAAATGGGCTGCAGAAAACGGAGAAGAAGGAAAAAAACGAAACTGCCACGGAAAAAAGGGTGAAGACCTTGTCATCCATGTTCCTGCCGGAACCATTATCCGTGATGCAGCTACCGATAAGGTAATTGCAGATATGTCCGGTGAGAATAAAAGACAGATTATTTTAACCGGTGGAAAGGGTGGACTTGGCAATCAGCATTTTGCAACCTCTTCCATGCAGGCACCGAAATATGCCCAGCCGGGGCAGGAAGCATTGGAACTTGAAGTTCGACTGGAACTTAAAGTAATTGCTGACGTTGGTTTAGTCGGCTTCCCAAATGTGGGAAAATCAACTTTATTATCCAGTTCCACCAATGCAACACCAAAGATTGCAAATTATCATTTTACAACTTTAAATCCGATTCTTGGTGTCGTTGATTTAGGCGAAGGTGCCGGATTTGTCATGGCTGATATTCCGGGGCTGATTGAAGGGGCATCCGAAGGAATTGGCCTTGGACATGAATTCTTAAAGCATATAGAGCGAACCAAGGTTATCATTCATGTCGTGGATGCTGCCGGAACAGAAGGCAGAGATCCGATTGCAGATATTCATGCCATCAATCAGGAGCTGGAATCCTTTAACCCTGAATTGTTAAAGAAACCTCAGGTTATTGCAGCCAATAAAATTGATGCTATTTATGAAGGCAATAATGAAATAATTGAGAAATTAAAAGAAACCTTTGAACCATCCGGCATTAAAGTGTTTCCAATTTCTGCGGTCAGCCGTCAGGGTGTCCGTGAGTTAATGTTTTATGTGAAGAGTCTTTTAGATGAAATGGACGATACTCCGGTCATCTATGAACAGGAATTCTTCCCGGATTCCAGAGCATTAGAGGGTGAACCTTATACCATTGAGGTTGATCCGGAAGATGGTGCTTATGTTGTAGAAGGTCCTAAGATTGATAAAATGCTGGGTTACACCAATATTGATTCAGAGAAAGGTTTCCTTTTCTTCCAGAAATTCTTAAAAGAACAGGGAATTTTAAAGGAATTAGAGGCTAAGGGTATTCAGGAAGGTGACACCGTCCGTATGTATGGACTTGAATTCGATTATTATAAGGAGTAAATCATTATGGAATTAACGAGTAAGCAGCGTTCCCATTTAAGAGGAATGGCAAGTACGATAAATCCAATTTTCCAGATTGGAAAGGCATCTCTTACACCGGAAATTATTTCTGCAATAGATGATGCTATTGAAAAACGGGAATTGATTAAGATTTCTGTATTAAAAAACTGTGCTGATGACCCGCGTGAATTAGGTGAAATGATTGCTGAACGTACGCATGCACAGGTGGTTGCGGTAACCGGTAAAAAAATCGTTCTTTACCGTAAATCAAAGAAATATCCAAAGATTGAATTGTTATAAACGAAAGCTTTTATACCTTGGAAGGGTGGTAGAAGATTGAAGAAAGTGCGTATTGGAATTATTGGCGGAACCTTTGATCCGATTCATATCGGGCATCTGATTATTGCACAGAATGCGGTAACACAATATCATTTAGACCAGATTCTTTTTATTCCAACGGGACATTCGCCTCATAAGGATGATAAAGAGATTGAACAGTCTGCCCACCGGCTGGAGATGATTCGCCTGTCGATTAAAAATAATCCGGATTTTTATTTTTCGGCCATGGAGATTAATGCAGCCCGCACCAGCTATACGTATCTGACGCTGCAGGAGCTTCACCGAACCTATCCAGACTGGGAACTCTATTTTATTATGGGAGCAGATTCCCTTGATTATCTGGATAAATGGATGGAGCCGGCAGAAATTTGCCGTCTTGCAACGCTCTTAGTTGCCATCAGAGACGATTTGGATATGAACCAGATAAAGAATAAGGCTGCGGAGTTAAAGCGGCTCTATGAGGCGGATATAAGGCCGATTATCACACCAAATGTTTCCGTTTCTTCTCATAATATCCGGGAACGTGTGGCAAAAGGGGAACCGATACGTTACCTTGTCACACCGGAAGTGGAAGAATATATTGCCCACCAGTGTTTATATCAGGAGGATGAAGGCCAGACACCAATGAACGAAAGATTTAATAAGATAAAAAAAGCATTAAAAAAAGAACTGGATAAAGACCGTTATGAGCATACTTTAGGGGTTATGTATACCTCGGCCTGTCTTGCCATGGCAAATGATTATGATATGGAAAAGGCTCAGCTTGCAGGTCTGCTCCACGATTGTGCCAAGTGTATTCCAAATGAAAAAAAGTTAAAAATATGTGCAAAGAATAACATTCCGATTACACAGGTGGAAAAGGATAATCCATTTTTACTTCATGCTAAAGTCGGCGCATTTCTTGCCAGAGTATTATATGAAGTAGAGGACGAAGAGATTCTTCATGCAATTTCTGTTCATACCACCGGGGCACCGGCAATGAATACACTGGATAAAATCGTATTTATTGCTGATTATATCGAACCAAAACGGGATAAAGCAGCAAACCTAAAAGAAATCAGAAAAACATCCTTTGAAGATTTAGATGAAGCACTGAAAATGATTTTAAGTGATACCATTCATTATCTCAATGGCAGTAAAAATGATAAAAATATCGATCCAATGACAATTGAAACATATCATTACTATACAGGAGGTTCTCATGAATAAACAGTCGAAAGAAATGGCGAAGCTTGCATATCAGGCTTTATCGGAAAAGAAGGCAGAAGATATCCGTATTATTGATATCAGTGAAATATCTGTTATCGCAGATTATTTTATTATCGCCAGTGGAAGTAATGCCAACCAGTTACAGGCTATGCAGGACAGCGTAGATGAACAGTTATATAAAGCCGGTTATCATGCAAAACAGATTGAAGGAAATCAGCGTTCCAGCTGGATTCTGATGGACTACAGTGATATTATCGTTCATATCTTCTCAAAAGAAGATCGTCTCTTCTACGATTTAGAGCGCATCTGGAGAGATGGAAAAGATATTGACCCGGAAGAACTTTAAGAAATATATAGTTAAGAAGTATATTATGAAAAGGTATATATAAAAAGTTATATAATAAGATGTGCATATCAGGAAGGCACTATCGTACAAACACAGTCTGTATGGTAGCGCCTTCTTTCTAAAATATACTTACTTAATAAGCCTGAAATTATTACTAAGCCAGGAAACGGAATACGCCGAATACCTTTCCAAGAATAGAACATTCTTTCACAATAATTGGATCCATGGAATCATTTTCTGGCTGCAGACGATAATAACCATCCTCCTTATAAAAGGTCTTAACCGTTGCAGAATCATCTACAAGAGCAACCACAATATCACCATTAGATGCAGTAGACTGACGCTTTACAAGAACATTATCCCCATCGAAAATACCTGCATTAATCATACTTTCTCCCTTAACTCGAAGCATAAAGCTTTCTGCATTTGGCATAAACTCTGCCGGAATAGGAAAATAGCTGGTAATATTTTCTACTGCAAGAATCGGCTGTCCTGCAGCAACACTTCCTACCATAGGAACATTAACAACCTCACGTCTGGTTAAATTAAAGCTGTCATCAATGATCTCAATTGCTCTTGGCTTCGTAGGGTCACGTCTGATATATCCATTCTTCTCAAGAGTTTCCAGATGAGAATGAACCGAAGAAGTTGATTTCAGATTAACTGCTTCACAAATTTCACGAACAGCAGGTGGGTATCCTTTATTTAAAATTTCCTGTTTAATATATTCAAGAATTTCCTTTTGTTTTGAACTGATTTTTCCGTATGCCATCTCATTACCTCCTTTTTATATTTTAAGTCTAACATATGTTCGCAGAAAAAGCAAACACATATTCCGAAAATTTGTTCGCTTTTCTTCTTGACAAACGAATGTTCCCTATATATAATGCATATATAAACAAATGTTCGCAACAGACGTTCGAAAGGAGACAAAACAATGAATCGTGATAATAGAGTATATGGATACAACGAATATAAAGAATACTACGGAAGGGGAAATAGAATGGACAACAGGCGCAGAGATATGGATGGAACTCAGTATACATCGAATCGTACGATGGCAATTCGTGCAAACGGAGGAAGAAACAAAGCATATGTGTGCCAGATTCAAAGATATCTTATTATTTCTTTTCTGGCAGTGCTTTTAACCATCCTTGGTGTTATTTTAGGAAGCAACCTGCTTGCTTCTTCACAGAGCAAAGCTTCCAATGAGGTAAATACCTATAAATATTATACCAGCATTGAAGTACAGAAAGGGGATACTCTCTGGACGATTGCAGAGCAATATGCAGATGATGATGCCGATTATGCCTCTTATATCGAAGAAGTAAAGGAGATGAACCAGTTGACCAGTGATACCATCCATGCGGGAGAGTACCTTACTGTTTCTTATTCTTCCAGTGAATTTAAATAGGATTTCAGATATGACAGAACACAGAACGCTTTTAGATAAATTAGATACCTTTCTGGATAAATAAGATATACAAGAAGAGATTTTGTTTTAATGCTATTTTAAATATTATTTTTAATTTTATATTGACTTTTCATAGTAACCATATTAATATAGTAGGAAATTAGAAAAAGTATTATTTTCAACTACATATATCAAATTACATTATTTTAGACAAATGGAGGTTTACTATGAAAGAAATATTATGCTTTGGTGATTCAAATACTTACGGTTTAATTCCTGGCACAAAAGAGAGATATGGACGTGATACCAGATGGACAGGTCTTTTAGAACAACATTTATATGAAAAAGGTTATCGTATTATAGAAGAAGGTTTATGCGGTAGAACCACCGTCTTTGAAGATGAGCTAAGAGAGGGACGGAAGGGGGCTGCCTTACTTCCGACACTGTTAGAAAGCCACGCTCCAATTGACCGGGTTGTTCTTATGTTAGGAACGAATGACTGCAAAAGCTTATATCATGCATCAGCAGAAGTAATCGGACTTGGAATAGAACAATTATTAAAACAGATCCGGAAAATTGATTCAGATACCCGTATTTTGTTAATTTCTCCAATCCAATTGGGAGAAGGAGTTTGGGAGCCGGAGTTTGATCCTGAATTTAATCAAAAATCTGTTGAAGTATCTAAAAAATTAAAATCCGTTTATCAAAGAATTGCCCTAAAATACAATTGCGATTTTCTTGCTGCATCTGATATTGCAGCACCAAGCAGTGCTGATAGAGAACATTTAAATGAAGAGGGACATCAGAAGCTGGCAGAAGCAGTCCTTAAAGTGATTGCAGCATAATATGCTAAGAAATTTAAAATAAAATTTATCAGAAAAGAAAGAATAGTTGTCGAATTTTCGGAATGTGGTATAATAGTTATGTATTATTTTACGCATAGTACAAGATTAAAATATCAAGGAGTTAGAAAATGTTACGTTTTATATATGTTATTATAATGAATCTTTTTCGAGCCCCATATATTATACCGAAAATGAGAAAGTGGGCAGATCATCCGGAAAAATATTCGGAAGAGGAACGATATAAACTGGTTCGTCATGTCATTTATTTAATGAAGCGTTCCGGTAAAATCAAGACTGTAGCCTATGGCGAAGAAAATCTTCCAAAAGAAGGTGGATATGTTATGTATCCGAATCATCAGGGTAAATATGATGCTCTTGGTATCATAAGCACTCATAAGGAACCATGTTCCCTTGTTATGGACGAAGCAAAATCCCATACCATTCTGGTAAGCGAATTTGTTGACTTACTTCAGGGTAAGCGTTTAATAAAAGATAATGTCCGTCAGGCTTTGAAAATTATTACCGAAGTTTCAGAAGATGTAAAGAACGGAAAGAAATACATTCTTTTTCCGGAAGGTGGTTACGAATTCAATAACCGTAATCGTGTCTGTGATTTTAAAGCGGGTAGTTTTAAATCTGCAATAAAAGCACATGTACCAATTGTACCAATTGCGCTGATTGATTCCTACAAAGTCTTTAACAGTTTTTATCTGTGGCCAATTACTACACAGGTTCATTATTTGGAGCCGATTTATTACGAAGAGTATAAAGATATGAAATCCAAAGAAATTGCCGAATTAGTAAAACAGCGGATTCAGGATAAGATATCAAGTATTTTATAAGATTTATTATTTAAAAACAGTTTCCAAGATGGTGGTTATAATATATACCTACTTTTATAATGCCAAAATGGAAACTGTTTTACTTTTTTATAATATATTACTTATTTTTCTATTTTTACTCATCCCGTAAGTGAATATATTTTGGAGCGGTTTTTCGTCGTTCGTCCTCTAAGGCCGCATAATGCTTTTTCGTGGTATTTACATCTTTATGGCCTAAGACATCAGCCACCAGGTAAATATCGCCTGTTTCGCGATATAGTGACGTTCCATAGGTACTTCTCAGTTTATGCGGTGTAATATTCTTCATCGTGGTAATTAATTTCGAGTATTTTTTTACCAGATTTTCTACTGCTCGGACACCGATTCGTTTCTTCTGCAGGGAAAGGAAGAGGGCATTGGTGCTTCCCTCCACAGCTTCAATGGTATTTCTTTCTTCCAGATAATTCAAAAGAGCAGTGCGAACCTCATCACCGAAGTATACAACGACTTCTGCACCACCTTTTCGATGTACTTTGATTCCGTTGTTACGAAAGTCTACATCTGTGATATCAAGTCCCACACATTCAGAAACACGGATTCCTGTTCCTAAAAGCAATGTCATAATTGCAAGGTCACGACATTTGGTCTGTTCATGAAACTTTTGCTGGCGTTCGGTTAATTTTTCACCAGATTCAACTTCATCTAACAGCATAGCAACTTCATCTACATCAAGTCTCGTTATGGTTTTTTCGTGTTTTTTTGGCATCCGGACAAGCTGTGCAGGATTTTTTGTTATCATTTCTTTACAGAAATAGTAATTATAAAAGCTTCGTAAGCTTGCCAGTTTACGTGAAATGCCTCTTTCATCATTGGTATGCGCAACACCATTTTTTTCATAGACCCTTAAATAATCAAGATATTCCTCAATATCCATAGGCGAAATCTGGTCTAACAAATCGATAGTGAATTCATTTACCGGCTTTTTCGCACAAATGGGATTATTCTGATGTATAAAATCAAAAAATATACCTAAATCATATGCATAAGCCAATAGGGTCCGGGACGAAACAGACGCCTTCATTCCGATAAAAAACTCTCGGCAGAAGGGGGGCAGCTCCTTCTGAAGTTCACGTAACTTTAATTCATTTTTTGTATTTACTGATTCATAATATGCCTTTTCATTCATTGGATAATTGCCTCCAGTCTGGAATATTCCCATTTAAAATTGCTGTAAATAAACGGTTCTTTACACCAGGATGATCTTTATTAAGCTGTTGTAATAAATCTTTGGCATACTGACGCTTTGTTTTTCCATCAAATGTACATGGATTTTTAACAACAGGAAGATTGTAATGATTTTTAAAACCAATTACATCGACTTCCGGAACATACATCAGTGGCCGGATAACATCGAGATTGCTACGGTCGAGATGTGTAACAGGAGGAAATGTATAAAATCTTCCCTCGAACATAAGCGAAAGTAACATAGTTTCTATGATATCATCTTTATGATGCGCATAAGCAACTTTGTTGCAGCCAAGCTCAATGACAGCATGATTCAATGCTCCTTTACGAAGCTTTGCACAAAGAGAGCAGGGGCTATTCTTTTTGTTCTGCTCTTTTATAATTGCCCCAATCTGTGTTGGAATAATATGATATGGCACATCCAGCTTCTGACACAATGCTTTGATTTCTGTTAAATCAAAATCCGGATATCCCAAATCAACTGTTATGGCAGTAAGAGAGTAGTGCACCGGATAAAATCTGCGTAAACCAGCCAGGGCATATAACAGCGTAAGACTGTCTTTTCCTCCGGAAATACCAACCGCAATAGAATCATTTTCCTTAATCATCTGAAAATCATCCATTGCCTTTCTGGTATAACTATATAATTTTTGAAGTTTCATGAATAGCCTCCAGGTTTTGTGTTCATTGTGTTTTACGAATACATTATACATGAAAACTACTGGAAAATCTATGTCTTTACATATATAATAGGATAAGAGAATATGTAATGAAAGGAATTTTAGAAGAATGAAATTCGTAATACAGCGTGTTACACATGCCAAAGTTGAAGTTGAACAGAAAATTATTGGTTCCATTCAGAATGGCTACCTGGTATTAATCGGAATTGCTGAGGATGATAATGAAGAAATTGCAGATAAATTAGTTAAAAAGCTATTGGGATTAAGGATTTTTGCAGATGAGAATGGCAAGACAAATTTAAGTCTAAAGGATGTAAATGGATCCCTTTTGTTAGTTTCACAATTTACATTATATGCAGATTGCCGTAAGGGAAATCGACCGTCCTTTGTAAATGCAGGTAATCCAGAAAAAGCTAACGAATTATATGAATATATCATTGGAAAATGTCGTGACGAAGTTCCAGATGTACAAACTGGTTCCTTTGGAGCCGATATGAAGATAACTTTGCTGAATGACGGTCCATTTACAATTATATTAGATTCAAAAGACTTGATGTAAAATCTGCTTTGTGCGTTAGTATGGTATATATAGGGTGTAAGCTATCTATTCGCAAAACAAGAACGTAGTTTTGCGAAAGCGTAGGCAAAGCCGAAGCGATAATTTGTGCCATGCGAAGTTTTGATTCCGACCTTTGAGCGTGGCGGTTACAAATTATTTGCAAAATGGGTGTTTTGCGATATAGATATATTGTTCGTGTTTTTTATAGACAATCTCGTAAAAAAACGAGGTTGTCTATTTTTATGCTCATATTTTCGACAACCTTTCGGGTGGAAAGGTGTTGCCCCTACTTGACTATGGCAACACAACTCAATCATTTGGAGGAAACATGGCTTACAACATTAAGATTATAGAGTATGAAAACGGTCAAATAGAAATTTTACATTACGCACAGGGGGTTCGTACTCGTATTGATGGAGAGACTGCTTATATTGATGATGTTCTTAGTGCAAATGATACGCTTTATAAGGATAATGCGGAATATGTATATAATCCGTTTACAGAAAAAATGCAACGCTATGTACCAGAGAGTGAAGCATTTTATGAAATGTGTAAAAAGAATCATTCGTTGATGTCATCCTATAATCGTACTCGCTCGGCGTTATATTCATATGCTCGTCAATGTAATTGGGAATACTTCGTTACATTTACATTTTCAAAAATTAAAATTGACCGTTACGACTTTACGGCTTGTATGAGTAAAGTGCGAGTGTGGTTTAACAATACCAGGCAAAGAAAAGCTATTGATTTGAAATATCTTATTGTTCCAGAACAGCATAAGGATGGAGCATGGCATGTTCATGGATTAATAGCTAGTGTTGGAAACATAGAATTTTCTGATTCTGGTAAAAGGTATAAAGGTCAAATCATTTATAACTTGACTGGCTGGAAGAATGGATTTTCTACGGCTACAAAGATTGTTGATACCTATAAGGCTTCTGCATATATAGTCAAATACATAACAAAAGAATTGTGTTCCATTACCAAAGGAAAACAACGTTATTATGTTTCTCAAAATATACCCAAGCCTGTTGTAAGTACCGCATTAATAGATACACCAGAAGTTGATAATTTTATTCAGACGGTTGCAGATTCTCTCGGCGCAGATTTTGAACGTGAGAAAACTGTTCATGGCTATCTGGATGTAAGTTATAAATATTTTAGAAAGCATGAAGAAAAGGAGACGAAGAGAGATGGTGAACAGTGAAGAAAATGAAAAGATGGCAGATATTAAGATTATAGTATCTGCAAAGACACA
This sequence comes from Roseburia sp. AF25-13LB, assembly GCF_003478915.1. Taxonomy (NCBI): domain Bacteria; kingdom Bacillati; phylum Bacillota; class Clostridia; order Lachnospirales; family Lachnospiraceae; genus Roseburia; species Roseburia sp. AF25-13LB. The sequence continues at coordinate 335,846 of NZ_QUFO01000001.1, forward strand.
ATCACAGGCGGTTTACATTGAGGCGGTGGTTATTCCAGAAATAACAAGTGTGTTAGAAAAGTACAAAAAAGATATTGTCGAATTAGGAGAGGAGCAGTAAAGATGGTTAAATTAGTCGGATATGTGGAAATGAAAAAGAAAGTAGGCAAGGTTCTTTTTGTCGAACAGGATGGAAGCGAAGAATGCATCGGTAAATCAACGGATAAGATATTTTTATTCGATGATTTATCCCAAAAAATTAAGCCAGAATCAGTTGGTCATGAGTTGGTTGTTAGTTATAACTGTGGTTACAATGGCAAGGCTTATGTTGCTGATATTACTGTGAAGTAGGGGATGCTATGGAAAATGTTTTGAGTACAGAAGTATCAGAAACAATTACAGAAGTTGCATCTAGTGATTTAATTACCCATGCAGGAAACATGGAAGTATTGCTTATATGTGTATTGTTCGGAATCGGTGTATTGTGTGGACTGGTTATCGCAAGAATATTGTTCAATAAGGTGAGGTATTAAGATGCAAACATATGATATTTATGGTGCAATTACAATCTTCGGAATGGGTATTATAGGCGGTTTTCTATTCGGTTGCTCATGTGAGGTTATATCATTTGCAATCGGTGGAATTATAAAGTTTTTTAAAAAAGCATGAAAAGGAGGAAATAACAATGGAAGGTATTCAGACTGCATTAACAGAAGCGTTTACAACTGTTGCTACCAATTGCAATGCTGCAATTGCTAACGTATTACCTATCGCATTAGGCATTGTTGGTGCTGTAATGGTTGTTACATTCGGCATCAAAGTGTTTAAGAAGTTGACCGGTAAAGCGTAAGGTGCGTTTAGCAACTGACTGGCATGGAATGAATTTTCCATGCCAGTTTTTGAATTAAAGGAGATAACATAATGAAAACAATTGCTAAAAGAATATGTATGATATTTATGGCGTTATATTTATCTGTGTCAACTGTTGTATGTGACTATCAGGAGACGCAAGCTGCAGAATGGGCTTATACTCTATGGTCGCTGAGTGAAGTTGTTGGAACGCTTCTCGGTATGTTGGGAATTACATGGACTGCAGCAGAAGTATATGAAAATCATGATGAGATGGAAAAAGATGCTCGTTCAATACTTGGTTCCATGAAATCTGCTGTTGATTCTGAGATGGATGGAATAGACGAAACGTTTGATATTTGGTTGGATGGTGTGGTACAAGATGCTCAGGAGACTGGACGTATTGTTATGGATGCTGGCTCGGATGGGTGGCATAAGTTGAAAGAATGGGCGGCAGAGATGTTCGCCGGAACTGATGGTTCAAAGGTCGGAAGTAAACCACACGAAGCTTATCCAACATTAACGCCGGGGTCAATTGCAGATACGCTTTCTATTGAATTACCGTATTTAACCACTGCACAGATGGAGCAGATAAAAGCTAAGTATGATGATACGGATTTTAACGCGTTGACTATTTATAAATACCAATCAAATCAAACTAAATTATATCCATATGCTGGGTCTGACATTCCATGCACTGTATATTATTATTATATTACTGCCTATAATGTGCCGGATAAAGCAACTGTAAAAGGGCGGTATGCAGGCTATAATAATTATTCCGGTGGCTTGGTTTACGATATATATATAATGCGGATGGGATTCTATATAATACAATTAATGCAATGTCGGGGAATGGTATGGTTTATCAAGTTGCTATAGGTACTGACAACAAGCCTATCTATCGTTATGCGCCTAGTTATGGTGTAAGTAAAGCTATTGAAGCAACGCAAGGTACATATTTATTTAATGGTAGTATTACTAATAAGTATGGTGTAGCGCAATTAATTGATTGCGTAAATTGTAAGGGGCGTGTTTTGTATTCAACAATTCCGATAGATGGCGTGCGTGGAGATTTAGCACCGGATGTTATATTCCCCAATATCTTAGGTGGATTGTCTGTACCAGATTCTATATTAGATTTGATAAATAGTGGAACTTATCCCGATGCATATGATGTTGTTACTCCGGGGCAAACTGCTGGAGAAGATGAAGCAGGAAACAGAGTTATAAATGGTGATATTGATGTCCCAGTGTCAGATATTCCAGTTGGTGGAGTAGCAGAGGGTGACGCAGTTATTGATTTACCTATACCGGGAGTAACTCCAGTTGATAAAGTTGGGGATGTTGTTATTGATACGGATATTCCAATTGATGATGTTATAGACGATTCAACTAATCCAGATCCGCCAACGGATGATAAAGATAACCAATTAAAGTATGAAGGATGGACAACTATTTTCCCGTTCTGTATCCCATTTGATTTGGTTCGGTGCTTCGAAGTATTAAAGGCAAAGCCTGTTGCTCCAGACTGGGAATATACTCTAAGGGTTGATTCGTTGAATTTTGAATATACATTCCATCTAAATTTTAACAAGGTACGACCACTGGTAACAATATTTAGGACTGGAGTATTACTAACATTCATTGTTGGTCTAATTTTGGTAACACGAAACATTATAAAAGGATAGGGGGATTTTTATGGATTTTTCAGCAGTATCTGGTATATTTGATAAGATATTAAAGTATTTACCAACAAGTCCATTTATAACATTTATAAATAAAATGCAGGACTTACCATACTTAGGCTATCTAAATTACTTCTTGCCTATAAGTCAGATTATTGCAATTGGTGAAGCGTGGCTTGTGGCGATTGGTCTGTTTTACGCATATCAGATTGTATTAAGATGGATTAAAGCAATAGAATAGGGGGAATGTATTTTGATAACGTTATATTCTGGAACGCCGGGTTCTGGTAAGTCGTTACACTTAGCGGAAAAGTTGTATTATAGGATTCGTTCCGGGCGTCCAACAATCTGCAATTTTGATGTTCATGTAAATTATAAGAAGATAAAGGCTAAAAGATTCTATGATTCATTCTGTTATATCGACAATCTGGAACTGACACCGCAAAGACTTATAGATTACTCGCAAAAGTTATTTAAAAATAAAAGACCAAAAGAGGGTAGTATATTATTAGTAATTGATGAGTGTCAGATTCTATTTAATTCAAGGGATTGGGGACGTACTGGACGTAATGAGTGGCTATCATTTTTTACACAGCATCGAAAATATGGATATGATATTGTTCTGGTTAGCCAGTTTGACAGAATGATAGATAGACAGATACGTTCACTAATAGAATATGAATTTGTCCATAGAAAAGTATCTAATTATGGTTGGATGGGAAAAGTATTATCCATATGCAGCATAGGCAATTTATTTGTATCGGTTAAACTCTGGTATCCAATGAAAGAAAAGGTAGGTAGTCAATTCTTTAAGGCTCATAAAAAATACTATAGTTTATATGATACCTATAACATATTTACAACGCCTGGTTGAATGGGTGGGGCATGGGGTCCCCACCATGATGCCAGGCGTTGCGATATGTTAAAAAATCATATAACCATTTTTGCGTAACCACATTACAAATAATATGATTATAAAAGTGGCAACAATTCCACAAATATCGGTAAAAACGGATTTGTTCCCGCTACCAGATACACGATATGTTTTAGGTTTAATTTTGATTTCTTTGAATCTGTTTTTTTTGCTCATGATGTACCCCCTATATCATTAGAATGAATAATTGTATTGTAACATATCTAGTAGTGGAGCGTCCAGTAATCCCGAGACAACAAGGTGAGAAGTGGCGAAAGCGCAGCTTTGGGAAGCTGTGCTTGTTCACCCATGCATATAAAAGCCTAATTTTGTCAACGGCTACGTTTTTTTAGACACTGGTTTTGTGGCCTAAAAAAATCAACCGAATGGTTGACCGTTTACTAAATTCGGTTTTTATGTAAGAAGTAGCTCGCCCATCAGGAGCTAGCAACAATTCCAACCGTGTGTTGACACACGGTTTTATTATGGGAAAATCTCTGGATTTTCCCTACCTTTGCACATAGAAATCAATGCGTCAACTCCTTGTTTTTGCTCGCAAAAATTGTATTCATAAAACGTTTTTATTTATGAATACAAGAGTTTACGTGTTGTATTTTATGTGCTAGAACAAATAAAACGTTGACTTTTGTGCGTCGGTATGCTATAAAAAGAGTACGAGGTTATCTATTCGCAAAACACAGCTTTTACGAATAAATGCTGCCATTTTAAGCCGATTAGCACCGACGCACGCATAAATGCCTTTGACTTACATAGGCATTCCTGCTTTATAGCAAATGAGTGAAAACTATGAATGAAAAATAAAAAGTGCATGAACCCTAAAGTTTCTTTTGGAATACTTTAAAAGTTCATGCGCTTTTTGGTTCTTATTTCATAAGATATAATGCACGATACTGTAAAATCATTTCTACACATTTATCAATGCCAAGAGCGCTGCTGTCTAAGGTCAGATGATAGCTTCTTGAGTCGCCCCATTTCTTGCTGGTATAGTAATTGTAGTAGCTGGCACGCTGTTTATCCTTTTTCTGGATTGCATCCTTTGCTTTGGATTCATTTACCTGCAATTCCGCAGCTACACGTTTTGTCCGGAATTCCTTGTCAGCATGAATAAATACATTGATGCAGTTTGGATTTTCTGCCAGTGCATAGTCGGCGCAGCGACCAACAATGACACAGGATTCTTTTTCAGCAATTTTCTTAATGGTTTCAAACTGTGCTAAAAATACTTTGTGATTTAACGGCATATCTAAAAATGGTGCGGATGAATAGCCATTTATGGAATATGTATCCATAACTAAAGAATATAAGAAACTGTTCGTTGGCTTTTCGTCCTGATTTTCAAAAATTTCACGGCAGAAACCGCTTTCTTTTGCAGCCTCCTGTAAAAGCTCTTTATCATAAAACTTTATGCCGAGACGATCTGCAACTTTCTTGCCAATTTCTCTTCCGCCACTTCCAAATTCACGTCCGATGGTTATAACAACATTATTTCCCATAGCAATCACCTCTTTATGCAAAATATATAACTTGATAGATGAATTATAACATATTTAGTGCATTATTCCTAGTATTTTCTGAAAATAAATAAAATTTTTTAAAATTAAAAACAGTCAATCACTAAATATTACTGAAAATAATACCGTAGAAAGCATAAAAAATTGAAGAAGAATCCTGAATTAATTCTTCCTCAATTTATTTAAAAGATCTTCAAAATATTCCGGAATCGGTGCTTTAAACTCAACATATTCTCCGGTTGTCGGATGCACAAATCCAATGATATAAGCATGAAGGGTCTGTCCTTGCAGATGATATGGATTCTTCAGACTGCCATATACGGTATCGCCCAGTAAGGGATGACCAATACTTGCCATGTGAACACGAATCTGATGGGTACGTCCCGTTTCCAGTTTGAATTCCATATAAGTTGCATCTTTTAGACGCTCTATAACACGGTAATGGGTAATTGCGGTTTTCCCATTTCGTTCATTAATTGCCATTTTCTTACGGTCTTTTGGATGACGTCCGATTGCGCCTTCAATGGTGCCGGAATCTTCTTTTACAATGCCTTTTACAATGCCACGATACAGCCGGTTAACGGAATGCACTTTAATCTGTTCTGCAATCAGACGATGGCTCTGGTCATTTTTGCATATAATCAGTGAACCGGTGGTATCCTTATCAATTCGATGAACGATGCCTGGCCGGATTTCACCATTGATTCCGGAAAGATTTTCCCTGCAATGGTACATGATTGCATTTACAAGCGTTCCGCTGTAATGTCCGGGACATGGATGTACAACCATATCTTTGGGTTTATTAACGATAATTACATCATCATCTTCATACAAGATGTCTAATGGAATAGCTTCTGGTAAAATGGTTGTCTTTACCGCATCTGGTATGGTCACAGAAACCATATCTTCTATATGCATCCGATAATTTGCTTTTGATTGCGGCACATCATTGACCAATACCAGCCCGTCTTTTATCAGCTTCTGAAAGAAACTTCTGGACTGTTCCGGGTAGATAGCAGCCAGAAACTTATCCAGACGTTCCTCTTCATATTCATCTGTAACTTCAAAAGTTTCCTTATGCATAAAAGAAATTTCCCCCTACTCTTCCGCTTTTTTGTTCTTCATAAATGGGAAAATCTGACCTAATTCCTCTTCCTTATAATAAAACAGCATCAGCAGAATAAAGAGAATACATGCTACTACCACATAAATATCTGCAACATTAAAAATTGGGAAATTAATTAGCTTAAAATAAAAGAAATCAATGACATACTGGTGTACAACACGGTCAATCATATTTCCAATAGCACCGGCAACAATCAGTACAGCAACAATGCGGATTGGTGTAAATCTTTTCGTCAGTGGAATATTATGATAAAGAATTACCACTATTACAAGGAAAATCAATGTCCCAATCACAAAAAAAGTTTTCTTTCCCTGCATAATACCAAAGGCTGCCCCCTGATTTTCAAGATACTGCAATTCAAAAACGTTCTTAATAATTGGAATTGCAGCCTGTCCTTTGAGATGAAGCACGGCTAAATATTTTACTATCTGGTCGAGAAAAAGCAATACTGCTGTACTCAATATAGTAATTATATACATAATTTTCTTATTCATAAATCTATCGCCTTTCGTCTTTTTTATGAAACATACTGCCGGAAGTGGATTTTCATCATTAATCAAACATACTGCCGGAAACGGATTTTCATCTTACTTTTCTTTGTGGTGCCAATTTCCCCATCAAAAATAAATTTTCCGGTTCCGCGGATGGAAATCACATCATTTTGTTTACATAAGTATGTGTTATGTAAACACTCTGCACCATTGATAAAAATTTTACCGGATTGTATCAGCACAACCGACTGGCTTCTTGATTTTCCACTCATGGCAGCTATCACACTATCTAAGCGATTCGATGCCACAATTTTTTCGAATTCTTTTAATTCTGGCTCCACTGCCATAGCTGATGGTTCTTCTAAAACACAATGTACTATAGTATGACATACCTGTTGAAGTTCCTCGGCTATGTAATCGGCAATTTCCCTTTTTACAAAAAGGTAAGCCTTATTATCCTTTATCAGAATGTCTCCAAGCTTCTCTCTTGCAATGCCAAGATTCATCAATGCTCCCAATACATCACGGTGGGAAATTGTATCTGCAAATTTCGGATAAGCCGGTGCAATTTCAATACATTTAATCGGATAACTCCATTCATAATAAAGAGCATCAGGAAGAAAAGCTGCTATCTGACGCTCTGCATAAAAACAGCCGCCCGATAATTCATAGGTAATTCCCAATGATCCGGCGCAGCTATTTAAGATATTCTGTTCATTCAGGGTAAGAAAATCGCTGAAACAGACAATCCCCTTGCGTTGTGCCTGCTGGAACAAGTCCAGGAAGCGTTTTTTTATTAATTGTTCGTCCTGCATCATAGCTATATCACATCATATATTTTGATTGTAATACTATTAACGAAAATCTGTCTGAATGGACGAACCGGAGAAGCTGTCTAAAATCTCCTGGAAGTCACCTGAAATATCAACAGATTCCGGTGTAATAATAAAGATATAATTGGATATTTTTTGCAAATTCCCATTGATTGCATAACAGGAACCAGAGGTAAAGTCAATAATTCTCTGGGCAATCTCAACATCCAGACCCTCTACATTCAATACAACGGTACGGTTCATAAGAAGAGTCTCCGTAATCTCTCTTGCATCCTCAAAAGAGGTTGGCTTAATCACACAGACTGCCATATTACCATTCTGCTTCCGGCTGCTGCGCATTGGAGTAATCTTGCTGACTGCCTTTGGTTTCTCCTTTACAACAGGCTCATCGAAATCGTCATCCTCTTCCTCATGCTTATGGAAAAGCTTTTTCTTTGGCTTTTCTTCTTCCTCATCATCATAATAATCGTCATCATAGAAATCATCATCGTCATCATCTGAGTTCAAACGCATAACATCCATAAATTTATCAAAAAGACCCATTGTTCATTCTCCTAACTACTTATTTATTATAATTTCTTTCGCCAAAAATTCCGGTACCGACACGAACCATTGTAGCACCTTCCTCAATGGCAACCATATAATCTCCTGTCATACCCATGGACAGGACATTCATAGATACATTATCAATGTTTTTTGCGGCTATGTCAACAGATAATTGGCGGATATTCCGAAAATATTGACGGTTATCTTCTGGATTTTCTACAAACGGAGCAATAGTCATAAGTCCTTTTATCCGTACATTTTCAAGCTGTGCAATCTGTTCTACCAGTGCAATGGCATCCTCTGCATGAATACCAAATTTGCTGCTTTCTTCAGCAATATTGACTTCCACGAGAATTGGAACTGTGATATTTTTCTTCTTTGCCTGAATATTAATTTCTTCAGCGAGACGATAAGAATCTACAGAATGAATCAGGCAGACCTTATCAACGATATATTTCACTTTATTTCTCTGTAAATGACCAATCATATGCCATTTGATATCCTGTGGAAGCTCATCATATTTTTCTACCAGCTCCTGCACTTTATTTTCCCCAAAGTCACGGATGTTTTCATCGTAAATTTCCTGCAGCATTGGTACCGGCTTGGTCTTGCTGACAGCAATCAATGTTACATCTTCCGGATTCCTTCCGGACTTTTCACATGCCTTTAAAATATTTTCCTGCACTTCTTTTAAGTTTTCTTTCAGCATTTTATACACCTCTTAATCTCATGATATCATTTTATGATAATGTTACTTTTTTAACAATATTAATTAATCAAATCATCCTCGGAAACAGCATCGCCCTCTAATGCAATGTGATCATAAATGGAGATTCCAAAATCTGTTCCAGCCTTTACAATGGTATATTCTTCATTCTGATACAAAATATCAATCTGCTTGAATACCGCATATCCCTTGTTGACATTGTATACACCCTGAAGTGTGGACTGCGCCTGCACCTCAAAAGTATCGTTGGAATCCGGCTTTTGAATGATACTGCCGGCAGTAATTTCTTCTTCGTCAATATAATAATCCGTTTCGGATTCCTGGAAAATTGCTGTTGCAACGAAATTAACAGCATTGGTCTTACTGTCCCTTACATATAAGCCTAAGGAGTTAGAATCGCCTCCACGGGTAAAATATTCCTTCGGAACAGTATAGAACGCCTTTTCCGTAATGGAAGAATTTGGAATCTTAAGTCCACTCCGCTCTGTCAGCAGTAATTCCACATCGGTAAAACGGTCTCCTGCAAAGCGAACCATGTTATTATGCAGAGATAATATCACATAATAATCATTCCCCTGGGTTTTTAATTCATAATTCACCCAGCAGCTCGTATTGTCTTTTTTAAATTTGATTTCAATAACATTGCTGTCTGTTAACCGGTCATAGGTTGCTTTCTTGACCGGAAGAATGATATTCCAGTTTTCACTGGTAATCTGCTTATAAATCGGGTCACCTGCAGCAATCGTACTGTTATTTTTAATGGTTGTCTTCTTATAATCCAGCGGCTGAATATCATCTGCCGTAAAATTATCTGTCGTGATATTTTCATAGCCATCGGTATAATAAGCAATCAGCCCCGGAGTCTGGGCATAACTGATATGGAAAGTATCACTTGCCGTTGCCCCGGATGCTGTCAAATCGGATAATGCACTCATATTTACCGATTCCATGACCTGAGAGCTTACATTTTCTTTAAAATCATATACATGATAAAAAGACAATGAATCATAGGACTGGGTAAACTGTGATACATTGGACTTCAGATTTTTAAAATAATCACTGTCAAGCCCCGTGGTATCTGAAGCAGCTGCAGCCGCCAACTGATCACTGACAGAGCCTGTCTCATCCACAGAACAGATAATATTGTTACAGCCAGCCTGGGCATTGTCTGCAATGTAATAATTAAAGGTACCACTATAGTCGGAAGTATAAACACTTTCTGACCTTACAATCAATCCGGTATAAGTATTATTCTCGGCAATTGTACCCTGGGTCACTTCATATATTCCAATGTGTTTTTCAGTGAAATAAGAAAATACATAAAAAAGAATATATACAAGAATAATGACAAAAATGACAATCTCTATATTTAAATGAAATGGTTTTCGATACTTTACAATCTTTTTTGTTTCAGCCACAATCGTTCCGCCTTTATAAAGAATAAATAGAAATTGATGTATAATGTCATCCACTTTGCACCATACTACATAGTAAAGGAGGACTTTGGCTATGAGTTCAAAAGGATTAGATTATACATTACTAACACTTGTAATCATTGGAGCCATCAACTGGGGACTCATCGGATTCTTCCGATTTGACCTGGTGGCATTTCTGTTTGGTAATATGAGCTGGCTTTCCCGCATTATCTATGCACTTGTCGGAATCAGCGGTCTTTATCTGCTTTCTGCCTACGGACGAATCCGCTCTATCGAACAGGCTTAGTAAAAAAGGTGTCTTAAGCATTTTAAGGACTTAAGACACCGCTTTTACTGCCAATTCAGGCATTTTTAAAGTGCTACAACTACTTTTGCTTTTGCACATTCTGGAAGTTTTGAAGCATCCATAGAAATACTTAAAATAAATTTAACTTTATACTTCTCACTGATGACATCAAGTTTTTCAATAGCATGGGTAAATTCTTCGTCCTTCATACCGGAAATCGTAAGAAAACTATCCAGATACATCTCATGTAAATCATGATCAGATGAAACGATACCACATATAAAACCTAAAAACTCATCACAATTGGATATTGGAAAATCTGCAACATTGACAAGTCTGACTTTATTGTCCAGCTCATACATATGTTTCTGGCTCTTATCCAGATATACAATGCTGCCACCGACTGTTTTTACAGCTTCGTTTACCTTATCCAGTAATACTTTTGTCTTTCCTTTACCCTTTTCTCCTGCAATTATTTCAATCATCGCATTTCCTCCCAGACATTATTTTCTTCAATGAAGAACTATATAAGTTCATTATATAATATGTTGCTGCTTTATACAATGCCTAGTTACCACATCCGGCAAGTATTTCATTCATCATAAGATACAGATTGGATTTACAGTCTGCCTTTAATACAATGGATATCACCGGTTGTCCACTGGCATTATCCGTAAGTAACACAAGACAGAATCCTGCGTCCCCGGTGGTTCCTGTCTTACCGCCCACCAGTGTAAATCCATCCGGTAATTTGGATTCACCGGTTTTATACTGATTGGTACTGCTCCAGTCCTGGGTCTTAGCACTGCCATCTGCCGCTGTATAATTGGTGGTATAGGAACTGGTAGAAATCAGCTGGTAAAAGGTCTCGTCCTGTAATGCCTTTTGGAAAATCAGATACAAATCATAAACGGTTGTATAATGATTCTCATCCGGCAGTCCATTTGGATTCATAAAATGAGAACCGGTTGCACCAAGTTGCTGTGCTTCCTGATTCATCAAATCCACAAAAGCTTCTACGGAACCGGAAATATGTTCTGCAATTGCAATGGCTGCATCATTACCGCTTCGCAGTATCAGACCATAAAGTAAATCCTGTAAAGTCATCTGGTCTCCCGCCTGCAATCCGCATTTAGAAGAATCAGATGCCAGATTTACGGCATTGTCACTGATTGTTACCACATCACTGAGATTTCCATATTTGATAGCAAGATAAGCGGTCAGTATCTTTGTTGTACTGGCCGGATACATCCGCTCATATATATTCTGGGCATATGTAATTGTATTAGTTGCCGTGTTAAATACTCCGGCGGCCTCTGCCACACTGTTATGTTCTACGGATTCCTGTCCGATATTTTCAGTTCCCCCAACACATAAATTGGCACCAAAATAAGAGCTGACCGTATCCTCTGCACCGGATAGCACATTTATGCTGCTGCTTTCTCCATATACCGGATAGCCATTCTCTACAACGCTTTTGGCTTTCCCACAACCCGTTACAGATATGAACACACATACAACAAGCAGACCTGCCAGTACACGTTTATTTATACATTTCACGCCACTCAAGGTCTCCTCTGTCTAATGATTTAATCAAAAGCTCTGCAGTAGCAAGATTTGTTGCCAGTGGAATATTGTGTATATCGCATAAACGAACTACACTGTTTACATCCGGCTCATGTGACTTCTGTGATAATGGATCACGCAGGAAAATCACAAGGTCAATCTCGTTATGCTCAATCTGTGCACCAAGCTGCTGTGCACCGCCTAAATGACCTGCGAGATATTTGTGGACATTCAGATTTGCTACTTCCTCAATTAGTCTTCCTGTAGTTCCCGTTGCAAAAAGTTCATTTTTACAAAGAATTCCCCGGTATGCAATACAAAAATTCTGCATAAGCTTTTTCTTCGCGTCGTGTGCAATCAAACCGATATTCATTTGTTTAGTCCCCCTGTCCATATTTTCTAGGCTGAAGCCCTACATTCATTACCAGACCAATTCCCGCAAACAGCGTGACTAACGATGTTAATCCATAGCTTACAAAAGGAAGTGGAAGTCCGGTATTTGGCATCAAGCCTGTGACAACGCATATATTTACAAAACTCTGGAAACCAATCAATGCAGCAATTCCGCTGGCAATCAACCGGCCTGCCATGTCTTTTGCACGTCTTGCAACCAACAGACATTCTATGGTAATAAGAAACAGTAATACGATAATAATAACACTGCCGATAAAGCCCATCTCTTCACCTACTATAGAAAAAATAAAGTCTGTCTGTGGTTCTGATATAAAGTTACCGTTTTTAACAGAAACAATATTCGTATTATTAAGTCCCTTGCCCCAAAGTTGTCCGGAGCCCACTGCCATAATCGAGTTCTGCTGCTGATATGCAATGTTAGGATATTTATCGGGTTCCAGCCAGCCTAAAATACGAAGTGCCTGATTTCCTGTCAAAAGTTTCTGCCCCGGCTGTAATACCAGCGTTAAGACCACAACCAGTGACGGAACTGCCACTGCCAGCACACCCATTACTATTTTATAACTTAATCCGGCAATAAACAAGAGGGATGCAAAAATTAATGCTGTAACAATTGTGGTAGAAAGATCCGGCTCCTTAAAAATCAGAAGAAGCGGTACTGCTGCCAATACCAGCGTACAAAACAGCGTCCGGATATTATTCAGTTTATCTTTATTTTTGCTTAGATAATAGGCAAAAAACAAAACTAACAGGATTTTGCCTAATTCGGAAGGCTGAAAGCGGATTCCAAGCTTCAGCCAGCGGCGCGCGCCTTTTGTCTTTTCTCCAATGACAAAGATAGCTGCCAATAAAGCCACATTAACAAAATAGAATATCCAACTGAATTTCAATATAAAATTGTAATCAATCAGCGATATACCAACCATTACAATCAGACCTAAGATTAATCCTGCAATCTGCTTATTCTGTACGGAAGGCTTTGCACTGCCAACTACCATAATTCCAATGATGGTCAGTGCCACCACATAAAATACCAGTCGGAAACGGTAGTCTCTTAAGCGGTATTGTTTTAACATAAATCACTACTTCCAATCTGAAGTCTATTATTTTCCGGAATGCTTCAAATCCTTAATCGGAATATTTGCAAACAATGCCGGAACAGCTCCGTTATTACCATCTGATTCGGTCTGGGTAATCTGAATATCAAGCCCTTCCGCATCAATTTCCATATACTTTGATATTACCTGGATAATATCGTTTTTGATATTTTCCATTACATCCGGTGAGCAGTCAGCACGGTCTGAAATCAACAATAATTTCAGACGGTCTTTCGCTACATTACCGGAATTCTTTTTCTTAAAAAAATCCATGAATCCCATAATTATTATCCCCCTAGTTTTTCTTAAATAAACTTACGAATTTAGACCATACGCCATTTTTAGACTCTAAGTCAAGAAGCGGTACTTCTTCTCCCATGATACGTTTACAGATATTTAAATATGCCTGTCCTGCAAGGCTGTCAGAGCCTACTAACGGCTCACCCTGGTTGGTTGAGATTACAATCTGTTCGTCATCCGGAACTGCACCGATTAAATCGATAGCAAGAATCTCATGAACATCTTCAATGGACATCATATCGCCACGTTTTACCATATCCATACGCAGTCGATTTACGATTAACTCGATTTTCTTAATCTCATTTGCCTCTAAAAGACCAATGATACGGTCTGCATCACGGATTGCAGATACCTCCGGTGTGGTAACAACCAGTGCACGGTCTGCTCCTGCAATTGCATTTTTAAATCCCTGCTCGATTCCAGCCGGGCAGTCTAATAATATGTAATCAAATTCTTCTCTTAATTCTTCTACTAATTTCTGCATCTGCTCCGGTGTAACAGAGGTTTTATCCCTGGTCTGGGCAGACGGCAATAAGAAAAGGTTCGGATATTTCTTATCTTTGATTAATGCCTGTTTGATTCTGCAGTTGCCTTCTACAACATCTACCAGATTGTATACAATACGGTTCTCAAGACCCATAACTACATCAAGGTTACGTAATCCGATATCGGTATCAATCAATACTACTTTTTTATTTAACTGTGCAAGACCGGTTCCTACATTTGCAGTAGTTGTTGTCTTACCAACACCGCCTTTTCCTGATGTAATAACAATTACTTCGCTCATGATTTATTCTTCCTCCTAAATCTTATATATTCATTAATAATCCACTTGTAATCGGTTCGATTAGTATGGAATCATCCATAACAACAGCTACCTGCGGTTCTAAAGTCTTCCGCCGGTTCTTAATGGCACTCAGTGGTCCGCGGTCAGAGCTTCTTCCAATTACATTACCTATTTTAATCTGTACCGGGTCCATATCAAGGGCAGCTACAAAGGTATGCTCATCTCCTGCCGCTCCAGCATAGGCATTGCCACGAAGCGAGCCTAATACCACAATATTTCCTTTTGCAATAATTTTTGCACCTGGGTTCACATCGCCAAGTATAACAATGCTTGTCTTACATTCGATGACTTGTCCACTTCGCAGTGTTCCCTTATAGAATTCACCGGTTCTTCCAGACTGGCTTTCATCAAATTCCTGAATCTTTCGGGCACAGATTTCATCCCGCAGAGAATTATTATCTAAAATACATACCACATCAATGCTGGTATTCCGACTGATCAAATCAACGATTGCAAGTTCTTCTTCCTGACTTAATTTCCTGCCCTCAAAAGACAAGGCAATTCTGGCATTTTTAAAGAATTTGTCGGATTCTTTAAATTTATGAAGTATCTCGTCTAATAGCTCCTGAAATGGAATTCTATCATCTAAAATCAGATTGATTCCATGGGGATTACTCTTTAAAACAACTGGTTGCGACATATACTTCCCTCCTGACATTTAATCATTAAAGGCATTGGCAGCAGCTCCAACATCTTCTGCCTGACCATCTAACAAGGTAGATGTATCCTCCAAATGGAAATAATATTTATATACTGATGCAGCAAGTTCTGCAGTATTGGCTGATGTATATCCGTATGCAATACGGGTTGCAATGGAAATCTCAGGATTATTATATGGTGCATATCCTACATATAACGCATGGTTTGGTCTGGTTGGTACCTGCTGTGCCGTACCTGTCTTACCGGCCGAATCCACACCAAGCCCCTCAAACTGTTCATGTGTTTCTACCACCATTTTCATACCGGAATGAATGGTATCCCAGGTACTCTCTGAAATATTGTCCATCGTGTTCTTTACGGTCGGTTCATAGGTTTCTAATACGTTACCATCGGAATCTGTAACCTGTTTTAACAGGGTATAATTATATACGGTTCCACTGTTTGCAACTGCGGTTACATAACGGGATAACTGTACCGTAGTAAAACTGTTGTTACTCTGTCCGATTGCAGAAGTAATCGGGAACTCTGTGGTCTGCTTCGGTTTACTTTCTGCAATTTCAATTCCGGTTTTAGAATCAAGACCATACATGGATGAGTATTTATTAATCATTTCCACACCATGGTCTTCATTATAAGTTCCATTTACCATACTTAAATCGTAACCAACTTTATAAAAGAAATAGTTACAGGAATCTCTTAATGCCTCTGAAACATTGATGGAACCGTGACTGCTTGGATAAATCCAACATTTTGGTCCATTTGCCACTTCTTCAAACTGTCCTTTATCCAAAATAGTTGTACCAGTTGAAATAATACCCTCAGTAAGTCCTGCTGTTGCAGTAACCATCTTAAAGGTAGAACCAGGTGCCGTCGTCTGCTGTGTTGCATTATTATAGAACGGATTTGATAAATCCTGATACAGCAAATTATAATAATTACTGTCTACTGTATTTGCCAGACGGTTGGTATCATAGCCCGGATAAGTAACACAGGCCAACAGTTCGCCGGTCTTTACATCTGTAATGACACAGGAGCCGGAACAAGGATCCAATGCAAGCTGTGCCGGTGTAATCTCAAGATTCTTCACCTTTTCTTTTATAAAATTAAAGGCACTGATGCTGCCGGACTGTAACCCACTTACTGCCGTGTCATCATAGTTTAACACTTTTTGGTCAAAAAGTGCAAGACAAAGCTGCGTTCCATTAATCAGGTCATCGTGAATCATGTACTTATACATAATTTTTGAAAATCCCTTATCTGATGCCAGTTCTTCTACAATATAGCTGACCAGTGCATCATAGATTTCGGAAGAATCAGAATACTTCTCGTCTACGGAAAACTTCGTGATATCAATCCATTTCTGGCTGATAGCATAATTTAAATATTCATTTACACTGATTTTATTACCTGCATAATTTTTATAAGTTTCATCCGATTTGTCAATGGAATCTGTAAGCAAAATTTTATTATTGACCAGCATTTTCGGAATATAGGTCATATAATCCTGCATTTCCTCAGGCAACTCATCCACTGGAGTTGCTGCTGAACTGCTAAGGCTGCTTTCCACCTGGGCTAATACTGTTTGCTGTTTACTTCCAAAGGCACTGAAAATCTGTTTTTCTACATCGGAAGCATCTTCAGTACTAAAGTGGTTTAAATCCAATACATTATTATTAATCAATGCAAAATACACATCATCAATTGGAATCAGAATATCGGACGCTGTTCCGGCTGCGGTATTATATTCTTTGATATTCACAATTTTAGAATATAAAATTCCGGCAATTTCCTGTTCCAAAAGATTATAAACCGCTTCCTGCAAATCTTTATCAATAGAAAGATAAACATCATTTCCAGCCTGTGGCTCAATCCGCTCGGTTGTCTCCATTACTTTTCCAAGGCTGTCTACATAAACGGTTTCACTGCCCTTTTTACCCTGCAGTGTTTCGTCCATAACCTGCTCAATTCCGGATTTTCCAATGACATCATTTAAAGAATACTCATCATTATCAGCAGATAATTCATCATATTCTTCCTGGGAAATCTTTCCGGTATATCCGATAATATGGGAAAAATACTCGCTGTCTACATATTTTCGGATGGTATCTTCCGAGATATCCACACCCTGCAATGCATTCATATTTTCTGTAATATATGCTACGGTTTCATCACTAACATTTTGGGCAATGGTTGTGGAAATATATTTCTGATAGCTGTTTTCTGCAATGGCACAACGCAATACCACAATCCGGTATAAGTCTTCTCTGGCATAATCATCTTCCGATAAATCATAGCCATTTTTGTCACTGGATCTGCAAAGATAATCCATTACCTGCTTTGGGGTTGCTTCTGCTTCGTTATATTTCAGATTCTTATTATAGACTAAATCATCTGCAGAAGAATGTCCATAAGTGTCAGCAAGGAAACGCTTTAATGTGGTTCCCTCTACCGTATAATAATAGTTCCCGTCATCATCCAGTCCGATTTCAAAATCATTTTCAATGACATCGCCGTTTTTATCCAGCTCTTTGATAATATTGTAAAGTTCTGTATTAAGAGCCTCATTCTTTTCTGAAGTCTTGTCATAAGAACCATTATCCTCAATGGTTACGCTGTTTGCCAGTTCGTTGTAGGCTAAAAGATTACCATTACGGTCATAAATATTGCCACGGGAACCATTTAAGATACGTGGTTTCTGGATTTTTAAACTGTAATTATCCTGATACTCTTCACCTTTGATAATCTGAAGGTAAAATAGTCTGCCTATCAGAGTCGATGACAAAAGAATCATGACAACGCAGAGTACAAATATTCTTGATTTTGCAACTTTATGAAGTATTTCTTTCAGTGTATCAAACAAATTTCGCTGCACTCCTTTTTTCAATACGCTCTAACCGCTGGTTAATTTTCAAAATAATGAAATATAAAACTACAGAAATCAAAAGCGTGTATACAAGTTCCGGTATGATAATGTGTAACATATAATATCCAATTGCAAACTGCTTGCGGAATAAAAACCGGAAAAAGTAGATAAACAGATTATAAGATAAATCACTTCCGGCAATCAAAAGCATTGGAAGCTTAATATCGTCCGGGTAAAACATCTTCTTAAAGCATCCGTTTAAGAAGCCTGCATACATATATAAAAGGGCATAAAATCCAATCATCTCCCCAAAAAAGATATCTATCAGCAGTCCACTGAAGAAACCGATAAATATCCCTTCTTTTCTTCCGCGCATAAATCCAAAAGATGCACAGACCACAATCAAAAGATTCGGAGAAATAGACGCAAAGGATAACGCCTTAAATAATGTGCTTTGCAATAAAAAGCATACAATAATAATTAATGTAACGGTGATTTTTCTTCTCATCAATCAGACCCCGTTTCCTTTTTGTCAAGTATAACCAAAACCTGCTGAAGATGTTCAAAGTCAACTGCCGGAGTAATGGTTCCTGATTTGGTCAGGTGGTTGGAATCTTCCGAAATACTGCTGACATATCCAACCAGAATGCCCTGCAGATATTTGTCACTGACATTGGAAGTTACAATCTGATCTCCTATCTGAACCTTGTTCTCACTGTCGTTTAATCCGGAGAACTCGATTACCTGGTCTTCATTCATACTCTGAAGATTACCATTTATGATACAGTTATCTGACGTATTTAATATCATGCCGTATACCTTGGCAGAATCATCAATCACAGAACGCACCTTTGCATAATGTGGTCCCACATCAATAACAATTCCTACCAGTCCGTTTCCGGCAATGACATTCATATCTACTTCAATTCCATCTTTGGAGCCTTTGTCAATGGTGAAGATGGAAAACCAGTTGCCCGGATCCTTTCCGATAACATTTGCTCCGGTTTTCTTGTAATCCGAATACTGCTGGTCTAAAGCTAACAGTTCCCTTAAATTATCCAGTTCATACTGTTCTAATTTAATGGTGTTTAATTCGTTGGTCAGTTCTTCTACCTGTCCCTTCAACTGTTCGTTTTCTTCCATGACGTCATTCAGATTTTTTAAATTATCTGCCTTGTCAGAAAGCCATGTACCAGCATAATTGATTCCCTTCTGCATTGGTTCAAAAATTGCACCGGCAATCGAATTCAACGGTCCACCACCAAGATTCAATGAAAAACTGACATACATTGCCAGAATACATAATGCGGTCATGGACAATAATATATACTTTGTTGGAATTTGATGTTTTGGTCTACGTCTCATTTTATGCCTCTATTTATATATTTTGGACTTCATACTGAATCCTAAATGTTTATATTTTTCATCTGAAACAATCTTATTCAATCCGCGAACTGCACATTCTTCCGGATTCTCGCAGGAATTTACCTTTATATTGGTAATCTCAGTAAATAATTTATCCAGATTATGTATTTTAGAACCGCCACCGGTAATATAAATACCGGAATGAATAATATCCTTTGCAAGTTCAGGCGGAGTCTTCTCCAAAATCATTTTAATAGAGTTACAGATAGAATTAAGATTATCCTTAATTGCAGCATAAATGACTTCTGCAGTAATCTCCATCTCAATCGGCAGACCACTGACTACGTCACGGCCAACTATAACCATACTCTTTTCCATGCCAGGTGTACCGGAACCAAGTTCTTCTTTTAAAGTCTTAGCAGTTTTGCGCCCGATCACAAGATTAAAGTTCTTTTTGATATAACTGCTGATGGAGTCATCAATGCGGTTTCCACCAAAATGCAGTAAGTCACTTAATACAAGTCCACCCAGGGAAATTACTGAAATTTCTGTGGTATCTGCTCCGATATCTACAATCATGGCTCCGGTCGGCTCATTGACATCAAGTCCCAAACCAACAGCATCAGCCAATGGCTTCTCACATAAAAGGACAGACTTCGGTTTCATTTTGCTCTTATAAAAGATATCAAAGAAAGCTTTTTTCTCAACTTCCGTAATATCTGTTGGTACCGCAACGATAAATTCTGCACCACGGGTCTTGCCCTTTGCGTGTTTTTCTAAAAATTCCTGTATCATGGTCTGCATATTATTAAAATCTGCAATAACACCACAGATAATCGGAAAAGAAACCTGAATCTGCTCCGGTGCCTTCTCATACATTGCATACGCTGCATCACCATAAGCATACATCTGATTCTTATTTATGATGGCAATCGTATTTTTTTCATTTAGTATTTTCCCAGTTGCCTTGCAATATACCTTCATATTAGAGGTTCCAAGATCAATTCCATAAATGTTATTCGACATTTCTTTCTCCCTCCGGAAATCATAGCATTTCCTGTTCTTTAAAACTAAAATATTTTTTATCACCAATAATAATATGATCAGCAAGCTCAATTCCAAGAAGCCTGCCGCCTTCTACTATCTTTCTGGTAACTTCAATGTCCTGCCTGCTTGGTAGCGGATTTCCGCTGGGATGATTATGCACTAAAATCACATGTACTGCATGATATTCAAATGCTTTCAAGAAAATCTCCCTCGGGGAAATCAGTGAGGCATTTACTGTGCCAATTGAAAGAATGGAATCTGCAATCAAATGACACTTCGTATCAAACATGCAAAGCATCAGATGTTCTTTTTCTTCATGCCGAAGCTGTTCCATATAATAGTCTGCTACGGAAAAAGCATTCTGCATTACAACTGTCTGCTGGCGTCCGGTCTGTGCAATCCGTTTTGAAAGCTCTGCAATACACTTTAACTGGATTGCTTTTACTTTCCCGATACCCGGAACCTCCTGTAATTCCTTAAGACTCATCTGATAAAGCCCTAAAAGATTTCCGGTGCGTTTGCTCAATACATGCTTTGCTACTTCTGTTGAAGAACTTCCATTTGTGCCACAGCGGATAATTACCGCTAAAAGCTCTGCATCCGATAGGGATGCCGCCCCGGATTTCAAGCACTTTTCATAGGGCTGTTCGGAGACTGGCAGATTTTTTGCCGTCATATTATAACCTCTTTCTACTCTCACCGGTAACCCATTTCTTCCAAAAAGGCATATACTTTATATTAACACATCATATCTTCATTAACAAGTTTCTGTTCATAAAGTTTTTGTAAAGACATCAGGATTCCAAGTTTTGCATGATACCAGGTCAGTCCACCCTGAAAATATACGGCATACGGCTCTCTTAACGGACCATCGGCACTTAATTCAATGGAGGAACCCTGTACAAATGCCCCGGCAGCCATAATGACATCACTGTCATAGCCCGGCATTGCCCATGGCTCCGGTGTTACATAGCTGTCCACCGGCGCTGCAGCCTGAATTCCTTTGCAGAATGCAATCAGACCTTCCGGGCTGTTTAAGGTAACTGCCTGAATAATATCGTGACGGCTCTCTGTGCCATTCGGTACAACGGCAAAGCCCAGTCTTTCGTAGATATTTGCAGCAAAAATTGCACCCTTTAATGCACCTGCTGTAACTACCGGTGCCTGAAACAGTCCCTGATAGAAAGAAGAAATTACATTTAAGGAAGCACCCACTTCTTTGCCGAGTCCCGGAGAAGTAAGGCGGTATGCTGCATTTTCCACACATTCTTTTTTGCCGACAATATAGCCGCCGATTGGTGCCAGTCCGCCCCCCGGATTCTTAATCAAGGAACCTACAATCATGTCTGCTCCTACATCCAGCGGCTCTCTTTCTTCTACAAATTCACCGTAACAGTTATCTACCATACAGATAACGTCCGGTTTTATGGATTTGATAAAGGAAATCAGTTCTCCAATCCGCTCTACGGATAAGGTAGGTCTTGTCTGGTATCCCTTGGAACGCTGAATGGTCACAAGATGTGTTTTCTCATTGATTGCTTTTTTGATATTCTCATAATCAAAGCTGCCATCGGAAAGTAAATCTACCTGGCGATAAGTAATGCCATATTCTGCCAGTGAGCCTTTGGATGGTCGGATACCGATAACTTCCTCTAAGGTATCGTACGGTTTTCCTACCGGTGATAATAATTCGTCCCCCGGTCTTAAATTTGACATCAATGCCAGTGCCAGTGCATGGGTTCCACAGGTAATCTGCGGACGAACCAGAGCATCTTCTCCATGGAAACAGCTTGCGTATACTTTTTCCAGTGTATCTCTTCCCAGATCGTTATATCCATATCCATTGGACATGGCAAAGCATTCTGCGGAAACTCTGTTTTTCTGCATGGCATCAATTACTTTCATCTGATTATATTCTGCTGTTGCATCAATTGCTGCAAAACGTTCTTTTAATTCATCCTCTATCTTTTTTCCAAAACGGTATACTTCTTTGCTGATACCCATTTCTTCATATTTCTTTTCAATCATTTCGTCTTTCATCATTTTCCTCGTCTTTCCGGCTGCAATTTCTTTCTAAATTACAGCAAGTCTATCATATAATGTTCTCTTTCTTTTTGTATGAATAAAAACTTAAGAAATAATAGCTTTTTCCTTAAGTATCTTTATCATGTATGCAAGAATTGCCTCATTTTTATAATCGAACTCATTTTTGTTAAGCCAGATGACATCCCGTTCCCGTTTAAACCATGTAATCTGCCGTTTGGCGAAATGTCTTGTTTCCCGCTTGATAATATAAACTGCTTCTTTCAAAGAATAACCGCCATCAAGATAGGATAACATTTCTTTATAGCCAATTCCCTGCATTGCCACCATATCTTTGGTGCAGCCCATTTCCTTTAAGCGGCGGACTTCTGCTTCCAGTCCATCTTCTATCATTTTATCTACTCTGGCATCGATTCTTTTGTATAAGTGGCTGCGCTCATCATTTAATACAAAATAGGCAAAATTATAAGGTGAAGTCC
This sequence comes from Roseburia sp. AF25-13LB, assembly GCF_003478915.1. Classification (NCBI taxonomy): domain Bacteria; kingdom Bacillati; phylum Bacillota; class Clostridia; order Lachnospirales; family Lachnospiraceae; genus Roseburia; species Roseburia sp. AF25-13LB. The sequence continues at coordinate 358,933 of NZ_QUFO01000001.1, forward strand.
GCATCTGCTCTTTTGCATTATGCTCAGAAATCTTTCCACCGGTCTCCTGAAAGAATTCCAACGCACGGATGACGCGTTTTCTGTTATTCGGATGGATGACTTCGGCGGATTCCGGGTCCACTTCCTTTAACCGGTCATGAAGATACTGATTGCCATGTTCTTCGGCCAGCGCTTCCAACTCTTTCCGGTATGCACTGTCACTTTCCTGTTCCGTAAAATCAATATCATTTAACAGAGCCTGAATATAAAATCCGGTGCCGCCGGCGATAATCGGAATCTTTTCGTGGGCATATATTTCATTTAAATATTTTTGGGCATATTCCTGAAATTTTACCACATGAAATTCATCGAAAGGCTCTAATTCATCCACCAGATAATGACGTACACCATCCATTTCTTCCGGTGTGATTTTTGCGGAACCTACATCCATATGTTTATACACCTGCATGGAATCGGCGGAGATAATCTCTCCGCCAATGACCTTTGCAAGCTGAATGGATAATTCTGTTTTTCCTACTGCAGTAGGACCTGTCAGTACTACAATTGGTTTCTTCATCATCTTTTCCTACACAATCCGCTTGAATTTTTTCTCAATTTCATATTTTGAAATGGCAATAATCGTTGGTCTTCCATGTGGACAATTATATGGATTATCAAGCTTCATCAAATCCTTCATAAGCTGTTCCATTTCCGGCAGGCTCAGTCTCTGACTTCCTTTCACTGCAGCTTTGCAGGACATGGATGCAATCTTATCTAAAATAACATCCGCAGTTGCCCGCTCGGATATGCCATCGGTAAGCTCATCTAACATTTCAATCAATACATCCTTGGTATTCAGCCGGTAAAGATTACCCGGCACTCCGCAGATACTGTATTCTGCACCACCAAAGTGCTCAATTTCGAAACCAAGCTTCGTAAATTGTTCTTTGAATCGCTCCAGTACTTCTGCCTCACGCATGGATAATGTTATGACAATCGGCGGGCTGATAGCCTGAGAAGTAAACTCTTTCTTCTCAAACTGCTTTTTTAATTTTTCATACATGACTTTTTCATGGGCAGCATGCTGGTCTACAATGAAAAGTCTGTCATTATATTCTACCAGCCAGTAGGTATCAAAAAGCTGTCCGATAATCTTCTGCTTTGCCATCTCCTCTTCTTTTAAGAAAGAACCCTGTTCATAGCTTCCTTCCGGCTTTGCTCCGTAGGTTTCTTTCTCCCGGAGGACATAGGCTTCTTTTGCCAGTTCTTTTTCCGTTTCTTTTTCCGTTTCTTTTTTCGATTGTTCCGGAAGCGGCTCTTTCTGAATCCGTTCTTCCATCATATCTTCCGGTGGCATTGATTTTATCGTATCAAGAAGCTTTTCCTGTGCCGCAGAGCTGACTGACCCGGTTCCCATTGGTCTGCTGACAGGATATTTTATTTCGTAAGGACTGTCTTTTCGTACTGCCTTCCGGATTTCTTCCAAACGTTTCTGCTCAAATGGCTCCGGCATTACCTTCTCTATCTTAGGAACTTCCATTTCGTTTTTCTTTGGTGTATCCACCGGAACTTCCGGTATAATATCACGGTGCACTAGCGATGCCGATAAAATACTCTGCACTTCCCTGTACAGTTCCTGCTGGTTGGAAAAACGAAGTTCCATCTTGGTGGGATGCACATTTACATCCAAAAGACTGCTGTCAATCTCAAAATAAAGTACCGTAAAGGGATACTGATGCTGCATCAGAAACGGTTTAAAGGCATCCTCTATAGCTTTGGATAAAATCTGGCTCCGGATAAATCTGCCATTGACAAAATATAATTCGTAGCCCCGGTTTCCTCTGGAAATCATCGGCTTTCCAATAAATCCACTGACTTTAAAAAGCTCGCTTTCATGTGCAATCGGAAGCAGCGCTTTTGTAATATCCCTTCCGTATAAATGGTAGATAATATCCTTGATATTTCCATTTCCGGATGACTGCAGTTTTACCTGATTATTCATGATAAATTTGAAAGCTACGTCTGGATGGGATAAAATCATCCGCTGCATCAGTTCATGAATATAGGTGCCTTCTGTCTGGGCGGATTTTAAGAATTTCTTTCTTGCCGGTGTATTATAAAAAAGATTCCGTATAATAAAAGTGGTTCCATCCGGCGCACCGATTTCTTCTAAAGAGACTTCCTTTGAGCCTTCAATGAGATAACGGGATCCGGTAAAATCACCGTTCGTCTTTGTAATGAGTTCCACCTGACTTACTGCTGCGATACTTGATAATGCTTCACCTCGGAACCCTAAGGATGTAACGGTAAACAAATCTTCTACGGATTTAATCTTACTGGTGGAATGACGCAAAAATGCCAAAGGAATCTGTTCCCTTTCGATTCCGCAACCATTGTCCGAAATACGGATAAAGGATATTCCACCTTCTTTGATTTCAACCGTTACTGCACTGGAACCTGCATCTATCGCATTTTCCACTAACTCCTTTACCACCGAGCTTGGTCGTTCGATGACTTCTCCTGCCGCAATTTTATCAATTGTTTCCTGACTTAACAGTGCAATCTGTGGCATAACGCCATCCACCTCCTTTACCATCTGTTTTTCACTTTATTCTGTAATTCGTATAACTTATTCATTGCTTCGATTGGTGTCATCTGACCCAAATCCAGTTCTTTTAATTCGTTTAATATCGTATCGTTGTCCATGGTATCAAGCAGTGAAATCTGTTCTAAATCCACCTCGTCTAACTTCGGTTTGCTGCGTTTACTGCTTCCCTCCGCACTGATATTCTGAACAATTTCCGTAATATCATTATTGCTTAACTCTTCTACAATTTCTTTGGCACGCTCAATGACATTATCCGGCACTCCCGCAAGCTTTGCTACCTGGATACCGTAACTCTTATCAGCTCCGCCTTTTACAATCTTGCGCAGGAAAACGATATCATCACCCTTTTCTTTTACTGCAATGCAGTAGTTATTTACGCTGTTTAATTTGCCTTCCAGCTCCGTTAGTTCATGATAATGGGTTGCAAATAATGTCTTTGCGCCAAGAAGCCTTGGATTACTGATATGCTCTACCACTGCCCAGGCAATACTCAATCCATCAAAGGTACTGGTTCCACGTCCGATTTCATCTAAAATCAAAAGACTGTTGGAAGTGGCATTCCGTAATATGTTTGCCACTTCTGACATTTCAACCATAAAGGTACTCTGTCCGCTGGCGAGGTCATCAGAAGCCCCTACTCTGGTAAAAATACGGTCTACAATTCCAATTTTGGCTGATTTTGCCGGAACAAAGCTTCCGATTTGAGCCATCAGTACAATCAACGCACTCTGTCGCATATAGGTAGACTTTCCTGCCATATTCGGACCGGTAATAATGGACACACGGTTGCTGCCATTATCAAGATAAGTATCATTTGCCACAAACATTTCATTCTGAATCATCCGTTCTACTACCGGATGTCTGCCGTCTTTGATGTCGATAAGACCTTTTTCGTTTAATTTCGGACGGCAGTAATTATTCTGTTCCGCTACCGTTGCAAGAGATGCAAATACATCAATCTGCGCCACTGCTTTGGCGGTCTTCTGGATACGGACCACTTCATCCGCCACTTTCTGACGGACTTCCCGGAACAGTTCATATTCTAAGACAATCAGCTTGTCTTCCGCACCTAGGATAACATCCTCTAATTCTTTTAATTCCGGTGTGATAAAACGCTCAGCATTTGCCAGAGTCTGCTTTCTGGTGAAATAGTCCGGCACCATGTCTTTAAAGGAATTGGTTACTTCAAGATAATAGCCAAATACTTTGTTATATTTGATTTTCAGATTCTTGATTCCGGTTTTCTCACGCTCTTTTGCCTCCAAATCAGCAAGCCAGCTCTTTCCATCTGTCTTGGCTTTCCGCAGGCGGTCCACCTCTTCGTTATAGCCCTCTTTTAAGATGCCGCCGTCATGAAGGGTAAGTGGCGGTTCTTCCGCAATGGAGCATTCGATTAATTCGTATAATTCATCCAACGTATCCAGCTGCTCATATAAACGTTTTAAAAGTGGTGACTGAAAATCACTCATCAGTGTCTTAATCGGTGGCAGCATATGTATGGAATTGCGAAATGCAATCAAATCCCTTGGATTTGCGGTCTGATAAGTAACACGGGTAATCAACCGTTCCAGATCATAGACCGGATTTAAATATTCCCGGATTTCTTCTCTTGTGATGGCATTGGTATTAAATTCGTCAATGGCATCATAACGTTCTTCTATTTCCGTACGCTCAATTAATGGCTGTTCCACAAAGCTTCTTAAGGTTCTTGCTCCCATGGCTGTCCTGGTCTTATCCAATACCCAAAGGAGAGAACCACGCTTTTGCTTTTCCCGGAGGGTTTCAACCAGCTCTAAGTTTCGTCTGGTAGAACTGTCAATAATCATGAATTTTCCGGTGGTATACGGATGAATTGCCACCAGATTGGAAAGGGTTGTTTTCTGTGTCTCGTAAAGGTATTTTAATAATGCACCGGCTGCAACGACGCCGCTGTCATAATCTGCAAGACCAAGTCCTTCTAAATCCCTGACTTTAAAATGATCCTTTAAAGTCATCTGTGCTGTCTCATCAGAAAAATACCATGCATCCAGAGAATAAATTACGATTCCCATACGGTTTTTCATATCATCGATATCAATTCCGCTGATATAAAATGCTTCATTACAGATGATTTCTGTCGGCTGGTATTTATTGACTTCGTCCAATAATTTCCGTTCCGAATCCACTTCTGTCACATAGTAATCTCCGGTGGTAATATCTGCAGAAGAAATACCATAATGGTCACCGATATATGCGATACACATGATATAATTATTTTTCGTTTCATCCAGTGCCTGTGCATTTAAGGTAGTTCCCGGCGTTACAACTCTTGTTACTTCACGCTTTACCATTCCCTTGGCAAGCTTCGGGTCTTCCACCTGCTCACAGATAGCAACCTTATAACCTTTTTTCACCAGTCTGGTCAGATAAGTTTCTGCTGCATGATATGGGATTCCGCACATGGGTGCCCGTTCCTCTGCACCACAGCTCTTTCCGGTTAAGGTAAGCTCTAATTCTTTTGATACAACCTTTGCATCATCAAAAAACATTTCATAAAAGTCACCAAGACGGTAAAATAAAATACAGTCCTTGTATTCTTCATGTGTTTTTAAATAATGCTGCATCATTGGTGTATATTCCGTCAATGTTCTGTATCTCCTTTTCTATTTCAAAACACCTGTTGTTTTAATCTATTTTAAGTCTTGCATATTTTCCTGCAATTGCTTCCGCTACTTTCAATCCGTCCATGGCTGCTGACATAATACCGCCGGCATAACCGGCACCTTCTCCGCAAGGGTAAATGCCTGCAATATTACTTTCAAAGGATTCATCCCTTGTAATCCGCACCGGAGAGGAAGTTCGGCTCTCCACGCCGGATAAAATGGCATCCTCCCTGTTATAGTCCGGAATATATTTCGGAAAGAGCTCCATTCCTGCCTGAAAAGATGCTGCTAATTCTTTTGGAAAAATTTCCCTGAGATTTGCAAATGTATGTGCACCCTTTGTGGTACTTTCAAAAGCCCCATATCCTGTAGATATGCGATTCTCTTTAAAATCTCCGTAAAGCTGCTGCGGAATTGCTCCGTTTCCAATGCGATAAGCATTTTTTTCCAATTTCCGCTGAAACTCAATTCCAGCTAACGGTCCATCCCCTTCAAAATCATCCGGTCGAACCGATATGATAATGGCACTGTTGGCATTCTGCCCGGCTCTTGCATGATAGCTCATGCCATTGACTGCCAGCATACCTTCCTCCGAAGAAGCATTTACGACATAACCACCCGGACACATACAGAAAGAATATACTCCGCGGTGATTCTCAAGATTTGCGGTCAGCTTATAGGATGCAGCAGGCAGCAGGGCATTTTTATGTCCGTTATACTGGCATGCATCAATCATCGCCTGCGGATGCTCTACACGAAATCCCACCGCAAATGCTTTGGCTTCCATCATAAGTCCCGCTTCCTGTAACATTGGGAAAGTATCTCTGGCGGAATGTCCGATTGCCAGCACCAGAACGTCTGTTGCTACTTCCTTTTCTCTGTTAATCCGGATGGCTTCTACTTTATCTTTCTTCCCATTCAGCGTAATGTCTGTAAGCTGGCTGAAAAAGCAGTAAGTTCCACCCATTCTTTCAATTTCCAGCCGGATGTTTTTTACGACTGTTTTTAAAATATCAGTTCCGATATGAGGCTTATTTATATATAAAATTTCTTCCGGAGCGCCCATTTTCACAAAGATTTCTAACACTTCCCGGTTTCTTCCTGCCACATCTTTTACCAGCGTATTTAATTTCCCATCGGAAAAAGTACCTGCTCCGCCTTCGCCAAACTGTACATTCGTCTTTGGATTTAAGATGCCGTCCTTCCAGAACCGTTCTACTTCAGCAGTCCTCTCTTCCACACTGCTTCCACGCTCCAAAATAATTGGACAATAGCCATGCTTTGCCAGTTCATAGGCACAGAACATTCCCGCCGGACCGCTTCCTACAATAACCGGTCTGTGGGACAGCTGTTTCTCTCCGGCATCCGGGAAATGATAATATATATCCTTTGCTTTACTGATATTGGAATTTTTATTCTTATGTAAAATCATAGCTTCCTGCTTCAATTCCACATCCACTGTGTATACAAAGGAAAGTTCATTTTTTCTTCTTGCATCAATGGATTGCTTTCGAATCTGATAACGGATCAGATCCTTTTCATTTTTTAGATGAAGTGTTTTGATAATCTGTCTTCTTAACATCTCTTCCGAATGTTCAATCGGAAGCTTTAACTGATTTACTCGTATCATGATAACTCCCTTGCCACATGTATCCCGGCTACTGCGCCGCTGCTCCATGCCCATTGCAAATTATAACCACCGCAGATTCCGTCAATATCCACCATTTCTCCGGCAAAATAAAGTCCCGGACAAAGCTTTGACTCCATGGTTTCTGCATCTATTTCATCAGTGTCTACGCCACCGGCAGTCACCTGTGCCGTATCAAAGGTATTCCAGTCAGTAATATCCACCCGGAGTCCCTGCACTGTATCTATAAATCTCTCTAATTCTTCTGTCTGCAGCCGGTTCGCATATTTTGCAGCTTTTATATGTGACTCTTCTACTAATACCGGAATTAATTTTTCCGGGAAAAAGCCGATTAAGGCTTCCCCGATGTGTTTTTCATCTGCTTTCTTAAATCTTTCCTTGAAATAGGTTAAGCACTGTTCTTTCTCCCAGAATGGCACAAAATTAAGTGTCGCATAGACTTTTTTCTGTTCTGATAACGCTCTTGTGGCAACTCTTGAAAGCTGAAATACCGGAATGCCGGATATTCCATAATTCGTGAGCTGTAATTCCCCCCGTTCGCTGCATGCATGCGTGCTTTCTATGTATAAATCGACCTTTACATCTGCACGAATTCCTGCAATATCAGCAAAAAATGACTGTTTTCCCTTCAATCCGATAAGCCCAGGTACTAAATCTATGATATGATGTCCCAGACTTTCAAGATATAGGAAACCGCTTCCGTCACTGCCACTTTTCTTTAAGGTCTTACCACCGGTTGCCATTATGCATTTTGTTGCATAAAAATCACCGCCCTTGGTATGAAAAGTGAAGCCCTTTGCGGTCTTTTCTATGCCTTTTATGCCACAGCCACAGACCACTCCAACATTCTGTTTCTTTAATTCCATCAGCAACACATCCCTGATTGCAGTTGCCTGCTCGCTCTGAGGATAATATCCGCCGTTACGCTCCTTTGGATATATGCCAAGTTCTTTAAAGAACTGCAGTGTCTCTTCCAGTCCAAACTGCTCAAATACAGGTGCAACAAAAGCAGGGTTCTGTCCGTAATATTTGTCCACACCCTGCACTTTATTTGTATAATTACATTTACCGTTTCCGGTTGCTAAAATCTTCTTACCAGGTACTTCGTTGTGCTCTAAAATAAGAACTTTTGCACCGTTTCGTGCCGCCATAATGGCTGCCACCAATCCGGCAGCACCTCCACCGACTACAACGACACCTATGCGTTCTGTATGCTTACTCATGCCAGTTATTTACTCTTCTCTCTATTTCTTTTGGACTGCTATGCAATCAGACCTATTCAGCCTTTTAGATTGTATCATAACAGTCTGAAACAATCAACTTTTTAACTGGAATAGCTTTCTAAGAAACGGTATAAATCTTCCAGTGTATCAAAGGTTTTCCCATTGCTGATTTCTTTTTTCAATTCTTCTGGCAGTCCCTGATACGCAATTCCAGTATACATGTATAAGGCATCCTCTTCGCCGAAATAGACATTCAAGTACCCGTCCTCTTCCCGGATAACAAATGCTTTTTTATTCTGAATGTTTGCACTTTCCACGCTATCCTCGAATTGCTCCGTCTCAGCTTCCTGAATCTTTATTATTTTTTCCTGTTCTTTTTCATTCAGTTTTAGATAATACTGTCTTCCACCAATCCATGCAGAGATAGATAATACCAGTGCTCCAAGGAAAAAAGTGCGCATACGTTTTGTGTTTTTCATATTCATCACCACAAACAGTATGCGCAGGTTTTTTCTTTTTATACAATTTTTTCAAGAATTCTATGTTTTGCCCTTTTATTGCATTTTATAATAAATGTAATTTCTTGGCAATACGGACGAAAAGGTATCCCTTCGGGAATTTCTTTAATTCTTCCTCACTTAAGCCTTTTAATAATAAAAGCATTGCACCATATACAACAGCTCCCATTACAATCGCAAGTATAGCTGCAATGGCATTTACCTTAATAACAGCAAAAATACCTTTGTAAACGCCAAAGACTACGACACCCATAATGGCAGAAGCTGCCACCGGGATTAAGAAAGTTTTCACAACTTCCTGGCGATAACCACTGTATTTCCGTAAAGACATTGCGTTAAAGAGGCACATAAAGAATGCAAATAAAGCATTCGAATATACCACTGCATAAATACCAAGATGTAAACCAAACATCATCACTAATAGTGCAATCAGATGCAGTCCCAATGCGATAGCCGCATTTTTAACAGGCTCTCTCATCCGGTTAATTCCCTGTAACAATCCATTAGATAATGTGGAAAGAGAATAGAACAAAATTGCAATAGCTCCCGTTGTAAGCATGGTTGCTGCAGTAGTTCCGGTGCTGCCATAAAGATGCAGCAGCTTTAATATCGGTCCTGACAGCACTGCAATTCCAATGGTACAAGGGAATGCAATTACCATAATAAAGCGGATTGCAATGTTAATCTGGCTTCGCACGGACTCTCTGTCCTTTCTTGCATACGCACCGGTAAGATTTGGTACGCAGGAAGCCGCCATCGCAGAAGCAATGGAAATCGGAATATTGATAATGGTCTTATATTTTCCGGAAAAGATTCCCCACCAGACATCAATATCATCCGGCTTATAGCCCTGTAGTTCCGCTACGTTCTTATAGATACCCTGATCTAAAATTGCACTGATATTATAAATTGTGGTACTTAAAAGTACCGGAACAATGGTCATAATCAGTACACGAAAGACATTCTGATAGGATTCTGTTTTGCTGCTGGTATCCCGGCGCATCTGTCGTTTAAAAATACGTTTGTATGCCAGAAACAACATTCCAAGGAATAAAAGTGCAAACACCGCTCCCATATTGGTACCCAGTGTTCCGCCTGCAGCACCGTAAGCAGAACCATACTTTTCCTTATTTCCAAGCACTGCTCCGATTCTTGCTCCATATCCATAGAGGATATAGGCAGCTGCAATACTGACAATCGCATTGACAATCTGTTCGATAATCTGTGAAATGGCACTCGGCATCATGGTACCAAGTCCCTGGAAAAATCCACGTAAGACTCCTAATACAGCAACTACCAGTATCGTCGGTGCCAGAACCTTCAATGCAAAAATACTAAGGGGCGTATTCAGCATGTTTGTGAAGAATGACGCACCAAAGAAAAGAATCAAACTTGCAGTAAGTCCGGTACCAGTTGCTAAAAGCAGGGCACCTTTTACAATTCGATATGCATTTTTTCTTTGCCCCTTCGAGACACGGGCAGATACCAGCTTGGATACCGCCAATGGCAGGCTGTATGCAGAAATAATCAGCAGGATATTATAAATTTCAAAGGCTGCACTGTAATAACTGTTACCGGTATCTCCAATGATATTGGTCATCGGGATACGATAGAGCAGACCGATTATCCTGCTGACTATAGAGGCAATTGCAAGAATGGAACCCTGTACTAAAAAGTTGGAGTCACTCTTTTTTCCTGAACTCATAAATTTACCTCAAGTAATTTTTGAAATAATTATTTTGCGGAAGGTGGTGTAAACTCATCTTCTGTTGCATAGATATTTAATTTCTTCTCCATATCATTTAACAATACACATACCATGGTTTTACCCTGGTTTAATGTGATTTCATTTCCGGAAGCGTCATAGTATCTGGTTGGCTCATTTTCGCTTGCTTTCTTCCATGTCACATCAATTACTTTACCGTTAGTAATATATTTTCCGGTTCCTTCACCGGTGCTCTCAACATCCAGATAACCGTGTGCATCATCTAACTTGGTATAATCGCAGTACTGAAGCAGAATGTTCTTAAAAGCAAGCTGTGTGCCTGTATTTTCATCCATATGCTCTTTTTTATACTGGAAACGATAGTATAAACCATCTTCACTGTTATATACAAACCAAGGATTGTTTACATAATATCCCGGCTGAACCACTGCTGCATCTGCTCCGTCTGTAAGTTCAATTTCTTTTTCATCATCTTCATTAAACTGATAATGTCCTTCATAATCGGAAGGCAGCTCGGTATCATAACCTTTTAATTCAATTCCGGCATCAATACCATCTGTGCTTACAAATGCATTGTGTGGAGCCTTTCTTGACTTGTCACGATAGAAAGTAGCAGAATCAATGGCACCCTCTAAACCGTTTAAGTCCTCAACTTTTCCACTCTCTAACAGCTCAGTTGCGTAAATTGCCTGTCCGTAATGAATATAAATTGCATCAAATTCCATTGCATAATATGCGTAGTAGTGACGGCAGCTTCTTACCGAACCAATCTTGTCTAATCCGGAGTAATCCTGGAAAATTGGCATCAGACGGGTAATTCCTCCTTCAGCAGGAGCTTCGTAAAGTACGTCTGCCTGCGACAGTCCATACTGTGGCAATGCATCATTGGTATTTCCAATCATGATTGCAACCGGTTTCTTCTTTGCTAAATCTTTATCAATCCATTCACCGGTCAGGTAACTTCTTGCCATACCATCTTTGCCGGTTTCAGTTTCGGCTTCAGGTTCTGCTTCAGAAACGGTTTCTGTCGGTTCCGGAGCTTCCTCTTTTTTCTTACATCCAGCTAAAAGACTGGTTGCCATCAGTGTCATACATAAAACAATACTTAATCTCTTTTTCATGATGTTCCTCCATTTTTATCTTAAAATATTTAAGCATTCTAAAATCTCGCGCTGCTTTCCTTCCATCACTGCAGCTTCCTGCTCTTCCATGTGGTCGTAACCAAACAGATGCAACATACTATGTACAATCAGAAATGCAAATTCTCTTTGCATACTGTGGCCATATTCCTCTGCCTGTTCCCTGACCTTGTCCACAGAAATAATAATATCCCCCAGCAGAATTTCCCCTGTATCCGGATTAAAGCAATCCTCCGTCTGATTCTCTATCTGGGAAAAATCTCCCGGTACATCATATTCTAACATTGGAAAGGATAAAACGTCCGTCGGGCGGTCTATCTCCCGGAACTCTTTATTAACCTTCCAGATACCTTCGTTATCTGTCAGTGTAAGACTGATTTCTGCTTCAAAAGGAAAATGCTCATGTTCCATTGTAAACGATATTACATCTTTTGCAAGTGTTTCATAATCAAAATCGAAGGTAACCTCCGCTTCTTTTTCTATTGCAAGGCTCAAAATAAATCCGCTCCTTTCGTTAAAAACTCTCTGATTTTAATAAACTGGTTCATGCCAAGATTCGCTTCATCATATAATCCGGCAGCCGATTTTTCGTTTAATGTCTGATAAATAATAATATCATGATTCCAGCTGTTCTTCACGGTTTCCTTGTCCAAAAGTTCAAATTTGGTAACAATACTGTCCACAATATGTACGATTGCGGACTCTATAGAACTAATAGCATTTAATTCACCATTGTATTCACTTAGAATCTTAACCACGTTTTTCGGGAAACAGTCAATCTCAGCAAGACGAACTCCATTTTCTACAAATGGTTCTCCCTCCAGCTTGCCAATCCGGTAGTAAAATCCTGCCGCAGCTACCGTTTTATCATCTGCCCCAAGCTCCTTTGCACATTCTTCTGCCACACTCGAAACTTTACGGGCATGTGCATAATCAATTTCCGAATAGTTTTTAATCTCCTGTACCAGTGGAAAATTTTCTGCAATAATTTCAGCTAAAGTACGTTCTTTTTCATGCTTCGCATAATAATACAGCCTGTCCGCAAAAAAGTACGAAAAAACTGCAGTCAGTATCATGCTGCATCCTGCGGATAAGTACTGATGATAATTGATTTCAAAGCTGCTGATGTAATAGAAGATACTCGGAACAGCAAACGACAATGCAACAGTCATGATGCATCCATAAATTTTATATTTTTTCTGGCTGATTACCATAAGCAGAATTCCGGAAAGTACCGTCAGCATAGTATATGCCGCATATTCATAAAAACTGCCGCTGGAACACATGCAAAGCAGTGTATTAAAATAAATTCCACCTAAAATACCAATCAGCTCATTTCCGCCACAGGAAAGAATCATGACCGGAATCATGACCGGTGCCATATATGCCGGCATAAAAAAGAAACCCACATAACAGGCTGCTGCTGCAAGAAAGCAAAGAAACAGCTGATGAAAATCACTTTTTTCATTCCGGTTCAGATGTCCTCTGATACGTTCCATTTCAATCACTGCAATCAGCAATGGCAGATATAAAGCATTTATAAAAACAAGCACCAGTACACGGTCTATGGTAAACTTGCAGATTATTGCCAGAAAAACAGAATAAATCGCAACGGAAATAAGGATTCCCAGCATACGAATCATTCTTTTGGGTGAAAATCTATCTTCCTTCATTTTTCGTTACTCTTTTCGTTCTTTTATTTGCTTTTGATTCATAATCGTCATAGGCTTTTACAATCTTCTGTACCAAAGGATGTCTTACTACGTCAGCGCTGGTCAATTTGCAGACGGATATCTCATCTACATTGCGAAGTACACGTAATGCCACATCCAGTCCCGACTTCGTTCCCGGAGCCAGATCCTTCTGGGTAGCATCTCCGGTCACCACAACCTTGGAGCCAAATCCAATACGTGTTAAAAACATCTTCATCTGTGCCGGTGTAGTATTCTGTGCCTCATCCAAGATAATAAATGCATTATCTAAGGTACGGCCTCTCATATAAGCCAATGGTGCGACCTCAATAAGCCCCTTTTCCATATTCCGCTGAAAGCTTTCTGCGCCCATAATCTGATACAGTGCATCATATAGCGGGCGAAGATACGGATCTACCTTGCTCTGTAAATCTCCCGGAAGAAATCCTAATTTCTCACCGGCTTCAATTGCAGGACGGGTTAAAATAATACGATTTACTTCTTCATTCTTAAATGCAGTAATTGCCATTGCCATGGCAAGATAAGTCTTTCCGGTTCCGGCAGGCCCGATTCCAAATACAATCATCTGCTTACGGATGGCATCCACATAAGCCTTCTGGCCTAAAGTCTTTGGTTTCACCGGTTTGCCGTTTATCGTATGGCAGATGCAGTCCTTATCAATTTCTACCAACGAGCCTTCTTTATGTTCTCCCAAAAGAGAAAGTGTATATGCAACCTTCTGCTCATCAATCATGTTTCCTCTCTCTGCCAGTTGTAAAAGTTCTGTAAACACCTTGCATGCACCCTCTACATTTGCGGTATCTCCAATGACTTTGATTCCTTCATTGCGGGGCACTACCGTAACATTTAAGGTCCGTTCAATCAATTTTATATTATGGTCAAATTGTCCGAAAATATTGGAAACATGCTCTGCCGGTATATCAATTCTTGTTTCATTCAAGCTCATTTAATACTAGCCCTTCCTCTGTGTCTTCTGTATCAGGTGCTGTAAGCTGTTCCGTTTCGTGCCTTAAAGCAGCTTTTGTGCGCACTTTGATGATTCCTTCCATGATACAGTTTTTATCGTCCATATCTATAATAACATTTTTTTCTAAAATTTGAATATTTTTTTCTGCTAAATGTGACAAATAAATATTAAAATTTTCTGTAGCAACCGCTTCTGCCTGCTCTTTCGTATAAATTGCCTGTTCTGTCCGATACTCTTTTAAAGTACTAGAATAGATTCCAAGTGGCAGATAAAAGTCCCCGTGGAGGCAAAGCTGTTTATAATCTGTTGTTTTGTCTGCACATTCAAATTCACCGCTTAATGCCGGAAGTGTTATTACTTTTCCAAAGAAATCAATGGAATACCGTTTCTTTTCTGCACCAGTCATTCTTTTTTCTTCATGGACAAGGGAAAATTTATCATGGTATGGATATTCCGTCAGCAGATATATATCCGCATCCGCATTGCAATATTCATAGGCATACTGTTCCCCGCTGTCATTGGTCAAATCAATCCTGCCACTTACTAATATATCTCCTGCCTTTACTGCATCGCCATTCTTTACTAGTGGGGTTCCATTTCTTGTAACAATGGATTCCACTGTCGCATCCTCTTCTGCTATCAGGTCTGAAGCTTCATACGGCAATTCTTCCATTGCTTCCTGCTGTACCAGATTTTCCTTGATTAATACCGTCATTTTCGTTCCGTAAATCTGTACCGATGCCCAGATAATTTCCGGAAACTGTGCCCGCAGATCCCGTTCTAACTGTTCGCAGTCAATTGTACGAATCCGGTCTCCGTAACCACAATCCTCCTCATCAAGAAATGTTAAAACGGTTTCTGTCGTAACAGATGAATTACCATCTACCTCCACATTCCAGAGAAATCGTGATAAAAACCACACCAGACCAGCTGCGAGAATTACTCCCATCAGGAAGCATTTTCGTTTCCGGTAACGGTTCATCCAGAACGGAAATCCTATTTTGCGCAGAATCCGAATCCTGCATCCGGTCTTGCTTACGAACGGACGGATACTCCAAAATGCACGAATGCTGATAAAAAAGTGATAAACATCTTCCTCTTTTCGAAGATTCCAGATTAAAATATTGTGATTGCCACACAGATTTAAAAATCGTTCCGGGGCATAACCACTTAAGACTACCTCAAGGTAACCGCCTATATATTTAAACAGGGAAAGTGTTGTCATAGAAAACCTCTATTCATACTCAATACTTTGGATGATTCCTGTTATTTTCATCTCTTCATTCGTATAATAGGAAATGTTGAGATTTTTCCCACGAACAAGAATCCGGCAGCTTTTCGCCTGAATCCTGATATATTCTTTCTCGTATTCTAAGATTCCCTTATAATTTTCCAACAGCAGTTCCCTGTTACCCATAACGGTTACAATTGCTGCCCGGTAGACTAAGTCTTTCGGCAGTTCTAAGGATTCCACCATATGATTTTTAAAATCTTTTTTTAACTCTTTCTTATTGTTTTTCCTCATATATAACTATATGAGTTTTTTTCTTTTCTATGCGGTAATATATTTTAAAACTGTTTCCGGTGCATCCAGTGGCTCTTTACTGAAAAGAAATGCATTTTGAACCAGTTCCTTTGCATCGTTGCATTTTGCTGCATCATTACCATATAATTCGGCCAGACATTCTCCTTTTTTTACGCTGTCTCCTATTTTTTTCTTAAGGCGGATACCGGCAGTTAAATCAATCTGACTCTCCTTTGTCTCTCTGCCGCCGCCAAGGCTCATGCAGGCAGTTCCAATTGCCATAGCATTTAAAGCTTCTACATATCCATCTTCCGGTGCGGTGATGGTTTCTGTAATTGCTGCTTTTGCCAATAACTGCGGATGATAAACCTGTTCCTTTCTGCCACCCTGTGCTTCTACAAAGTCTGCAAATTTATCCAGTGCTTTTCCGCTTGCAATGACTTTCTCCATCATTGTTCTTGCTTCGTTTTCATCTTCTGCCACACCGGCAGCCTTTAACATAAGATACCCTAATGCATAGACAACATCCATCAGATCCTTTGGCCCTTTTCCATTCAATGCTTCAATGGCTTCCTGCACTTCCACAATATTGCCTACTGTATTGCCAAGAGGCTGTGACATATCTGTAATAACCGCATAAGTTTTCTTTCCAGCACCATTTCCGATGGCCACCATAATCCGGGCAAGTTCCTCTGCCTTTTCCACAGTCTGCATGAATGCACCGTTTCCGGTCTTTACGTCAAGGACAATAGCATCCGATCCGCTGGCTAATTTCTTACTCATAATGCTGCTGGCAATTAAGGATTTCTCCGCTACCGTAGCAGTGACATCCCGGAGTGCATACAGCTTCTTATCTGCTGGTGCAAGATTAGCAGTCTGTCCAGCAATTGCAACGCCAACCTCTGATACCTGCTTTAAAAAGGCTTCTTCTGATATGGAAGTGCTGAATCCTTCAAAGCATTCTAACTTATCAATGGTTCCACCGGTATGACCCAATCCTCTTCCGGACATTTTTGCTACCGGAACACCCAGTGCAGCAATGATTGGTGTCAGAATCAGGGAGGTCTTATCTCCTACACCACCGGTGCTGTGTTTATCCACCTTTACGCCTTTAATACCGGATAAATCAAGCACATCTCCGCTATCCCGCATAGCAAGTGTTAATGCCAGTGTCTCATCGTGATTCATTCCCTGAAAACAGATTGCCATCAGCATGGCTGACATCTGATAATCCGGAATTTCACCGGTTGTAAATGCATTTATCATCCACTGGATTTCTTCTTTGCTTAAAGCAGCTCCTTCCTTTTTCTTTAAAATGAGGTCGTACATCCTCATAAAATCTCCTCCTTTTATCCGTTTCTTCTATTTATGATACGGTTGCTTATTTGTGATACGGTTCATGATTGATAATCCGATAGCTCCGGTATAACTGCTCCAATAAAATAACACGCATCAGCTGGTGCGGAAATGTCATCTTCGAAAAGCTTATTTTTTCATCTGCACGTTTTAATACTTCATCCGCAATTCCAAGGGAGCCTCCGATCACAAGAACGATATGGCTGTTGCCCTTTACCATCAAGTCACTGACTTTTTCCGATAAAGCAACAGAATCCAGCATTTTTCCGTTGATTGCAAGGGCAATGACGTAGCAGTTCTTTCCCTCTAAATATTTTAAAAGACGTTCCCCCTCTTTATGACGAATCTGCTGTTCCTCTGCCTCGGATGCTCCATCCGGTGTTTTCTCATCTGCCACTTCCACAATTTCAAGCTTACAGTATCTGCCCAGTCTTTTTTCGTACTCGGCAATGGCATCCCTGAAATATTTTTCTTTGATTTTTCCTACGCATAATATTGTTATCTTCATACTTGCAGTATACCTTATTTCAGAAATACAGACAAGGTTATTGTATCGTCGGATAAAATCACTTATAATAGTATTATTATAACGAAAGGTCAGGTACATAACATGGTATACAAGGAGAAAGATGCCCAGCTGGAAGATAATCGTTCTACCGCTTATACATTCCTTGGAGTTGGAATTGCCGGTCTGATTTTTGTCATTCTTTTTGCTCTGGACATCATCAAATTACCAATGGCTGATTATATGCGTGTTATTATGATTGTTGTAATGTCTGTTCTGTTTGTTATTTTTCTTGGAATCGGAATTACACATTTCCGTAAAATCAACCAGATGTCTGCGGATGCAGATATGGAAAGCAGACGCACCAGCGAAATTATGGAATGGTTCTCTTCCAACTATACTGCGGAAGAAATCGACCATGTCAGTGGTGCTGACAGCGAGCCTTCCATGGAGCAGCGTTACTTTATCCGTTCCGACAAAATTGCCGCACTTCTTCATGCTAAATTTGCCGGTCTGCCGGAGGATTATGAAGAACATATCTTAGAAAAGATTTATGCCGCTTACTATTCAGAAAACAATGAATAAACAGCAGATTTCTGCTTAAATATAATACAATCAAAGGAGTAACAAAATGAAATTATTAGAAGACAAAATTCTTGCAGAAGGAATCGCAGAAAGCGAAAACATTTTAAAGGTTGACAGCTTTATTAATCATCAGGTGGATCCTGAATTAATGAAGAAAATGGGCAAAGATATTGCAGAACATTATAAAGGAAAAGGTATCACACGTATTGCTACCATCGAAAGCTCCGGTATTGCTCCGGCTCTTATGGCTGCAGAAGCATTAGGCGTTCCACTTGTTATTTTAAAGAAACAGCCTTCTAAAATTTTAAATCATGATTTATATCAGACTGTTGTAACTTCTTATACCAAAGGAACCAGCTATGAATTAACCATTTCCGCAAAATACATCAGCGAAAATGACCACATTCTTATCGTGGATGATTTCCTTGCCAACGGCGAAGCTGCTACCGGTGCTATCCGCCTAATCCGTAAAGCACATGCCACCATCGCAGGTGTCAGTGTCTTAATTGAAAAAGCATTCCAGCCTGGTCGTGAAAAATTAGAAGAACAGGGCATCGATGTCTATTCTTTAGCAAGAGTATCCAGACTTGACAAGGGTGTCATTGAATTTGTAAAAGAAGACTAATTTTTAAAATCCCCGGAACAAAGGCAGATAAGAAACATTCTTATCTGCCTTTGTTCATCTGCCATAGCTTATTCCGGCAGATAAATGTAATTATATCTTACCACCGGGCTTGCCAGTCCATGGTCATCTACCACAAGAACAGACAACACATTATTGCCCTGTGGCATTTCAAGTGGTTCACTGTATACATCAGAATCCTGTGTTGGTGTTGAACCATCCCAGGTATAGTAAGCGGTGGAACCGGCGGGAACCTGTATACTGATGCTCTGTGCATCATAGTATGTTCCGGCAGTAGGTGTCACATTAGCAGAATCCGGAGCTTCAAAAGTAATTTCATAATCTGCTTCTGCAATCTCACTATAAAAGCCTCTTGCGTCCTTTGCTACTGCTTTGATGGTATATTCTTTCTCATCCTCTAAAGAAATCGGTTCTGTATATTCCATTCCCTTTTCAATCGGAGAATCACCATTTAACGTATAATAAATGGTACAGTCTGAGTCTGCCATCAGTTCAATTTCAATCGTATCATTGTATTCCCCGGCTTCTTCCGAAAACTCCGGAGCCTTTACTTCATAATTATCAAACAGAGCTTTTATTTTATCAGAGTCTGATTGTTCATATAAATCCTGTAGTTTATCATATTCCTTTTGCTTATCATATAAGGCAATCAGCATCTGATACGCTTCTTCATTGTTCTTATCAAGGGTAAGTATCTGTAACAAATACGCTTCTTCTGATGTTTCATCTTTTCGGATTCGGTACAAATCAGCCATCCGGAGTAATACATCCACATTATCCGGCTGCAATTTCTCAGCCTGTTCAAAATAGGTCAATGCCTTGGTATAATTCTTCTCTTCCGTGTAACTGATTCCCTTCTGATACTGATAATCAAAAGATTTCTTATGGCTGTTCTGCACTAGAAGCACAATGATAACACCAATGATTGCAATAGCAATCAGAACTGATACTGTAATCAGAAGTCTTTTCTGTTTCTTTTTCTGTTCTGCCTCTTTCTTTTTCTTCTGGCTGTTTTTCAATGATTTTTTCTTCTTTCCGTTGGAAGAGGTATTCTTATTCGGTTTATCGTCTTCTTCTAATAATTCTTTTAAAATATCCTCTTCCACATTATAATCCGGAACAATCTGCGCTTCTTTTCCACATACAGAACAGTATACACAGCCTAATTTTATTTCTGCTCCACAATTTGCACACTTCATAGCCTTCTCCTATTCATGTCTCATAGTTTCCACACAATTGTTCATTAACATTGCAATGGTCATTGGTCCGACTCCACCCGGAACCGGTGTAATCGCACTACAAAGCAGCTCTACTTCATCAAATTTTACATCACCGGAAAGTTTATTGTTCTCATCACGATGAATTCCTACATCAATGACAACTGCACCATCTTTTACATAGGATGCATCAATAAATTCTTTTTTCCCAATTGCAACAATCAGAATATCTGCCTCTTTACAGATTTCCTTTAAATTACGGGTTTTTGAATGCGTTACTGTAACAGTTGCATTCTCACGCAGCATTAAGATTGCCATCGGTTTTCCAACAATATTGCTTCTTCCAACGATAACACAGTGTTTTCCCTCAATATCAATGTCAGAACGCTTTAGAAGCTGGATGATTCCGGCTGGTGTGCAGGAAATATATCCTTTCTGTCCAATCATCAATGCGCCGACATTTTCCGGATGGAAACCATCTACATCCTTCTTCGGAGAAATGGCACGGATTACCGCATCCTCATCAATGCCCTCTGGCAATGGAAGCTGTACCAAAATGCCTTTTACATGTTCTTCTTTATTCAATTTATCGATTAAAGCCAGTAATTCATCCTGGGAAGTCTCTTCCGGAAGCTCATAAGAAAGAGAATCTATCCCAATATATTCACAGGCACGTTTTTTGTTTCTGACATATACACTGGATGCAGGGTCATTTCCCACCTGGATTACAGCAAGTGCTCCTGTGATTCCCTGTTCCTTTAACTGTGCTACTTCTTCTTTTAATTCATCTTTTATTTCAGCAGAAATTCTTTTTCCATCAATTAATAATGCCATGATACCTCCTAAAATAATCCTGTAATTACGCCATCATTGGTTACATCAATATTATTTGCAGCCGGTACTTTCGGAAGTCCAGGCATGGTCATAATAGAGCCGGTAATAGCTACTACAAAGCCTGCTCCGGCAGATACATATACTTCACGGACATTTACGGTAAAGCCAGTCGGTCTGCCAAGTTTTGATGCATCATCAGAAAGAGAATACTGGGTCTTTGCCATACATACAGGGAAATTGCCCATTCCCATTTCTTCAATATGTTTTAATTCTTTTAATGCAGCCTTACTGTAAGTTACATCATCTGCTCCATAAATCTCAGTTGCAATCGTCTTAATCTTATCCATAAGAGACATCTCATCCTCATACAGAGGTTTGAAATGTGCTTCTTTATGATCTAAAGTATCCAGTACTTTCTTTGCAAGTTCGATTCCGCCTTCGCCACCTTTTTCCCATACTTCAGATAATGCGAATTCACAGTTTCTTTCCTTACAGAAGTTCTCTACAAATGCAATTTCTTCTTTGGTATCGGTTACAAAGGAGTTTAAGGTAACTACTACCGGTACACCAAATTTTTGAAGGTTCTCGATATGTTTCTCTAAGTTTACAATTCCCTTCTTTAAGCTTTCCAAATCTTCTTTTGCAAGGTCTGCCTTTGGAACCCCACCGTTATATTTTAATGCACGGATGGTTGCTACCAGTACCACTGCGTCCGGTTTAAGTCCAGCCTTACGGCACTTGATATCAAAGAATTTCTCAGCACCAAGGTCAGCACCAAAACCGGCCTCTGTAATTGCAATATCACCTAATTTTAAAGCTGTCTTTGTAGCACGGACACTGTTGCATCCATGAGCAATATTTGCAAATGGTCCACCATGAACAATGGCCGGATTGTGCTCTAATGTCTGAATCAGATTTGGTTTGATGGCATCTTTTAAGAGTGCTGCCATAGAACCGGTTGCATGTAAATCATCTGCCGTAATCGGATTTCCGTCAAAGGAATAGGCAACTATGATTCTGCCCAGACGGCGTTTCAAATCTTTCATATTGTCCGCCAGACATAAAACAGCCATAATTTCAGATGCCACTGTAATGATGAAATGGTCTTCACGTACCATACCATCCATCTTGCTTCCAAGACCGATTACAATATTTCTAAGTGCACGGTCATTCATATCCATACAACGTTTCCATACTACCTGACGTGGGTCAATTCCAAGCTGGTTGCCCTGCTGGATATGATTATCTAATAATGCTGCCAACAGGTTATTTGCGGATGTGATTGCATGGAAATCTCCGGTAAAATGCAGATTTAAATCTTCCATCGGAACTACCTGCGCATATCCACCACCTGCAGCTCCACCTTTGATTCCAAAGCACGGTCCTAAAGACGGCTCACGAAGTGCAAGTACCGCTTTTTTACCAAGTAAAGCCATCGCCTCACCAAGTCCGATACTTGTTGTGGTCTTTCCTTCGCCGGCAGGTGTCGGGTTAATAGCTGTTACAAGAACCAGTTTGCCATCTTCCCTGTCTTTTACAGACTCCCATAATTCATCGGAAATCTTTGCTTTGTATTTTCCGTAAAATTCCAGCTCATCCTCGTTTATTCCGAGCTTCTCAGCCACTTCCTTAATATGTACCAGTTCTGCTTCCTGTGCAATTTCAATATCTGACTTCATCTTCATTTCCTCCTCATGGATTGTATTCTATAAATCTTTCTTAATTACCCTCTTCAATAAATGCTTCCAGCTGTTCCGGAGACATTAACACCTGTCGCGGCTTGGTCCCTTCATCCGGTCCTACTACACCAGCTTCTTCCAGCTGATCCATAATTCTTGCCGCCCGGTTAAAACCAACTTTAAAATAACGCTGAATCATTCCGATGGAACCTTTATCTTTATCAATCAAAAGCTTTGCAGCATCCAAGAAATAAGCATCTCTGTCATTTCCATCACCAGATGCCGCATCAGCACCAGTGCTTGCGGATACAGAAATATTGTTCATCCGCTCTTCAATATCACTACTGTAGCCTTCTCCCTCATTGTGTTCCTTTAAGAATTCAACCACATCTGATACCTCTTTATCGGATACAAACGCACCCTGTACACGAAGCGGTTTCTGTAAGCCCTGCGGATAATAAAGCATATCGCCTTTTCCTAAAAGCTTTTCCGCACCGTTCATATCAAGAATGGTTCTTGAATCCACACCGGACGTTACAGAAAATGCGATTCGGGATGGCATATTTGCTTTAATCAGTCCGGTAATGACATTTACGGAAGGACGCTGTGTTGCAATGACAAGATGGATTCCTGCGGCTCTTGCAAGCTGCGCCAACCGGCAGATAGCATCTTCCACATCCCCCGGTGCAACCATCATCAAATCCGCCAGCTCGTCCACAATAATTACAATCTGCGGCATCTTCTTTGGCTTATCCGGGTCATCAATATCTTTGATTCCTTCTATTTTCTGGTTATAGCCCTTCAGATCACGGACACCGTATTCTGCAAATTTCTGATAACGGTCTGTCATTTCAGCTACCGCCCAGTGCAATGCACCTGCCGCCTTCTTCGGATCTGTAACAACCGGAATAAACAGATGTGGGATTCCATTGTATACACTTAACTCAACCACCTTCGGGTCAATCATGATAAGCTTTACATCCTCCGGATCTGCCCGGTACAAAATACTCATAATAATTGTATTGATACAGACAGATTTACCGGAACCGGTAGCTCCTGCAATCAATAGATGCGGCATCTTTGCAATGTCCGCAATCATGACTTTTCCGGCAATATCTTTTCCGGCTGCAAAAGCAATCGGTGATTTATTGGCATGAAATTCCTCTGACTCTACCAGATCACGGAACATAACCGGAATACTTTCTTTATTCGGCACCTCGATACCAATGGCTGCTTTACCCGGAATCGGTGCTTCAATCCGGATATCCGCCGCCGCAAGATTCATCTTGATATCATCGGACAAATTTACGATTTTGCTGACCTTTACACCCATTTCCGGCTGGAATTCATATCTCGTTACTGCTGGTCCGCAGTTGATAGCCGTAATTGTAATATTAATTCCAAAATTCTTTAGAGTCTCTTTTAATTTTGCTGCTGTCTGATTCAGATAATCCCTGGTATCACCAGAAGCACCTGTATTTCCTTTTTTCAGCAAATCTACCGGCGGGAATACATATCTGCCACCGGAACTTTCCTGTTTTACGATGGATTCTTCTACTGCCGCCACTTCATCTTCGATTTCCATCTTGTCCTGCTTTTTATTTTTCCTTGGCTTTTCTTCTTCCATTACAGGATGCGCCGGTTCTTTTGGCAGATTGCTTTCTGCCTTTTTCACTGCAATTGGTTCCGGCTCAAACACAGGTTCAGATGCAGGCTGAATGATCGGTTCTACCGGTTTTACCTCTGCTCTGTGTATCGTTGCCACCGGCTCATTCATCGTATGAATTACCGGCTGTTCCATTTTCTGGCTGCCGTTGGTTGCCGTAAGCACAACTTTATTTTCTTCCTGTACCACCGGCATATCTTCGATATCACTCAAAGTAATTTCATTAATATCATCTGATTTGACTTTCTTTTTATCCGGGGATGGTAATTTGGTATCCAATGCCACACCACTTACCTTCTTCTCCATCCGCCGTCTTGCCTGCTCTTTTTCTCTTTCTTTCTCCCGCTCCTCCCGGCGTTCCTTTGCTGCATCCATTCGGCGGATTGCATCATCCTTGGCAGAATCGTAAATGACTTTTCCGCCTTTTTGCATGCCCTTCATAATAGAACGTTCCGTAATCAGCACCAGGGAAATTATCAAAACGATAATATCAATGACATAAGTACCCGGCACACCAAAATTCGGACACAGAAGCTGTTCTAATAATCCACCGATTATACCGCCACCAGCCTTATTTTCAAAGCCATAGCGGAAAGCGGATATTGCTCCTGCTTCCTTGCTGCTGTCTGTTACCATCTGCACAAACAGGCATAAAAAGGATACAAATAATACCGCCGCTACAATTTTGACTGCTGCTACTTTATTTTCCCGGTTAGACACTGCGAACACCACGGCTAAAAAGAAACAGATTGGGAATACATATGCCATTAATCCAAATATTCCAAAGAAAAAGGAACTGACTCCGCTTCCGATTTTTCCGCCGATTCCAAAATTAGCAAGCAGCAAAACAATACAGACTGCCAGTGCAATCCAAAGAATCACTTCATTCCGGAAGGATTCATGCTGTTCCCGCTGTTTTCTTGCCTTTGATGCTGTTGTTCCCGTTGTTTTTTTCTTCTGAGTTGTCTTTTTTCTAGTTCCAGTTGCCATTTCAATCTCCCGTTTACATATAAAAATATCCTCCAATTGATACCAGTCCCATTATGAGACAGTAGATGGAAAATACCGTGAATTTCTTTTTGCGCACTACTACCAGCATGGTCTTAATGCAGATATAACCGACTACCGCTGCCACCAGCGTTCCAACTATGTAATTCAAAATATCTGCAGACTGTAATGCTGCAAATTCAACATCCTTAATCTCTACTACCAGTGCTCCAAGTATTGCCGGAATAGACATGATAAAAGAATATTTTACCGCAAATTTGCGGGTCATTCCGGTAGAAAGACATGCTGTGATTGTGGTTCCTGACCGCGATAAGCCCGGCATGGTTGCGATTCCCTGACTGATACCGATTAAAAATGCATTGGTATAAGTTACCTGCTTTGGTGTCTTGCCGCCATCCGGAATCCGGTCTGCAATAAATAAAAGTACTGCCGTAATAATCAGGCAGATTCCCGGAACCAGTAAAATCTGCTCTGCAGCAGATACCAGATCTTTTGCTGCAATTCCAATAATTCCGGTTGGAATCGTGGAAACAATGACAAGCATCACAAATTTCCGGTAACTATTATGCACGATTTTACGGTATGGTAAATCTTCTTTTGTTATCACACGCTTAAAAAAGGTTGCCACATTTACAAAAGAATCACCAATAATGGCAAAACCTTCTTTAATCATGCGGAATATATCCTTATAATATACAATAAATACAGCAATCAGTGTTCCGATGTGAAGCAGAATATCGAAAAACATTCCGCCGGTTTCTATTTGAAAAAACTGTTTAAATATTGCCAGATGACCGGAACTGCTTACCGGCAGAAATTCTGTTAATCCCTGTATCAGACCTAATAAAACAGACTGTAATAATGACATAGCTGCCTCCTTGGTATCTCTCACTACAGTTACTTGTATAAAATTATCAACACTGTGCATTAGTATACCATATTTTGATGCGTTTGTCATTACAGGCATTCGTTTTTCTGTTCTCGTATAATCTCATGCAATTTATGAAGTGCCTGGTCGATTCCCCCCACTTCGTCAATCAGTCCTTCTTTTACTGCATCCGCTCCTACAAGAATGGTTCCCAGATCCTTTGTCAGCATGGTGGTATTCATCATGAGCTGCTCTAATCTTTTTTCATCCGCTCTGCTGTGAGATGCTATAAAATGAATAATCCGATTCTGCATCTGCTGAAAATAATCATAAGTTGGCGGTGCTCCGATTACTGTCCCGCTCATACGCACCGGATGGATGACCATGGTTCCCGATGGCACAATAAAAGAATAGTCCGTTGAAACCGCCAGCGGCACACCAATGGAATGACTTCCGCCTAAGACAAGGGACACTGTCGGTTTACTTAAGGAAGATAGCATTTCTGCAATGGCAAGTCCGGATTCCACATCACCGCCTACTGTATTCAAAAGCACAAGAACACCATCCACCTGGTCAGAATCTTCTATTTCTGCAAGTTTCGGCAGTACATGCTCATATTTCGTTGTCTTGGTATTGGAAGAAAGACATTCATGACCTTCAATCTCACCAATCACCGATAATAAATGAATCTTCTGATGCCATCGGCTGTCAGATAAGGAAATCTGCCCGGATTCCCTGATCAGTTCTTGTTCATCTAACTGTTCCTTTTTCGATTCATCTTTTTTCCGTTCTTTGTTTTCTGTTTTTTCTATTTTTGATTCTGTATTTTGTAATTCTGCATTTTTGATTTCTTCATTTTTCAATTCCACATTTGGGACTTTTTTCTTTAGCAGCACTTGGTTTTCTTTCTGCTCCATATCAGATGCTCCCTTCTTTCTGTCTGGATTATTTCTCGCTGCTCGCCAGCTGCTTCTTACGGATACTTGGCAGCTCGAGAAACTTGCGAAAAAAATAAGGCAGGCAGTTTTACACTGTCTGTCTTATTATCTACATGATATTCTTTTTTATACCGGCCAGCCCTTTAAATAATTATAAAGGTTCTCATAACGGCACTTAGAACTCTTCCAGGAGAAGTCTTTTGCCATGCCACGGTCAATAATCTGGTTCCACTGTTTCTTCTTGTCAAAGAAAATGTGTTTGGAATAATTAATGACAGAAAGCATTTCCTCCCCATTGTAATTACTGAATGAGAATCCATCTCCGGTATTTTCATATTCGTTATATGGAACAACAGTATCTTTTAATCCACCAGTCTCGCGGACGATTGGCACAGTTCCGTAGCGAAAGGAAATAAGCTGTGTCAGTCCACATGGTTCAAACCGGGATGGCATTAAGAAAGCATCGGCAGATGCATATAACTTATGTGCCAGGTCATCGGAGTAACAGATATTTGCAGACACACGATCCGGATATTTCCATGCATAATAACGGAACATGTTCTCATACTGACCTTCACCGGTTCCAATTACCACAAGCTGTGTAAAGTCATCCACAATACGGTCGATAACGAAGTTAATCAAATCTAAGCCCTTCTGGTCTGTCAAACGCGAAATAAGACCAATCATATATTTCTTCTTATCTACGGTCAATCCTAAGTCTTCCTGCAATTTCAGCTTGTTATTGACTTTCTTTTTGCGGAATGACTCAGCGTCATAGTTACAGTAAATCTTATTGTCTGTTGCCGGATTGTAAACCTGATAATCGATACCATTAACAATCCCCTGCATATCATAATGACGGGCAGAAAGCAGACCATTTAAACCTTCCCCATAATATTCTGTCTGAATCTCATTGGCATAAGAATCACTTACTGTGGTAATGTAGTCTGCATAAACCAGACCACCCTTTAACATATTTGCATCCTTCTTGTATTCCAGCTTATCCGGTGTGAAGAGTGATGCCGGAAGTCCGGTTAACCCCCGCATGGTCTTAATATCCCATACGCCCTGGAATTTTAAGTTATGAATGGTCATAACAGATTTCATACCCCAGAAGAACATATCTCCCTGAAACTCGTTTTTCAGATATACCGGAATAAGGCCGGTTTCCCAGTCATGACAATGGATAATATCCGGCTGGAAGCCGATAACAGGAAGCATAGATAATACTGCCTTATCAAAGAAACAGAATTTTTCGATATCATGTCTGATATTTCCATAAGGTGAAAAACAGTCAAAATACTCTTTATTATCAATAAAGTAATATGTAATTCCATCTAATTCATATTTTAATACGCCCACATATTTGCTTGGGATATAAGAACCTGTTCCCATGTAAAAATGTGTTACATATTCAAACTGGCTCCGGAAATGTTCCGGTATACAACTATAGTTTGGAATTACCACACGAATATCCCAATACTGAGGGTCAAATTCCTTTGGCAGTGCACCACACACGTCCGCAAGCCCTCCGGTTTTAATAAATGGTACACATTCTGATGCTGCAAATAGAATTTTCTTCATTTTGCTACCCCTTTCTGCTTATACATTCTCCAATGCCTGTTCCAGGTCTGCAATGATGTCTTTTACATTTTCTGTTCCAACGGAAAGCCGGATTAAATCCGGTGCTACACCTGCTTCAATTAACTGCTCATCTGTCATCTGACGATGTGTATGGCTGGCAGGATGCAGGACACAGGTTCTGGAATCTGCTACATGTGTTACAATTGCAGCTAATTTCAGATGATCCATAAAGGATACGGATACTTCCCTACCACCCTTTAAGCCAAATGCAATAACACCACAGGTGCCATTTGGCATATATTTTTCTGCCAGTGCATGATATTTGTTATCCCTTAAGCCCGGATAATCTACCCATGCCACTTTATCATTTGCATTTAAATATTCTGCTACCTTCTGGGCATTTTCACAATGTCTTGGCACTCTTAAATGTAAAGTTTCCAGCCCGACATTCAGTAAGAAAGAATTCATTGGGGATGGAATGGAACCAAGGTCACGCATAAGCTGTGCTGTTGCTTTTTCGATATAAGCCAGCTTACCAAATTTCTGAGTGTATATAATTCCATGATAGGATTCATCCGGCTGTGTCAGCCCCGGATATTTATCTTTATATTTCTCCCAATCAAAATTACCACTGTCAACGATACATCCACCCACTGCCATGGCATGTCCGTCCATATACTTGGTAGTAGAATGAGTTACGATATCTGCTCCCCATTCAAAAGGTCTGCAGTTAATCGGTGTTGCAAATGTATTATCTACGATAAGTGGTACCCCATGTGCATGGGCAACATGTGCAAACTTCTCAATATCAAGTACTACAAGGGATGGATTAGATAAAGTCTCCGCAATCACCGCCTTGGTATTTGGTAAAAATGCCGCTGAAAGCTCTTCTTCCGATGCATCCGGATCTACAAAGGTACAGGAAATTCCCTGTTTCTTAAGTGTGGTTCCCAGCAGATTAAAGGTTCCACCATATAAGGAGCTGGATGCCACAATATGGTCTCCTGCTTCACAGATATTAAATACTGCAAAATAGTTGGCTGCCTGTCCGGATGAGGTCAGCATTGCTGCTATACCGCCCTCTAAATCTGCAATCTTTGCAGCTACTGCATCATTGGTCGGATTCTGAAGTCTCGTATAAAAATATCCGGCTTCCTCTAAATCAAATAACCGTCCCATCTGGTCACTGGTATCATACTTAAATGTAGTGCTCTGGTAAATCGGTAATACTCTCGGTTCCCCCTTGGTTGGTTTCCAGCCAGACTGAATACATTTTGTCTCAATCTGATAATTCTCTTCCATCTTTCCTTCTCCTTTATACCATATGTAATATATTATTAGAAAATACCTGCATCTATCTATCATTGTCTCTGATAAATGCAGGTATCAGTTTTATTCCTCCCAGTTGTGATATACTTCCTGTACATCATCATCTTCATCCAGAAGATCTAGGATTCTCTGGATATTGATAATATCTTTCTCGTCTGTTAAAGAAACATAAGTCTGAGGAATCATGGTAACCTCAGCACTTGCCATTGGAATATTTTCTGCTTCCAAAGCTTCACGTACTGCACTGAAATCATCCGGTGCTGTAATTACTTCAAAGCTGTCTTCCTCTTCTGAGAAATCCTCTGCTCCGGCGTCCAATGCCATCATCATCAAATCGTCTGCATCCATATCGCAGTCTTCCTTGGCAATGATAATCTGACCCTTCTGGTCAAAAAGGTAAGATACACAGCCCTGTGTTCCGATATTTCCCTGACCCTTTGTAAATGCATTCCTTACATTTGCAGCGGTACGGTTCTTGTTATCGGTTAATGCGTCTACAATAATTGCAGTTCCGCTTGGACCGTATCCTTCATAAGTAACCTGTACATAATTTACGGAATCACCGTCTCCGGCTGCTTTTTTAATACCACGCTCGATGGTATCGTTTGGCATATTATTCGCCTTTGCTTTTGCAATTACGTCTCTTAATTTACTGTTGTTAGCAGGGTCTGCTCCACCCTCTTTTACCGCAATTGCAATTTCACGTCCTATAATTGTAAATATTTTTCCTTTTGCCGCATCATTTTTCTCTTTCTTATGTTTGATATTGGCAAACTTGGAATGTCCTGACATAATAAATCCTCTTTTCTATCCGTATTTCGTGTATTATTCTACCATTTTTTCATCCTGCTGACAAGTCGCAGTGTCAGACTCGGCAGATTCTGACCTTTGCGGAACAACATGTACATATTTTATCATCTTATCTTCCACGGAAAGTACTTCGAAAATATAGCCTTTGTATTTTACTTCAAAGACTTCGTGCTCCGATGGAATTTTATCAATAAGCGAAATCAGAAGGCCATTTAAGGTGTCATAATCCTCATCTTCAAAATCAAGATTCAGTGCTTCCCCTACTTCCTCTAACGGTGTCATTCCATTCATTACAAATGTTCCGTCCGGTTTCTTCTCTATATAGGTATCTTCCTCATCATGTTCATCTAAAATATTTCCGACGATTTCCTCTAAGATATCCTCCATGGTGACCAGTCCGGCTGTCTGACCATATTCATCCACAACAATTACCATATGCTCTTTTGCCGACTGCATCTCCTGAAACAATGCATTGATGTTGCGTGTCTCCGGTATGAAATCCACCGGACGGATTAACCCGTCAATTTCCTTAATCGGCTTCTTTAAAAGCTCCGGTTGTCTGCTGTAGGATAAGGTCTCTTTGATATGTAATACTCCGATAATATTGTCTATGGTATCAGAGTATACCGGCATTCTCGAATAATGGCTGTCTATCACCAGAGTGATTACATCTTCAAAAATGTCATTTCCATCCAGTGCAGAAATGTTTTTACGGTGTGTCATAATATCACCGGCTTCTTTATCACCAAATTCAAAGATATTATGTATCATCTCCGCTTCATTTTCCCGAAGGACTCCCTGCTCATGGCCTTCATTTACCATGGAAATAATTTCTTCCTCTGTTACATCCTCGGAATCTTTGAATGGAAGTTTATGAAAAATTTTTTTAAAAAATCCTGTATTCGGACTCCCTCCGTCATCCATTTTTGAATACTCTCCTTTTTATACATATTTCTGAAAAATATAACATTTTAGGCAAAAATAGTCAAGTTATGTATATAATTCCAGACTAATCTTCAGTGCTTTGTCGATTTTCGACAGAATTTTTCCATCCAGATGACACACCTTATCTTTTAATCGTGTCTTGTCAATGGTACGAAGCTGTTCCAATAAAATAACCGAATCTTTTACAATATCATATTCATGACAGGACAGCTCCACATGGGTCGGCAGCTTCGCTTTATTCATCTGTGATGTGATTGCGGCACAGATAACCGTAGGACTGTGCCGGTTTCCTACATCATTCTGTATAATCAGAACCGGTCTGATTCCGCCCTGTTCCGAGCCTACTACCGGTCTTAAATCCGCATAATAGATATCTCCTCGTCTGATAATCATAATATACACTCCATAGAATAGGTTTTACTGAAAGTATTACCAATTTTATCAAGTGTATACTGTTCTAATCCTGAAAATAATCTTTATGTTCTACTTCTTTGTTGTTTTCGAAATAGATTCTTGGAATACGTTTGCCAAGACAGCAGACAAATTCATAATTGAATCTGCCGGATAAATCCCCGATTTCTTCCGCTGTAATGATTTCATCGCCGTCTCTGCCAAGAAGTGTTACCTCTGTTCCAACGACAACATCCGGCACATCAGTAACATCCACCATAAACTGATCCATGCAGACTCTGCCAAGAATCGGTACTCTTTTTCCCTGAATCAGTACAGAACCTTTGTTAGATAAAGTTCTCGGATAACCGTCTCCATAACCGACCGGAATCGTTGCCACCTTCGTCTCTCTGGTTGTGGTATAGGTTCCACCATAGCTGATTTCCCTTCCAGCCGGCAGTGTCTTTACATAAGAAACATGACTCTTTAATTCCATTAACGGGTGCATTGGCAGTCTGTCTTTTTGCACTTCATCCGATGGCCAGAGTCCATATAATGTAATTCCCGCTCTTACAATGTCCATATTTGCTTCCGGCAAATCAATAATTCCTGCACTGTTTGAACAGTGTGCATGATGGAAAATAACGCCTTCTTCTTTGCACATTGCAATCATTTTCTGAAACAGTTCAAGCTGCTTATGGGCACCCGTTTTGTCTTTTTCATCTGCCCTTGCAAAGTGGGTAAAAATCCCCTCCATTATTATATGTGGCAGCTTACTGATTTGCGCTACCTCTCCTGCATTTTCTTTTTCCACCTGATAACCAATCCGGCTCATTCCAGTATCCACTGCAATGTGAATTGCCACATCCTGATTTTTCTTTGTTGCAGCTTCAGAAAGTGCAACTGCCATATCATACGTAAATACGGCAGGCTCTAATTTCTGTTCTACAATAATCTCATATTCATCCGGGAATGCAAAACCAAGAATCAGAATCGGCTTCTTAATTCCATGATTTCTTAAAATTACGCCTTCTTCCACTGTGGCCACACAGAAGCCATGGAGATACGGAAGCGGCTCTAATACACGGGCAAGTTCCGTTGCACCATGTCCGTATCCATCTGTTTTAATTACCGCAAACATGCTGGTATCTTTCTTTAAAAGCCGGTGCATTGCCTCCATATTCTCAATGGCCGCATCCAGATTCACGCTGGCATATACCCTGCTATATCTTTTCATTTCATTCACCTCAAATTATTATTATGACAACACATCGGATAATCCGTTTATAATTTCGCCTGCAGTCAGTCCATGCTTTGAAACTGTTTTGCTCCGTTCATCTGCTGCCGCCGCATGTACATATACCCCAAGCGGTGCCGCCTGCTCTGCAGATAGGCCCTGCGCCATCAGACTTCCAATAATTCCGCTCAGTACATCACCACTTCCCGCAGTAGCCATTCCGTTGTTACCGTTCCGGTTAATAAATGTTTTCCCATAAGGAATTGCCGTTACCGTTCTGCTGTCTTTCAAAACACAGATTACATTATATTCCCTTGCGAAATCTTCCGCAACCTGCTCAATATTTTCTTTGATATAGGAAACGGCAAGCTGTTTTAACCGGGACATTTCCCCTAGATGTGGCGTTAATACCAGTTCTGTATGCGGGCGAAGAAGCTGTTCGGTCTGCTCTGCTATGATATTTAATGCATCGGCATCTACTACCATTGGTACTGCCGCATTCTTAAGTACCGTCTTTACAATACTGTGTGCCACATCACTTTTGCCAATTCCAGGTCCTAAAATAATAACATCTGCCCAGGACAGACATTCTATCAGCTGCTGTGTATCAGCCTTTTTTGCAGAATAGGTAGTAAGAACTGCCTCCGGCACTGCTGTCTGTAAGATAATACGGTTTTCTTCCGGTGTATATATTCTCACCAGACCACAGCCACTGCGATAAGCTGCCTTTGCTGCAAGAACCGCCGCACCTGCCATATTCACGCTTCCGGCAACCAGAAGGACTTTTCCAAAGGTTCCCTTGTTCGAATCAGCAGCACGATTATTTAAAAAATTTAAATCTTCCTTTGTGATTGCATAAGCTGCAGGTCTTTTATCTAACCAGCTTTCTTCTCCGATTCCGATATCCTTAACCGTAATATTTCCGCAGTATTCTGCACCAGGAAATAATACCATTCCGGTCTTGCAGTAAGCAAAGGTTACGGTATCATCTGCTTTGAATGCACCACCTAATACAGTTCCATTATCTGCCGAGACACCGGATGGTATATCCACCGCCAGCCGGTGGGCACTGCTCTGGTTTAGCCGTTCCATCAAGTGCACCAGTTCATCATCTAATTTTCGTGATAATCCTATGCCAAATAACGCATCAATAATCAGGCTGTAGGAATTTGCATCCTCCATTTCATCAATAAATGGTACACCATATGATGTCAAGATTTCATACTGTTCTTTTGCCTGCTTTGAAAAATGTGTTTTATTTCCATAGAGATATACTTCAACCGGAATGTGGGATAAGTATAACAATCTTGCAATTGCCATACCATCGCCGCCGTTATTTCCGGTTCCACACACTACCAGCACGCGATTACATGAAATTTCTTTTTCCTGTATTACTTCTATCGCAGAAAGTGCTGCCCGCTCCATTAGAACCATGGATGGCACTTTAAAATGTTCGATTGTATTGGTATCACATGTTTTCATTTCCCGGGAATTTACAAGATATTCCATAAATTAATTCCTTTCGTCCGCATTTTCCACCGCTTTTTTTCCCTGCAGACGGTCTTCATCTTCCTGCCGCAGATCAAATATATTTAAAATATCCACACCAAAAATATCATGCATATAAGAATAAATCTGCCGGTTGTTGATTTCACGGTTCTGTTTTTTGATGATATTTTTCTTAAGTTCTACCCTTACCTTATCAATCCAGTCCGTAATTTCATCTGCTTCTTTGCTGTTCTGTCTTAGTCTCTCATAGCAGTAACGCATGCTTTCTAACATAAGTTCCTGATTTGCACTGTTTATATTTCGTGGAAGTTCAATTAATTCATCCTCAATTTCTTCCATTTTGACATTGACTTCATCAATCAGTCTCTTGTCTTCATCTAATTTTCTGGAAGAAATATCCCCCTCATTTTCCTCATGAGTTCCTTCCATGTTGACAACAATGCTTTTCATCAACCGATTCTTTGTCTTTTTCAGTTCTTTCAAATCATTATTAAGCTTTCCCTGCTGTTCTAACAACTGATTTACCTTTTCTTCCAGCTGCTTGATTTCACTGGTTTTTCCGCTTAACGCAAAAAGTCTGTGCCATTTCTGATCCAATACAAGTATTGGTACTTTTCTGCTTTCTAATGCTTCCAGAAATTCCTTGTCATCTTTCATGCAAAAACACCTCTATTCCAGCGTTTCCTTTTCCCTTTTGTTCTTTGTCATATTATAGGATAACTGCATCAGGCTGTCTGATAAATGTACATTTTCCACTACAACATTTTCATCCAACACTTCCAGATCCACATGGGCAAAATTCCAGATTGCATGTACACCAAGGCTTACCAGCTGGTTGGCCACAGCATCTGCCTTTTCTTTCGGCATAGTCAGTGTAGCAATATCTACCTTATGTGTCTTTACAAATTCTTCCAGTTTATCAATCATTTCGATTTTATTGCCACGAATGGATTTTCCGCATAACTCCGGATTCACGTCAAACAATCCTACTATGACGAAGCCGAGTTTTTCAAACTTCACATAATTGGCAAGTGCCTGTCCTAAGTTACCAGCTCCAATAATAATAATATTATGCTGTTCATTTAATCCCATAATCTTTCCGATTTCTTCATACAGAAATTGTACATTGTAACCATATCCCTGCTGTCCAAAACCACCAAAATTATTTAAATCCTGTCTGATCTGCGATGCGGTCACTTTCATTCTTGCACTCAGTTCATTCGATGAAATACGTTCTACCCCTTCATCTAAAAGTTCCCCCAGATATCGGTAATATCTTGGCATTCTACGAATTACTGCCTGTGATATTTCTTTGCTCATTCTGCCAGTTCCTCCTGCTCTCAATACCCTACAATAATTATAGTTTCTTGCCGAAAGGATGTCAATGTGTTACAACTTTAACAATCTTTCTGTAAACTTAATTCTTCCCATTTTGCATAGAGTTCTTCCAGCGCTGCCTCTTCCTGCATCTGCTCCTCATGGATTTTGTTTAATTCATAGGAATTTGATGCTACCTCCGGCTTTGACAGTTCATCATTTAATGCTTCTATCTTTGCCTCTCTCTTAGCAATTTCATCTTCTGTACGCTTTAATTCGTTTTCCAGCTTACGTTTTGCTGCCTGCTGTTTCTTCATTTCTTCCCAGCTTAACTTCTGTTTTCCTCCGCCGGATATCTGCTCTGTTCCATTATTTTCTCCAGTTCCATCGGAAACAATGACATTTCCTTTTGCCACTGAATTGTCTGCACGATCCTGTGTAGCTGTGCCAAACGCCGCTAACTCCTGAACTTCCTTTTTCTCCAGATAATAATCATAATTTCCAATATAATTTAGAATTGTTTCATTCTTTAAATCAAGAATTCTGCTGGCAGTTTTATTAATAAAATAACGGTCATGGGATACATAAAGCACCGTTCCGGTATAGGAATTGATGGCTGACTCTAAAATTTCCTTTGACATAATATCAAGGTGGTTGGTCGGCTCGTCTAAAATTAAGAAGTTCGCATTGGATAACATCAGTTTTGCCAGTGAAACACGACCTCTTTCTCCACCACTGATATCACGAATCCGCTTAAACACATCATCATCCGTAAATAAAAATGCTGCTAACACATTTCGAATCTTCGTTGCCTTCAGATTCGGATAAGCATCTGCAATTTCATCAAATAACGTCTTATCCGGGTCTAAGTTCTGATGCTCCTGATCGTAATATCCGATTTCCACATTGCTTCCAAGCTTTATCTCCCCGGCATCTGCGTCTACAATTCCATTGATTATCTTTAAAATGGTGGTTTTCCCGGTACCGTTATTTCCGATTAAAGCAACTTTTTCCCCTCGCTTAATCTGAAAATCAATGTTTGAAAACAGTTTATGCTCGTAAGATTTTGAAAGACCTTTCACCGAAAGTACATCATTTCCACTGGTAATTTCCGGCTCCAATGTAATATGCATATCTGTTTTTTCATCGATTGGCTTCTCAATACGTTCTATTTTATCCAATGCCTTCTCACGGCTTTCCGCACGCTTAATGGACTTTTCCCGGTTAAAGGATTTTAACTTGGATATTACTTCTTCCTGGTGCTTGATTTCCCGCTGCTGGTTATAATACTGTCGCAAAAGACTTTCCCGCTGTATTTCCTTCTGCCTCGCATATGCGGTATAATTTCCCGGAAATACCGTTGCCGTATGGCGGGATATTTCCACTACCTTCGTAACAATCCGGTCTAAGAAATAACGGTCATGGGCTACGATAATTACGGCTCCTTTATAATTCAAAAGATAGTTTTCAAGCCATGCAATCGATGCCATATCAAGGTGGTTGGTCGGCTCGTCGAGCATGATAATGTCAGGCTTGGTTACCAGAAGTCTGCCTAATGCCACTCTGGTCTTCTGTCCTCCGGATAACTCTGACATTTTCTTTCCGAAATCATTTTCCGAAAAACCAAGTCCCTTTAACACACCGTTTATCTCACTGCGAAAAGTCAGTCCGCCCTCTAACTCAAAGGCATGGCTGAAACGGTTATACTGCTCCATATATTTCTCTAATTCATCTGCGCTTACATGCTGCATGTCTTCTTCCATTTTACGAAGCTTTTCTTCTTTTTCAATTAATGCATCGCAGGCATGAAGCACTTCATTATAAATGGTCTCGTTGCTGTCTTTATCCTGATACTGGGCAAGATAACCGATGGTTTTTCCTTTTGCAACGGTTACCTCGCCACTGTCCGGTGCCAGCTCTCCCACTATAATTTTCAATAACGTAGATTTGCCGGCACCATTGATGCCGACAATTGCTGTTTTCTCATTATCTTCTACATGAAAAGAAACATTCTGTATTATGGTGTCTGTCCCAAAGGATTTACTGATATTCTGACAGGCTAAAATCATGGAAGTCTCCTCACTTTTTCTCTTCGCCCCATAAGTAAAGCATTCTTTACAAGGGGCTTTTTATAGCTGAAAATTCCGGGACGGCACACTATTCTGCCCTCCCGGAGTATAAAATTTATAACATTTTCTCTAATGTAGCACGGATTGCCTTGATAAAGTCTTCACTGTTTAATACAGTCGGATTTTCAATTGTAGTAATCAGTGCAAGGTCTTTGGTCATCTTTCCGGATTCAATCGTATCTACACAGGCTTTTTCCAGTTTGTCGGCAAATGTGCTTAACTCCTGGTTGCCATCTAATTCACCTCTCTTACGAAGTGCTCCGGTCCATGCAAAAATAGTTGCTACGGAGTTGGTGGATGTTTCTTCTCCCTTGAGGTGTTTATAATAGTGACGCTGAACTGTTCCGTGTGCAGCTTCATATTCATAATATCCTGCCGGTGATACCAGTACGGAAGTCATCATGGCAAGGGAACCAAATGCAGATGATACCATATCACTCATAACATCTCCATCATAGTTCTTACATGCCCAGATAAAGCCGCCCTCTGCTTTCATCACACGGGCTACCGCATCATCGATTAAGGTATAGAAGTAGGTAATTCCTGCTTCTTCGAATTTTTCTTTATATTCCGCATCAAAGATTTCCTGGAAAATATCTTTGAAAGTATGGTCATATTTTTTGGAAATGGTATCCTTGGTTGCAAACCATAAATCCTGTCTGGTAGAAAGTGCATAGCTAAAGCAGCTTCTTGCAAAGCTTTCGATAGAATCATTTAAGTTATGCTGTCCCTGGACAACACCTGCTCCGGTAAAGTTATGAATCAGCTCTCTTGTTTCCGTTCCGTCCTCTGCTGTATAAACCAGTTCACATTTTCCCGGTCCCGGAATCTTCATTTCAGAAGCCTTGTATACATCACCGTAAGCATGTCTTGCAATGGTAATCGGTTTCTTCCAGTTCTTAACACATGGCTCAATTCCCTTTACAACGATTGGTGCACGGAATACCGTTCCATCTAACATTGCACGGATAGTTCC
This sequence comes from Roseburia sp. AF25-13LB, assembly GCF_003478915.1. Lineage (NCBI taxonomy): Bacteria > Bacillati > Bacillota > Clostridia > Lachnospirales > Lachnospiraceae > Roseburia > Roseburia sp. AF25-13LB. The sequence goes on from NZ_QUFO01000001.1 coordinate 398,145, forward strand.
ATTCGGACTCTTCCACATTTCCTTTAAGTTGTACTCCGTCATACGTGCTGCATTTGGTGTAATGGTAGCACATTTTACTGCAACACCGTATTTCTTTGTTGCATTTGCAGAATCTACAGTTACCTGGTCATCCGTTTCATTACGATGTTCAAGACCCAGGTCATAATATTCTGTGTTCAAATCAATAAATGGTAATAACAGTTCATCCTTAATCATTTTCCAAAGGATTCTTGTCATTTCGTCTCCGTCCATTTCAACCAAAGGGGTAGTCATTTTAATTTTGTCCATCTTTCTATCCTCCATTTACTATTTCAGCAGATTGTCCCAGCCATAATTATCCATATTTTCAATAGTATTTAACATATGACTTGTCGCAAGCAGTTCTGCTTCTTTTGCATTGTGCTGCTTCAATGCTTCTACAATCTTTTTATGTTCATCATTTGATTTTACCACACGATCCGGCATTGACAAAGTGATTTTTCGAACTCTTTCCACATAATGATGAAATGCAGACAATTCATGCTTTAACATTTTGCTTCCGGAAGCTTCATAAAGCACCTCATGAAACTTATTATCCAGCTCCAATATCTGTGCATAATTTTCCTTCTTAGCATGAAATTCCACCAGAAAAATGTTTTCTTCCAGTTCCGCTATCTGCTCCTTGGTAATTCTGTCTGCCGCCCACTTTGTGCAAAGTCCCTCCAGCCGTGCACGGATTTCATAGATATCTTTTACGTCTTCTTTCGTAATTCCCTCTACGAATGCTCCGCGGTTTGGAATGATTCTGACGAGTCCTTCCAGTTCAAGCTGCCTTAAGGCTTCTCTTACCGGAGTACGGCTGACACCCAGTTCATCACCCAGGGTTTTTTCTTTTAATTCTTCATCGCACTTGTATTTTCCGGATAAGATATTTTCACGAATCGTATGAAATACTCTTCCGCTTAAAGAATATCCTTCTTCGCCCACGATAAAGCCTCCTTAATTTATAATACAATTCCGAGTTTTTTACAACAGTCAGTTATCTGTACTACAAGTTCGTTATCTGTAATTACAGTTACACGTCCCTCATCATACTGCTCGTCTACCCACTGTTTGATGGTCTTTACCAGTTCCGAATTCTTATCTACTTTACGGTCATCACTGAGACGGTAATAGGTATTAATCCAGTGTGCAATTCCAGCAAGTCCTGATGTATTGGAAACAGATACCAGTGCCGGACGATTTAAGAATTTTTCGGTATCAAAAATGTTATAAATTTCTTCATTTTTCAAAAGTCCGTCTGCATGGATACCTGCTCTTGTAACGTTAAAATTACTTCCGACAAATGGTGTACGGCTTGGAACCTTATAATTCAATTCCTTCTCATAATATTCTGCCAGTTCTGTGATAACTCTGGTATCCATTCCATCCAGGGTACCCTTTAACTGCGCATATTCAAATACCATTGCTTCCAGAGGTGTGTTACCGGTTCTCTCACCAATACCAAATAAGGAACAGTTTACGCCGGATGCACCGTAAAGCCATGCTGTGGTCGAGTTATTGACTGCTTTATAGAAATCGTTGTGTCCATGCCATTCAATCAATTCAGAAGGAACTCCTGCATGTGTGGTAAGTCCGTAAATGATACCCGGTACACTTCGCGGAATTACTGCTCCCGGGAAGTTTACACCATATCCCATGGTATCGCAGGCACGAATCTTAATCGGAATATTGTATTCTTTCATTAACTTCATCAGCTCTAAGCAGAACGGAATTACAAATCCGTAAATATCAGAACGTGTAATATCCTCCAAATGACATCTTGGACTGATTCCAGTCTCTAAGCATTCACGAATCACACTTAAGTAAAGATTCATAACTTCGCTTCTGGTCATTTTCATTTTATAGAAAATATGATAATCGGAGCAGCTTACCAAAATACCGGTTTCACGCAGTCCCAAATCTTTTACCAGCTGGAAATCCTGTTTGCTGGCACGAATCCAGCTGGTGACTTCCGGGAATTTATAACCACGCTCTAAGCATTTATATACGGCATCACGATCCTTCTTGCTATATAGGAAGAACTCGCTCTGACGAATTTTACCCTTTGGTCCGCCTAATTTATGTAAGTAATCATAGATGGTTACAATCTGTTCTGTGGTATATGGTGCTCTTGACTGCTGACCATCACGGAATGTTGTATCAGTAATCCAGATATCCTCCGGCATATTATGCGGAACGATTCTGTCATTAAATGCAATTTTCGGAATTTCCTCATATGGAAAAAGATTGCGGAATACATTTGGTTCCTCAACATCTACAAGCTGATAAAAATGCTCTTCCAACTGTAATAGATTAGTTTTTTCATTCATAACGACTTCTCTCATGGAACACACTCCTTTTGATTCACAAATATTCTTGAATAATTGTATACAATTATACTTGTATGTGTCAAGAGCTTTTTCAAGATTATTCCAAAAAAGTGAATATTTATTAGTATTATCCTTTTTTATCGGTAGATAATAGTATTGTAACCATTCGGTTATATACAAATGCTAAGGAGGAAATTTACTATGTCTAATCGTTCGAAAAAATCTTCTGTTCCAGAAGCACAAAGTGCATTAAACCGTTTCAAATTCGAAGTTGCAAGTGAGTTAGGTGTACCACTGTCTGAGGGATATAATGGGGATTTAACTTCCCGTCAGAATGGTTCCGTAGGCGGTTATATGGTAAAGAAAATGATTGAGGCGCAGGAAAAGCAGATGGCTGAACGTTAACACATCTTTTTCATTGCCCACTTAGATGTCAGAAGAGGCTGTCCACCGGAATCGGTGAACAGCCCCTTTCTCAGGTTCCCCCTTTTCTTTCTATATCATTTTTCTATCATGACACATGCAGTAACACTTATTACAATACGAATTTTCCGACAACCTCTTTTAATTCTCCGGCAATCTTTTCCTGCTGGGAAGACATTTCAGACACCTCTCCAACAACTGCAGATACTGAATTTACAGACTGCATAATCTGTCCACTATTATCCACTGTATTCTGGGAAGATTCCGCCACACTGGACACTGCCTGGCTGACCTCGTGAATGATTGTCTCAATATTTGTTGCCATCCGGGCAATATCATTGGAAAATTTTTCAATTGCCTGGGCATCATCTCCATACTGCTGTGCTACATTGACGAAAGTATCGTAGTCCGGTGCGACCGTATCTGTCACGAAGTTTAACATAGACTGTGACTTTTCCACAATTCCGCTAAAGGCATGTTCTACTTCGCCAATTGTTTCTTTAATCTTATTAACTGCAGCTGTAGTCTCACCTGCCAGATTGCCAATTTCTCCGGCAACAACTGCAAATCCCTTTCCCTGTTCTCCTGCCCGGGCGGCCTCAATGGAAGCATTTAAGGACAGTAAGTTAATCTGATCTGCGATTTCGGAAATCACTTCTGCCAATGCGCCAATGGATTTTACAACATCTGCATTCTTAATACTCTTCTCCAGACCAGCTCTGTTCTGCGCTGCAAGCTTATTGGCAAGTTCATAAGCACTGCGGCTGGTATCTTCAATTCCATTTGCACGCTTCTTAATTTCTCCTGCCAGTTCCAGACTCTTTTCTGTCTCAGAAGCCAGCATATTAACAGAGGAATTCACTTCCTCTACTGCAGCATTTACTTCTTCCGTCGCTGCGCTAGAGGAAGTCATATCGGAATTAACCTGATTCATCAGTGACTCTATCATCTCATAATCCTTCTTTAATTCCTCTACCGAACGCTTCAGTTCAATGCTGGAATCACTCAGAAGTTTTGCATGACCACTGATTTTTGAAATCATGTCCTTATTATTTCCATACATTTCATTTAAAGACTGTCCCATTGCTCCCAGTTCATCACTGCGTCTGCTCTCAAGCGACTGTACTTTAAAGTTACCCTCTGCCAGCTGTACAGCAAAGTTCTTAACTCTATTAATCTGTCTGGAAACTGATTTTACCTGTGATAAAATCACAAGTATCATAATAATAAGAATCACTGCCGCAATGATTGCCAACTTAATCCCAAGGCTGATAACCGGTGCATTCAGTTCTGAATTTTCAATCGCAATTCCAAGTTTCCAGTCCAGATCCGGAATTGTCTCATAATATACCGTATATCCGGTAATCCCTTCTGTAAAGCAGGCTTTTCCACTATCAGAATCTAACATTTTTGTTCCTACTTTAGCAAGAGAACTATTTTTAGAATCCGTTATTTTCTCATTCATGATTTTACCGGAATCCTGTGTATAAAGATAGGTTCCATCCGATGAAATCAGAAATGCTTTTCCTGTTTTTCCTACTGACATCTGGCTGACCAGATTCTGAATCTCATCCAGCGTAATATCAACAGTTACGCATCCCATATAAGTTCCATCTGCACTATACATCGGTGCAGAACAGTTTACCATATCACAGTCTAGAACCTCATCATGATATGCCTTTGTAAACTTCGATTCTGTTTCGCCATTCGAAACAATCTTGTAGAAATCCCTGCTTACATAATCATAAGAGGACTGGCTCCTGTCATAAGTCAGAATCGGCGTATCTCCATCCTTGTATACATAAGGTCCTACAAAACGTTGTTTGGAGTCATACTTATTCGGTGCAAAATAAATTCCGGCACCATAAATAAAATCCTCCTCATAAATCATGGTATTTAAGAAATTAACATATGCCAGCAGTTCCTCATTTTCATAAGTAATCCCAACAATTCCAGCCATATGTTTTGCAAGGCTTGCCGCAGACTGCATCTGTGACTCTACCTCTGTCTTCTCGTTTTCCAGACTCAGCGTCATTTCCTTCCCAATCTCATCGTCAATAATCTGCTTACTGGAAAATACACTGACTGCCCCTAATACAGCCATACCAAGAATCAGTACCGGGAGCATTGCACTTAACATTTTCGTGCTAATTTTCTTCCCTTTTTTCTTCTTAGCCATAAAAATATATCCCCCGCCTTCACTAAATTGTAATTTTGTACTTATTGTATCAACATTTAGGCAATTTAGCAATAAAAACGAGGGATTTTGCGTTAATTTTCGTAAACTTTTCACAAATTATTCCTTAATTTTTCGAAACTTTCTAAATATTTGTGTTGTATTCTGTCATTTTGTACGCATTTTTCAGTGTTGTTTCAAGTCTCATGTCTTTTTCGCAATCGTTTAAGTTACACTTTTCGACATATTCTTTTGCTTCTTCGGATGCAATAGAAAGCATATCGGCATCCGAAAAGACATCTGCAATTTTAAATTCCATCAAACCACTCTGACGTACTCCGAAGAAATCTCCTGGTCCACGCATTTTCAAATCTTCACTGGCAATATAGAATCCATCATTAGAACCCGCCAGAATATTCAATCTCTCTTTGGCATTCTTTCCATTGGAAGAATTCATAAGAATACAATAGGATTGTGCATTTCCTCTTCCGACACGCCCCCGCAGCTGATGGAGCTGTGCCAGCCCGAAACGCTGTGCATCCTCAATCATCATAACTGTGGCATTCGGCACATTTACACCTACTTCCACTACCGTTGTAGAAACCAGAACCTGGATTTCACCAGTGACAAAGGCTTCCATTACTTTATTCTTCTCTGCCGGGCGCATTTTTCCATGAAGTAATCCTACGCTGATTCTGTCTCCATAATATTGTTCTAATTTCTTTACATATGAAGTAACATCCTGCAATTCCAATTCCTCATTGGCTTCTACCAGAGGACAGATGATATATGCCTGATGTCCTTTTTGAACTTCATCTAAAATAAAATTCCAGGATTTCTCCCGCATTTTCGGTCCAACGACACAATTTTTGACCGGAAGACGTTCTGCCGGAAGCTCATCTACTACCGAGATGTCCAGATCTCCGTAAAGAATTATTGCAAGGGTCCGCGGAATCGGAGTCGCACTCATAACCAGTACATGTGGCAGCCGGCTGCTCTTATCTGCCAGCGTCTCCCTCTGTCTTACCCCAAAACGATGCTGTTCATCCGTTACTACCAGCGCCAGCTTCTGATAAAGTGCCTTTTCCTGTATCAATGCATGGGTTCCAATTATCATGGCATTCTGTTCTGTTTCCATTCTCGCATATGCTTCACGTTTTTCCTTTGCGGTCAACGAACCGGTAAGAAGAATAACAGGAAAGTCCAGTTCAAACATAGCAATCCATTCCTGAAAGGTCTCATAATGCTGTCTTGCCAGAACCTCGGTTGGTGCCATAATAGCAGTCTGATAACCTTCATGGGCAAATTTTGCCATAATAAGAAATGCAAGAATAGTCTTACCGGAGCCTACATCCCCCTGTATCAGCCGCTGCATGGCATAAGGACTGTATATATCTTTTTCCAGATCTGCCAGTGTTTTCTTCTGGGCATTTGTCAGTGGAAACGGAAGCTGTTCTGCCACCACCTCAATAAATTCATCCCTTACTACCGGAAATCCATTCGGCGTCTGCTCGTGATGTTCCTTAAACCGCTGTATCTGCAGCAGAAATAAGAAAAATTCGTCAAAAGCAAGACGTTTTCTTGCTCCGGTCAGTTCTTCTAAATCTGTTGGAAAATGCACTTTTTCCAATGCCTCTCTCAATCCCATAAACTGATGGCGGGCTAAGATTTCTTCCGGAATATATTCACCATCTTCTTTTACACTGTCAAGGGCTGTACGTACAAGCTTACCAAACTGCTTGCTGGATATGCCCTTAGTCAGCGGATATACCGGCTGAAGTGATATCTGCATTTTCCTGTATTCATCCGGCTTCCACACTGCCGGCTGTTCCATGACATATTTCTTATTTTTTAAGGTCAGCTTTCCATATAATATTACTTCCGGTTCCCGGTTCAGCTGATTACAGATATAGGGCATCCGAAACCAGACCGCCTCTACTTTCCCTGTTCCATCGCTAAACTGTGCAGTAGATATCTGCATGGCTCTGGTACTTCTTGTTACCGGAGAAGAACACAGCCGTACATGAAAAGCATAGACTTTCTCCGGCTCTGCCACACTGATATGCTCCGGCTCCGGCATCTGCTTATAATCCCTTGGAAAAGCAAGGAGTATATCCCCAACGGTATATACTCCAAGTTTTTGCAATATTTTTTCAGTTTTTGGTCCAACTCCATTCAATTCCTGAATGGGTGCATTTCTGTCCATAAATACTCCTGTTACTCTACTGATATTACATAATAGTAAATTGGCTGTCCGCCAAAGTGAATCTCCACTTCTACCTCCGGATACTTCTCTTCTAAAGCAGCACCTAATGCATTGGCATCTTCTTCTGTTACTTCTTCACCATAATAGATACAGATAATCGCAGATTCTTCATCTATCATCTCAGCAACCATATCTTCTGTAGTGCTCTTGATATCCTTACCAACAGCAAGGATGCTCTTGTCGCCAATTCCCATATAATCGCCCTGTTTAATCTCTTTGTCATCGATTACGGTATCACGGACTGCATAAGTTACCTGACCGGTCTTTACATTTTCTAATTCCTCGGTCATACGCTCTGCATTTTCCTCTGCCGACTGATCCGGAATAAAGTTAATCAGTGCTGTAATTCCCTGTGGAATTGTCTTGGTTGGAATAACAATAATCTTCTTATCTTCTACTAAAGATGCTGCCTGATTTGCAGCCAGTACAATATTCTTATTATTCGGAAGAATAAAGATGTTATCTGCATTCACATGGTCGATGGCATTTAACATATCCTCGGTACTTGGGTTCATGGTCTGACCACCTTCGATGATATAATCCACGCCAAGTCCGTTGAAGATTTCATTGACACCGGCACCAATGGATACGGAAATGAAGCCCATTTCTTTTCTTGGTTCCTCTGCCTTTTCTTCTTTTTGGGTTTCTTCCTCTTTCTGCTCTTTTGCGAGTTTCTCAGCATCCTTGATTAATTTTTCCTGATGCTCTTCACGCATATTATCAATCTTGATTTTGCTTAATGAACCATGTTTCAATGCTTCCTGGATGGCAAGACCAGGGTCATTGGTATGTACATGGGTTTTCACAATCTCATCATCTGCCACAACAACGATAGAATCACCAATGGACTCTAAGAAGTTTTTATATTCATGCTCCTGCTTCTCTGTTAATGGCTGATTTAATACAATGATAAATTCGGTACAATAACCAAACTTAATATCAGCTTCTGTCTCAGCAGTAATCTTCATAACACCTGCAGATGCTGCAGAACCTTCAATGCTGTAATCAATTTCTTTGCCAATCAGGGAATCATAACCGCCCTTTAATACCTGAACCAGTCCCTGTCCGCCGGAATCTACTACGCCAGCCTGTTTTAATACAGGAAGCATATCCGGTGTCTTGCTTAACACATGGTCTGCTTCTTTAATAACTTCATCTACAAAGAATACAATATCATCGGTATCATCACAAAGTTCTAATGCTTTGTTGGCTGCCCCCTTAGCAACAGTAAGAATCGTTCCTTCCTTTGGTTTCATAACTGCCTTATATGCAGTCTCAACAGCCTTCTGCATAGCTTCTGTCAGAATCACTACATCAAGCTCATCATATTCTGCAATCACCTTGGTAAATCCACGGAATAACTGGGAAAGGATAACTCCTGAGTTTCCTCTTGCTCCTCTTAATGAACCCGATGAAATTGCCTTTGCAAGTTCCTTCATGGTCGGATTTTCAAGCTCGCTTACTGCCTTTGCTGCTGACATAATTGTCATAGACATATTGGTTCCTGTATCTCCATCCGGTACAGGGAAAACATTCAGTTCGTTAATCCACTCTTTCTTTGCTTCGAGATTCTTTGCTCCGGCCAAAAACATTTTAGCAAATACCGCAGCGTTTATTGTACTTACTTCCACTTCAACAGTTCCTCCTTAATCAATCACTCTGACGCCTTCAACTAAAATGTTGACTTTCTTAATCTGCATTCCGGTAAACTCTTCCACTTTATATTTTACCGTATGAATCAGATTGTCTGCTACTGTCTCAATACTTACGCCATAGGCAACAATTACATGGAAATCAATTGTAATTTTATTATTTTCATCCACATCCACATTTATACCATGTGTCAGATAATCTCTCTTTAATAATTTAACCAGGCCATCTTTCATATTAACTGCAGCCATTCCCACAATGCCAAAGCACTCAACTGCAACAGAACCGGCATAGGTTGCAATTACTTCATTATCAATTACGACTTTACCTAATTCGTTTTCCATTTTACCTGTCATTCTATAACCTCCAATTAAAATTAATCTTCTCGCATTTCCGCCAGTATATACATAACATGAACTATATTATAACCTCTTTTTCTGAAAAAAGAAACAGTATTTTTCTTTATTTTCAAAAAATGCAATTTTTTTCTTGCATTCTGTCTGTATTTCTGTTAAGATAGCTTTGTTGTGAGCTTGTGTCATAACAGGCTTAGTGAAGAATTTAAAGGAGGTGCTATCATGGCAAAATGTGCAGTTTGTGGAAAAGGCGCTCATTTCGGTAACAATGTGAGCCATTCTCATAGAAGATCTAATAGAATGTGGAAATCAAACATCAAATCTGTAAAATGTAAAGTAAACGGAACTCCAAAAAGAATGTACGTATGTACTTCCTGTTTAAGATCCGGATCCGTTGAAAGAGCTTAATTAGCATTTTCTATCTGGACTGTCCTTTTGGACAGTCCTTTTTTTACTTTACAGGAAATTGCTTTCCTGTAAAGTAAAAACGCTCCGCGAGGATGCACACTGCGGCGTATAAGGTAGTTGTCGCAAGCGACCGCCGCAGGCGCAAGAATGTGCCAAGGCACATTCTTTGTTCCTTTACAAGAAATTGCTTTCCTATTACTTACAGCAGAAAAGATTATACCCTATCAACAGCAATATCAATATAATAATAATCCCAATCACGTCACTTGGAATAATAAACATAAAAAACATGCCAAATCCCACCATGAAAAAGGAATACCCCATCAAGCGTTTCATGTTTTTTCTCCAATCAAAAAGACATATACCATTATAGTATATGCCCTTCTTTTTCACTTAGCACGCTGTACGTTCTTCTGTTACTATTCTATACTGTTCTTATTCTTCATCCTTATTTACTGCATCAGATAAAATTTCATTCATCTCAGACTCTGCTGCTTTCTTGGATTCTTCATCTAACTTTGCAGTTGCTGCCTCATCCTTCTTTCCCCTGGATGCAAACTTATTTACGAAATCTGGTACCATATCAAGAATTTTGGTCACACCATCCTGATTCTTAATATTTACAAGCTTGGTGGTGCCATTCTGAATGACAAGAACCGCACTCGGTGTAATCTTTCCACCCATTCCTCCTGCTCCGTTGTTCTTCTTCTCCTGTGAAAATGCACCTGCGCCTACACCAAAGGATACATCCACTAATGGAAGAATGATGGTATCTCCGATATGAATGGCATCTCCTACAACCGTCTTGGTTGTAATGAAGCTGTCCATTCCTTTGAATAAAGATTCTACCGTATTGCGAAATGTGTTATTACTGTCTGACATAATAATTCCTCCTGATTCTACTTCGTATTGATTCTGTTAAAATTGCTTTATAAAGTGTTTCACATCCGGATTTCTCCAGATTTGAATTGCAGCCTTTAATAAATGAATCACCTGTATCCGTCCCCTTATATCCCAGCTGCCTTCGATATAAAAACGTTCTGCCTCAAAATCCGGCATAATAGATACCTTATCATAATATAAAAATGGTAATACGCTGAGCACTGCTAAAACCTGTCCTGTGGCTGCCGGATCTTCCATACCATAAGCAACATCTGCCTTCATATGCTTTGGTCCGTATTTTTTTAACAGCCCTATTACATCACCCAGGACAAACCGGACGGCACTTCTATTCTGCTCATCCTGTATCCACTGATTCACTTTTTTTATTTTACTGCCGATATTTTTTAATTTCTGCGGAATTGCTTTTATCTTTTCTACTATCGAGCGTATTGTCTTGCTGATTTTACCAAATGCGAAAACAAACTTTTTCTTATATGTCTTTTTATGGTGTTTCTGTTCATACTGTTTTTCCGTCTGTTCTTCTTGCACTTCAGCCGGTGGATTCTGTTCTTCCAGCCCCGTTACATCTATCTTTTTTTCAATCGCCGGTGCTGTTTGTTCTTCCGGCTTCTGACGTTTCTGCACTAAGTCTTTTTCCGGTTCCTTATGGGATTTTTCCCCGGATTTCTTTTTCTGCTTTTTCTTTACTTTCTTTTTCTCTAATTTCTTTTTGGATTTTTCATCCGATGGATACTTCCATGCTTTTATGCCAAAAATCTTTAAAACTGCAAGCCGCTTTCCCTGCTCCATTAGAAAGGAAAAACGCAAAGCCATAAGACACCATGCTCCATGCACTTTTAACGTAGTCTGTCCCTGCCTTGTCTCTCCACGAATCCGGTAAGATACCGGAGCAAACAGCAAAAGCATGATAAGTAAAACCAGTAAACCTAATATGCATAATAATATTATGCCCAGGATTTTCAAAATAGATAACAGCACTGTCATCCTCATGTCTCCATTTCAGTATTTTTACGAGTCTGCTGTTTCAGTACAAATTTACGCACTTCAAATGTTCCTGTTTTATGATAAATATCATTCACAATTGCTGCTGACATCTCTAATGCTGCGTCATATCCTTTTTCCAGACCGATAATAAAAAGTTCTTTCTTCGGATATGCCTTTTGTAATAAATCTGTTGCCGGTATAATATCCAGAAGATTCTCTTCATTTGACGGAAGGGTCAGAAGATAAAGCGACGGCTGTGGCACATTCCGCTCCACTCTGCTTTTTACCTTTGCTTCCTGATTTTTCAGCCTTTCTCCCAGATATAAATTAGAATACCAATGCATGCTACACCTCATATCTGATTTAAAAAAGCAGTCAGATGGCTGCTCTAATAATATTTGTGGGTTCCCCACAGATTACACTTTTTCAAATCCAGATATTCATTATAAGCCTTTTCCAAAATCTGCTTCTCATTGGCAAATTTTAAAAGATGATAGGCTTCATGATATTTATAATATCCGGAATCTACAAAGAACTCTTCACGTTGTGGCTTACTGTAATAACTGTCTGCCATCATCAGATACCAATGTACCTGTTTCTCCACCGTATCTTCTGGCACAGTAAAGCTATACTGGCTCTTCCCGACATATTTGATTATGGATGCATCTACGCCCGTTTCCTCCAATACCTCTCTTGCTGCGGTATCTTTGAATTCTTCCCCGGGTTCCACTGTTCCCTTTGGAAGCACCCAGCCTTCGTACTTATTCTTATAATTCTTATAAAGGACAAGCACCTTACCCCGAAATATTACCACACCACCACAACTTGTTGCTTCAATCATTGCAATACCTCCTGATGTGGTCACTACCTTTTGTTTAACAAACAGTATACCCCTTTTTTCATAAGGATGCAACAATCCATTTCAGAAGTCCAGGATGATTCCCCGACGCAACATGTCATCCTATCTGTTTTCATTTATCTGTAATATGCATCAAAAACCTGTTTTGCTGCCGGAACTGCAACAGTACTGCCTGCACCTGCACCTTCTGCAATTACAACAACTGCAATATCTTCCTTATCCTCCCGGTGTGCATATCCAACAAACCAGGAATGGCTTTCTCCCTTATTGTTATTAAACTCTGCGGAGCCAGTCTTGCCGTATGCAGTATAACTCTGCCCATTTAACTTGGATGCAGTACCATCTGCAACTACTCCTGCCATAAATTCCTGCATGGTCTTTGCTTCTTTTTCCGAAAGAAGCTGCTTGCTTGCAGCCGGCTCATATTTCTTTACTTCTATACCATTTTCATTTTCCGTATGGTCTACCACATAAGGTTTCATCAGAATACCATCGTTGGCAATTGCACTGGTAATCAATAACATATGGAGTGGTGTTACCAGCGTCTCTCCCTGTCCGATTGCCGTCTGCATTTTCATACTTTCCGGGGATTCATCTGTTAATTTAAACTGACTTTTACTTGTTTCAAAGTTTCCCGGCAGTGTCTTATCAAACATCAAATCTGAACAAAGGTCCGAAAGAGAATCTGTGTCCAAAGATAATCCGATATTGGCATAAGATGAATTACAGGAATTTGCAAAGGACTGCTTCAAATCCTGCGTTCCATGCACGGCATTATTATAACAGTGTATTGTAAAATCATTCTCTGTAATACTTCCGTTACAGCTATAACTGTAATTCTCATAATCCGGATTTTCCCGGATATATTCTAAAGTTGTAATTATTTTAAAAGTAGAACCAGGCGGATATAATCCCTGGGTCGCCCGGTTTAAAAGAACCGAGTTATTATTATCTTCTGAAATAATGGAATCCCAGTCTGCCGCAATAGTATTCGGGTCAAAATCCGGTTTGGACACCATGGCAAGCACTTTTCCGGTGGAAGGCTCCATCACAACAACTGCACCATCATAATTACCCAATGCCTGATATGCAGCTTCCTGCAAAGTGGAATCCAACGTGGTAACCACATTGTCTCCCATGCTTTTTTCATCTTTAATCTCGTTAAACATACGCTCTAATACAAAAGAATGGGAACGTAAAAGATTAAAGTTCATATTGGATTCAATACCTGACTTTCCATTGGTGGAAAAACCGACCACATGCGCATACATATTACCATAAGGATATTTCCGGGTTTCATTACCGGCAGCATCCACTACGGTCTCGGCCAAAACTTTGCCATCTGCTGACATAATCTTTCCTCTGACCACACGGTCTGCAAAAGTATCCTGTCTGCTATTATATGGACTATTGATAAAATCTTCGCTTTTTACCGTCTGAAAATATACCATATATCCCATCAGGCAGATAAAGATAGCAAGGAAAAGATAAGTAATCACTGCAAATTCTTTATTCTTACTAACTGAGGTCCCTGACTTCTGTTTCGAATCCCGATTTTGCTTTCTTTTTTGCTGATTTATATTCTCCTTTTTCATTATGTGACACTCCTTCGTCTTCCCGCAAAATATATAATCCCTGAATAATGCCAAATATAATCAATGTACTTAACATGGAGCTTCCTCCATAGCTGACTAACGGAAGGGTTACTCCGGTGGATGGAATAAATTTTGTAACTCCGCCAATGGTTAAGAATACCTGAAATCCGTAAATCGTTCCAAGTCCAAGTGCCACCAGCTTATAAAAGGAATCCTTTAACTGCATGGCAATATTTAAAAACATCAGGAAACAGCTTACACAGACCAAAATAAGACACAGGGCAAACATTCCACCCAGTTCTTCTGAAATTGCTGCGAAAATAAAATCCTGTTCTACTACCGGTATTTTATTTGGCATGCCCTGATATAACCCCAGACCGAAGAAGCCTCCGGTCCCGATTGCAAAAAGTGACTGGCAGATCTGATAGCCCTCTTTGTCAATTACTTTTAGAGGTGTTTTCCATGCCACCACACGGACTCTGACATGGTTAAATAATTTATAGGCAATTACTGCCGCTACACTTCCCGCCAGCAGTCCACCGGCAAAATAGAGTGGTTTTCTCGTTGCCACATAAAGCATTGCCATATAAGCCACAAAGAAAATCAATGCGCCACCTAAATCCCTGGATAATACCAGAATCAATACATGCAGTGCTGCAATCAAAGTGGTAATTATCACCTGACGGAATTCCGTTGATTTATGATACATGGCAGCCACAAAAAACACAAAAAGAATCTTAATAAATTCGGACGGCTGTACCGTAATTCCTGCTATGGTAAAGGAAATCTTTGCTCCATAGCTGGTGCTTCCTGCTATACATACAATACCAAGTCCCACAATACCGATTGCCGCATAAATCCAGGTAAGATTCCGGAAAAATCCCATCCTCCGTATCATCACCGGAATCACAAGGGAAATCACACAGGATACCGCTGCAATCGCAAACTGCTTGATAGCATGTCCAAAATTCAGGCGGGTCAGAATAATAAACCCGATAATCATAAGCATACACATATTATTAACCAAAAGTCTTGAAGCCGTCGGATAACATAATTTGTACACATTCCGCACCACAACAAGAAGAATTATCTGCGCCAGATAAAAAATAAAGGTATATGCATCCTCTGTCACCGCAAATATGACTAAATATGCCGTAAAATGAATCACATACAAAATCCTTGCCTGCCGTTTAAATTTCTTTTCCTGTTTTCGTTCTGATATATTCCGGAATACCGCAAAACATTCATATGTATACACGGAAAACAGAATAATCAGTGCATATTTTGATAACTCCACAATTAAATGAACCATAAATACCTCTGCTTTATTCTACGCCTCGTTTAAAATGACCATTGGTGCATTCCATTGGCAGCTGCCCCAAAATGCCACCATTTTTATAAATATCGCCATAAATTGTTAAAATCTGTTCTGTCTCTTCTTCCGTCTCTATCGTAAAGGAAAGTCTCACGGCAGCCGGTGCAATCTTTTTCACGGTTACGTCTTCCTTAAAGAGACAGACCGGAAGCGAATTATAAATTACGTTATAACATTCCGAGCAGAAATTTTTCACCGGAAAATGTACCGAATAACGGTCTTTTAAGGTCAGCACGTCAGGCTGATGCATACAGCCCAACGTGTTCTTATGAATACACTGTGCCGTTATCATAAGTGGAAGTCTGCCATAGATAATCATTTCAGACCGGCTGTTTTCTCTTCTTAAAATCTCCTTCCGGTTCAATTCCACCGGAATTGTATCCTGCATCATTCCAAGATGATAAAAATATTCTGCTGCTTCATTGGAATAGGTATATAAATTACTGTCGGATACCATCTGCCAGTTTTCATTGCCCCATTCCTTTATAAACGCAATCTCATCAAGACTCCGCACCATAATACCATTTAATGGAAGCTTTTTTAGCTCCGGCATGATTTTTTCATAAAAAAGACTGGTCTGCTGCCGGAAAATAAACGGGAATACATAAAATGCTTTCTTACCGGATGCCTGTACCCTGTCTATATCCTCACTTAACTTGCGGATCAGATTTTCTCTTGTATACAACATACAATCAAGATAAACCGTATCCACGAAATCGGCTTTTAATACTGCCGGAAGCTGTTCTGCGTCTTCAATCAGTACCCGGACTTCTGTGGATGAACCGGCGGATTGTTGTCCAGAAGTCTGTGATAATGACTGTCCGGAAATCTGCTTTTCTTTTATGACATTTCCTGTTGTCTGCCTATCTGTTTCAGCGGAAGAAGTTTCCACCAATTCTGGAAGCGTTCTTTCATAAGGTTTCAACAACGCTTCTTCTAATGCTTCCAACGCACCTCTTCGCAGCTGGTTCAACTGGTTTACCGGCATAAAAATATCATCATCCATTGTAACTTCAAGATTTTCAAAAACAAATGGTGTATTTCCAGTCTTTGTAATCTTTTCTGTTACAACTTCTTCCGTCAACGGACGATTCTGCGCTACAAGAACCATATCTCCCTGATAAGAAACTTTTATTTTTCCATATTGCACTTCTATCTTAGCAGGGCATTCTTTATTTAATATTAACTTTCCTTTAATCTTTTCTTTTAATTCGGTGTCTACATATTCTCTACGGATGTTATCCTGAAGAACACCTTCGCTCTTATTATGGGAAGCACTCTCTCCGCTTAGCATATCACTGTCATTATGATGATAGTAATATCCGTTGGTAAAGCCACCTCGGTTTCCAAGTTCTAAAAGTGCCCTGATATCCTTCTTCTCCACCGGAATACGGCTTCCATCCAGATAGGAATCCATATATTTTCGGTAAATACTTACTACACCGGCAGCATACTCCGGTGTCTTCATCCGTCCTTCTATCTTAAAGGAATATACCCCATGGTCTGCCAGTTCATACAAAAATGGCAGTGTACACATATCCTTAAGACTCAGAATCGGAGTTGCATGATGTCCGGTAAGACTCTTTTCTCCCTGCAATACTTCATAGGAAAGGCGGCATGGCTGTGCACATCTGCCACGGTTTCCGCTTCTTCCGCCGATGATACTACTGAAAAGGCACTGTCCGGAATAACAGTAACACAATGCGCCATGAATAAAGCTTTCCAGTTCCACGCCTACTTCATCATGGATTCTTTGAATTTCTTCTAAGGACATTTCTCTCGCTGTCACCACACGCTCTACACCCTGTTCCTTTAAAAGCCTGGCTCCCTCTACATTGGTAATGGTCATCTGGGTACTGGTATGTATCGGAAGATTTGGAAAATGAGTTTTGATAAACTCCATAACGCCCATATCCTGCACGATGACAGCATCTAATCCCGCTTCATAATAAGGGTGCAGATAATCATAGAGCTGTCCTAATTCATATTCTTTTAACAGAGTATTCACCGCAAGAATAATTTTGCGTCCATGAATATGTCCGAAACGGATTGCTTCTAATAATTCTTCTTCGTTAAAATTATTGGCATATGCTCTTGCACCGAACATACTTCCGCCAAGATATACGGCATCTGCTCCGGCATGAATGACTGCCTTTAATGTTTTCAAGGAACCTGCCGGTGCTAAAAGTTCTAACTCTTTCATCTTTCCTCATCTCCTATGGCAACAAAAGGGACAGATAAATGTCTGCCCCCTTTCATAGTTTTTATTCTCTATTACGCTTTCTTTCCGGAAGGCTTTTCCTCTTTCTTTTCTTCCGTATGGTCTGTTTTCTTTTCCTCTGGTTTTTCAGTTTTTTCCGGTTTTTCAAGTTTATCTACTTTACCAAGTAAAGCATCTTCTAAGGTTGCTTCTAATCTGGTCTTATTTAAAAGCAGCTCTTTATTTTCTTTTTCCAGTTCCTTTAAAGATTTGGCATCACTTTCCATGCGGATCTGGTTGGAAATCAGTTCATGCTTTAAATCATAGATTTCACGGTCTTTTACCTCTAAATCCTGCTCTAATTTTTCAACCTGATTTTTCGCTTTGAAGTAATCATCTGCAATGTTCAATGCCAGCAATGTGGAACGCATATCACTTGGAATTCTCTTATATTCATCCAGCATTTTAAATTCTGCAATCTTATCATTGATATAAGTTGCTACCTTCTGTAAATACTCCTGACTCTCATATCCACTTAAAGTATATACTTTTCCATCAATAATCACTTCTGTATTATTTTTTGCTGCCATTTTCATTTCCTCTCTGCGTATCTGCCTAAAAATATTCTCTGACTACTACATATAGCATATTATAGCTATAAATCTGTCGAAAAACAACTATTTTCTTAGCCCTCTATTCCAAAGTGATGATATGCAAATTCTGTTGCGACCCTTCCCTTTGGTGTCCGGTTGATAAATCCATTCTTTACAAGATATGGTTCATAAACATCCTCTATGGTTCCGGCATCTTCCCCAATCGCTGCCGCAAGGGTATCCAGCCCTACCGGGCCACCCTGGAATTTTTCAATAATCGTAAGCAAAATGTTCCTGTCATTCTGGTCTAATCCCATCTTGTCTACTTCCAGTAAATCCAGTGCAAAGGATGCTACTTCTTTGGTAATTTCACCATTGTACTGCACCTGTGCAAAATCACGCACCCTCTTTAAAAGGCGGTTGGCAAGACGCGGCGTTCCTCTGGAACGGCGTGCCAATTCGATTGCACCTTCCTCATCAATCTTTACCTCTAACTTTTTTGCAGAATGGACAATAATTGTCTTAAGTTCCTCCACATTATAAAATTCCAGATGATGTACCACTCCAAAACGGTCTCTTAAGGGTGCCGATAAAAGTCCGGCTCTGGTAGTGGCACCAACCAGCGTAAAATGCGGTAAATCAAGGCGGATTGAACGGGCAGTTGCGCCTTTTCCCACCATAATGTCAATGACATAATCCTCCATGGCAGGATATAATACTTCCTCTACCTGCCGGTTCAAACGATGAATCTCATCTACAAATAAAATGTCACCTTCTGCAAGATTACTCAAAATAGCTGCCATTTCTCCCGGCTTTCCAATTGCCGGACCGGAAGTGACTTTCATATGTACGCCCATTTCATTGGCAATAATGCCGGCAAGAGTAGTCTTACCAAGTCCCGGAGGACCATAAAACAATACATGGTCTAAGGACTCTCCACGCTGTTTTGCAGCCTCTATATACACTTTAAGATTTGCTTTTGCTTTCTCCTGACCAATATATTCATCCAAGGTCATCGGACGCAGTGTTTTTTCGATTTTGATATCTTCATCCTGCATCTGCGTTGAAATTACACGTTTTTCCATTTTCTGCTCCTCTTATAAGAATGCCATCTGCTTCAATGCCAGTTTTAAAATATCTTCTACCGAACTGTCTTCCGTAATTTCAATATCACGAAGAACCTTCAAAGCCTCTGTGGAAGAATAACCCAGTGAAACCAGTGCCTCTACTGCTTCATTGCGGATTCCTTTTAAGCCGTTACCAGAAACAGCTTCCTGTGTATGGCTTAATTTCTGTTCAAAGGCATCCTCTAAACTAAGCTTGTCTTTTAATTCTATAATCAACCGCTGTGCCGTCTTATTTCCAACTCCCGGAGCTTTTGCAATTGCTTTTGCATCATCAGATAATACTGCAA
Organism: Roseburia sp. AF25-13LB; assembly: GCF_003478915.1. Lineage (NCBI taxonomy): Bacteria > Bacillati > Bacillota > Clostridia > Lachnospirales > Lachnospiraceae > Roseburia > Roseburia sp. AF25-13LB. Next base: position 417,698 of record NZ_QUFO01000001.1, read on the forward strand.
AACGCAAATCATCCGTTGACATGACAGAAAGAATTGCCAGTGCACCCTTTGGTCCGATTCCGGATACACCAATCAGCAATTTAAATACATTCAAATCATCTCTGGTAAGAAAACCATATAAAATAAATGCATCCTCTCTGACACAAAGATAAGTATAGATTTTTACTTCTTCGCCAACTCCCGGTAGCAGAGATAATACCTGTCCCGGAATATAAATATTATAGCCGATTCCGCCATTTTCAACGACAATATGATTCTCTGCCACTATTTCGGATAATTCGCCTTTGATATATGAATACATAATCTTCCTCCTACTTCCTTTGCCACAATTCCAATCAGGGCACCCGTCACAAAGCCTGCAATCAATAAAACCGGCATATAGTAAATGACATAGTATGAGCTTACCAGAAATCCTGCTACGATAAGCTGTCCCATATTATGTATGATTCCGCCACAGATACTGACCGTAACTACATGAAAACAGTTCATCCGAATCAGAATAAACATAAGTACAAAGCTTAATAATCCGCCGGCAAGTCCATAACAGATGCTGACCAAATTTCCAAATAAAATTCCGGTAAGCACAATACGAAGCACCGATACACAAAGAGCCTCTCTCCAGCCAATCAGATACAGCATCAGCACCGTAACAAGGTTGGCAAGTCCAAGCTTTACTCCCGGTATTCCAATGGCAAAGGGCAATATTGCTTCCACATAACTTAATATCATGGCCAGTGCCAAAAACACGCCAAGATATGCTACACTTTTCTTCATGCTTTCACCTACCCTGCCACATCATCCAATGTATTTTTCTGCTCACTTTCTACGGTTACTACAACCCGGTTTGGCAGACAGATAATGGATTCTTTATCTTTGGAAATTGCGTTCTGATGCATACACAACTGATCCGGGCAGTCCGCCTCAAGCATATAGGCAGTCCCATTTTCAATCGTTACGATATTGGTAACTTTTCCATCTATTTTAATTGGAATCTCTTTATTTTCTGACAGGGAATATCTGCCATATTCACTGCCATTTACCGTAATGATAATACTGTCACCGCTTCGTAATGCAGAGGTCATTCCCACATAAAACACCAGAATAACTACCGCAAGAATTCCCAGCAACAGAATATCATTTTTTCCAAAACGACGGTTCATTTACTCTGCAACCTCTCCCATATAATAAAAGCCTTTGCATTCTTTTAAATGTACCGGTACGATGTTTCCAATCATGGATGCACCGCCCGGCAGATGTACCACTGAGTTATTGGATAATCTTCCGGTCACAAGACCTTCCTGCTGTTCATCTAATTCTTCAACTAATACATCCTGCACGCTTCCGGTTAATGCTCCGGCTTTCTTTGCGGAAATCTCCTGTACCAGTTTTAACAGCCGGTCAAAACGGTCTTTTATCACATCTTCCGGAATCTGATTTTCCATTTTGGCAGCAGGCGTTCCGGTACGTTTTGAATAAATAAACGTAAACGCGCTGTCATACTCTACCTGTCTTACCACATCCATGGTCTCTAAGAAATCTTCTTCGGTTTCTCCCGGGAATCCTACAATAATGTCGGTTGTAATTGCCAGATCCGGCATTGCTTTTTTGATTTTTTCAACCAGTGCAAGATAATGCTCCTTGTCATAGTGACGGTTCATTTCTTTTAACACTCTGCTGCTGCCGGACTGAAGCGGCAGATGAAGATGTCTGCAGATTTTTTTAGAATTCTTCATTACTTCAATCAGTTCATCGGATAAATCCTTTGGATGGGATGTCATGAACCGGATTCTTTCCAGACCTTCAATCTTTTCTACTTCCTGTAAGAGCTGTGCAAAGGTCACTGGTGTATCTAAGTTCTTTCCATAGGAATTGACATTCTGTCCTAAGAGCATAACCTCTACTACACCATCTGCTACCAATTTTTCAATTTCTCTTATGATATCCTGCGGTTTTCTGCTGCGTTCTCTTCCTCTTACATATGGCACAATACAGTAACTGCAGAAATTATTGCAGCCAAACATAATATTAACACCGGACTTAAAGCTGTATTTCCGTTCTACCGGAAGTTCTTCTACAATTTCTTTCGTATCATCCCAGATGTCAATCACCATTTTCTGCTCTTCAAAGCAGCGTACCAGAAGTTCTGCAAATTTAAAGATATTATGGGTTCCGAAAACCAGGTCTACAAAACGATAGCTCTGTTTTAATTTTTCCACAACCTCCGGTTCCTGCATCATACAGCCGCATAATGCAATCATCATATCTTTATTCTTTTTCTTAAAACCGCTTAAATATCCCAGACGTCCGTAAACCTTATTATTGGCATTTTCACGTACGGTACAGGTATTATAAATGACAAAATCTGCTTCCTCGGAATCGGTCTCTTCAAAACCTACGGTCTCTAAAATTCCGCATAACTTTTCGGAATCTCTGGCATTCATCTGGCACCCAAAAGTTGTCACATGAAAGGTAAGCGGTCTGCCTTTCTTCCTGGAAATCTGCGTCACATACTGCTTTGCAAGGTCCATAAAATAAAATTGTCTCTGCGGTTCCATTACCGGAACTTCACCGGTGTGATTTATCTTTTCTATTTCTCTCATTTCTTTTCCTGTTTTCTTAATATTTTTCTTATTATTCTCTGATCTGGCCATCCCCATAAATGATATATTTGGTGGTCGTCAGTGCTTCTAAGCCCATTGGTCCTCTGGCATGCAGCTTCTGGGTACTGATTCCGATTTCTGCCCCAAAGCCAAACTCAAATCCGTCAGTAAAACGTGTGGATGCATTTACATAAACAGCAGCAGCATCAATCTCATTTAAGAACTTCTGTGCATGCTCATAATTATTGGTAATGATTGCTTCCGAATGTCCGGTATTATATTTATTGATATGTGTAATGGCTTCATCAATATCTGAAACTGTCTTTGCAGAAATAATATAATCCAAATATTCGGTGCCCCAGTCTTTTTCTGTTGCAGCCACTGCATCTTTTGCAGCTTTCTGAACCCGCTCATCCCCACGGATTTCTACATGGCTTTCGGATAATTTTGCAGAAAGGCGTGGCATCAGTTCATCTACGATGCTCTCATGCAGCACTAAGGATTCACAGGCATTACATACTCCGATACGCTGTGTTTTTGCATTATTAATGATATTCACTGCCATATCAAGGTCTGCGGTTTCATCCACATAAATGTGGCAGTTACCGGTACCGGTCTCTATCACCGGAATCGTAGCATTGGCTACTACTGCACGAATCAGTCCTGAGCCGCCTCTTGGAATCAGTACATCCACATATTCATTCATTTTCATAAATGCAGTAGCTGTCTCCCGGCTGGTATCTTCAATTAAAGCAAGCACTCCCTCCGGCAGCTGGTTAGCACTTAAGGTTTCATTGATGCTCTTTACGATTGCCATATTGGAATGAATGGCATCACTTCCACCTTTTAAAATCACGGTATTTCCAGTTTTAAAGCACAAAGCGAAGGCATCTGCTGTTACATTTGGACGTGATTCATAGATAATTCCGATGACACCTAATGGTACACGTTTCTTTCCAATCATAAGTCCATTCGGGCGCTGTTTCATGGAAAGGACCTCTCCTACCGGGTCTTCTAATTCTGCTACCTGGCGGATTCCCTCTGCCATCTGTGCAATGCGCTCTTTATTTAACATCAGACGGTCTAAAAGTCCCTGATGCATTCCGGCTTCTCTTCCGGCATCCATATCCTTCTGGTTTGCTGCTAAAATAGCATCGGTGTCTTCTACTAAATGTTCTGCAACTTCAAGCAAAATCTTTTCTTTTTCTTTCATGCCCAAATTACGCATGATAATTTCTGCTGCTTTTGCTCTCTTACCTAATTCCTGTAATTCCATAATTCCCTCCTGCTACTTATTTTCGTCTCTGTTATCCGTCACTTTATAAATCTTCTCCGGTGTTACAAGATAATCCATCGGAATATCATAAGCCTCCATAGGTACCTGTTCTGCAAGCTGACAGGATAATGCAATTCCAACCCGGATTACTTTCTTATATTTCTGAAAAAAACGATCATAAAAGCCCTTACCATATCCGCTTCTTCCACCGTTAATATCAAAGACCAGTCCCGGTGTGAATACAATTGTTTTCTCCTGCTCAAGTTCTACTAAATCTATCGCCGGTATCTCATCCTTTGGCTCCATCACATGAAAATACCCTTCCTGAAAATCATCTGTACTATTGACTTCACAAAAGTCCATTTCTTCTCCACGCACCCGGGGGAAAGCTGCTCTTTTTTGAATGCTTTCTTTAAAAAGCGGCAATAAAGAAGCTTCTTTCCCAAGGGGATAATAAAAGAAACAATTTTGTGCTTTCTGAAAGATTTCCCAGGTACTGATATTCTGACAAATCCTTTGGGATTCTTCTCTTACAATATTCTCCGGCATTGCATTTCGCAGTGTCTTATACTTAGTTCTGATGCTTGCCTTTGTTTCCATATTTTTCTCCCAGATTGGTTACCGTTCCATCTGCATTTACCATATCAATATTATCTAACTGTCCCTTCAGATTCCGCTTTACACTTGCTATGTATTCCTTGCGAAGTGCTGCCTGTTCTTCCTTTTCTTCCGGTGTCAGTCCTTCTTTCTGGGATTTATGATATAATTCATTGATTCTTGCTATTATATTTTCAATCATCTTTTTACTCCATGCTTTCTTCTACATAATCTGCAATATAGAAATCATCATTTTTATTGGCTTTGAAAAAGGTTCCCACCTGTTTTCCTTCGAAAATCTGATGCAGAACTCCCACATCCTTTGCATTGGCAATAATCATATCTGCTCCGGATAAGGTTGCAATCCTTGCTGCCGTTAATTTGGTGGTCATTCCACCGGTACCAACATCACTACCTACTGTATCTCCTGCCATGTTTTCAATCCGATTATCAATTTTTTCTACTACCGGTATCAATTCTGCTTTTGGATTCTTTCTCGGATCATCCGTATACAACCCGTCAATATCAGATAAAAGAATCAACAAATCTGCTCCTACCAATGAGGCTACAATAGCCGACAGGGAATCGTTATCACCAAACTGCATCTCATAAGTAGATACGGTATCATTTTCATTTACAATTGGTATAATTCCCATTTCAAACAATTCTTCAAAAGTATTCTGGGCATTTTTTCTCGACACGTTATCAACCATAGTTTTTTTTGTCATAAGAACCTGTCCCACATTCTGGTGGTACTCTGAAAAAAGCTTTTGATAAGTCATCATAAGTCTCGCCTGTCCCACTGCCGCACATGCCTGTTTTACAGCTATTTTCTCCGGTCTTTCTTTGAATCCCATGGACTGTCTTCCTACTGCAATAGCCCCGGAGCTGACCAGGCATACATCCATGCCCTGATTCTTAATATCACATAATTCTCTTACCAAACGTTCCAGTTTTAAAAGATTTAATTTTCCGGTCTCTTCATGTAAAAGAGATGAAGAACCGATTTTTACAATTACACGCTTCTTATTCTTTAATGTTTCACGCAACTGTGTATCCATTTTTCCGCCTCTTAATCATCTACGGCATATTCACTATCTGAATGCCGGTTATAATTTTTTATTCATATGCATACATTTTATACTTTATCATACCTTTCGAAAAAAATCATCTGTAAATTTTATCTTCCTTGTGCTATGCTTGTGCTATATGATTTTAAAAGAACCGGAGTATACATGATGAAAACAAAAAAGACGATATTTTCTTATAAATTAACCTGCAGTTTACTTGCTTTCTTTCTCTTCTTCTGCTCCTTCTCCTTCGTGGGATGCGGACGCAGCAAAGAACCCGTTTCCAAATCTGATTTTTATTTTAATACAGTCATTACTATTACACTATATGGAGAAGAAAATGCTTCTTATATTGATGACTGCTTCAAGCTTGCTTCCCATTATGAGAACCTTTTCAGCAATACCATCGCAGACAGCGATATCAGTAAAATAAACAATGCTGGTGGCACACCGGTTACTGTGGATGATGATACGATTGAATTATTACAAAAAGGTATTTATTATGGTGATTTAAGCCTGGGACAGTTCGATATCACCATTGGTAAATTGTCTTCACTCTGGGACTTTCCAAATAACAGCGGTACGGTTCCATCTGAATCTGATATTGAAGCCACACTTTCCACCATCGACTATCATGCGATTGTTATTGATGGAAACGAAGTTAGTCTTTCCAATCCGGATGCCATGATTGACTTGGGAGGCATCGCCAAAGGTTATATTGCTGATAAAATGAAAGATTATTTAAATGAAAAAGACATTACCTCCGGCATGATTAACCTTGGAGGCAATGTCCTTACGCTGGGTGATAAACCAGATGGAAGCAACTATAATATCGGTATCCAGAAACCATTTTCCGATGACGGCACTGCCATTGCCAGTGTTGAAGTCTCTGATGAAACGGTAGTAAGTTCCGGTGTTTATGAACGTTATTTCTATGTGGGTGATAACTTCTATCACCACATTTTAAATCCGAAAACCGGTTATCCTTATGACAATAACCTGCTGGGTGTCACCATTATCTGTCCGAAATCCGTAGATGGTGACGGACTTTCCACCACCTGTTTTGCTTTAGGATTAGAGGACGGCATGAAGCTGATAGAATCCTTGGATGACACGGAAGCCATTTTTATCACCGACAATTACGAACTTCATACCACATCCGGCATCGGCAGCAATATTCCATTTCACGAAATGTAAACATAATCCTATTGCTGCTCCATAACCATATTGTTGACCCAGATTTTCTTCTTTACCATAACATATCCGATGATGCATTTTATAATCTCTATCAACTGACAGGATAAATAAATAGATACAATCGGAACTCCTGTAAATCTGGTTAACACAAATGCCAGTGGAATATCTACCACCCAGATATAGACACTGTCAAAAAGAAAGGTAATGACTGTCCTGCCACCGGAACGCAGTGTGAAATAGGTTGCATGCATAAATCCATATAACGGCATGCAGGCTGATGCAATCCGGATAAATTGTTTTGCTAGTCCACGCACTTCTTCTGTCGTATTGTATATTCTTGGAAAGAACGGAGCAATCGCAAACATGCAGGCTCCTATAACAAAACAACAAAATACAGAAAATACAATCATCTTGCGGTCCGTATCCACCGCCTCTTCCAATTTACCAGCACCAAGCTGCTGTCCTACAATGATGGATATCGCACTTCCCAACGCAATAAATACAACATTAAAAAGATTGGCTACTGTATTTGATATATTAAATCCAGCTACAACAGCAAGACCTCTTGTGGAATAACACTGCATCAGGACTGCCATTCCTCCAGCCCATAAAGTTTCATTTAAAAGCAATGGTGTTCCTTTTATGATAATCTGTCGTACCAGTGTTCCCGGTATTTTAAAATCACGGTAAGCTCCTACAATAAAATGATTCTTATCTGCTCTCGCATGGGTCCACAAGACAACAATAATGCATTCCACAACTCTTGCCAATACGGTTGCTGCCGCTGCACCTCTTACTCCTAATGCAGGCAGTCCAAATGCACCAAATATTAATACATAGTCAAACATCAGATTTACTGCTACAGAAGCAATTCCAGCTTTCATCGGAAGAACCGTTTCTCCTGTTTCACGTAATGTCTGGGCATATGCCTGAATCAATGCAAAAGGAACCATGGATGGCATTACCGTCTGTAAATACTGTTTTGCATACAATAATGTAGCTTCAATATCTCCCGTGCTTCCTCCTTCATGCAAAAACAGCCGAATTAACGGTTCATTTGCAAAGCCCAATATCAGCATCCATATGACTGCTAAGAAACCACAGGCTACAATTTTAAAACGGAAGGCATCCCGCACTCCTTTATGGTCCCCTTTTCCATAAAACTGTGCCCCAAAAATGCCTGCACCGGATACTGCTCCAAAAATACAGATATTGTAAACCAGCATCAACTGATTGATGATTGCGACACCGGACATCTGCTCCGTTCCAACCAGTCCTACCATGATATTGTCCAAAAGACTCACAAAGTTAGTGATGGCATTCTGTATCATAATTGGAATAGCTACCAGCAGAACCATTTTATAAAAATCTTTATTTCCAATATACTTTTCTCTAAATTTTCTCATATCCAATCCTCATATAACATCAACTACGCAAAACGGGACTGCCAAATCAATGACAATCCCGTTCTTTCTATCACAGAAACGATTATAAAATAATCTTCTTCGGACATTTCTCGGCACAAATGCCACATCCGGTACATTTCTCCTGGTCGATATAAGCCACATTATCTACGACATGAACTGCATCATTTGGACAGTTCTTCTCACAGAGATGACAGCCAATACAACCTACGGAGCAGGCTTTCATAACGTCTTTGCCTTTATCCTTGGAACTGCACTGTACCAGATGCTTTGCTTCATATGGTACCAGCTCAATCAAGTGCTTCGGACAGGCTGCAACACATTTTCCACATGCCTTACATACTTCCTTATCCACCTTTGCAATACCATCTACAACATGGATTGCATCAAACGGACATGCCTTTACACAGTTTCCAAAGCCAAGGCAGCCATAGCTACAGCTCTTTGCTCCGCCGCCCGGAATAAATGCCATAGCAGCACAATCTTCTACTCCGGTATATTCATAATCATGACCGGCTTTTTCACAGGTTCCTGCACATTTTACAAAGGCAACCTGCTTTGCGCCTTCTTCTGCAGCAACTCCCATGATTTCACCGACTTTTGCTGCAACCGGCGCACCACCAACAGGACATCCATTGACCGGGGCATCACCTTTTACAATAGCAGCTGCAAGACCGGAACATCCGGCATAACCACAACCACCACAGTTATTTCCAGGAAGAACACCAACAATTGCTTCTTCCCTTTCATCTACTTCTACTTTGAACTTTTCTCCGGAAACGCCGAGGAAAAATCCAATAAAAAGTCCTACGCCGCCTACAATAACGGCTGCAATAATAATTGCCTGTACACTCATCTTTTCTTTCCTCCTAAATCATTCCTGAGAAGCCCATAAATGCAATGGACATCAGACATGCTGTAATTAACACAATTGCTGTTCCTTTAAATGGCTTAGGGATATCATTATATTCAATTTTTTCACGAATTCCTGCCATAATTGTAATAGCAATAAAGAATCCAAATGCGGTTGCAAAACCGTTTACAACGCCCTCTAAGATACCATACTCTTTGGTTACGTTGGTAAGTGCTACACCTAATACTGCACAGTTGGTTGTAATCAAAGGAAGATACACTCCAAGGCTCTTATAAAGAGCAGGCATGGATTTCTTTAAGAACATTTCTACAAACTGTACCAGCGCTGCGATTACAAGGATAAATACAATCGTCTGTAAATACTGTGTTCCCGTCGGAATCAGTATAAACTTATAAATCAATGAGGTAACAAAGGAGGATATCGTTATGACAAAGATAACGGCTCCACCCATTCCAGCAGCGGTCTCTGTTTTCTTTGATACACCCAAGAAAGGACAGATACCAAGGAACTGGCTTAATACTACGTTATTTACAATGGCTGAACCAATTGCAATCAATAATAATGTCTGCATCTGTCATATTCCTCCTATTCACTTTTTTCCTCTGCATCTGCAGCTTTCTTCTCTTTTTCGCTGCAGGTTGCAGACATGCTGCATCCGGCACAGTCTCCACTGATACAGCCGGCAGGCTCTGCCAGTGGTTTGCCTTTTGCTTCCATCTTCTGACGAACAATACTCATTAAAGCAACTAAGAATGCCAGTACCAAGAATGCACCCGGTGCCATAACAAAGATATTGATTGGTGTATACCATTTCAGTGAAAGAATCTGGAATCCAAACAACTGTCCTGCACCTAAAATCTCACGGACAATGCCAATACAGGTTAATCCGAAGGTAAATCCAAGTCCCATACCAACACCGTCTAAGATAGACAATACAGGTGGATTTTTAGATGCATAGCTTTCTGCTCGTCCAAGGATAATACAGTTAACAACAATAAGAGGGATATATACACCAAGCTGTTTAGCCAGTGCCGGTGTATAAGCCTTCATAATAAATTCTACAATGGTTACCAAAGATGCTACGATAACAATGTATGCCGGCATTCTGACACCATTTGGAATTGCTTTACGGAATAAGGAAATCAACAGGTTAGAGAAAATCAATACCACTGTTGTAGATAATCCCATTCCCAGTGCATTCATTGCTGATGTTGTTACTGCCAGTGTCGGACACATACCAAGCATCAGTACAAAGGTAGGATTTTCTTTAATCAATCCGTTATATACGCGTTCTAAATACTTATTCATTATTCAGCGCCTCCTTCCAATTCATTCTGGAAGTATGTAATGCAGGCATTTACACCATTGGTCATTGCTTTTGATGTAATGGTTGCACCGGAAATTGCTTCAATCTCGTTATCAGCAGATGGTGCCTGTTTCACAACGGTAAAGCTGTCTACATTCTTATTCTTATACTGTTTGGAGAAGTCTTCTGTCTTTGCCTTGTCTCCAAGTCCAGGTGTCTCTGACATACTGGTAACGGAATAGCCGTTTACGGTTCCATCATTCTTTATGCCAACAGAAAATGTGATATTACCCTGGCTTCCGTCTTTAGCTGTTACAGTAATCACATAGCCTAATACATTGCCATCTTTATCTAATGCTTCCTGCACACCATTGATTTCATCACTGTAACCATTCTGCTCTAACAGGCTGGCTGCGGCTTCTGCATCAAAATCATAGGTGGAAAAAGAATCTGCATCTTCAAACACTGCTTTGTATGCAGCCTGTGCAGTTGCCTCTTCTGCCTTTGCAATCGGATCCTTGGTAATCTCATATACCAGTCCGAGAATAAATCCGATTACTACGGTAAATACGGTTAAAATCAACGCGTCATGTACAATCTTCTTATTCATGCTGCTTTGCCTCCTTTACCTGTCCAAAGGCCTTTGGAATTGTAATCCTTTCAATCATAGGAACCAGAAGGTTGCTTAAAATAATTGCAAAGGATACACCTTCTGCGTTTGCTCCAAAGATACGGAATAATCCGGTAAGAATACCTAAAAGAATTCCATATAAAATCTGTCCCTTCGGTGTGATCGGTGATGTTACATAGTCGGTTGCCATAAAGAATGCACCAAGCATTAATCCACCACCACAAAGCTCAGCAACGATATAGTCGATGTCAAAGCCATGTCCGCCGAACAAGCTGATAAATACTACAAATGTAATGATATAGGTTCCCGGAATCCGAAGTGTAATGACACCCATCAGGATTAAGAACATTGCTCCAATTAAGATAGCAATAGCGGATGTCTCTCCGATGGTTCCGGCTGTCTTACCAATTAACATATTCATGGTATTAACAGCTCCAACGCCCTGTTCTCTGATCAGAGCCAGTGGAGTTGCTCCTGAATATCCATCTACAGTAAAGTTTGTCATGTCTGCGGCAAATGCTATCAGTAAAAAGCATCTTGCACCCAGTGCCGGGTTCATAAAGTTCTGTCCCAGTCCGCCAAACATCATTTTAACAATAACGATTGCAAATACACTGCCGATTACAGCTTCCCACCATGGAAGGGATGCCGGCAGGTTTAATGCAAGTAACAGTCCGGTAACTACCGCACTTAAATCACTGACGGTATTCTTCTTATGTACAATCAGATTGAAAATCCACTCTGATGCAATACAGCTTGCAACAGATACCAAAATCAATACTGCTGCTTTATATCCAAAATTAACAATACCAAATATACTTGTTGGAAGCAGAGCTATAATTACATAAAGCATGATTCTGCTTGTTGTATCTTTGGCTCGTACATGTGGTGATGATGATACATGATATAACTCACTCACAATAGTCCACCTCTTTCTTTGTTATTTATTTTTTTTCTTTTCAGCAAGAACCTGTTTTTTCATTGTCTTAATAAGCTGTGCTAACGGACGTTTTGCCGGGCAGATAAAACTGCAGCTTCCACATTCCACGCACTCAAGACCATGCCATTTTTCAAATTCTGCCATATCTCCATGCTCTGAGAATTTAGATAATCTGGATGGAACAATCTGTTCCGGACATGCTTCTACGCAACGACCACAATTGATGCATGCTGTTGCATCTGCATCTGCTTCTGCCACTTCATCTTTGGTCATACAAAGGAGTGCTGAAGTAGTCTTGGTTGTCGGCACATCTAATCCGAACATGGAAAAGCCCATCATTGGTCCACCGGAAATAATTTTCTCCGGCTGCTCTTTAAATCCACCGGCAGCATCTAAAAGTTCCTGGAAACTGGTTCCGATTAAGAACTCAAAGTTACCCGGCTCTTCTACTGCATCACCGGTAACTGTAAAGATTCTGCTTGTAACAGGTTTTCCTTCTTTTACTGCATGGTATACGGCAACCATGGTTGCAACATTATCTACGATACATCCTGCATCTGCCGGAAGCATCTTGGAATTAATTGCACGTTTGGTTACTGCATAAATAAGCTGACGTTCACCACCCTGTGGGTATTTTGTCATAAGAGGTGCGACCTCCATACGAGGCTCATCTTTCGTTAATTCTAATAATTTTGCGATACAATCCGGTTTATTATTCTCGACTGCAAATACACCCTTGGCATGTTCAAACATACTGAGAATAATACGCATGCCTTCTACCAGTTCTTCCGTGTGGTCTAACATGATGCGGTAATCAGATGTCAGATATGGTTCACACTCTGCACAGTTGGCAATAATATAGTCGATTTTTTCCGGTTCCTTCGGAGATAATTTTACGTGGGTTGGGAATCCTGCTCCACCCATACCAACAACTCCCGCTTCTTTTATACGGTTAATAATTTCTTCTTTGGAAAGAGCACTGACATCTTCTACTGCCTGATACTCTACCTCATTAAATTCACCATCGCTTTCAATTACAATGGAGTTCACCATATCACCTGTTGGAACTCTTCTTGGCTCAATTTTCTTAACAGTTCCGGATACGGACGCATGGATTGGTGCAGATACAAAGCCGCCTGCTTCTGCTATCTTCTGCCCCTTCAAAACGGTATCTCCTACCGCTACGATTGGTGTTGCCGGTGCTCCAATATGCTGCGATAATGGATATACCAGTTCACCTTTGGGTAATAATTCACGTATTGGCTTATCTTTTGATAAATCCTTTCCTTCGAAAGGATGGACGCCACCTTTAAATGTCATTAAACCCATCTTATGTGCCCCTCTTTCTATGATAGTATTGTACTGCATATGCAATGCATTTAACATAAAATGTATTATAACACAAATTAGTTTTTTTTGACACACTAAAAAGATTTTTTCTCAATATTTTTGTCGATTTTAAACAAGGAATGATTACTTTTTTCCCATACATCGTGTATAATAAAAAAATAACAGGAGGACAGATATGAAAACAATTGTACATGAAATTCCATATAGTCCGGCTTCGAATTTAGATGAGGAAATATTCACTGCTTCCTCTGTCTTTTTCGATATCGAAACTACCGGATTTTCCCCGGCTCATACCAGTCTTTATCTGATTGGATGTGCCTATCACATAGAACAGATGCTTTATATCAAACAGTTTTTTGCCGAAACACCGGAAGAAGAAAAAGAAGTACTTGAGCAGTTTCTTTTGCTATTAGACGGTTTTGATACAATTATCACTTTCAATGGAATCGGCTTTGATATTCCGTATCTGAAAGCAAAATGCAATACTTATGGATGTAACGAGCACTTTGCTGATTTTACTTATGTGGATATTTTCAAATCCATTTCCCAGATAAAGCATATTCTCCAGCTGCCAAATTACAAGCAGAAGACCATCGAAGCTTTTCTTGGTATTGGCAGGGATGACTTATATTCCGGCGGTGAATTGATTGAGATCTATCATTCGTATACCAAGGAACCACGTCCGGATAAATTGGAAATTCTTCTGCTCCACAACTACGAAGATGTTCTGGATATGCCTGCATTACTTCCCGTCTTATCCTATGTCCATCTGTTTTACGGACAGTATTTATCCTGCAGTGCTTCTGTTTCTGAATATACAGATTATAAGCAGCAGGAAAAGAAAGAACTGATTCTTTCTATTGAGCCGGAATTTCCATTTCCAAGGCATATTTCCTGCCGCATGGGTTCTGTTTATTTCTATGCAAAGGGCAAAAAATGCACCCTCTCCGTCCGTTTAGAAGAGGATGCCCTGAAATATTTCTTTCCAAATTATAAGGATTATTATTATCTTCCGGCTGAAGATACTGCAATGCACAAAAGTGTAGCATCATATGTCGATAAAGAACACCGCAGACAGGCTACCGCTGCCACCTGCTATACCCGGCATGAAGGAAGCTTTCTTCCACAGTACGAAGAGCTTATTTCTCCTTCTTTTAAACACGACTATAAGGAAAAAATATCTTACTTTGAACTTACGGAAAAATTTCTTTCATCTCCGGAGCTTATCAAAAGTTATGTAAATCACTTGTTAGACGCTATAAAAGCAAAAAAAATCAAGTGATACTCTTCCTGTACCGGCAGAAGCTGTCACTGGCAGTCTGTCGCCCAGTGCTGTCAGCTCTTTACGGATGCACATCCTCGCGGAGCGTTTTTTACTTTACAGGAAAGCAATTTCCTGTAAAAAAAGACCTCTTTCCCAATTTTGAGAATGAGGTCTTTACTATGTCATTATTATTTCTGAAAGAAAAATGACTGATGTCTTTTTAAATTCAACTCACGATAATTCATAATCTGCTCTGTACTTCCGATAAATAACATTCCATCTTTTGCCAAAGAATCATAGAACTTGCGATAAATCTCGTCTTTTGCTTCTTCTGTAAAATAAATTACTACATTTCTGCAGACAATCAAATGACAACCTGATGGATATGAATCCCGCAAAAGATTATGTTCCCGAAATTCTACATGCTTTTTGATTTCATCGGAAATCTTATAGGATTTTCCTACCTGTGTAAAATACTTACGCTTCAAATCATCCGGTACAGATTCAATGCTCTTTTCGTTATAAAGTCCAACTCTTGCTTTCTCAAGTACCTGTTTATCAATATCAGTAGCAATTATATGTATCTGGTTCAGCGGAACATGCTTTGATAAAGCCATTACAAGAGAGTATGGCTCATCTCCGGTAGAACACGCTGCACTCCAGATTTTTAAATTGCTGCCAAACTGTTTTATAAGTGCCGGGAAAACCTCTTCGTCCAAAAACTTCCACTGTTCCGGGTTCCGGTAAAATTCTGAAACATTAATAGTCAGGAAATTAATAAACTGGTCAAACTTCTCTTTATCTGTATGAAGCAGATGTACATACTCATCATAGGACTGAGCCTTATTCTTTACCAAAAGGCTGTCAATCCTACGACGCATCTGTTTCTCTTTGTAAGCATTTAAGTCAATCGTGGTCATTGCATATATATCTTTTTTAAACTTTTCATAGCCTTCAAACATATATGCTACCTCCTACCTTATTATTCTTCTGTAGGAACTTCTTCTGTATCAGTTTCCTCTTCTGGCAGAAGTGCTTTCATGCTTAAGCTGATTTTCTTGTCTTCTTCATTAAAGTCAACTACTTTAGCTTCTACTTCCTGACCTACTTTTAATACATCAGAAGGTTTCTCAACATGCTCTCTAGAAATCTGGGATACATGAAGTAATGCATCTACACCAGGAGCTAATTCTACGAATGCACCAAAGTCTGTCATTCTTGCTACAACACCTGTTACCACATTACCTACTGCATATTTCTCTGCAGCATTATTCCAAGGATTCTCATCCTCAAATTTCATGCTCAGTGCAATCTTACTCTCATTGATATCTTTGATGAATACTTTTACAGTATCGCCAACTTTGAATACTTTCTTAGGACTTTCAACACGTCCCCAGGACATTTCAGAAATATGTAACAGTCCGTCTGCTCCACCAAGGTCGATGAATGCGCCAAAGTCTGTTACGTTCTTTACTGTACCTTCTACAACATCACCAACATGGATTCTCTCCATGAGTTCTTTCTGTTTTTCAGCTTTCTCTGCTACTAAAAGCTGTTTTCTGTCACCAATAATTCTTCTCTTTCTTGGGTTGAACTCAGTGATTACAAATGAAATTTCCTGTCCTTCATACTTAGATAAATCTTTCTCGTAAGTATCTGATACAAGGCTTGCAGGAATAAATACTCTTGCTTCATCAACTACAACACTTAATCCACCGGATAATACCTGTGTAACCTTTGCGGTAAGCACTTCCTGATTGTTGAATGCTTCCTCTAAACGCTTGCTTCCTTTTTCAGCAGCAAGACGTTTGTAAGTAAGAAGTACCTGTCCTTCTCCATCATTTACCTTTAAAACTTTGGCTTCCATAGTGTCACCTACGGATACAACGGTGGTCAGGTCTACATTTGCTTCGTTCGTATATTCATTACGTGTAATAATTCCGTCTGACTTATATCCAATATTAAGGATGATCTCATCTGGCTTAACACCGATAACGACGCCTTCGACTACCTCTCCATTTCTTATTGTTTTAAAAGATTCTTCCAACATTTGTTCAAAACTCATTTCTGACATTATTTTGAACCTCCTCAATAATTTTATTTGGGGTAGATGCCCCTGCGGTAATACCTACGTTATCAATGGTCCGAAGTACTGCCGGATCCAAATCATCTATGGTTTGTATATAGTAAGTATTTGCACATTCGTTTTTACATATTTCAAATAACTTCTGTGTGTTGGAACTGCTCTTCCCACCAACCACAATCATCGCTTCAACTTCTTTTGCCAAAGCCCTCGACTGGGTCTGCCGCTCTTCCGTTGCATTACAGATTGTATTTAAAACAATTATATCATAACCTTTTTTATTTATAATTTCAACTAATTCTTGAAATTTATTGTAGTTAAATGTCGTTTGTGATACGATACAAACCTTTTTTCCTGCTGAAACCCGGAAATTTTCTGCTGCTTCCCTCGTTCCAATTACCGTAATTTCCTCTTCATTTCCCCATCCACGGATTCCTTCTACCTCCGGATGGCTGGCATTTCCGATAATTACAACATGATAACCGGCATCTCCATATTCCCGTACATGACGATGTATCTTCTTTACAAAAGGACAGGTGGCATCCACGATATGGTAACCGGCATTTTCTAATGTCTGATATATTTTTTCGCCTACACCATGGGAACGGATGACGATGGTTCCTTTTTCTGATTCTTCTATTTCTGAAATATCATGGATTACGGTTACGCCCTTTGCCTCTAAATCCTTTACCACTTCTTCATTATGAATAATCGGTCCGTAAGTATAAATCGGGTCTTTTATTCCATCCTTTGTTTCATCGTTTGTTTCAAGCTGTGCATAAACCATATCTACTGCACGCTTTACGCCAAAGCAGAAACCTGCACTTTTTGCAACTCTGACATTTTTCATATTAACATTTTTCCCTATAAATATTTTTGATGGTTTCTACCACTTCTTCAATTCCCATATCCGAAGAATCTACAAGAATGGCATCTTCTGCCTGCTTTAATGGTGAAATCTCCCGATGCATATCCTGATAATCACGGTCCGCAATATCTTTTTTAATCACTTCCAAGTCACAGGCAGCACCTTTTTCCTGCAATTCCTGATATCTTCTCTCGGCTCTTGTTTCAACACTTGCAGTAAGATAAATCTTTACCTGGGCATTCGGCAGCACACAGGTTCCGATATCTCTTCCATCCATGATAACATCTTTATCTGCTGCAAGCTTCTGCTGTAATTCAACCAGTTTTTTGCGGACTTCCTTATAAACACTGGTGGCAGATGCCATTTTTCCAACTTCTTCTTTCCGGATTTCTTTGCTGACATTCTCACCGTTTAAAAGCACCTGCTGTTCTCCGTTCTCATAAGCAATAGATACTTCCACGGTTTTACAGGCATCTGAAATTGCTGCCTCATCTTCCTTTGCAATGTCATTTCTCATAAAATACAATGCCATACTCCGATACATGGCTCCTGTATCTACATATATAAAAGAAAGTTCCTTTGCAAGCTGTTTTGCTATAGTGCTTTTTCCGGCTCCTGCCGGTCCGTCGATTGCTATATTAAAGCTCATTTCTCATCCTCCGATTTTTCTGTTTTTTTATTCTCTTTATTCATTTCCAATGCTGCTTCCTGCCAGATATCCGGTAGACCAGGCAATCTGCAGATTAAAGCCGCCAGTAAATGCATCCAAATCCAATACCTCTCCGGCAAAATAAAGATGCTTTGTTAATTTTGATTCCATGGTCGATGGATTTACTTCTTTTACAGAAACACCGCCCTTTGTAATAATGGCTTCCGAAAAGCCCCGTAAACCAGTCAGTGTAACCGGGAACTTCTTTGTCAGTTCCACCAGGCGCTGCCGTTCCTCTTTGGTTACTTCATTGACACGCTTTTCTGCTGGAATCTTAGCAAGTCTTAAAATAATCGGCAGGAATTTGGACGGATATAATTTTTCAATTCCATGAATCACCTGCCGGTTCTTTGCCTCTTCAAAGTCCCTTAAAATTCTGTGATCTAACTGTTCTTCTGAAAGTGCGGGTTTCCAGTCAATGTATAATTGCAACGGCTGTTTTCTTACCGCATCATTTACCACGCTGCTGGCGCTTAACATCAGAGGTCCACTTACGCCAAAATGGGTAAATAACATTTCTCCAAAAGCTTCATACAAAAGCTTTTTGCCCTGATAAATGCTCGCCTTTACATTTTTCAACGATAGCCCCTGCAATTCTTTGACATATTCCTCTTCTGCGTTAAAAGGCACAAGGGATGGACTGCAGGTTTTTATGGTATGTCCGCAGGCTTCTGCGAAACGATAACCATCCCCGGTAGAACCGGTAGATGCATAAGAACAGCCGCCTGTTGCAATAACTACTGCATCTGCCGGCATTTTCTTTCCCTCTGCAGTAATTACTCCATGTACACAATTCTCCGATACCATAAGCTTTTCTACCGTTGTATGATACATAATCTTTACTTTATGTGCATCCAGGGAGCGTTTTAAGGCTGCAATGACATCCGATGAATGGTCTGATACCGGAAATACACGGTTTCCCCGTTCCACCTTTACCGGTGTTCCATTCTGTTCAAAGAAATCCATGACCCGGAAATTGTCATAAGAATAGATTGCGCTGTATAAGAACTTGGAATTCCTTGGAATGTTTGAAAATAGTTCTTCCGTATCACATGCATTGGTAAGGTTGCATCTTCCTTTTCCGGTAATGAATAATTTTTTCCCGATTTTCTCATTGCGTTCTAACAATACGACCTGATGTCCCTGCTCTGCCGCAGCAATTGCTGCAAAACAGCCCGCTGGTCCACCACCGATTACAAGTACCTTACTCATCTGCATCTCCTAATTTGGCATATCTCATTTTGATTTTATCATCAATATAATTAATTTCATCATTTTCATATACCTGATATTCATTCCAGATATCCTCCAGGGTCTCCAATGTCTTGGCAACCTCACCCTGCTTCTTCATACACAGAGCAACAATCAGTGCGTTGATAACACTAAGCGGTGCCACCAGAGAATCCACAATAGATGCCATATCACTTCTTGCAATCAGATTACAGGAAGAATATAAATTCATTGGGGAATGCACACTATCTGTTAATGTAATTACTTTTGCATTCCGGTTATTGGCAAATTCCATTGCCTTTAAGGTACGCATGGAATATCTTGGAAAACTGATTCCGATAATGACATCATCCTTACTGATTCGCACCATCTGTTCAAATAATTCACTGGAATTATTGGTCTGAAGCAATGTCACATTTTCAAACATCAGATTAAAGTAAAACGCCATAAAAGCTGCCAGTGGAGCGCAGCTTCGTATTCCAACAATATAAATATGTTTTGCTTTGATAATGGTATCTACTGCCAGTTCAAAAGCATGCTCATCAATATGTTCCAAGGTATCCTTAATTTTCTCCTGATCCGACTGCAATACCGTTTCTAATATATGCGACTGGCTGATTCTTCCATAAGTCACTTCCATACGCTGAATGGAGTTGAGCTTATTCCGAACCATCTCCTCTAAAGCCTTCTGAAATTCCGGATAACCCTTATAGCCTAAATGTGTAGCAAATCGTACTACAGTCGATTCGCTCACACCTACTACCTGTCCCATTTTTGCTGCCGTAAGAAATACAGCCTTATCATAATTATCCGTAATATAGGTTGCTAATATTTTCTGTCCTTTGCTTAAACTTCCATAACATTCGTTGATTCGACTGGTCAAATCATTGGTATTCCCATTCATAGTTCCTTCTTCTCGATTCTACAAAAAATTTGCATTTTTTATGTCGTTTTAACATTTTTTTGCAGGATTTTCGTCAGTTTCCATGTCGTCTGGCAATTTCCTGCTTCTGCTTGGAGGCGACATAAGTCCCCAAGTCGAGATTTGCCTGCTTTACCGTACATCCTACAATCACTTTCGTTTCATCTACCGGCTCCTGACGAACAGCAGTACCGGTTAACTGTACCTTAAGCCTGCTTGCTTTATCTTCAAACGTCAAATGAAACGGTCCCATGGAAAGATAATTCATATCCGGCACCCCCACAAATGACACTCCGGTAGCACTGATATCTTTCACAATCACAGAATGATTTGCTCTGGTACTGTCAATGGATAACGTTCCATCCAGTCCCAGATACTGGCGGTATGCCTGTCTGCGGTTCCATTTCATTCCATCACGCTTGCATACAATTGCATGATATTTTTCTTTTCCTGCCTGGACGGTCTGCATTCTGCACCCCTCCCATATCAGCGGTTTGATTCCATCTTCCATATAAATTACACTGATATGCACCTTATCTCCGGAAAAATTAATAATTTTTCCATCATAACGTATTGGCTCAATTAATAAAATGCCTTCTTTTCCAAAAGCAACTGTACTATCATATTCTGCTGAAGCATTCTCCACTTTCACCAGCACCTGCACCGGCTCCCCTGTCCCCAATTCATACAGTTTCATTGTCCTTCACCTTTTTCCTCTCCAAATACCGTGAAAGAACTGCCACAATATTTTCAAATGCTTTGCAATTAAAATTGTCTACCCCATGACAAATCATGACTTCATCATAGCAATCTTTTGTCCTCTTGTCCATAGAATTTTTATGTAATTCTGATATTCCATTATACCAATCAAAAGGAAAACAGCTACAGACATATTTGTCTGTAGCCGCTTCTTTACTGCTATAGATAGCAAGGTACCCTATACCGGATATGCTCCGTTCTTTGTATCTGCAATTGTTGTATCAACTTTCGTCTGCTGTGCCTGACGATATTTGAAGAACTCAGTAGCAACCTGTGGGAATAATGCATAAGATAATACATCTTCATCCTGCTGTTTGTACTGTTTCATTTCAGCTTCAATCTTATCTAATTCAGGCTCAAGTAAGTCTGCCGGACGGCAGGTAATTGCCTTATCTTTGTCAGCACCAAGAACCTTATCCACAACTTCCGGATTGAAAGGTTTTACAGTCTGACCATATTTTCCAAGAAGAATATCCTTGGTCTCTTTGGTAGCAACTTTGTAACGTTCTCCCATTAATACGTTAAATACAGCCTGTGTACCAACAATCTGGGAAGAAGGTGTAACAAGTGGTGGCTCACCAAGGTCTTTACGAACACGAGGTACTTCAGCCAGTACTTCTTCGTATTTATCTTCCTGTCCCTGCTCTTTTAACTGGGAAATCAGGTTGGATAACATTCCACCCGGTACCTGATATAATAAAGTCTTGATATTAACACCAAGTACCTTTGGATTCATCAGACCGCTGTCTAATGCTTCCTCACGCATTGGGCGGAAGTAATCAGCGATTTCAGCCAGTTTGTTCTGGTCAAGACCGGTATCATACTGTGTTCCCTTGAATGCTTCTACCATAACTTCGGTTGCAGGCTGGCTGGTTCCAAGTGCAAATGGTGACATTGCGGTATCGATAATGTCACATCCAGCTTCTACTGCTTTCATGTATGTCATGGAAGCAACACCGGAAGTATAATGTGTATGCAGTTCGATTGGAAGGCTGGTTGAAGATTTCAGAGCCTGAATCAGTTCGGTTGCTTTCTGAGGAACTAAAAGTCCTGCCATATCCTTAATACATAAGGAATCAGCACCCATGTCTTCTACTCTCTTTGCCATTTCCATCCAGTAATCCAAGGTGTAAGCATCTCCTAATGTATAGGATAATGCAACCTGAGCATGTCCTTTTTCTTTGTTACATGCTGTTACTGCTGTCTGAAGGTTACGAACATCATTTAAGCAGTCAAAAATACGGATAATATCAATTCCGTTTGCAATAGATTTCTGTACGAAATACTCAACCACATCATCTGCATATGGACGATATCCTAAGATATTCTGTCCACGGAACAGCATCTGAAGTTTAGTTTTCTTAAATCCATCTCTTAATTTACGAAGTCTCTCCCATGGATCTTCCTTTAAGAAACGAAGGCAGGCATCAAATGTTGCTCCACCCCAGCACTCTACTGCATAATATCCAACTTCATCCATTTTCGGGATAATTGGAAGCATCTGTTCTGTTGTCATTCTGGTTGCAATCAGAGACTGATGTGCATCACGAAGAACAGTTTCTGTAATTTTTAAAGGTTTTTTCATTTCTTCTGACATTTCTATCCTCCTATATACCAAAGATTGCCATAAATACACCGGCAGCTACTGCTGTACCGATAACACCGGCAACGTTTGGTCCCATTGCATGCATAAGTAAAAAGTTTGTCGGGTCTTCTTCTGCACCGACCTTCTGCGATACACGCGCAGCCATAGGCACGGCGGAAACTCCGGCAGAACCAATCAACGGATTAATTTTTCCTTTGGTAATCCAGCAAAGCAGTTTTCCAAAGAGGACTCCGGCTGCAGTACCAAACATAAATGCAATCAGTCCAAGAGCAACAATCTTAAGTGTGCTGAAATTTAAGAATGCTTCTGCACTGGTAGATGCACCAACGGAAGTACCCAGAAGAATAACTACGATATACATCAAAGCATTGGATGCTGTATCTGTAAGCTGTCTGACTACACCAGACTCACGGAAGAGGTTACCAAGCATAAGCATACCAACCAACGGAGCAGTTGTCGGAAGAATCAGACATACAATTGTAGTAACTACGATTGGGAACAAAATCTTCTCCAGTTTGGATACCGGACGAAGGTTCTCCATCTTGATTGCACGTTCTTTCTTTGTTGTAAACAGTTTCATAATTGGCGGCTGAATAATCGGAACCAGAGACATATAAGAATATGCTGCCACCGCAATCGGTCCCATCAATGCAGCCTGTCCTAATTTACCGGCAAGGAAGATAGAGGTCGGACCATCTGCTCCACCGATAATAGATACGGCTGCTGCTCCCTTGTCATTGAATCCCATCAGAATTGCAAGCAGGTAAGCTCCGAAAATACCGAACTGTGCTGCTGCTCCTAAAAGGAAGCTGATTGGGTTTGCAATCAAAGGGCCAAAGTCTGTCATCGCACCAACTCCAAGGAAAATCAGAGAAGGTAAGATTGACCACTCATCCAGAGTATAGAAATAATAAAGTAAACCACCGACACCATTGCTGGTCTCTTCCGGACTTGCAATAATGTCCGGATAAATATTAACCAGAAGCATACCAAATGCAATCGGAACCAGAAGAAGAGGTTCATAACCTTTCTTGATTGCCAGATATAAGAATACGCAGGCAATTACAATCATAAGGTAGTTACCCCAGGTCAGGTTAAAGAATGCAGTCTGATGCAGGAGGTTACTCATTGTGTCTCCAACATAACTTAACATAATTTTCCTCCTAGTTGTTCATTGTAGCAAGTAATGCTCCTGCTTCTACGCTGTCACCAACTGCAACTTCGATGCTTGCAACTGTTCCGTCTTCCGGTGCAACAACAGGAGTCTCCATTTTCATAATTTCAAGAATCAGAACTGCATCACCTTTCTTTACTGCTGTTCCAGGCTGAGCCTCAATCTTGAATACTTTTCCGGCTGCTCCGGCTTCAATCTTAATGCTTCCTGCTCCGGCTGCTGCCTTAGGTGCTGCTGCTTTTGCTGCAGGAGCTGCTGCTGCCTTTCTTGGTGCAGCTACAGGTGCAGATGCTCCGTTCTCTTCTACGGTAACATCATAAACATTTCCATTTACTGTAATTGTATAGTTTTTCATCTTTATATCCTCCTAATTATTCTTCAAACTATCTTCTCTTAATGGAACGTACTACAAATCCATCTGTAGAACTTCCTGTTGCTGCCGCAATTGCAGCAGAGATAACTGCAACAAGTTCCAAATCATCCTGAACCAGCTCTTCTTTCTGAGCAATCTGTTCTACTACTTTATCTTCTTTTGCAGCAGTTGCATCAGCCGCATTCTTTTTCTTATTCTGTAAATAAGGAATAATGCGGAATGCATAAATAATAATACTGATTAAAATTAAGATTACAAATACGGTACCCATGCCCATAAGTGTATTCATTCCGGCTTTGCCCATTTTCTCGCCAAGTGAATATACCTTGTCAAATGTCATACTGGTAAGTTCCGGTGTGTCTGTAGTTGTATCAAATACAACAGTAAAACTCAAATCACGGTTGGTATAATTCAATGTCTGTTCCATTACCATTGTCTTATTTGACTCTGTCATGGTAAAGTCACCAAATCCCTGGAAATCTCCTTCGTCAGCAACAGCTTCTTTCCAACTGCTATAGAAGTTGTAGTTTACTGCATCGCTCTTCTCTGAAATGGAAGAAAGAGCATTATCAATATCAGCTTCTGACACAGTAGTTATCTGCTGTACTGTCTGTTGTACTGTATCCTTCCACTGGTCATAGGTGCCTCCATTGAATGTTATTGAAGTCTGATCTGTCTTACCACAGGCCGTAACAGAAAATGCAAGCAGACAAACACATAC
Source organism: Roseburia sp. AF25-13LB (assembly GCF_003478915.1). Taxonomy (NCBI): domain Bacteria; kingdom Bacillati; phylum Bacillota; class Clostridia; order Lachnospirales; family Lachnospiraceae; genus Roseburia; species Roseburia sp. AF25-13LB. The sequence goes on from NZ_QUFO01000001.1 coordinate 442,672, forward strand.
AAGCATCCACAATTTTTTCTTCATAAGATTCACCTTTCTATTTTGTTCCATGTTTCTTATATGGAGTATCCATACGTTTTGTAAACAGCATTTCAAAAGCTGCTACAAGATATTTTCTGGTATCAGCAGGCTCAATAATCAAGTCTACATATCCTCTCTTAGCTGCAGTTACAACGTTAGACTGTAATGCCTCATATTCTTTTGCTTTCTCAGCAAGCTTGTCCGCATCAGCGTCTGCATACATAATCTCTGCTGCAAGACGTGCATCCATCATACCGGTCTTAACATCCGGCCATGCGTATACAAGGTCAGCACCGATTGCTTTGGAGTTCATCATTACTGCTGCACTTCCGTAAGCATTACCGGTAAGCAGGCTAACCTTAGGAACGGTAGCATTTGCAAATGCATATGTAAGTTTAGCCAGAGCTTTTGCAAGTCTTCTTTCGCTGCATTTTGTTGCTGTAAATCCAGCCACATTGGTAAGAGATAATACAGGAATATCAAATGCATCACAGAACTGGATGAATTCAGAAGCTTTTTCACAGCCTTTTGCACAAAGTGCTGCATCATGCTCTGCGACTTTCTTTCCTTCTTCATCATATTCTTCTGTGCAGTTAGCAACAGCACCGACAGTCAGTCCGTTTAACTGGATGAATCCGGTTACCATGCTCTTTGCATAATCCTTCTTTGTCTCTAAGAAATTGTGATTATCAGAAATCTCGCTTAATACGAAACGAGGATCGCCTTTCATGGTATCTACATTTTCGCATGCACGGTTCAAATCATCTTCACAGTCTTCCATATAACCATTCTCTGTATTATCTGCCGGAAGCATGCAGACCAGTTCACGAATCTGTGCAAAGATTTCTTCTTCAGAACCTGCCATATCAATGACGCCGGTCTCTGTGCTCTGGAAATCTGCAGAAGAAGTATCACATTTTCCAACGTAATTTCCTTCGATTGCGTTTGGTGCATTTACAAACATTTTGGCTTTATCAGCTTCCATATATGCAAAATCACATAATCCAGGTACTACGGTAAGTCCGCCGCCACAGTTGCCAAATACAGCACAAATCTGTGGAATTACTCCGGATGCCATAACCTGTTTTTCATAAATCATTCCTAATGCATTCAAAGCATCTACTGATTCCTGAAGACGAACTCCGGCACAATCCAAAAGTCCGATTACCGGTGCACCCATCTTCATCGCCCTGTCATAAACAGCTGCAATTTTCTTTGCATGCATCTCGCCAATTGTTCCATTTAATACGGAAGAATCCTGACTGTAGACAAATACCAGATTACCATCAATCAGACCATGTCCGGTAATGACACCATCTGATGGCGTAGCTTCATCTGCCAGATTAAAATCCGTATTTCTTGCGGTTACCAGAGAACCGATTTCCATAAAGCTGTTTTCATCCAGCAAACGGCAAATTCTCTGTTCTGCTAAGTTATTACTTCTGTTGCTCATCTCTTAGTCCTCCATCTATTTTAGAAAAAATAAAATTTTTCGCTAGGGTAATTGTAGTACATTGACCAAAACTTTTCAATAGCAAATTGTTAATTTTTTCACAGATTTTACATATCGCATTTTATGGCTGATTTTCTGACTTTATAAAGAAAAAAGGTCAACCATTCTGAGGCAGCTGTAGCGGTAATCCCATGCCGGAACACTGTCTTTTAAGACAAGTTCTTCCTCTCTCACCACCTGCCCGTTCAGTATATACTTAAGGGTTCCAACAGTAGTTCCTGCTTCCACCGGAGCCTCAAGTCTCTGCTTTCTCTCCAATTTAAATTCAATGGATTCATCCTTACGAAGCAGTATATTTTCTATCTGTTTTTCCTCTGTCCTGTTCTGAACCTCTGTCATCTTAATTCTGCTACAGTCTTCTGTCTTTGCCCCACTTATCTCAAGGGGACATTCTGCTTCCTTGGGGATTTCCAACTCCAGAAGATTTACCTTTTCAAAAGAATCGATTCCATACTGCATCAGCTGTTTTGTATCTGCCCATTTATAGTTCTTATTGTTTGGCCAGCCGCAGCCCAAAAGTGCCACCACATAGGTACGGTCATCCCGCCGCAATGCTCCCACATAACAGTATCCGGCATTGCCCGTAAAACCGGTTTTACCACTGATTGCTCCGTCCATTATCGTAAGGAAACGGTTGTGATTATTGCAGCTGTAGTTTCGTGTTCCTTCTATATTAGAAAAGGAATAGGACGGTGTCTGCGTAATTTCAAGAAAAGTCTCTTTCATGGGAGACTCATTGATGCAATAGCTCATAATCCGGGCAAGGTCGGCTGCTGTCGTTCCATGGAATCCGTTTTCATCTTCCTTATCCAGTCCGTTTGGCGTAATGAAATAGGTATCCATGCAGCCAAGCTCCGCCGCCTTCTCATTCATCAAGCCAGCAAATGCCTCCACACTTCCTGCCACATGTTCCGCAATTGCCACTGCCGAATCATTGTGGGATTCTAACATCAGAGAGAAACAAAGGTCTTTTAATAAAAACTGTTCCCCACTTGCTCCATTCAGCTGCACATCCGGCTGGGAGGCTGCATAATCAGAAAATGTAACCACGTTATTTAAATCTGCATGCTCTAAGGTTACAATCAATGTCATAATCTTTGTCGTACTGGCATTTGCCCGGCGCACATCCTCTTCTTTTCCAAACAAAATACGCCCTGAATCCGCATCCATTAAGCATGCAGACAGCGCGTACAAATTCTTTGGTTCTTCGATTTCTATTTCATTTTCTTCCTGCGTTTCATCCGGATTATCCTGTGGCAGCAGTTCTGCCGGAATATGATTGGAACTAAAAAATATAAAAAGCAGAGATAATGCTGTCATTTTCTTCCACCGTCTCTTTTTCATGACCGCTCCGAAATACATTTTCTCTGCATTCTATTCATTTCTTTCTATGATTATACTTCCGCTTACTACATTCCCTGTTGCTATACTTCAAGCTTCATTTCCGCTTCCTGTTCAGCCTGATGCTTGAATTCTTCCACCTGGTCTTCATTCAGCACCGGGAGTTCATCGATGGAATGCACACCAAAGCTCCGTAAGAATTCCTCTGTTGTGCCAAACAGCATAGGTCTGCCCGGAGCATCCAATCTTCCCACTTCATTGACCAGATTATATTCCACCAGTTTGCTTACTGCATGGTCGCAGGATACGCCACGGATTTTTTCAATCTCCGCCTTGGTGATTGGCTGCTTATAAGCAATGATGGATAAGGTCTCTAGCAGTACGTCTGTAAGAACACGCTTCTTTGGCTGTTTTGCAATCCGAATCAGATATTCATACATTTCATTCTTCGTACACATCTGATAAGCGCCGTCCAGTTCGATAATCTGGATACCTCTTTCTTCCTGCTCATATTTCTGCCGGAGTGCTTCTATTTTCTTTTTAGTTTCCTGTTTGTCTAATTCAATTGCATTGGCAATTTTATCCAATTCTACCGATTCCCCCATGGTAAATAAAATTGCTTCTATAATTGCTTCATAATTCTTTTCTTCCATTACTACCCTCATATAATAAGAGCCTAGGCTGCAACCTTGGACTCTATTCTGATATCATCAAATATTTTATCCTGATAAATGGTTATCTTGCCCATCTTCATCAGCTCAAGCACTGCAAGGAAGGTCACGATAATCTCCATCTTGCCACACTGTGCTTCTAAAAGACTGCGGAAGCTGAAATGTGGATGTGTCATTGCATACTGCTCTAAATATACCATTTTATCGGACAGTGATACTTCTTCTTTCTCAATCTTGCCAAATTTGGAACGAACCGGGTCAATCTTATCTTCCTGCTTACGCATGATGGATTTGAAAATATCATTCAATTTCTTCAATGTGACATCTGCCATCAGTTCCTCTAAATCCACCGGCTCTTCATAGGCAGCTACCTCGTCCGGAATCGTCGGCTCCTTAAACATCACCTTTTCCGCATCCATCTGACGGTCTTTTAATTCATAGGAAATGCATTTATACATCTTATATTCCAAAAGCTGTTCTACCAGTTCTGCTCTCGGGTCTTCTGCTTCCTCTTCTTCTGTCTCTTTTGCCGGAAGAAGCATCTTTGATTTAATATCAATCAGTGTGGCTGCCATAACTAAGAACTCACTCATAACATTTAAATCCTGCCGCTTCATTTCCCGGATATATTCCATATACTGATTGGTAATCTCCACAATTGGGATATCATAGATATTTACTTTATTCTTATCCAGCAGATGAAGGAGCAAATCTAACGGTCCTTCGAACACCTGCAGCTTTACTGTTAATTCCATTTCAAAACCTCTCCATTCTTTCCTAGCACATCTATTTTAACGGTATCTAAGAAAAAACGCAAGTGTTTTCACAAGATTTAGTGTTTTTCACAACTTTATACCACAAATCAAGCAATATCTTGTGGTTTTATAACCATAAACACAAGTTCCGCCCGGTTAAAGATTCTGATATGAAAGGTATGGGTTCCAAGCCCCCGGCTTACGATTACTTTCTTTCCCTCAAAATCAAAGGCTCCTGCATCATATTTCGGGAACCACTGAAACTGCGGAGAAATCAGGCTTCCAACGCCCGGAATCCGTATCAGTCCTCCATGATTATGTCCGCAAAAAGTCAAATCCGCTCCCCAGTCTGCATATTCCTTCGCATATCTTGGATTGTGTGCTAACAGCACCTGAAATGTATCTTCCGTCTGCTTCGGAAGCGTTTTCTCAAGATAATCCTGTGGAAGTGGCACATCCACTCCTTTTTTATAACAGGACAATGGAATTTCAAGCCCGGTAACCGCCAGTTCTCCAAAAGCTTCTGTTTCATTATGCAGTACATGGATGCCAAGCTCTTTTACCTTATTTTCAAAAGCGAAAAATTTCTCCTGATACTCACTTTTTCTTATGTGGGCACGGGATTCATGATTTCCGTAAGAATAATAAACCGGTGCAATCCTGCACAGCTCTTCCAATATCTTTAACGCTGTCTCATAGGTGTCACTTTTCCTGCTGACCACCATATCTCCTGGAATCAGAATCAGATCCGGCTGTCCACTTCTAATTGCATCTAAAAGCCGGATGTTGTCTTTTCCATACTGAAAACCATGCAAATCTGCCAGTACTGCTGCCTTATATTCTCTTTGCACTTTACCACTTTTTATCTCATAATCCGTTCTTGCAAATTTTTTTAATTCCTGCCACTGCCAGATTATGTAAACCAAAATCACACATGCTATTACAATAATGATTTTTAATAACATCTTTCACCTCTTTGCATCAACAAAATAAACCATGCTTTATCTGCATATTTCTTTCTCTTCTCTATTAAAATGTAATAGAACATACCGGAGGTATTCTTATGCATACCATTCTTTCCATTTTCATAAGCCTGTCTCTTCTCAGCCCGGCCTTTTTACCAATGGCATCACAATTTTCTGTTCTTGCAGAAAACGAAAGTTCTACAGAATCCGGCAATCCATCCCCTGATGCTTCCATGCCAGATGCTTCCAATCCGGATGCTGCTTCCGATGCATCTGCTCCGGTCGCATTGTCCGCTCCCAGTGCTCTTTTAATGGAAGCATCTACCGGAACCATCATCTATGAAAAAGATGCTCATTCCATCCTGCATCCTGCCAGCATTACGAAAATCATGACGCTGATTCTGATTTTCGATGCTCTGGACACACAAAAAATTTCCTTAGATGATGTTGTCACAGTTTCGGAACATGCTGCAAGTATGGGCGGTTCCCAGGTCTTCTTAGAGCCGGGTGAAACCCAGACCGTTGATACCTTGATAAAGTGTATCAGTGTTGCCAGTGCCAATGACGCCTGCGTTGCCATGGCAGAATTCATTGCCGGTTCGGAAGATGCCTTCGTTGCCCAGATGAATGAGCGGGCTGCCGGACTTGGTATGAAGGATACCAACTTTGTTAACTGCTGCGGTCTTGACGTTGACAATCATATGACCAGTGCCTATGATGTTGCTCTAATGTCCCGGGAATTAATCACAAAATATCCGCAGATACATAATTATTCCACCATCTGGATGGAAAATATTACCCATGTCACGAAAAAAGGGTCTTCCGAATTTGGTTTAACCAACACCAATAAGCTCATCAAACAATACGCCTATGCCACTGGATTAAAAACCGGTTCCACCGGTCTTGCCAAGTACTGTGTCTCAGCCACTGCTGAAAAAGATAACATTAAACTCATCGCAGTCATTATGGCTGCACCGGATTATAAAGTGCGTTTTGCTGATGCGTCCGCCCTTTTAGACTATGGTTTTTCCGTATGCCGGCTCTATCAGGATACCACACCGCCCGCTCTGCCGGAATTATCAGTACGGGGTGGCACTGATAAAAAGGTCAGTCTTTCCTATGAAGGAACCTTTTCATATCTTGATACTGCAGGAAATGACTTAAATCTTATTGAAAAAAAGCTTTCTCTTCCAGAAGAAATAAAAGCTCCGGTAACACAGGGAAAAGAAGCCGGCACACTTTACTATACATTAAATGAAAAAGAAATCGGCTCCATCCGTGTCTTATATGATACTACAATTCCAAAAGCTACCTATCAGGATTATTTTCGTAAGACGCTTACTTATTTCTTCTCCCTGTAAAACCTTTTCTACAAAAGCGGGGCCAGCAGACGCAGACAGGTCTGTATCATCCGTACTCCTACAAATCTGTGTTTGCAGAATTCCAGATCAATCTGCTGTGACTGTCCGATTACCGCAAGTGCATCTTCTTTTAACTGCAGCACTGCCTCGGTCTTATAGCACCAGACTCCGCATTCAAAATGCAGATACATACTGCGGTAATCCAGATTGATACTGCCTACGGTAGCAATTTTATCATCACAGACAAAACTCTTTGCATGAATAAATCCCGGTGTATACTGATAAATCTTTACACCACTTTCAATAAGAACACCATAATCTGCCTGTGTCAGAAGATAAACAAATTTCTTATCCGGAATTCCAGGTGTTACAATCCGCACATCCACACCACGTTTTGCCGCATTCTGAAGGCTTACCAGCATTTCATGGTCAATAATCAGATACGGGGTGAAAATGTAGACATACTTCTGTGCTGAATTAATAATGTTCATGTATACATTCTCGCCGGTATTTTCGTGATCTAACGGTGTATCACTATACGGCTGCACATATCCAACGGATGGAATCTTTGCCACATAGTCTGCATCCGGCCGGAACTTCTCATAATCCTCCGTGGAATTTATTATATAATTCCACATTTCAAGAAACATACAGGTAAAGCTCCATACTGCTGCACCTTTCATACGGATTCCGGTATCCTTCCAGTATCCAAACCGCTCAATTTCATTGATATATTCATCTGCAATATTGATTCCACCAGTAAATGCAACATTTCCATCAATAACGAGGATTTTTCTGTGGTCACGGTTATTCATAATGACAGCAAGTCTCGCCCGCAACGGATTAAACGCCGCACATTTAATTCTGATTTTCTGCAATTCCTTATAGAAATTATTCGGCAGTGTCGTAATGCAGCCAACATCATCATAAATCAGACGTACTTCTACGCCCTCTTCCACTTTTTCCTTCAAAAGCTGAATCAGCTCCCGGAACATCTTTCCATCATCTAAAATAAAATATTCCAGAAAAACAAACTTTTTCGCTTTCCGGATTTCTTCTAACATAACTGGAAACATTTCTTCTCCGGACGGATAATAATTTGTTGCTGTATGTTCATAAACTGGAAAATGCGCCCAGTCACTGATATATGAAGACTGTCCAGCGGCAACCGGATCTTCTTCTGCCAGCCGTTCTCTGCACGCTCTATCTTCTGTAAGAAGCGGTTCTACTTCCTCATTTACACGGTTCATTTTCTCTCTTGCCTTTCTGGTGAGTTCCGGTCTTCCAAATACCACGTACAGCAATAATCCGAGCAATGGAAACATCAGAATAATAAATACCCATGCCAGCCGGTATGCCGGATTCATTCTTCGATTTACAACGAATAAAGCTACGATAAATGCAAGTATATTGAGAATCAGGTTGATGTAAGTAGACATTTTACCAACTTCCAGCAGCAGATAAAATAAATATCCAAACTGAAGTAAAATAAGTAAAACTGTGATAAAAAGTCTGCTGATTAAAACTTTAACTATTTTCTTCACCTTATTCCCTCCTCTTTCTTTTCTACCCCTTGTTTTATGCGTATTTTTCATTTTACCGCATTTTCTCCCAGAAATCAAATGTCCGGCGTATTCCTTTCCCTCTGTCTCTTTCTCTCTGCTTTTTATCTCTCCCATGTTCTTTTATTTTATCGAATCAGCTGCATGACATCCAGTCTCCCCCAGCCCTGTGCATGCTTGGATTTTCCGGTATCTACACTCGTCTCATAAAGCCGCAGTTTTACTTCTGCCGGTTTTAGATTTGGATAACGGCTTAAAAGCACCGCGACCGCCCCCGCCACCACCGGTGTTGCCATAGAGGTTCCACTTTTCATCTCATAACCATTTCCCATCCGCTTACAGCTGACAATCGCTGTTCCAGGAGCCACTACTTCCGGTTTCATAATGCAGGCTTCCGTCGGACCTCTCCCACTATACCCACGCATCAGACCCAGATTTTTTACTTCTCCTTCCTCATCATCACTGCTGCCTACCGTTATAATCTTCCGGCATAGCCCCGGTATCGTAATACTCTTATCCTTTGGTCCGTTATTTCCGGCAGCGGCAACCACTACAATTCCTGCATCCCAGACTGCTTCAATTGCTGCTAACAATTCCTCCTGTTCTTCCCTTCTGGCCGAAGCAAGCATTCCTACGGAAATATTTAAGATTCTTATATTCATTTTCCCATAATTTGCAATCAGCCATTTTAATGCAGATACCACCAGTCTGGTATTTCCCTTTCCCATACGGTCTAATACTTTTATCGCATATATCGCTGCTCCCGGTGCCATCCCCCGGTAACGTCCATGAGAAGCAAAACCGGAACCTGCAATAATTCCGGAAACATGGGTTCCATGACCGTTATCATCATAAAGTATCTTCTTATCACCTACATAATCACGAAATCCTCTGATCCTTTGTCCAAAATCAATATGAGTTCCAATTCCTGTATCCATCACGGCTACCGTGACATTATTTCCAATATATCCTAGTTTATGAGCTTCATTCACCCTTGTAATCTGTCTGACCCGTTCCATACTGCACCATTTTATGTTTTCTTATAATATATGCAGTGCAGCATTTTTGACCACCTGCAGAGCTTTCCGGATACCCGAAAAAGAAGTTTACTCAGCAAACTCGGCTCTTTTTTTCTGCCAGACTTTTTCTTCGCTTACTTACGTAAAAAGGCGTATACCCTTGTGGATTTTCATCCGCAAAAGCATACGCCTTATTTTATTTATGTGAGTATTGAAAAATCACATGCCACGAATCTGCAATTAGTTCTGAGCAGGAACATCCTTGATGGAGAAGCTGATTCTTCCCATTCTGTCTTTGCCCATGCAGATACAGGTTACTGTATCACCAAGAGTCAGAACATCTTCTACATGTTCGATTCTCTCTTTCGCAATCTTGGAAATGTGAACCATTCCCTCTTTACCCGGTGCAAATTCGATGAATGCACCAAATTCTTTGATGCTTACTACTTTACCAGTGAAAATCTGACCTTCTTCAAAATCAGTTGTAATGATACGGATCATGTCAGCAGCTTTCTCAAGCATTGCTTTATCGGTACCACAGATGCTTACTGCACCTTCATCATTGATGTCAATCTTAACACCAGTGCGGTCGATAATCTCGTTGATTGTCTTACCCTTCTGACCTACTACATCACCAATCTTAGCCGGGTCAATCTGAACCTGAAGAATCTTTGGAGCATACTGTCCAACTTCTTTTCTTGGCTCAGCAATTGCTTTGGACATAACTTCGTCCATGATATAAAGTCTTGCTTCCCTGGTTCTTCTGATTGCTTCTTCTACGATAGGTCTTGTTAATCCGTGAATCTTAATATCCATCTGGATTGCAGTAATACCGTCATGTGTACCGGTTACCTTGAAGTCCATATCTCCAAAGAAGTCCTCAAGTCCCTGAATATCGGTTAATACGATGTAATCATCATCTGTCTCACCAGTTACCAGACCACAGGAAATACCTGCAACCATTTTCTTAATCGGAACACCTGCAGCCATAAGTGCCATACAGGATGCACAGGTAGATGCCATAGAGGTAGAACCATTAGATTCAAAGGTCTCGGATACGGCACGGATTGCATATGGGAATTCTTCTTCAGAAGGAAGAACCGGAACCAATGCTTTCTCAGCCAGTGCTCCATGTCCGATTTCACGACGTCCCGGTCCTCTAGAAGGTTTTGTTTCTCCAACAGAGTAGGATGGGAAATTGTAATGGTGCATATATCTCTTGGTGGTAATATTCTCATCTAATCCATCGATTTTCTGAACTTCAGATAATGGAGCTAATGTTACAACATCACAAATCTGAGTCTGTCCACGGGTAAACATAGCAGAACCATGTACTCTAGGAATAATATCAACCTCAGATGCCAGCGGACGAATCTGGTTGATTGCTCTTCCATCCGGACGTTTGTGGTCTTTTAAAATCATCTTACGAACGGTCTTCTTCTGATACTGATATACAGCCTCACCAACTAATGGAAGCCACTCTTCGTTATCTGCAAATGCCTCTTCCATTTTCTCTGTTACTTTACGGATATTTTCTTCTCTGGTCTGTTTGTCGTCAGAGAATACTGCTACTTCCATCTCATCCGGTGTAACAATCTCACGCATAGCTGCAAACATTTCCTCTGGAACTGCACAGCTTGTATATTCATGTTTTGGTTTACCAACTTCGTTTACCAGTTTCATAATGAAATCATTAATGGTCTGGTTGATGTCGTGTGCCATGTAAATTGCTTCAATCATTTTATCTTCCGGAATCTCATTTGCTCCGGCTTCAATCATGATTACTTTCTCTCTGGTAGAAGCAACCGTCAACTGTAAATCACCATTGTCCCAAACTTCCTGGGATGGGTTGATTACAAATTCACCATCTTTCATTCCGACCTGTGTCATAGCACATGGTCCGTCAAATGGGATGTCCGAAATGCAGGTTGCAATCGCAGAACCAAGCATTGCTACGATTTCCGGACGGCATTCCGGGTCAACGCTCATAACGAGGTTGTTTAATGTTACATCATTACGATAATCCTTTGGGAATAACGGACGCATAGGTCTGTCAATTACACGGGAAGTAAGAATTGCATTCTCAGATGCTTTTCCTTCTCTCTTATTAAATCCACCTGGGATTTTTCCTACTGCATAAGATTTCTCTTCGAACTCTACGCTAAGAGGGAAAAAGTCGATTCCGTCTCTTGGCTTTTCAGATGCTGTTGCAGTAGATAATACAGTGGTATCACCGTAGTGCATGAATGCACATCCATTTGCCTGTTTACCCACACGGTTAATATCAACCGTAAGAGTTCTTCCGGCAAGTTCCATTGAATAACTCTGGTACATATCATTTCTCCTTTTTTGTATACAGGATATTCCTGCTTATTATGGCAGAAGTTCCGAAATGGTGCTGTTTGCAGCCATCCGGAGGTGTATCGACCGAAACTACTGATTAACACAATCTGTAATTGCACTAATCAGTGGTCTCGGAATCGTCCTTCTGCCGTTCTTACATTGTCATCCATAAGACTCTGTACTTGCAGTTCCTTACGGATATCCGGCAACCTGTGGAAGCCTAGCAACCGAAAAATAGAGCGGACAACTCCGCTCTATTCTATACGGTTTCCTTTTACAAGAAATTACTTTCTTAAACCTAAACGTTCGATTAAAGAACGATATCTTTCAATATCAACTTTCTTTAAGTAAGCCAGTAAACGACGTCTCTGACCAACCATCTTTAAAAGTCCTCTTCTGGAATGATGATCCTTCTGATTTACTTTTAAGTGCTCATTCAGCTCATTGATTCTGGCTGTTAAAAGTGCAACCTGTACCTCTGGTGAACCTGTGTCTGTAGCAGTTTTACCATATTCTGCGATGATTTCTTCTTTTCTTTCTTTTGATAACATTTACGTTTCCTCCTTATATTTTCTTATCGCCTGATAATCAGCAAAAGGTCGGAGTGTCCATCTACCGAATATCGGCTAAATCATACCTAACAAATATAACATACTACTTATTATTTGTAAACAAAATTCTGTTAGTTTCCTTATCTAGTTTCCTAATACACGGACAACACATACTGGTGAACGATAATATGCATTGGAAATCTTGATTCCGGTAGAAGGTGAACTTGCATGAACAATCTGACCATTTCCGATATAGATTGCCACATGGTTGATGCCCTTACCGCTACCATAGAAGAACAAATCTCCCGGCTGTGCTTCGGATGCACTGATTCTGGTTCCGCATCCTGCCTGTGCTCTGGATGAGTGTGGCAGATATACGCCATAATTTGCATATACGGATAATACGAATCCGGAACAGTCCGCTCCTCTGGTAAGGCTGGTTCCGCCCCATACATATGGATTACCGACAAACTGTGTTGCATAAGCCACCAGTGATACTCTTGTATCTGAAACACCCTGACCATATTTTAATTCTGTCATGGTCTGTGCCTTTGGCAGCTGCTGTGAAATCTCTACATAGTCGGTGCTTGCATATCCTACATCACCATCTAAGTCTACTTCCACCCAGCCATCATACTGATTTAAAACCTCTAATTCTTCTCCTTCCGGCATCAATGCCAGTTTGGTACAATCGGTATTCATCTCAGCACGTACATTTAAAGTCTGTGTTGTAACGGTTGCAATGGTCTTCATTACTTCCTGGGCTTTTGCTACAGCTGCCTCTCCGGTAATGATATATTCTGCTTTTACATATCCGGTTACCTGACCAGATTCAATTTTAAGCCACTCGCCATCGTCCTCTAAAATTTCACATCCGGCATCACTCTGCATCTTTCCTACGATATCAGAATTGGTATCCGGCTGTTCCCTTACATTTAAACTGCTGTCAACCTGTGCAATACCAAGATTGGTATATCCACAGATTGTTGTATCTACAGGTACCGCTGTATCGGTTGCTGCTGTATCTGCAGGTACCGTTGTATCAGTTGCTGCAGCATCCTCAGACTGTCCTTCCATCGTTGTAACAGTATTGGTTGCTGAAACAACAATATCTGTATTATAATAGGAATCCATTGTAGCAAATATTCCTGCATTTAAGCCGGAACCTGCTGATGTCTGTGCAGCTGCGCCACCCTCAAGCGCCACTGTAAGTCCACAGGTAAGAATAAATGCTGTTGTCTTCCACTTTCTATTGCTCTTCATAAAAATATGCCTCCTGACATTGTAACGATGCAAAATGCACCCTGCATTTCCGCATCTGTTCGAATCAATATGCTTCTCCATATTTTAAGATTATAGCAACGTGATTTCATAATGTCAACATAAATATGTAACAATTATGTAACAATTGTTCGAAATTTTACGAAATTCATATATTTAATGCTGCTGTACATAAAATCTGCCATAGGCAATATCCTGTTCGAGCTGTTGCTTTAAAGCCTCTAAGGATTCAAACTTCATCTCGCTGCGCTCTCTGCTCCGGAAGCAGACACGCACTTTCTTTCCATAGAGATTCTCATTAAAATCAAAAATATTGGTTTCCACTGCCACCGGATTAACCCCTTCGATAGTCGGCTTACATCCAACATCTGCGATTCCATGATACGTCTTATCCCCTACTACAACATCACAAACATAGACACCAAACGGCGGAAGCAGTTTGTTTTCCGGCGGTATGATATTTATGGTCGGGATTCCAAGTACCTTTGCGCCCATTTCTCTGCCATGTATTACAACACCTTCCACAAAATAATCATAGCCAAGAAGGTATTTTACTTTTTCCATATTGCCCTTTTCTACTTCTTCCCGGATAAAGGTACTGCTGATATCCCGATTCTCATACTGAACCTTATCTATTACCTTAAGTTCATAATGCAGCTTCTTCGCATATATTTCCAGCAGATGGTAATCTCCGCGGCGGTTATGTCCGAAATGAAAATCTGTTCCAACCACAATGCCACGGATTTTCATGGAAGAAGCCAGCATTTCAATAAATGCTTCCGGTTCCATGGTCATGACTTCTTTGGTAAAAGGATATTCAATCAGATAATCAATGCCCTGCTCTTCACAGATTGCAACCTTCTCTTCATTCGTCGTAAGCACCTTCTGGACTTCATTTATCCTGCCCGGTCTCGGCGGAATGGCAAAGGTAAATAGTACCGTTGCACAGCCTTTATTCTTCTGCTCCATCATATGTTCTAATAAAGTCTCATGTCCTCTGTGCAGACCGTCAAATTTGCCAAGGGAAAGCACGCATTCTTCTTCAATATGAAATTCTGTTGTTCCATGTATATACTTCATTTTTTATACCTGCTTAAATGTCTTTTTCCTTCTCATTGCTGTGTAAAGAAAAGTTTTACCGGCTTAAACAGCCTGTCCGCTGTACGGTATTCATATATTCCAACAAAATGATTTGCATTGTCATACACTCTGACTTTTTTGCAGTCATCTTCTTTATAAAAAGAAGCAAGCGTATGCTCTATCGTCTCTGCCTCTGCTATCACAGGCAGCGGCAGCTTATTTCCATTATATAAAAGTGCAGTACTATCTTTGCGGCTGTGAATCTGTGGCAGATTTTTAAATACGGTATCAATGGGATATAAAATCTCTTCTATCTTACCACTTTTCATTATTGTCTCAATTTCCTGCAGTGTTTTTGCATCTTCTATTTGAAAATCTGAAACTCTTGTCCGTACCAGGTACTCCATACAGGCTCCACAACCTAATTTTTCTCCGATGTCATGGCACAATGTCCGGATATAAGTTCCTTTGGAACAGTGCACCCGCATGGTCACTCGCGGCAAGTCGATTGATAAAATTGCAATATCTAATATCTGAACCTTCCTTGCCTTGCGTTCTACTTCCACACCGTTTCTTGCTAAGTCACATAATTTCTTTCCATTGACCTTCAGTGCAGAATACATCGGCGGAATCTGTGCATATTCTCCCACAAAGCTTTCAATACACTGCTTTACTTCTTCTATGGAAAGATTTACCTCGGATTCCTTTAATATGGTTCCTGTCATATCCTGGGTATCCGTTTCTTTTCCCAAAAGCATGACTGCCTCGTATACCTTGTCCTTATCAGTTAAAAGGTCACAGACTCTGGTTGCTTTTCCTATACATACAGGAAGTACGCCCTCCGCATCCGGATCAAGCGTACCTGTATGTCCAATCTTTTTCATTTTTAAAATTCCACGCAGCTTTGCAACTACGTCAAAGGACGTAAATCCTTTTTCTTTTCTCACATTAATAATTCCGTCCATACGTTATCCTGTCTATTTCAAAAGCTGTTTTTCAACGTCCTTTACGATTCCCTCAAGAATCTCTTTGGCATTGCCTTCTATGGTTGCTCCGGCTGCCCATATATGACCGCCTCCACCATAGGACATCATAATAACTGCCACATCTACCTTACCACTGGAACGCATGCTTGCTTTAAAGCTTCCATCCTCATTTTCGTAAAGAAAGATTGCAGCTTCCACATCTTTGGTAGCACGAAGCTGCTGTACGATTCCTTCTAAATGTTTCGGAAGAACCTGGTATTTTTCCATTTCTTCTTTGGTTACGATAGATGCAATGCATTTTCCATCTAAAAAGAGCTGGCTGTCCACCAATGCCTGACCCAAAATCCGGTTCTGCTCGTAAGTTTTCTCATAATAAGTCTTATCCACGATACGGCTGAAATCAATTCCCATTTCCATCAGCCTGCCGGCAATGTTCATGGTCTTTGCGGAAGTACAGGAATACTGGAACACACCGGTATCATGCACAATTCCCACATAAATACATTCTGCAATTTCCTTTGTAATCTTCTCTTCATCTATGAGTTCATATACAAGCTCACAGGTTGAACTTGCCTCCGGGAAAATGTAGTTTGCATCTGCAAAGCTCTGATTGCTGATATGATGGTCAACACAGAAGGTGCGTTTTGCTGCGTGAAAATATTTCACTGCATTTCCAAGTCGTTTCTCATCGCCGCAGTCCAATGCAATAAATAAATCGTATGGCTTTTTTTCTATATAAGAGCTGTCAATTTTATCTGCATTTGCAAGGAATTTGAAAATGTTTGGAATCGGTTCCAGATGGAGTTCCACTTCCATTTCCGGATGATATTTTCTGATATAGTTATATACTGCTAACGTGGAACCTACACAGTCTCCGTCAGGTTTTACATGACCGGCTATTGCTACACGCTTCACATCATAAAGCTGTTCCTCTAATTTCATTGGCAACACCTGCTCTCTTTCTCTTCGGATGAGGCTTAGGACTCTTCCTGTCCAATTACCTCATCAATTTTCTTTGACATGTTTACACCATACTCAATGGACTGATCCAGGATAAACCGAATCTCCGGAGTATTTCTTAAATTGATACTTTTTGCGAGGGCATGACGAATATACCCTTCTGCACTATTAAGACCTTTGATTGTATTATTCTGAGCTTCTTCGTCTCCGAATACACTGATATACGCCTTACAGGTTTTTAAATCCGGTGCCACTTCTACGGCAACCACGCTGGTCATCGGCGCAATACGCGGGTCTTTTACTTCACTCCGGATAATGTTGGAGAGTTCTCTTTGAACTTCTCCATTTATCCGCATATTTTTCATACTATTTTTTTGCATAATTTTCCTGTCCTTCTATCAGATTATCTGGCAACCTCTACCATCTTATATGCCTCTACCTGATCCAGTTCTGCAATATCATTAAATCCTTCGAATACAAGACCACACTCATATCCGGCTTTTACTTCCTTCACATCGTCCTTGAAACGTTTCAGGGAAGCAAGATTTCCTTCAAATATCTGTGTTCCCTCACGGGTAATACGGACTTTACATCCACGCTCAAAGTTACCATCCAATACATAAGAACCTGCAATGTTACCAACACCGGATGCTTTGAAAATCTGACGAACTTCTGCATGGCCGATTACTTTTTCTTCGTATACAGGATCTAACATTCCCTTCATAGCAGCTTCTACGTCTTCAATTGCGTTATAGATAACTTTATAAAGACGGATATCTACACCTTCATTTTCAGCAGTAACCTTTGCTGTAGGGTCCGGTCTTACGTTAAATCCAATGATAATTGCGTTAGATGCAGATGCTAAAGTAACATCAGATTCGTTGATTGCACCAACACCACCATGGATAATCTTAACCACAACTTCGTCGTTGGAAAGTTTTACAAGACTCTGTTTTACGGCTTCTACAGAACCCTGGACGTCTGCTTTAACGATGATATCCAGCTCTTTTACATCTCCGGACTGAATCTGTGAGAACAGGTCATCTAAAGACATTCTGGAACGGGTCTCCTCTAACAGTTTTGCCTTTCCTTCGGAAATATATGTCTCCGCAAAGTTTCTTGCATCTTTTTCACTGTCACATGCTACGAATGTTTCTCCTGCATCCGGTACACTGGAAAGTCCTAAAATCTCTACCGGCATGGATGGTCCAGCTTCTTTTACTCTTCTTCCCTTATCGTCAATCATGGCACGCACTTTACCATATGCACTACCACAGGCAATCGGCTCACCAACTGTAAGGGTTCCCTTCTGTACTAAAACAGTTGCTACAGCTCCTCTTCCTTTATCCAGCTGTGCCTCAATGATAACACCACGGGCTTTACGTTTTGGATTTGCCTTTAACTCGCTGACTTCTGCTGTTAATAATAACATTTCCAATAACTGGTCAATACCTTCGTGGGTATGAGCAGATACCGGTACAAAAATGGTGCTTCCACCCCAGTCTTCCGGAATCAGTTCGTATTCGGATAACTCCTGTTTTACTCGGTCGATATTGGCATTTGGCTTATCAATCTTATTGATTGCTACTACGATTTCAATTCCGGCTGCTTTAGCATGGTTAATTGCTTCTACAGTCTGCGGCATGACACCATCATCTGCTGCAACTACAAGAATTGCGATATCGGTAGATTTTGCTCCACGCAGACGCATTGCGGTAAATGCTTCATGTCCCGGTGTATCTAAGAAGGTAATCTTCTGTCCGTTGATACTTACCACATATGCTCCGATATGCTGTGTGATACCACCAGCCTCACGGTCTGTTACATGTGTATTACGGATTGCATCCAGAAGGGATGTTTTACCATGGTCAACGTGACCCATTACACAGACAACAGGTGGTCTTGGAACTAAATCTTCTTCTCTTTCTTCATCCTCTTTTAAGAGCTCTGCAATTACGTCTACCTTTTCTTCCGGCTCTGCAATACAGTTAAATTCCAGTGCAATTTCTTCTGCACTGTCATAGTCGATTTCCTGGTTTACGGTAACCATCTGTCCCTTCATAAAGAGCTTCTTGATGATTTCAGAAGCCTGAACCTTCATCTTATCTGCCAGTTCCTTAATCGTCATACGCTCCGGCAGGGATACGCTGCGGATGGTATCTTCTTCCTTTGGTTTCGGCTGTGCAGGACGTTTCTTCTTACCGCCGTTTTTCTCAAGATTTACATATCTTTCCTGTTTCTTGCTTCCTAACTTATCGTGCTCCTGCACCTGTTTCTTACGGGTATTGTCACGGTCACGGTTCTCACGGCTTTCTTTTCTTAAATCGTCCGGTCCTGCCTGGATTGCTTCTTTATTGAAACGGTTTAATTCCTGATCGAATCTTCCACCATTTCTTCCGCCTCTTCCATTTCTGTCGCCTTGTGGACGGTTATTATTGTATGGTCTGTCTCCCTGTGGGCGGTTATTGTTGTACGGTCTGTCTCCCTGCTGACGGTTGTTATTGTACGGTCTGTCTCCCTGCGGGCGGTTGTTATTATACGGTCTGTCTCCCTGCTGACGGTTATTATATGGTCTGTCCCCCTGCGGGCGGTTATTGTTGTACGGTCTGTCTCCCTGCTGACGGTTATTATACGGTCTGTCTCCCTGCGGGCGGTTGTTATTATACGGTCTGTCTCCCTGTGGACGGTTATTGTTGTATGGTCTGTCTCCCTGCTGACGGTTATTGTTAAAGTTTCTTGTCTCCGTCTTCTTCTCTTCTGTTTTCACTACCGGTTTCTCCTGAACAGTTTTTGTTTCCGTAGTCTTTACTTCTGCAGTTTTCGTTTCTGCTGGTTTTACTTCTGCAGCCTTAACTTCTGTTGCTTTTACCTCTGCCGGCTTAACTTCTGCAGTTTTTACTTCTGCAGGCTTTGGTGCTGCCGTTTTTGCAGGCTGAGCTGGTCTTGCAGCCGGTGCCGGCCTTCTTGCTTCTCCGGTCTTGGCATTGGTGTGATAAGCCTGACGTCTGCTTCCCGGATTGGTCTTGCTGTTCTGTGGGTTAAATACAGCAGAAATACTTGCTTTTTTCTTCGGTCGAGCCGGTGCCTCTGTTGATTTTGCCTCGCCTGCAGCTTTTGCTTCGCCTGCCGGCTTTGTCTCTGCTGCTGGCTTTGCTGCCGGTTTTGCTGCTCCTTTTACTTTAGAACGTACCAGTTTCTGTGCATCTTCATCTATACTATTGCTGGATGTCTTTACTTCATACTGGGTTCCTTTTAAGGAATCCAAAACATCCTGCGGCTTTATATTTAATTCTTTTGCGAGTTCATATACTCTGAGTTTTGACATATATAACTACCTCCGTTATTCAGTTGTTAACAGTTTCAATTGCTTTATGACGGCTTTGGCAAGACCTTCGTTGGTAACTGCCAATGATGCCCGAAATTCTTTTCCAATATGATGTCCGAGACTCTCCTTATCAGCATAAGCATAAAATGGCACTTCATAAAAGCTGCACATATCACGGAAATGTTTCTTCGTATTATCTGAAGCATCTCCTGCGACAATGACCAGATGAGCCTTTCCTTCTTTTACCGCTTTCTCTGTTGAAAATTCTCCGCTTGCAACATTTCCTGCCTTGGCAGAAAGTCCAAGCATGGATAACACCTTATCTTGTTTCAATATTCTGCATCTCCTTTTGCAACTCCTCATATATTTCTTCCGGAATCGCCATTTTCAAAGATCTTTCCAAGCCCTTTGTCTTTTTTGCTGCCAAAAAGCAATCCATATTCGGACAGATATATGCGCCTCTTCCATTCTTCCTTCCAGTGGAGTCCACTACAAGTTCATCTTCCGGCGTATGAATAATCCGAATCAGTTCTTTCTTGCTTTTCATTTCCTGGCATCCTACACATTTCCGCATAGGAATCTTCTTATTCGTTGCCATCTATGAACTCACCATCTCCTGCGTTTTCTTCTTCATAACCTTCCTCATAACCCTCTTCATACTCCTCATCATAGTCCTCGTAATCATTTTCATAATCCATGAATTCACCGGACTCTCTTGCCTGTGTCTCACTCTTGATATCAATCTTGAATCCGGTCAGTCTTGCAGCAAGTCTTGCATTCTGTCCTTCTTTACCGATAGCAAGGGATAACTGATAATCCGGAACAACAACCTTTGCGCTCTTCTCTTCGCCATCTGCGATTACGGAAATAACTTTTGCTGGGCTTAATGCGTTCTCGATTAACATAGCAGGATTCTCATTCCAGTTAATGATATCAATTTTCTCACCGCGTAATTCACTTACGATAGCATTTACCCTGGCTCCGTTCATACCTACACATGCTCCTACCGGATCTACATCAGGGTCATTGGAGTAAACAGCAATCTTTGTTCTGCTTCCTGCTTCACGGGCAATACTCTTAATCTCTACAATACCATCTTTTACTTCAGTAACTTCTGCTTCAAACAGACGTTTTACTAATTCCGGATGAGTTCTTGAAACCATAATCTTAGGTCCCTTTGGTGTAGATTTTACTTCCAGGATATATACCTTGATACGTTCGGTCGGTTTGAATACTTCACCCTTTACCTGCTCATTTTCAGTAAGAATGGCATCTGCTTTACCAAGATTAATGGAAATATTTTTTCCAACATATCTCTGTACAATTCCGGTTACAACGTCTTTTTCCATGCTATAATATTCGCTGTAAATTGCTTTTCTTTCTTCCTCACGAATCTTCTGTAAAATTACGTTCTTTGCATTCTGTGTTGCAATACGTCCAAATTCTTTGGATTTAACTTCTACATTTACCACATCACCAAGATTGTACTTAGAATCAATCATGCGTGCATTTGCAAGGCTGATTTCTGTTACATCATCTTCTACTTTTTCCACTACGGTCTTCTCAGCAAGCACATGGAACTCGCATGTTTCCGGGTCAATATTTACTTTAATATTATCTGCCTTTCCAAAATGGTTTTTGCATGCAGTCAGCAGAGAATTCTCAATTGCCTCAAGTAAAGTCTCTTTGCTGATATTTTTTTCCTGCTCCAGTATTGTCAATGCTTCCAACAACTCGTTATTCATTTCTTTATCCTCCTATATACTTATTTTCTAAGTTGTATGCTATGTTAATGATTAAAAATCGATGGCAAGACGGATTAATGCAATATCCTTCTTATCAAATACCTTCTGTCCATAAGATTCGTCTTCAATTGTTACGGTATTCTCATCATATGCACTTAAGACTCCACAAAATTCCTTTTCATGATCTATGGCACGATACAGACGTATCTCCACTTCTTTTCCCATAGAACGGACATAGTCCTTTTCTTTCTTCAACGGTCTGCCAAGTCCCGGCGAACTCACTTCAAAAATATAAGAGTCTTCCACATAATCTTCCCGATCCAGAATCTCATTCATTTCCCGTGCTACCATTTCACAGTCATTGACGGTAATTCCGCCTTCCTTATCAATGTAAGCCCGTAAGTACCAGTCGGAACCTTCCTTGACATATTCCACATCTACCAGTTCAAAATGATACTTATCAACGATTGGCTGAATGAAGCTTTCTGTCTTCTGTTCATAAATTTCTTTTCTGGACATGTAACCACCTTTCCATCTGCTTAAATTTTGTTCTAAACATGAATTGAGAGTGGACGCAACGCCCACTCTCAAAGCCTAAATCATCATGTACTGTATTATTATAGCACTATTTTCTTAAATTGCAAGATTTTATTTCCAAATTATCTACTTTCTGCCGGCTTTTCCTGCCTTTTTCTGTGACCAGACAGAACATGCTCCAATCACTACGGCAACCAGAATTGCAAATACATATGCCATCCATGCTGGTAATGTTTCTGCAGATACTACTGCTGTGCTGCCGTTTCCATCACCTTTTACTAAAATCAATGCAGAAACCGGAGCTACTTCTGCTGTTCCAGAAATTGTTTCAATCGTATCTGTTCCTGCTAAGGTATCATTAATGCATACATTCCAGTTTCCTTCCGGAAGAGTTACTTCTTTTTTCTCATTATTGGCATTGAAGATCACATACATTCCATCTGCTGTCTCTCCGTCAACATCACCAGTAATTGCAAACGCTACTACATTATCATCTAAATCTTCTACCGGAGTCACATGTGCTTTTACATCCTCTGCATTGTCAAGGCGAAGCACCGGATGTGCCTTACGGAATGCAATCAGTCCTTTATAATACTGGTAAACATTCTGATACTGTTCATCTTCCAGATTGCTCCATTTTAAGCTGTTTACTGAATCTGGTGAGGCATAGCTGTTTTCATCAAGACCACCATCTGCTTTCACTTTGCTTCTTAAGAATTCTTCTCCTGCCTGCATAAACGGAACACCCTCTGCCGTCATATAAATGGCTGCTGCAAGATTGTTCATGCGGATTCGCTCCTCCACGGAAGCTTCCGGAGTAGAACGGATAATACGATCCATCAGGGAAAGATTATCGTGACAGGATGCGTAGTTAATGGACTGGGAAGGTGTAGTACACCATTCCGGTGATAATCCCATAAAGCATTTTTGTAAGGTCTTCTCTTTGCCATTTGCTCCGGATACAAAACCTTTTTCTGTAGTTGAAAATGTATTTCCTTTTAACAAATCTCTTAAAGTATCACTGAAAAAAGCCATTTCCGGTACTTCCGTGGAATTGGTCTGTGTTGTCATGGAATATCCTTCTTTGGTAAGGCTTGTCTGCATCGACCATCCTTCTCCGTAGAAGATAACATCCGGGTGGTCTTTGTGCACTTCCTCGATTACCTCGTTCATGGTTTCCGTATCCAAAAGTCCTACCAGGTCAAAACGGAAGCCATCAATATGATATTCATCTGCCCAGTATTTCACAGAGTCCACAATATATTTCTTCACCATGGAACGCTCGGATGCTGTGTCATTTCCACAGCCGGAACCATTAGAATAAGTCCCATTATCATTTACTCTTGAGAAATACTCCGGCACAATTACGTTAAAACAGAATTCTCCTGCATTGTATACATGATTGTAAACCACGTCCATAACGACACTGATATCATTATCATGTAACGTCTTTACCATTTCTTTAGCTTCTTTCACCCGGACTTCTCCATGATATGGATCCGTGGAATAAGAGCCTTCCGGTACGTTGTAGTTGACCGGATCATATCCCCAGTTAAACTGTGGTGTATCCAGCTTTGTTTCATCTACGGAACCATAATCATAAAACGGAAGTAAATGTAAATGTGTGATTCCCAAATCCTTGATATGGTCAAGTCCGGTCGGAACACCATTTTCAGTTGTGGTTCCGGTCTCTGTCAGTCCTAAATATTTTCCAACGTTTTCAATTCCGGAACTGGAATCTGAAGAGACGTCACGGATATGCATTTCATAAATAACAGCATCATTAATACCCTCTCCGGCATGTGGGTTACTGTCACTGTCCCACCCTTCCGGATTGGTGGATTCCAAATCAATTATCATGGCACGTTTTCCGTTGACACCTGTGGTTCTTGCATATGGGTCATTGGCTTCTTTTTCCTCACCATTAATGGTAACGGTATAAGTATAATAGGTACCATTTAAATCTCCATCCTTTGATGCCACCCAGGTTCCGTTTATATCTGCAGTCATTGGAATGGATTCGATTAAATCATCGGTTCCTTCTGTTCCTGATTCATAGAGATTTACAGAAACAGCCTGTGCGGTTGGTGCCCAGAGACGGAACGCTGTGCTGTCTTTTGTCCAGGTTGCACCAAGGTCATCTCCGTCATAAGTATATTCTTCTTCAAATTCTTTGGTGGAATATACGCTCGGCATCACTACTTTATATTCAGTTCCTTCGTATGTAATCTGATAGCTCTTATAAGCATCTAATGGTTCTTCCACAACTACCTGATATACGAAATCATCATCTTGTGTTACTTCTTTGATAGTAACCGCCACACCATCGGCACTCTTAATGGAAAATGCCTGCATCAGATCCCCTTCAATTGCTCCGGTCATCTGAACGGTTACCGCGCTTTCCCCATCATATTTGGCTCCGGATAATTTAGTTCCGGTTACAGCATCATCACCATATTCTTTGGTATATCCTTTCACACCGGACTCCACATAAATATCCACAGTGCCGGATACCATCTCGGAAATATCAATAAACTGGTCTTCATCAACATCCTTGGTCCAGTCTGCTGTACGCACAATAAATCCAACAGAGGTTGTACCCGGTGTTACTTCCATGGTTGCCACATGGTCACCATCTTCCTCTGCCAGTTCATAAGCTGCACCATCCGCACCTTCTCCCCACATCCAGACATCCCATCCATCGTAATTGTCGTCTGCTCTGTGGTAATGCAGCTTAATCAAAAGTTCGTCAGCCTTTACCATTGCCGCATCTGAGACTACTGAAAAAACAGTCATCATGATAAGCAGCAATGCCATCCCCAATGCTTTTCCTCTTCTCTTCATGTCACCCTCCATCATACATTTGTTAGATTTGCTTATTTTTTCCTTGTTTATTACCGGAAACATAGTAAATTATAACATAATATATGCTGATTTGGAAGAGATATTTTCGTAAATTTTAGTTAATTATTGCAATTCGAATTTTTACGCAAAATAGTATAAACACACTTTGCGAGTTTCTCGAGTTATCGCAGTGCTTGCCAAATCTGCATGCAAGCATGCGATTTTTCTCGCTACTCGCGTAAATAAAAAATGCTGTAAAACCATTATCTGGCTTTCAGCATCTTCTATGGGTTGGGCTATTAAATTATTAATAGTGAGCAGTTCATAGGGGAATCGAACCCCTGTTTCCGCCGTGAGAGGGCGGCGTCTTAACCGCTTGACCAATGAACCGGACAAGTGATACTATAACACGACGCCCTCTAAATTGCAAGCACTTTTTTTAATTTTTTTGCAATTTTTTTCTTCAGCTTCTTTCTAGTCCTCATATCCATTTGGATTATTCTTCTGCCATCTCCAGGAATCGGCACACATTTCACGAATGCCAAACTCTGCTTTCCAGCCAAGCTCCCGCTCTGCCTTTGAAGGGTCGCAATAACAGGTCGCAATGTCGCCGGCACGACGTGGCTTAATGGAATAAGGAATCTTTACGCCTGTTGCTTCTTCAAAATTCTTTACAATATCAAGTACACTATAACCATGTCCGGTACCAAGATTGTAAATACTTAATCCGGCATTTTCCTCAATCTTCTTTAATGCCTTTACATGTCCCTTTGCCAGGTCTACTACATGAATGTAGTCTCTTACCCCGGTTCCGTCCGGTGTATCATAATCATTTCCAAATACGCCAAGCTCTTTTAACTTTCCAACTGCCACCTGGGTAATATATGGCATCAGATTGTTCGGAATTCCATTCGGGTTTTCTCCCATAGTCCCGCTCTGATGTGCTCCGATTGGGTTAAAATATCTTAATAAGATAACATTCCATTCCGGATCAGCTTTCTGCATATCCATAAGAATCTGCTCTAACATGGATTTCGTCCAGCCATATGGATTGGTACACTGTCCCTTCGGGCATTCCTCTGTGATTGGAATCTGTGCCGGATCACCATATACGGTCGCGGAGGAAGAAAAGATAATATTCTTGCAGCCGTGCTGGCGCATCACATCTACTAATGTCAATGTTCCTGCAATGTTGTTATTATAATATTCCCATGGCTTTACCACAGATTCTCCAACTGCTTTTAATCCTGCAAAATGAATGCAGCAGTCAATCTTCTCTTTTTCCATGATTTCATTTAAGATATCACGGTCTAATATATCTCCACGGTAAAATGTAACTTCTTTTCCAGTAAGCGCTTTTACACGCTCTAATGATTTTTCGCTGGCATTGGATAAATTATCCAGCACTACTACGTCATAGCCTGCCTGCTGTAATTCCACGCAGGTATGACTTCCGATATAACCTGCTCCACCTGTAACTAAAATAGACATATTCTCCACTCCTTTGTACTAAAATATGTATTTTCGTGTTCCTTACAAATAAGAGTATACCTTATATTCCTGTATTTGAACAGTATCTATTGTATAAACAATATGTATTTTTGTTGCATCTGCAAAGGACAGCCTCTATAATATATCTATAATCTATCTGCAAATTCCAGAAGGGAGGCATACGATGGACCCAAAATATAAGAATTCTTATAAAGTAAATAAAAAAGAACTGGTTTCCCTTTCCGTCTATAATGTCGGTTTCCAGAAATGTGAACCTCTTTACCAGTGGGGACCGGGAATCCGTGACCATTATCTGATTCATCACATTCTATCCGGCAAAGGATATTATTCTGTTGGTGGTAAAGTTTATGCCCTTTCCACCGGAGATACCTTCCTTGTCTACCCTCAGACCGAAATCACCTATTATGCAGACGAAAAAGACCCGTGGGAATATGCCTGGGTAGGCTTTAATGGCAGTGACGCTGCCATTATTTTGAATGCCACAGATTTTTCCAGGGATTTTCCACTGATTCACCAGACGCCGCTTTCCGAATCCATCCGGGAACACCTTCTCGGTATCTATGAAGCCCGCGGAAATGATTTCATGGATTCTGTAGAAATGACCGGACGACTCTATCAGACGCTGGCTCTTTTTATGAAACATGCCAGCAATAATGAACAGTATAACAGTTCCAGCAACTATGTCCAGAAAGGAATTGCCTATATTTCCGCCAACTATTCCTATCCGATCCGCGTAGATGATATTGCTGATTATGTAGGCGTAAGCCGGAGCCATCTGTACCGCTCTTTTGAAACCATACTGGGTCAGTCTCCGAAAAATTATCTGACCCAGTTTCGTTTAAAACAGGCATGCTATCTCTTAGAACACTCCAGCCTATCCATTACTGCTGTAGCTAATTCCGTAGGCTTTGACAATGGGCTGCATTTTTCCAAGACGTTCCACAAGCTGAAAGGAATATCGCCCCGGGATTACCGGCTTGCATCCTTAAATAATAATACAGACTAATCCGCCATTATTATCATTTACAACCTTCTGCATGGTATCCTGCAGCTTCATCTGGCTTTCATCATCCATCATGCCAATCTTGCTGCGGATACCGTCTTCCATCAGTTCTCCAATGGATTTTCCAAAAATGCTGGTTCCCCAGACTCCATCTTCTGTGCTCTGTCCCTCTTTGATATAATGAATCAGGTCGTTTGCCTGCTCTTCACTTCCTACAATCGGTGCAATCTCCGTTTCAATATTTGCCCGGATCATATGAACAGACGGTGCTACTGCCTTAATTTTTACGCCGAATTTATTACCATGTTTAATCAGCACCGGATCATCCATTTTAATATCTGAAAGCTTCGGACTCACCACTCCATATCCTTTCATTTCTACCGATTGTACCGCATCCGCTACTTTCTCATATTCCTTACGTTTCTCAGAAAGCTCCTTTATCATGGAAATAAGCTGGTATTCCCCGGTCACTTCTGTTCCAGTCAGTTCACTGATATTTTCATAATAATACTGATCTGCAATATCCAGCCGGATATCTGCTGTGCCATTTTCCAGATTCACCGCCTGCATCATCATATTGGAAATGTAATCTCCCTCCGGAGCCATCTTGTAATCCATCAAATCTTTTATCAGTGTTACTTCCGACAGCATTTTTCCAGCATTTGCAACCACATTTTCTTTGATTGGATGACTCATTTCCAACATTTCTACCCATTTCGGAAGAAAGAAATTCATCTTCACCACCGGGAATTCATAGAGGATACCCTTCAGCACTGCATAGACATCTTCTTTTCGAAGCTGCTCACAATTCAGTGGAAATACACTGACTTCATATTTTTCTTCTAATTCTTTTGCCAGTTGTGCCGTTTCCTCGCTGTATGGTTTTACGGAATTCAGTACCATAACAAAGGGTTTTCCGATTCTCCGCAGCTCTTTTATGGTTTCTTCCTCACCTTTCACATAATTCTCCCGCGGGATATCTGTGAAACTGCCATCTGCAGTTACTACAATTCCAATGGTTGCATGGTCATTAATAACCTTTCTGGTCCCGACCTCTGCTGCCTTTGTAAAAGGAATTTCCTCTTCAAACCAAGGCGTCTTTACCATTCGCTCCACGCCATTTTCCAGATGTCCGGTGGCACCCTCTACCATATAACCCACACAGTCAATCAACCTCACTTTTACTTCGGTATCTTCGCCAAGCCGGATTTTTGCAGCATCTTTTGGAATAAACTTCGGCTCTGTTGTCATAATGGTTTTCCCCTGGGCCGCCTGTGGCATTTCATCCACCGCACGCTGGCGGCTGTTTTCATCCTCCATAAACGGAAGTACCATCAGCTCCATGAAACGTTTGATAAAAGATGACTTTCCGGTCCGCACAGCTCCAATCACACCTATGTAAATTTCCCCATTTGTCCTTGCACTGATATCTTTATACATATCGTAAGTGCCTGTATTAAAATTTTCCATATAAATTCCTCCTGCCTATACTGTTATATGTATATGCAGGAGGAAGTCACCATTATAACAAAATATTCAGTTTTCCTGAAAGACATCTAAACTCTGCGTGTGTCACATCCCCGCAATATTCTCCGTCAGCATGCAATACCATTGGCTTTTCCAAATCCACGCTGAATTTTCTGCAGTTATGGATATCAAAGCACTTAAATCCTGTATGTTTTCCCTTTACCAGAAATGGCAACAGGAAAAAGGTGCGCCACCTTGCCACTCCATAGCCACAGCAGACCGAAAATTCTCCATCCGTAGCCACGGCCTCCGGAGCCATCGGCACTCCACCGCCTTCACAATACTGATTCATTCCAGCAATAAAAATCATCCGGGGAATCGGCTCTTCCACTTCATCGTCAAATACTATCTTCGCCTCTGCTGTCGGCATGGTAAACAGGGATTTTATCGTAAGACAGACGTAGGTTAATGAACCAAGTCCCAGTTTATTTAATGCTTTCTTTAATCCGGAATGCAGTGCCTGTTTACATACATCCGCATCCAGTCCAAGACCGGAACTAATTGCAAAAATCTTCTGTTCCTTCTGTCCTTCTTCCACCCAGCTGACGCAGCCTAAGTCAATCGGCGTTGTCTCTTCCGCCTGAAGTATCCGCTCTAAATTTTCTGTAGGTGTTCCATTGATTTTCATACCTCTTGCGAAATCATTCCCAGAGCCGGTCGGTATGTAGCCAAACCGGATTTTTTCAAAATCATGCATCCCGTTCAGTACTTCATTTAACGTACCATCACCACCGACCACAATAAGATACACTTTTTCTCTATCAATATCACATACACGGTCTGCAAGCTTCTTCGCATGACCCTCATACTCTGTAAAATGTGCTTTATACCTTATTTCATGCTCCAGAAGGTAATTCTGCAGTTCCTCCCAGACCCGTTTGGACCTGCCGCCTCCCGAGGTATTGTTTACTATAAAATGATACATTTTATTCTGCTGTTTCTAAAGCTTCCAGCTCTTCTTTTGTTTTTCTCTTTCTACAGTAGATTTCCATATTTTTGCAGACTTTCTTTGCAAGTGCCGAAGTAATCTGTCCATCTACTGCACGCCATTTCCAGTTCATGCCAAGTGTAGATGGTGTATTCATACGTCCTTCACTGCCAATTCCAAGAATATCCTGCATCGGAACAATAGCCATATCACCAACACAGCCCCATACTGCTTTCATGGTGCCCCAGTTATATCCTTCTTCTTTGTTTAATCTTAAATATTCTTTGGCATATTTAACGCTTTCCTTTGGAGCCGTCTTAAACCATCCCATAATGGTATCATTATCATGAGTTCCAGTATAAACAACACAATTCTTTTGATATGTATGTGGAAGGTAATCACTCTCTTCTCTGCTGTCAAAAGCAAACTGGATTAACTTCATTCCAGGGAAACCGGTATCCTTTAACAACTGTTTTACGGACGGTGTTAAATAACCCAGATCTTCTACAATAATATTTAATCTGCCAAGTTTCTTTTCCAGAGCATTGAACAGGTCCATACCAGGACCTTCTCTCCACTCTCCATTTCTTGCTGTCTTATCCTTTGCAGGAATTGCGTAATATGAATCAAAACCTCTGAAGTGGTCAATACGAACAACATCATACAATTCAGACATTGCTTTGATACGTTTTGTCCACCAGGTATAACCATCCTTCTTCATTGTATCCCAACGGAATAACGGGTTACCCCATAACTGTCCATCATCAGAGAACGCATCTGGAGGACATCCGGATACATCAATTGGATCCAGGTTCTCATCTAAATAGAACTGTCCCGGATTTGCCCATACATCTGCGCTGTCACCAGCAACATAAATAGGTACATCACCGATAATCTGAATGCCTTTTTCATTAGCATATGCTTTCAGCTCTGTCCACTGTTTGAAGAACAGATACTGCAGCATTTTCCAGAATTCAACATCATCTGCAAATTCTTCTTTCGCATTTTCAATTGCTGATGGTTTGCGGAGTTTTAAATCTTTCTTCCATTCAAACCATGCAACCCCGCCATTTGCATCCTTCAATGCCATAAACAGTGCATAGTCCTCTAACCAGTCACTGTTTTTCTCACAAAAGTCCGCAAAATCATCCGGTAATGCTTTTTTAAAGCGCTGATATGCTTTTTTCAATAAAGGAAAACGGTTTTCATAAAGTGTTCCATACTCTACAAATTCCGGATTTTCTCCCCATTCATAGCTTAAACATTCCTTTTTTGTCAGTAACTTATCCTTACAAAGATAATCTAAGTCAATAAAATATGGATTCCCCGCAAAGCTTGAAAATGACTGATACGGAGAATCTCCATAACTGGTTGGGCATATCGGTAATATCTGCCAGTAAGTCTGTCCTGCTTTATCCAAAAAGTCTACAAATTTTCTGGCTTCCTTTCCCATTGTACCAATTCCGTATGGTGACGGAAGTGAAGATATATGCATTAATATCCCACTTGTTCTCATAATTAAATTCCTCCTGCAAACTAGATTATTTTCCTATCTCACGAACACTTTCCCCCAGTGCAAGTTCAAAAGGTATTATCTCATGTACTGCCTTGGTTTTCAAGTCAATTGTACGAAATAGTATTTCAAGACTGCGTTGTGCCATCGTCTGGTACCGCTGTCTTATAGTGGTCAGCTTTGGATTATAGTAATCCGCCATTGGTATTCCGTCAAACCCCACAACGGAAATATCATCCGGTACCAACAGGCCTCTGTCTCGTATCGCACGAATTGCTCCAATTGCCATGACATCACTCATCGCAAATATAGCAGTCACATCCTTTGCCTTCTCCAAAAGTTTTTCCGTAGCCCGATATGCACTTCCAAAGTCAAATCTTGCTTTCACAAAATATTTATCGTAATCAAATATTCTTCCCTTTTCACCAAAGCATTTCTCGCACCCGATATAACGCTGTTCACTGACATAAGAAGAACTTAAATTTCCTCCAATT
Organism: Roseburia sp. AF25-13LB; assembly: GCF_003478915.1. Lineage (NCBI taxonomy): Bacteria > Bacillati > Bacillota > Clostridia > Lachnospirales > Lachnospiraceae > Roseburia > Roseburia sp. AF25-13LB. The sequence continues at coordinate 474,509 of NZ_QUFO01000001.1, forward strand.
ACCCCAATATGAACATGCCCCTGATTCACCAGATAATTCATGGCACATTTCGCCGCTTCCACATCATCTGTTGCTACACTGGACAGGTTCGGAAAGCCAAGATCTTTTCCTGCAGTAGACACTAATACCGATGGAACTTTTACTTCATGAAACTTTTCCCTGAAAAATGCAGGATTACCTCCGAGGAATAAAATCCCCAGAGGTTTTCTTTCACGACACTGAATAATTGCCTGTTCTACTTCATTTTCTTCTTCATCCAGATATATCATATTCAATGTATAACTGGTCTTATTTACAATCGTCTGAATTTCTTCTGCTATCCCTGAAAAAACCATATTTGACGTACCTTTTACCAGTACGCAGATGGTTTTAGAGGCAATCTGTTTCAAATGCTTCGCATTTCCATTTGGAACAAAATTGTGTTCTGCAACAATCCGCCGAATCTTCTTTTCTGCTTCCGGACTCACATCATCCCTGTTATTCAGAACCCTCGACACAGTACTTACTGAATACCCGGATTCTTTTGCAATATCTTTTATTGTCATGTTTTGTCCTGCCTTTACACTATATCTATAGCGAAATACTTATTATATAAATGCTTAACCTTTTACAGCTCCTGCAACAACGCCTTCGATAATATATTTCTGACAGATTCCATAGAAAATGATAATTGGAAGAATTGCCAGTACCAGCATAGCCATCATTGCACCCCAGTCGATAGAGCCATATCCACCTTTCAAATACTGAATTGCAATCGGAATCGTTTTCCATTTTCTGATATCGAGTACCAGATATGGAAGAAGGTAGTCATTCCAAATCCACATTACCTGAAGAATTGCAACTGTAATTGCCGTAGGCTTTAAAATCGGAAATACAACCTGGAAATATGTCTGAATCGGACTGCATCCATCAATCATTGCTGCTTCTTCGATTTCAAGCGGGATACTCTTTACAAAGCCGGTAAACATGAATACCGCAAGTCCTGCTCCAAATCCAAGATATACTAAAATGATTCCAACCGGATTTCCAAGATGTAACATATTGGACAGCTTGGATAATGTAAACATTACCATCTGGAAAGGTACAATCATGGAAAACAGGCAAAGGCAATATAAACCTTTTGAAAACTTATCATTCACGCGGATGATATACCATGCACACATAGATGTGCAGAGAATAATTACCGCAACAGAACATACTGTGATAAATAATGATGTTCCAAACGCATTAAAGAAGTTAATCTTGCGGATACCTTCTGCATAGTTGGTTAATCCAACAAATGCCTTCTGTACTCCGGCAACAAATCTGTCCCATCCGTCAGTCATTTTAAACGGTCCTAACTGGAACGGGAATCGGTTAATATATGCCTTTAATTTAAAGGAGTTCATAAATACGATTACAATTGGAAGTACCCACAGTACACTTAAAATAGTAAATATAATGGTAAAAATCCAGCCATGTTTTGCTTTTCTTACATTACTCATTACTGCTGCACCTCCTTACGTCTGGTCAGATAGTTCTGTCCAAGTGCAATTATTGCTACCAGAATAAAGAATACAACTGCTTTTGCCTGACCAACGCCTTCCCATCCGTTTCTACCATAGAAAGTATCATAGATGTTCAATGCTAAAAGCTGTGATCTCTTTGCAGGTTCACCTGCTGTCAATGCTAAGTTCTGGTCGAATAATTTAAATCCGTTGGTCAGTGTTAAAAATGTACATACGGTAATAGATGGCATTACCATCGGTAAGGTTACATTTTTAAGTACCTGCCAGGAAGTTGCCCCGTCGATTTCTGCAGCTTCAATCAAATCTCCAGGAATATTCTGGATACCTGCGATATAGATAATCATCATATAACCTATCTGCTGCCAGCACATCAGGATAATCATACCCCAGAAACCATATTTTTCATTATATACCAATGTTCTGCTGTAATTTGCGAGAATACCATTGAAAATCAACTGCCAGATATATCCTAATACAATACCACCAATCAGGTTCGGCATGAAGAAAATGGTACGGAACGCATTTGTTCCTCTAATACCCTTTGTTAAAAGCATCGCAATTACGAATGCAAAAAAGTTAATGGCAAGCACGGAAACAATTGTAAAGAGTGCTGTATACCATAATGAGTGAACAAATGTCTCATCTCCAAAGATTTTGGTATAGTTAGATAGTCCTACAAACTTTGCATCCGTAACAGTTGTGAATTTACAAAAAGAAAGATAGATACCCATAGCAAAAGGAATTATAAAACCAATTGTAAATGCAACTAACGTTGGAAGTGCAAAAAGAGGAAAATATTTTTTAATTGATTTGTTCATAATATTTTTCCTTTCCCTTTTATAAAGGGCAGGCGATATCCGCCCGCCCTTTTAGTCACATATTGTTCTGTTTATATGTGATAAGTCTTACTCGTTTGCTGCTGCGTACTCAGAAGCCCAGCCATCAACGAATGCTGTTACAACATCATCCCAGGAACCTGTTCCAGCAGCATAAGCTGTTAATGCAGAACCTACGCCATCTTTCCAAGCCTCAGAAGGCATTGTTGTAAAGCACCAAGCTACAGAAGTCTTACCATCTGCAATGTACTGGTTAGCTGCATCCATGAATGCATTGCTTGCCTGATATCCATCATCAAATGTATCAAATGGTGTTGTGAAGCCCATCTGGTTAGCAACAACGTCACGTCCTGTGTCACTTGTAATAACCCAGTTCAAGAAATCTTCTGTTGCTTTGATGTTTTCTTCAGAAGCATTAGCATTAATACACCAGTAGTTCTCAGATCCTGTACAAAGTCCCTGATCCTCTTCACCCTCAGCTCCGATGTAGATAGGCATCATTCCAAGGTCATCATCTGTTAATACACCAGCATTGATAATATCATTGTATGCCCATGTACCATTCTGATAGAATACAGCTTCGCCTAAGCCAAATTCAGCTGTTGCATCATCACCAGTCTTGCTTGCTAACATAGAGCCTTCGCAAGTAGAATCTGTTGTGTATAAATCCCAGATCTGTTTGTAGTTATCAAGGTAAGTTCCTTTGATAGCATCTGTAGATCCGATTCCATCTGCTTTGTATTCATAGTAGATTGGAAGGTTTGCTAAATGGGTTTTGAATCTCCAGTCAGAAGATGAATCCATACCAGCTGAAGTAAATGCACCCTTAAGGTCATATTCAGGGCCAGCTGCTTCACTTACTTCTGCAAGTCTTGACTGAATATCATCTGCTACTTCTTTTAATTTTGCGAAGCTGTTGATTTCATCGATAGAAGTAACTTTAGCTCCGTCCATTCCGCAATATGCGTTTAATACAGTTTTGTTGTAAATAAGACCATAAGTCTCAAGTACATATGCAATACCTTTTACTTCGTCTCCATCTTTCAGTACAAAGTCATCACTCTTAACATGTGAATAAACATCTGTTCCTGATAAGTCTGCACAGTAATCTTTCCATGTTGCAAGACCAACCGGTCCGTTTACCTGGAAAAGTGTAGGTGCATCAGATTTAGCCATCTCAGACTTTAAAGTCTCTTCATATGTACCAGATGCTGCTGTAACAACTTCAACTGGAACACCAGTCTCATCTGTGTAAGCTTTTGCAAGATCCTGCCACTGCTGATCCTGTTCTGGTTTGAAGTTCAAGTAGTAAACAGAACCACTTGCTGCTTCTTTGTTGTCATCTGTCTTCTCTGTTCCTGCTGCATTATTGTCAGCTGTTTTCTTGTCGTCGCTTCCACATCCAGCAACCATAGCTGCTGTCATAGATACAACTAACATGAGAGATACTAATTTTCTTTTCATAGTACATCCTCCTAAAATATAATATGCTGTCCTTCCTGAAAACCTCTTCCCCAATCTGTATTCCGACTCGTCTGAAATCTGGTTGGTTACGTTCTCGGTAACGTTTTCAGTGGATGTATATAATATAACCCCATTACTCAAAAATAGCAATGGGGTTTTTAACATTTTGTACACTTATATAATTTTAGCATTCTGTTTTTGTGCACTTTTACCATAAAATTGTGTTTTTTCTATGAAAACAAGTGCTCTGCTATACGGACTGCATCTTCAATACAGCCATCGCAGCTCCGCAAAATCTTTCCGGTTTCAATTCCTTTTAATTCTTTACAGATATGAGAGCCGTTTTTTTCATCAAATGCTGCTGTCAGTCCCTTTACTGTCTGATATGTTCTGCCTTTGGTCATGCCCTTTTCAATTGCTCCCGAGCTTCCCAGTGCTCCTGCAATCATATACATGCCGGTTACTGCTCCACAGGTTCCCTGCATATCTGCCATTCCTGCGCCGAATCCTTCGGACAGACGGAATAAAGTTTCCTCGTCAATTCCAAGCTTATCACTGTAACTGCATAATACTGCCTGCGCACAGTTATAACCACTGTGATGTTTTTCTTCTGCTAATTTTACTCTTTCTTCTATTGTCATCTTCTAATCTCCTTTTTCTGTTTCCCGCTATTCTCTGTAATAACTTTTTCTGGCTTATAAAATGCTGCCTTCTGCCAAACGTTTTCTTTTCTATCCATCTGGCAAAAGATTTTTCCTGCGGATACACTCACGACAGCTTTCAAATAATAATTTCTTACTGCCACAGACTGTTTCCGGATTCTTCATTCCTGCCTTTTCCCGCATCAGACACAATTTGTGTACCGTATCTGCATCCAGCTCCCGGTCCATTTCCATCATTTTACTCTGGTAAAGAAGTCTTGCATATAATTCTACCGACTCCATCCGGTAATAAGCTTCCGTCAAGTCCTTTCCATAAGTCAGTGCCCCATGATGCGCTAAGAGCAACGCATCAAAATAGTCAAGATATGGTGCAATGGCATCCGGTATTTCCTGCGTAGACGGCAGCCCATATTCTGCTACCGGCACACAGCCAAGACTTACAATGGATTCTGATATGATTGCACGATTTAATGCCTGACCGCCAATCGCAAAGGTTGTGGCATATGGCGGATGCGCATGTACAACTGCTCTTACATCCGGACGTTTTTCATATACTTTCAAATGCATTTTCATTTCAGAAGACGGGCGGAACCCATCCTGACAGGATAAGACTTCTCCCTGCAGATTTATCTTACATAAACATTCTTCCGTCATATATCCTTTAGATATTCCGGTTGGCGTACACAAAATTTCATTCTCTGATATACGCACAGAAAGATTACCATCATTGGCAGCTACCATTCCACTCTGATAAATTCTTTTTCCAATCTCTATCATCTGTCGGCGTATCCTGATTTCTGATTCCATCTTTCTTCCTCCATTGCCTGTAATTTCCAGATTTTATAGAAAGCCTTCACTTATTATAGTCACCCCGGTTATTTTTTGCAAATAAAATTCTCTTCATTTATCTCTTCATTCATCTTGTAAATTTATTTCCAGAATGCTACTATTTCTTATAGAATATATATTTTTCAAAAAATACAAACAATTTCTGCTTATAATATTTACTTTATATAAAAAAGGAGTTACTACATCATGAACGAACCAGTTACCAAAGAACTTGTGATACATAAAATCAAACACAATCTGCGCCGTCTGCGTACCGCCATAAAATGGATTATTTTTTCTATTCTGTCCGGTCTTCTCATCGGTATGGTGGGAATTGCCTTTTACTTTGGCATGACATGGGTCACCGATACAAGAACTGCTTATCCATGGCTCATCTTCTTTCTTCCGCTGGGTGGAATCGTGATTGTACTGCTCTATCATCTTCTCCATGATGAAAAGGATACCGGAACCAACCTGGTGCTTTCCGCCATCCACTCTGGGGATGAAATTCCACTGCGTATGGCTCCGCTTATTTTTATCTCCACCTTAATCACACACCTCTTTGGTGGTTCTGCCGGCCGGGAAGGTGCAGCACTTCAGCTTGGCGGAAGCATCGGAAATTCTCTCGGAAGACTTTTCCGTTTTGATGAAAAAGATAAACATATTATGATTATGTGCGGCATGAGTGCTGCTTTTTCCGCCTTATTCGGAACACCGATGGCTGCCGCTATTTTTCCGCTGGAAGTAGTCAGTGTCGGCATCATGCACTATTCTGCATTAGTGCCATGCGTTATCTCTGCTTTAGTAGCACATGGTCTGGCATTACACTTTCAGATTGCGCCGCCGTCCTTTGCTATTTCAGACATTCCGGAATTCGGAATTTCTTCTGCAGTTACCGTAACGATTCTTGCCGTTTTATGTGCATTGGTCAGTATCCTGTTCTGTATTTCCTTACATTACAGTGAAACCATTTACCGTAAATTTATCAAAAATCCTTACCTTCGTGCTGCGGCAGGCGGCTGCATCATTATTCTCCTCACCCTTCTGGCAGGTAATCAGGATTACAACGGAACCGGCGTTAATATTATTTCCAAATGCTTTGACGGCACAGTGGCACCGGAAGCTTTTCTTTTAAAAATTATTTTTACTGCCCTGACTCTTGGTGCCGGCTTCAAAGGTGGCGAAATTGTTCCTACTTTCTTTATCGGTGCAAGCTTCGGCTGTCTCTTTGGAACGTTAACCGGTTTCTCCCCAACCTTATGTGCCGCCATCGGTATGGCCGCCATTTTCTGTGGTGTCACCAACAGCCCGATTACTTCTTTGCTGATCAGCTTTGAAATGTTCGGCTTTGCTGCAATGCCGTTCCTGCTTCTTGCGATTGCATTCAGTTATATGCTCTCCGGCTATTACGGACTGTACCGCAGCCAGAAGATTATGTATTCAAAATTTAAGACAAGCTATATTAATAAACAGACGCACTAACTACGAGAAACACGCTTTGCGAGTTTCTCGAGTTATCGCGGTGCTTGCCAAATCTGCATGCAGGCATGCGATTTTTCTCGCTGCTCGCATAAAAAGAACTTCTGCTGATTGTTTTCCAACCGGCAGGAGTTCTTCTCATATCATTCACAATATGCTATTTTTAATCTCTTCTTATAAGTATTTCTGAATCTCTTCAAATACGTTTTCTACCGGAACTTGTTCCTTTAAGGTCTTATCACGGGATGTCACTTCTACGATTCCCTGCTTCATATTTCTAGGGCTTACGATAACACGAAGTGGAATCCCAAGAAGGTCTGCATCTGCAAACATAACGCCGGCACTTACGGTACGGTCATCATAGATAACTTCAATACCGGCATTCTGCATTTTCTCATATAAATCATCAGCAAAAGCCTTTACTTCTTCATTGTCCGGTCTTACTGCACAAAGGTGGACCTGCCATGGAGCAATTTCCTTTGGCCAGATTGGGCCATACTCATCATGATGGGCTTCACATACAGCAGCAGCAAGTCTTCCGACACCGATTCCATAGCAGCCCATGATTGGAGTCTGTCTCTCACCATCTTTATCTACATAAGTCATCTTCATGGACTTGGTATATTTGGTTCCGAGCTGGAAGATATTTCCCACTTCAATACCTTTAGAAATACGGACGGTCTTCTTACCACATTTCGGGCAGATTCCGCCTTCGTATACCTTAGCAAAATCATGATATTCTGCGTCTTTTACATCACGCTCCATATCAAGTCCTTTGAAGTGGTATTCCTCTTCATTTGCTCCGCAGGATAAGTTATTTCTTCCTTCCAGAGACTTATCATATAAAACCACATGAGGTGCATTGATATGTAAGCCAACTGGTCCGATATAGCCTGCATTTAATCCGCATTCTTCTGTAATAACAGCAGCATGAATCTGATCACCAAGATAATTAACAAGCTTGGTCTCATTGATTTCCAGATCGCCACGGATAAATACAACCACATAGCTGTCATCTGAATTTTTCTGATAAACAACTGCTTTACAGGAGTTGTTTGTCTTATCGCCAAAGAATTCACAGATATCTTCAATTGTATGGATATTTGGTGTATGAACCTTTTCCAGTTCTGCTGATTCTGCGGCTCTTGGAATATCAGAAATATTTTCTGCAGCTTCCATATTTGCTTTGTATCCACAATCATCACAAAGTACAATGGAATCTTCTCCAATCGGAGTAAGAAGCATGAACTCATGGGAAAGGCTTCCGCCCATCATACCGGAATCAGATGCAACGGATACCACTTCCGGAATACCGGCTCTTTCAAAAATACGCTCATATGCCTTGTGTACTCTCTGATAATACTGCTCCAAATCTTCCTGGCTGGTATGGAAGGAATATGCATCCTTCATGGTAAACTCTCTTACACGGATTAATCCGGCACGAGGTCTTGCTTCATCACGGAATTTGGTCTGAATCTGATAAATCATAAAAGGATATTTGGTATAGCTCTGTGCATACTCACGAACCAGCTGCACGGCTGCTTCTTCGTGGGTCATGCCAAGTACCATCTTTGCACCGTTTCTGTCTGTAAAACGAAGCAGCTCGTCTCCGATGCTTTCATATCTTCCGGATTCTTCCCAGATAGATGCAGGCATAACAACCGGGAACTGTACTTCCTGTCCGTCTACCTTGTCCATCTCTTCACGAAGAATCTGCTCAATCTTACGTGTAATTCTCTTTAATGGCAGGAATGAAGAATAGATACCATTTGCCACATATTTGATGTATCCACCTTTTACCATAAGTGCATGACTGTCAATCACACAATCTGCCGGTCTCTCTTTAAACCGGTCACCAACTAATTTTTCCAGTTTCATTTTCTTATCTCCTTTTTCTATTCTTGCAACTCATCTGCTTAAAGCAATATAAAAGCCCTAAGCTATGATTTAGCTTAGGGCGAATGTTTCATCCGTGGTACCACCTAAATTCAGGACTGCTCCTGCACTCCGGCACATCTTCTTATGCCTTCTCTCTGTAACGGGAGAACCCGACATACCTTCACTTCTGCTTGGATATGCAGCTCCAAGACTGGTTCATCATCTTCCGCCAAAAACTCTCACCTGCCGTTTTCTCTCTGAAGGCTTCCAATGATTACTATTTCTCTTCCACACTTTCTCATATATTTTACCAACGGATATTTTACTTGTCAATCCTTTTATTCCGCAATTTCGGTTATGCTTTCCGTATCCCCGTCTTGTAGAGTATCAGCTTCTTCTGTCTCTTCCGGCTGTTCAGTCGCCGATTCCTCAGTACTCTCCGTTACTGTAAGATCCGCAATGCCTTTCTGATAAGTGGTATATACTGCACTTCCTGCCAGATAAATACTGTCAGACTGATCCGTCTTTACATAATACTGGCTCAGCATGTCATTTTTATTTCCGATCAGAAGTGTTGTTGTTCCATCCCCTGTCGTCAGGGTAATAGTATTTGATGGCGTTTCAAGACCATACTCTGATAAGTCCTCATAATCCTTGATTTCCTGCTCTGCCGTAAGTTGTGCTACGGTGGTAACCAATGTTTCCACGGCATCCTGGTCTAATGCAATGCTTTTATCTGCCTCATAATACCATGTATCATCTTCTTTTACAAAAGACAGTGTCTCATTATTATATTGATAAGAAAATGCATTTACATCTTCTGTGTTAACATCTGTCACCGTTACTTTTGAAGATTCTTCCTCTTCCTGTTTTTTCTGTTCCTGGCTCTTATTCCACTTCGTCAGGCCAACCCATGCCACAATGCAGATAAGAAGCAGGATGCATAAAGCAATCAACTGTTTTTTCTGTTTCTTCATTACTTCTTTCTCCTTCTCATCCAGATTACAATACCTGTTGCAAGAAGCAATAACGGAATTACTGCAATGCCGATTACAGCTGATGCAATGACAACCGAAGCCGGTACGGTCAGAGTACTGCTGTCATATTCTTTGACCGGAATCACAACTGCTGAACCGCTGTCTTCCGGAATATAGCTTGCAATGGATTTTGAAAATACGGATAAATTATTTCCGGATACCATACTGTCTGCATCATCCGTAAACATACTCATGGAAGAATATACCAATATATCAGCACTTGCATCATCCAGCGTTTTTTCTGCTTTTAATCCCACGGTAAACGGTCCTGCAATATCATCCTCCGTCTGCTCTAAGGAGCTTGTAGCATCTGTCTTACTGTACGCTGCATCCGAAGTGGTAAGTAAAGGTGTATAGGTTACATTTTCGGTATCGGTATTATAGGTAAGACCTACTGCATACGGTGTAAATACATAGCCATCCACACCGGAAGTCAGCGCACTGCTTTCTACATTTGGTAAAAGATAATATGGTGCCTGATAATAAGAACCGGTATTGCTCTCCATCACCATTCCATCTACTGCAGTAATGCCAAACTCATTTAAAACCGAATAAAAATTACTCATATCAGCATCTGTATAAGATAGCGTTACAAAAAGTTTTCCACCTTTATTGATATAATCAATTACTTTTGACGCATCATCGGATGAAAAATCAGAGGTCGGTCCATTGATAATAAGTGCCTGTGCATCTTCCGGAATGCTGTCTGCCTGCATCAGGTTGAGGCTGTTTAAAGTGACATTTGCTTTCTCAACAGCATCTTTAAAATTACCGTTCAATGCTGTCTCACCATGTCCCTGCAGTTCGTACATAACCGGCATTTCATCCGATGTGACATAGGAAATGGCACTGGTAAGCTGTCCCTCTCCATCATAACCTGTAGTCTGGCTGCTATAAGTACTGTAATCTATACTGGTCTCATAAATATTGCTGTAATTAATTACTTTGGAACGTTTACTGCTTTCTACAATCAGACTCTTTCTGGTGATAGAGGTATCATCCGTATAATCCCGGTAAAAATTCGGATAAACGGAGGGGTCTTTATATTCTACCGAAATATGGGAAGATTCGCCTTCATAACGCTTTAATGTCGTTGCAAGAGTATCATCCATATTTCCTTCCGCTTCCAGAACATAAATTGTGACATCCTCATCCAGATTATGAAGAATCTCTTTTGTATCATCAGAAATGGAATACATCTTCTGTGCTGTCAAATCAATAGACGTAATGGAAGATGGCAATGCATTTACTACAAGGTTTACTGCGACTGTAACCACGATTCCGATCACAACCATGGCAGAACTGAATACGCCAAGCTTTAATTTCTTACTGCTCATACTCCAGCGACGCTTCTGTATGGACTGTACCGTCAAGAACAAAAACAGGATAATCATGGAAATATAATATACAATGCCTGATACATCAAGAATTCCCTGCATCAGCATATCCATGTGTTTTGTCAAATCATAACAGCCTAAAATCTTTGTAATCATATTTCCATTCTGTGAAATCAGATTAGTAATTCCGGTCATCAGATATCCCACAAAGAGAAATACAAAGGTTAATACTGCAGAAATTACAATACTTTCTGTCAGTGAAGATACAAAGGTTCCAATGGCAATACAGGTCATACCATATAACCAGAAACCCAGTACTCCCACATAGCTCTTTGCAAAAGCAACGTTTCCATATGCTGACATAATTAACGGTGCCAGACACATAACCGCTACGCTGATGGTAAATACGGTTCCGGTGGCGAGATATTTTGCCAGAACCACTTTTTCTACTGATACCGGCGAAGTTAAAATCAGCTGGTCTGTCTTATTCTTCCGCTCCTCTGCCAGGGTACGCATCGTAAGAATCGGCACAGTAACCAGAAACAGAAACGTTACTGCTGATAAAGTACTGCTGATGTCTGTCGAACCATAATACATATTGTATACATAAAAATAAAGGCCAAACAGTGCCAGTGTTGCTGCAATAAAAAGCCATCCGGTCACTGTCTGAAAATAAGATTTTAATTCTCTTTTCCATATTGCACGCATTATTCTTCCTCCTTTGATGTAAGTTCAAGAAAGATATCTTCCAGTGATTTACCACCATTTATCATTTCCAAAATCGGCATATCACTTTCTGCGCAAATATGAAAAATCTCTTCTCTGACATCTTTATTTTTTTCTGCCGTTACAGTCACCTCAGTAACTCCATCCTCCGGCAGTTCTTTCGTCTCTACTGCAGTAATATGTTCTGCATCTGCAAAAACTTCTTTTACTTTTTCTTCTTCAGCTTTTAATTTAAGCTCGATTACCTGTCCACCGGACATCCGCTCTACCAGTTCTTCTGTTTCTTCCGATGCAACTAATTTTCCATGGGAAATAATAAATATGTAATCACATACTGCCCGGACTTCCGAAAGAATATGGGAACTTAAAATTACAGTGTGCTTCTTGCCAAGACTCTGAATCAGATCACGGATTTCAATAATCTGTTTCGGGTCTAAGCCTACTGTAGGCTCATCTAATATAATAACTTCCGGATAACCTAAGACTGCCTGCGCCAGTCCGACTCTCTGCCGGTATCCTTTGGACAGATTTTTAATCAGTCTGCCTCTCATATCAGTAATCTTTGTGGTTGCCATGGCATCTTCTACATAGGGTTTCCGTTTCTCCTTTGGAATCTTCTTAAGTTCTGCTACAAACAAAAGATATTCTTCCACCGTCATATCCATGTATAAAGGTGGCAGCTCCGGCAAATAGCCTATACATTTCTTTGCATCCTCCGGCTGTGCCAAAATATCAAATCCATTGATTTTAATGGTTCCCTCTGTTGCCCCCAGATATCCGGTAATCATGTTCATTGTAGTTGATTTGCCTGCACCATTCGGTCCTAAGAAGCCATAAATTCTTCCCGGCTCAATGGTAAGATTCAAACCATCTACCGCTACATGCGTCCCGTATTTTTTCGTCAAATGACTAATCTCTATCACGTCTCTTCCTCCTTATAACATCTCACCTCAGAAAGTTTATGAGAAAGTTGTGTTAAAAAGACGATGTTTTTGTGATAAAAATGCGGTCAAACTGTGTTTTTTGTGTGACGGAATTAATCTAATAATTCTTCAAAGCTTAGGATATAGCGGTCAGATAGCTGCATGATTTCATTTTTCTCATAGGAGGAATGGATATCTTCCACACCTACCACATAGAAATCATCCATCTTTGCACCTTCCACACCTTTTAAAATATCTTCATATACCACACACTGCTCCGGTTTCAAAGAAAGCTTTTCTGCTGCAAGCTGGTACACATCCGGGAATCCCTTTCCCCGTCTCACTTCCTGCGTCACTGTAAATGCATCAAAATATTTCATGATGCCGCAATGGGTAAGACAGGGACGAAACAGCCTCTCATCGGAAGAAGTTGCTGCTGCAATCTTAATTCCTTCTGCCTTTAATTGCTTCAGGTAATCTATAACACCGGCTTTCAACTTTACTTCATTGGTATAAGATTCAATCGCCATATCAAACCATTCTTTGATAATCTCTTCTTCGGACTCCGGCAGATTAAAACGCTCTTTGGTATATTCTGCTGCCGCATCAAAGTTCTTTGAAGTAATTGCTACCAGATAATCATCCGGCACAATAAATCCTCTTTTGCCAAGAAAATCCTCATCAATTTTCCGCCATACTCCCATGGAGTCTAAAAGAGTGCCATCTAAATCAAAGATGGCACCCATTCTATTGTCAATCATATATTTTCCTTTACATTCTGTCTGGTGCAGAGAAACCTAATACATCGATACAAACCTCTAATGTCCGCCTGGTCAGTGTTAATAAACGAACATAGGAAGCCTGCACTGCCTCGTCTTCTTCTGCCATAATCTTTGTCTCATGATAAAAATGATTCAATGCATTTGCCAGGTCATAGATATAAGAACATACCTTATGTGGTGCTGTCTCTTCGTAGGCATTTTCCATCATGGCATTGAAACGGGTCAGCTCTAACATCAATGCCTTCTCGCTTTCGGAATGTGCCGGAAGAATTGCTGCTGTTCCTGCTTCTTTTCCTGCTTCTTTATATTTGTTCAGAATGGATTTGATTCGGACAATCGTATAAAGAATATATGGGCCTGTGTTTCCTTCAAATGAAGTAAAACGGTCGATATCAAAAATATAATCCTTGGAAGCCTGATTGGAAAGGTCTCCGTATTTTACTGCTGAAAGTGCAACTACTTTTGCGGTTGCCTTTGCTTCCGCTTCTTCTACCGTACGATTCTCTGTAATCTTGCGGTACATCTCATCATTGATGCTGGAAAGCAGTGTCTCTAACCGCATGACACCACCCTCTCTGGTCTTAAATGGTTTTCCGTCTTTTCCATTCATGGTACCAAAACCTAAAAACTGAAGCTCTGTATCATCATCCACAAGATGTGTCTTTCTGGCACAACGGAACACCTGTGTAAAATACAGCTCCTGACGTTTATCCACTACATAGATAATTTTATCCGGATGATAGTCTTTCATACGCCATACAATCGTCGCAAGGTCTGTTGTGTTATAAAGAGAAGCCCCATCGGATTTTAAAATCATACATGGCGGGATCTCTTTCGTATCAGTCTCTTCTTTGACATCTACTACCAGTGCACCATCACTGATATATGCATAACCGTCATCCTTCATCTTCTGTACCATGTCCGGGATATATGGCTGTGCGTCAGACTCACCCTTCCATAATTCAAAAGATACATTTAAATTAGCATAATTCTTCTTTAAATCCGTTACAGATACATTTAAAATATGGGAAAGTAATGCCTGATAGCCTCTTCTCCCATGCTGCAATTCATAAGTTGCCTGCATGGCAGCTTCTTTATAAGCTGCATCCTCTTTGGATTTTCCGCTGGCTGTCGGATAAATTTCTTCCAGCTCGGAAATGGTAAATGGAGGCTCAACCGGATATTCTCCCTCATAATCTTCATCAAAATAGCAAAGTTCCGGTTTACGAAGCTTTAACTCAGTAATAATCAGTCCCATCTGAAGACCCCAGTCTCCCAGATGCACATCACCAATCATATTGTGTCCCATGAATTTACCAATACGTTTGATGCTTTCACCGATAATAGCAGAACGTAAATGTCCTACATGAAGTGGTTTTGCAACGTTTGGTCCGCCATAGTCAATCATGATGGTCTTTGGATGTTCCACCTTATCACAGCCTAAACGCTCTGTATCCTCCTGCATCTTACTGATATAGGAAGCCACAAATTCATTATTCAGCTTTAAGTTAAGGAAGCCAGGTTTTACAGCTTCTACGGATTCAAACATTGCGTTATCCTTAAGCCGTGCTACTACTTCCTCCGCAATCATAATCGGTGCTTTCTTATATTCTTTTGCAGCAGCCATAGCGCCGTTGCACTGATATTCACATAAGTCCGGTCTGTTTGAAACAGTTACTTTTGCATATTTTGCATCAAGTCCGGCTGCTTCAAATGCTTTCACCATCTCATCTGTTATTAAATCCAGTATCTTTCTCATTCTTTCTCATGTTCCTTTCTGAGCATTCTATTTTTCCATTTTATACTCAAAGGCAAGCAGTTGTCAACTACGCCAGAAAGTGTTCTGCCATCAGAATTGTTCCGATTTTCTGCACCTCTCCGGTAAGGAACACGCTGCCATCCTCTCCGATTTCTATCAGTAACTGCCCACCCGGCATCGTGACTTCAATTCTGTCATCCACCAGTCCCAGCTTATGGGATGCTGCCGCTGCTGCACAGGCTCCGGTTCCGGAAGCTAAGGTATATCCGGCTCCCCGCTCATAGATTTCCACCTGGATATGACCTCTATCCATTACTTTACAAAGCTGCATATTAATCCGGTTTGGAAAATAAGATGCATTTTCCACATAAGGTCCTAATTCCATTGCCTTTTCTTTACTGATTTCATCTAAATGAATCACGCAGTTCGGATTTCCCATGGAAACACAGGTTGCCCGGTAAGGATGGTCATGAAAAACCAGAGGCCTGTTTATAATTTCCGGAGGCGTACCTACATAAGCAAGTACCCCTCCGGTAAATTGTGGTATTCCCATATTTACTTTCATAAGACTTCCGTCTTCATTTAAAAAATCAATCCTTACTTCGCCTGCCTTGGTATAAAGGCTAAACGGTCTGTGTCTGATATATCCGGCATCTAATAAATATTTTGCAAAAATCCGAACACCATTTCCACTGCGCTCTGCTTCACTTCCATCCGGGTTAAATATCTTTACATAAAGCTTCTCATCCTGCCATATCGGTCCATATAAAATGCCATCAGCTCCTGCACCAATATTTCTTCTGCATAGCTTTACAATATGACGTTCCAATAAATGTATCT
Organism: Roseburia sp. AF25-13LB; assembly: GCF_003478915.1. NCBI lineage: Bacteria > Bacillati > Bacillota > Clostridia > Lachnospirales > Lachnospiraceae > Roseburia > Roseburia sp. AF25-13LB. The sequence goes on from NZ_QUFO01000001.1 coordinate 490,568, forward strand.
TATTCTTATTCGGGTCGAGTACAAGATAATCATTTCCTAATCCATGATACTTCTGTAACAGCAAGGCATCATCCATACTTATGCTCCAGTTTTACTTCTTATTACAATATATGAATGAGATATTGTCCGTTAGAACCCGACTTATTCCTGTTCTGTTTCAACGGTCGCTTCTATGACCTCAGGCACTTGTTCTCCACTGTCTGTCTGTTTCTCCACCACCTGCGGTGTTTCCACCTCCTGTGACACTTCCGCTGCCTGCGGTGTTTCTTTTCGTTCAGGACTCTTTTCTCCTAAAATAGCAGATAACTTATCATCTGAAATCGTTCCATCTGCTTCTTCTTTCTGTAAACGTGCTCTTTCTTCCTCAATCTGCTGCCTTACTGCCGCATCAATCTCACGCTGCTTTTTTTCTTCTTCCTCTGCAGCCACTCTTGCAAGACGATCAAGAATCTCCTGTGCCCGCTGTTCATCCTGCTGTTTCTTGCGTGCGGCTAAAATCTCTTCTTCCGACATGTAATGAACATTCCAGCGTTTCACAATACTATGAGCAATTCGATCTCTTTCATTTCTCTTATCTATTGCATCCTGCATATTATTCCACTTCCATTTTTTCTCTTTATGTATATCATAGCTTTCACTCATTCGTTTTTCAAGATGAAAAATTATTAAATTTTTATTGTTTCCGGCATATTTTTATGTAAATAAGGACATCCTTTCTGTATCAGCCAATGGCTGCAAAAACATTTTAACCCGGAGGTACGCATCATGTCCGTCTACAAAGTTGAAATCTGCGGCGTAAATACCGCAAAGCTTCCAATCCTAAAGGAAGAAGAAAAGGCTGCTCTATTTGCCAGAATCAAACAGGGGGATATGACTGCAAGGGAAACATATATCAAAGGGAATCTTCGTCTGGTCTTAAGTGTGATTAAACGTTTTTCCGGAAATCAGGAAAATATTGATGACCTCTTTCAGATTGGATGTATCGGACTGATTAAGTCCATTGACAATTTTGATGATACACTGGGGGTAAAATTTTCCACCTATGCCGTCCCTATGATTATTGGCGAAATCCGCCGCTATCTGCGGGATAACAACAGCATCCGTGTCAGCCGTTCCCTGCGGGATACTGCCTATAAAGCCATTCATGCCAAAGAAATCCTGATGAAAAATTCCATGCAGGAGCCTACTTTACAGGAAATTGCAAAAGAAGCCGGACTTACCAAAGAAGAAATCGTCTATGCCCTAGATGCCATTCAAAGTCCGGTCAGTCTTTATGACCCGGTCTATACGGATGGTGGTGATACACTCTATGTGATGGATCAGATTAGTGATAAAAAGAATAAAGAAGATAACTGGGTGGAAGGGCTTGCCCTTTCCGATGCAATGAACCGGCTCAACGACAGAGAAAATCATATCGTTAAGCTACGGTTCTTTGAAGGCAAAACCCAGATGGAGATTGCTGATGAGATTCATATTTCCCAGGCTCAGGTCAGCCGTCTGGAAAAAACTGCTCTAAAGACTATGAAAAATTATCTTGCCCTGCATACCTGAGCTCTGATTTTTGGTGCAATTAAAATTGCCAGTGCCATTTTCACCAGGTCACCAGGAATAAAAGGAATTACACCAGCCCATAATGCTGCCATCATGTCCATCTTTGCTTCATAAGCAAGCCATGCTGTTCCTAATGCATAGCAGACAATCGTTCCAGCAATCATTGCCAGCAGACATAAGAGCCATTTCTCAGTATATTTATCAATTACAATACCGGCAATGATTGCCATTGGGATAAATCCGATTAAATATCCACCGGTTGGGCCAAAAAGTTTCGCCGGTCCTGCAGTAAATCCTGAAAATACCGGTACACCAACCAGTCCAATCAGGAGGTAAATGACGTAGCTTAAAGTTCCAAGCTTCCATCCCAGCAGGTACAGTGAGAAATAGATAACCAGATTGGTAAGTGAAATCGGCACCGGACCAATTGGCAGTGAAAATGGTGCCAGAATACAGGTAAGTGCTGTCATGATAGCAACCAGTGCCATCTGCTGTGTTGTTATTTTTCTTTTTTCCATAATAATGCTCCTATCATTGTGTTTTTTTCAGGCGATTATGAAAGGAAATACCCTATCATTCACTAAAATTTCAGCTATTCAAAGGACATATCTTTTAAGCCACCAGATGCCACAATTCTAAACAGCATGTTTTCCTTTTTGCTATGAAAACAGTCTTTCCAATGTTTGACAAGATAGCGGTGCTGTCCGTTGAAGGTACGGATGCATTAGAATGACTGTTAGGGGCACTTGGAATTTCGTCTGTCACCCGGCAACGCTGGCACAGGGATGTGCCAGCGAGGCGCATCTGAACATGGATGTAAATATGCGCCGGTTGTCAGACGAATCCATATATGTTCCGAAATTCTTAGTGCCCCTTGCAGACGTTCGGCTGCATCCGTATTCAACGGACAGTGCCGCTATCTAAGTCAAAGCAACGGAAAGACAGTCTGCATTCAAGGAAAACATGCCGCTAAGAATTGCTGACATCTGGTGCCGGATAAAATATAGTCCTTTGAATATCTGAATATTTTATTGGTAATATTGGTATTTCTTTTCACAATCGCCTAAAAATACCCTATAGATTTTATCCATAGGGTATTATAGGGTATTCCGGTTTATATTGTCAACCTATATTTTGCAAAGGTTAACATTTCGTTTTTACGGTGCAGATTTATTTCTGTTTTTACGCTTCGTTTGATACCTTCACCAGCTCCGCTAACTTCCCTGCTGCTTTTCCACTGTCGATTGCTTCTTTTGCAAGGGTGATTCCATCTTCAATGGTGGATGCTGCTCCACCAACATACAGGGTTGCACCGGCATTCAGTAATACGATGTCGCGTTTTGCACCTTTTTCTTCTCCGGAGAGAATTTTCTTTGTGATAACGGCGTTTTCTGTTCCATCGCCACCACGCAGTTCTTCTAAGGAAGCACGTTTTAAACCAAACTGCTCCGGTGTTATGGTAAATGTATTTACTTTTCCATCCTTGATTTCAGATATTACGGTCTCAGTTGTTGTTGTGATTTCATCCATATTGTCTTTGCCGCTTACTACAAAGGCACGTTCAACGCCAAGTCTGCTCATGGCAAGGGCAATTTTTTCTGTCAGGGCTGCATCATAAACACCTACCACCATATTTTTTGCTCTGGAAGGATTGGCAAGAGGTCCTAAAATATTGAACACAGTACGCACACCCATTTCCTTTCTTGCCTGACCTACATATTTCATGGATTTGTTAAAGAGCTGTGCAAACATAAATCCGATTCCGGCTTTCTCCACGCAGGCTTCTACTTTTGCAGGCTCTGCCATAATATTTACGCCCAGTGCCTCTAATACATCACCGGCTCCGCTCTTTGAAGAAATGGAACGATTACCATGCTTTGCTACCGGGAGTCCGGCTGCTGCAACGACAAATGCAGAAGTGGTAGACACATTAAAAGTATAAGTACAGTCTCCACCGGTTCCAACCAGATCCACATAATCAGAAACCTTCGGTAAAATAGTATCTGCCTTATCCCGGAGTACTCCTGCAAACCCGGTTAATTCATCTAAGGTCTCACCTTTCATACGAAGTCCCATTAAAAAAGCACCAATCTGAGCTTGGGATGCTTCCCCGCTTAATAAGATTTCCATTGCTGCTTTTGCCTGTTCTTCTGTTAAATCTTTTCCTTCTGCAACCAGTTCAATATATTCTTTCATCGCAAATTTCTCCTTTACTGATTCAGTTCTTTTTTAAATGTGCCACAATAAGTTCCAATTTTCTGTAAATCATAATCATTTTCTTCCATCAGCCTGATGAAATGTGAGCCTACAATCGCTCCATCGATAATATCCTTCATCGGTGCAACATCCTCTGCAGTACGGATACCAAAGCCCATCATAACAGGAATCTTTGATACTTCTTTTACACTGCCAAGATAATCAATTACACTCTTATGGAAGGTTGCTTCCTGTCCGGTTACACCCATGGAAGATACGCAGTAAACAAATCCTCTTGCATCCTTTAAAATCTCAGGGATTCTGTCTTTCGAAACCGGAGATACCAGTTGGATAAGAATCGGTGCATTTTCCTTCTGTAAAAATTCCTTTATCTCATCCTGTTCCTCTAATGGCAGATCCGGAATAATCAGTCCGTCTACTCCGCTTTCAATACATGCATCCACAAAGGCTTCCACACCATAGTGAAGTATGGTATTGTAATACATCATAAATACAATTGGAATCTCAATTTTTGCACTGCGAAGCTTTTTCATGGCTTCTAATACTTTCTTTAAATTCACACCTTTTAAGATGGCATGATAGGAAGCATCCTGAATAACCGGACCGTCTGCTACCGGGTCTGAAAATGGAATTCCAAGCTCGATGATGTCTGTCCCCGCCTGCTCCTGTGTGCGGATGATCTCCTGCATTTTATCAAAGTCCGGCATTCCTGCTGTCATATATGTAATAAATGCTTTTTTGTTCTGTTCTTTTAACTGTGCTAATTTTTCTTCGATTCTGTTCATGCTGCACCTCCTAGTTTAAATAACCCTTTCCTGCAAGATAATCTGCAATTGTATTTACATCCTTGTCGCCTCTTCCGGAAAGGCAAACCACCATAATATCATCCGGCTTCATTTTCTTCGCCTGCTTCTTTGCATATGCCACTGCATGGGCACTTTCGATTGCCGGTATGATACCCTCTAATTTACAAAGCTCCATTAATGCATCCATGGCTTCATCATCCTTGATTGCAACATATTCTGCTCTGCCGCTGTCCTTAAGATAGGCATGCTCCGGTCCAACCCCCGGATAATCCAGTCCTGCGGAAATGGAATGGGCAAGCTGCACATTTCCATCCTCATCCTGTAATAAATAGGAACGCATACCATGTAATACGCCAGGCTCGCCCAATGCCATGGCACTGGCATGCTCCCCTGTCTCAATTCCCTTTCCGGCAGCTTCTACACCAATCAGTTTTACATCCTTTTCTTCAATAAAATCTGCAAACATTCCGATAGAATTAGAACCTCCGCCAACACATGCCATAACCACATCCGGCAGTCTTCCTTCCTGCTCTAAAATCTGTTTCTTTGCTTCTTTGCTGATGACGCTCTGGAAATATTTTACCATCTTCGGATAAGGATACGGTCCAACAGCGGAACCGATTACATAAAAGGTATCCTCTGCGGTTTTTGCCCAGGTACGAATTGCCTCATTGGTAGCATCCTTTAAGGTATTACTTCCGGATGTAACAGGCACTACTTTAGCTCCCAGCATTTCCATACGCATTACATTCAGCGACTGACGTTTCATATCCTCCGCTCCCATATATACGGTACATTCCATATTAAAAAGAGCTGCTCCGGTTGCAGTTGCCACACCATGCTGACCGGCTCCGGTTTCTGCGATTACCTTGGTTTTTCCCATTCTCTTTGCCAGAAGAATCTGACCGATTACGTTGTTAATCTTATGGGCTCCGGTATGGTTTAAATCCTCTCTTTTTAAATAAATCTTTGTTCCATATGCCTCACTCAGACGGCTGGCAAAATAAAGTGGTGTCTCTCTTCCTACATATTGTTTCAGATAATAGTCCACTTCCTTTAAAAATTCTTCATCCTTTGTATACTTTTCAAAAGCATCATCCAACTCTTTTAAAGTATTCATCAATGATTCTGCTACATACTGTCCACCAAATGCTCCATAATAACTCTTCTTATTCATGTTCTCTCACCTTTCTTACAAATGCTTCTACTTTTTTATAATCTTTTCCATGTTCTCCTTCTACCGAAGAACTGACATCTACTACATCAGGTTCAAATAACCGGATACCTTCTTCTACATTTTCACTGCTTAAGCCGCCGGCTAAAATAAATGGTATCCTTCTTTCCTGCCATTCCCTTCTTTTTTTCATCGGAAAATCCTGCCAGGAAAAAGTCTTTCCACTGCCATATTCCGGTGCGTCTAATAAAATGCCGGAAATACCATCCGGAACATTTATTTCTTCCGCTTCTTCCCTGTTTCGCACCTGATATGCTACCCAGACCGGAATTTTAAGATTTTCATGGAATTCCTGCATCTTATGAATCTGCAGAATATCAAAACCTGCTTCTATGATTTCATCTATCAAATCCAGTGCCGGATTTACAGTAACTGCCACAGTTTTAATAGAAGGCTTCAAATGTTTCTTAATTTCTTTTGCCTGCTCTATCGAAACGTTTCGTTTGCTTTTTTCAAAGAATACAAAGCCTGCATAATCTACCTGCATCCGGTTCAGCACTTCTGTCTCAGATTCTCTTGTGATGCCACAAATCTTAATCTTTGTCATGCCATTTCTCCTTACTTTGCGGCTTCCTTATAAACCTGTTTCCAGTGGGCTGCCAGCGCCTTGGGATTTTCATGTTCCATAAATGCTCTTCCGATTAAGAATCCGCTGACACCGCAATCTGCAAGATATGCCACATCATCATCTCTTACAATTCCGCTTTCTGCGATTAAGAGTTTATCCTTTGGCACCATCTTAGAAAGTGTTTTGGTTCGTTCCAGCGAAATGGTAAAATCTTTAAGATTACGGTTGTTGATTCCAATGATGTCTGCATCCAGCTTCAATGCCCGTTCCATTTCCCATTCATCATGGGTTTCCACCAGTACATCTAACTTTAATTCCTTTGCAAGCTGATAAAAGTCATACATTTCCTTGTCATCTAAGATTGCTGCTATCAGTAATACCGCATCTGCATCAATGGCTTTTGCTTCATAAAACTGATATTCTTCAATCATGAAATCTTTCCGTAACATTGGAAGCGGAGTCAGATTTCTTACTTTCCGGAAATAATCAGTATTTCCAAGAAAATGCTTCTCTTCTGTCAGGCAGGATACCGCATCCACAGAAGCGGTATAATCTTCCATCCGCTCTTCCAATGTAATCCTGCTTTCTATCTTTCCAAGGCTTGGGGATGCATTTTTAAATTCTCCGATAATGGAAAGTCCATCTTTGGCAAGATTCTGATAAAAGCTTCTTACCTTTTCTTTCTTTGCTGCTTCTTCCCTTAACTTCTCTTCTGCCAAAGTCCGCATCACGGTCAGATCTGTTTTCTGCTTATCACGAAATAGCTGCTCTCTTTTATCTGCAACAATTTCATCTAATATCATGTTCTATATCCTCCCATTCAAGAAATTCTCTATCATACGCTTTCCATGCTGTGTATAAATGGATTCCGGATGGAACTGTAATCCAGCTACCGGATAATCTTTATGGCGCATTGCCATGATTTCTCCATCCTCTGTCTCCGCCGTTACCACAAGGCACTCCGGAAGACTATCTTTCTGAACAGCCAGGGAATGATATCTTGCCACCTGAATCGGGCTTTCAATTCCCTGAAAGATTCCTGTGCCGTCATGGGCAATCAGGGACTGTTTTCCATGATATAATTCCTTTGCATAGCTCACTACGCCGCCAAAGGCTTCCCCGATACACTGATGTCCTAAGCAGATGCCAAGGATTGGAATTGTCTTATAAAATTCCTTCACCACATCCATACAGATGCCGGCATCCTTCGGTGCTTTTGGTCCCGGAGAAAGAATGATGCGTTCCGGGTTTATGGTGCGGATTTCTTCTATTGTAATCTTGTCATTCCGTTTTACGATAATGTCCTTCGTAAAAGTTCCTATATACTGATACAGGTTATAGGTAAATGAATCGTAGTTATCAATCAGCAGTATCATAAGTTCTCCTCCTCAACCAAAGTCTTTGCCAATGCCATTACTTTATTGCAGCATTCATAATATTCATTTTCCGGTACGGAATCTGCTACGATTCCGGCTCCTGCCTGAAGGTATACCTCATTTCCTTTCTTTACCATGGTCCGGATTGTAATACAGAAATCCATGTCTCCACCGAAATCAATATATCCGGTTGCTCCACCATATAAGCCTCTTCGTACACTTTCTAATTCATCAATGATTTCCATAGCTCGAATCTTTGGTGCTCCGCTTAAGGTTCCTGCCGGAAGGAAGGATGCCACCAAATCTAATGGATGGGATTCTCCTTTCTTGCGTCCCTCTACCTGGGAAACAATATGCATTACATGGGAATAATTCTGTACTTCCATAAACTGTGTTACCTTGACGGTTCCAAATTCACTGATTCTTCCCATATCATTTCTTGCAAGGTCTACTAACATAACATGTTCTGCCCGCTCTTTTTCATCGGAAAGTAGTTCGTCCCGTAGCCGTTTGTCTTCTGCTTCATCTTTTCCTCTCTTCCGGGTTCCTGCAATCGGACAGGTGAACACTTTATTTCCCTGCTTCTTTACAATCATTTCCGGTGAACTTCCGATTACTTCAAAGGTTCCGTAATTAAAATAATAAAGATATGGAGAAGGATTTAATTCTCTTAATTCCTTATATAATTCAAAACCGGTCTGTCTGGTTTCAATCGTCCAGCGCTGTGACAATACGGTCTGGAACACATGGCCTTCTCTGATATATTGTTTGATTTTCTCTACCTTTTCGCCATATTCTTCGATACTGTCTGACTTCTTAATGATTTTTCCATCGTGGTAGAAGTTCCGTTTGCATTCCTTCTTCTCCATGGCTTTCTTTATCATCTGTCCTGCCTTTTCCATTGCCTGCTCTCTTCCTTCTTCCGAAGGCTCTTCTAATACTACAGCAGTCAGTGTTTCTGCTACATGGTCTACCATAAGGAAAGAAGTCATCAACATCATCTGTATGGTTTCGATTCCGATTTCATCCGGGTTATTGTCCGGAAGCACTTCAGAATATCTTACGAAATCATATCCAAGATTTCCAACCAGTCCACCGGAGAAGGACAGCTCTTCATCTTCTTTTTCGATATGAAATTCACTGTAATATTCTTTCAGACGCTCCAGCGGATTTCCTTCTCTTACTTCCTCTGTACCATCTGCTTTTGTAATCACCAGTGCATTTCCTCTTGATGTTACAATTTCTTCCGGCTCCATGCCAAAGAAAGTATAGCGGTCATAATTCTTATCGTAACTTTCTAACAGGAAGCCTTTTTTATCTCCTACCAGACTTTCGTACATGTCTGTTGATTTTTCATTGACAATGCTCACTGTTTTTTTGAATACTTTTCTGTTTCTTACCATAATCATCCTCCTATAAACCGGCTTTATAAATGCTGCTCGTGCAAAGAAAAAGTCCCTGACCGGAAAATGTTCTTTTCCAGTCAGGGACGCTTATCGCGTGGTGCCACCCATCTTCGCTATGTCTGCTTTTTACCTGTAAGTAATTAAAAAAGCGGATATTTTCAATTAGAAAATATCCGCCACTAATTCAAACATAACCTCTTGGATACAGAAGTCTCCTTCGATATCCTCGTCCCTGTAACGTGGGAAAACGGCATCCGCTACTATTGTTCACTTTGCATCTGACAAATCCATTCCGAATAAACTATCTTACCGGCTTCCACCAACGCCGGCTCTCTGTAAAGAAATCATTTACCGTACTACTTTTGCTCACTGATTTTATTTATTCAGTTCATTAATTGAGCATAGTTTATCACTGTAAAGTGATGATGTCAATGTATTTTTATAAATGTTTTGATTTTTTTCTGCAAAAAAAGCAAAAAAAGAAAAACATTGTCAAGCTGACTTTAATATGATACCTTAATAGAGTACAACCATTCACGTAATATATGAAAAGGAGAAAGTTATGTATAATTTAAATGGAGAAAATGTAAACGACAACCCAAATGGTTTTTCCGGAAATGAACCTGCCGGAACTCCCAGCCCAGACAACAATGCTCAGATGAACTATGGTCAGCCGGCTCCTGAGCAGCAGACGTACAACCAGCCGGAAAATGGTTCTCAGACCTATGATGCACCAAATGCAAATCAGCAGCAGGCATTCAACCAGACCGATTATAATCCAAACAGCTTTAATCAGAACGCTTATAATCAGTCGGCTTACAATCAGCCAGATTACGGACAGCAGGCATTTAACAATGGAAACACCTATAATGGAAACAGCTACAATGCAGCACCTTCCTACAATATCAACGGTGATGCGCCGAAAAAATCCTGTGTTTTTGGTGTCCTTGGTCTGATTCTTGGTATCGCAGCTTTACCTTTCGGATGGTTTGTTCCAATTATCGGAATCATTCTTGGTATCGCTGCTATCATTCTTTCCATTCTTGGAATGGGTAAGAACCGTGACCTTCGTGGTGCAGCAATTGCCGGATTAATCATTTCCATTCTGGCAACCATCTTTTCTATCGGTGTTATTGTATATGCAGTTATCAATGTTTCTAAAACCTTAAGCAATGCTGGAAAAGAACTTTTTGACAACAGTGGTATCACATCTGATCTTGATGACTTTGATTTTGATTCCGATTCAGATGATAGTGATGACTATGATGACAGTGATTACAGTGATTACAGCTATGGCGATGACAAAGAAGTTCCTTTAGATAATGTTGTATTATACTCAGCTAATGATGTTACCATTACAGCTACCAGTATTGTATACAGCTACTATGATGATTCTGTAATTCCGGAAATTAAAGTTACTGTTGAAAACAATACTTCTAACGACCTTGGAATCAATGTTGATTATTGTGCAATCAATGGTGTAACCATGTATGGTTATATTTCAGGTGACGTCGCTGCCGGCAAAAAAAGCAACGAAGAACTTAGCATTTCTTCTGATGATTTCACTTTAACCGGTTTTGACAGCATCGATAATATTAAACTTCAGGTAAGCTTCTATGATTCTGATACTTATGATACTTTGATTGATGATGGTGTTGTACAGGATATCAATCTTTCCGATTCCTATACCCCATTCTCTATTTCCTCTGTTCCGGGTGCAGTTGCATTAGATTCCTCTAATGGCATCAATGCATATTATGTCGGCACAACAACCGGTTGGGATGATACACTTGTATTTGTATTCTATATTGAGAACACTACAGATAAAACCTGTGTTGCTGAATCCGATGATTTCTCAATCAATGACTTTATGCAGGATGATTACGGATATGGATATCTTCTTCCTGGAACCGGTACCTTTATGTCAATTGAAGCAAATGATGATATTACATCTATTGATGATGTAACCAATGCTTCTATTAAATTTGAAGTACGTGATTATGATTCTTATGAGACATTCTATTCCTCTGATGAATTAACATTTATCTCAAATAACTAAGGAATTTTAAAACAATACAAATCATCATAAAAGGACCTGCCACTTATCATAAGTGACAGGTCCCTTTTCATCGCTGTGAACACCTTTTCCGAAATGCACTTCAGCTTAAATATTCTTCCTGGCTTTACAGATTCTCCTGTAAGAATGCACTTAATTTTTCAATTGCTGCATCTTCATCTTCACCTTCAGCACGAAGTGTGATTTCTGCACCTTTCTTAGCACCCAGCCCCATAACGCCAAGGATTCTCTTTGCATCTACTTTCTTACCATCCTTTTCAATGGTAATTGCACTTGCAAATCCTGCAGCTTCCTTTACCAGTAATCCTGCCGGTCTTGCATGGATTCCCTGCTCATCTGTGATTGTGTAAGTAAATTCCTTCATGTTCTTCCTCCTAAAAAGTTATATTTTTTCCCGTTTTTTATACCATAGTTTTAATTTGCAAGTATTTTGACTCGCTTATGCTCACTATTCGTGAGTACATCATTTATTATATCATACAATCTTCTTTTTTAACAATCCCAAAAGCAGACAAGATACTGCTGAACCTGCAATCAATGATAAAAGATACCAGATTGCATTACCCATTACTAAGAATACGAAGATTCCACCATGTGGTGCCATCAGTGTACAGTTAAATGCCATAGACATTGCTCCTGCAATTGCAGAACCTACCACACAGGCTGGAATCACGCGCAGCGGATCCGCTGCTGCAAACGGTATTGCACCTTCTGTAATAAAGGATAATCCCATAATAAAGTTTGTCGGTCCGGCTTTTCTTTCTTCTGCTGTAAATTTATTTTTGAAAAATAAGGTTCCAAGTGCAATGGCAATTGGTGGTACCATACCTCCAATCATAACGGCTGCCATAATATTATAGTTTCCAGCGGCAATGGATGCAGTTCCAAATACATATGCTGCCTTATTTAAAGGACCACCCATATCCACAGCCATCATTCCAGCTACCAATGCTCCCAGTAATACCGAGCTTACACCATTCATATGTGCCAGTCCTGTATTAATTGCAATATTCAAAGCTCCGACCGGTGGTTCGATGATAAAGGTCATCAATGCACCTATTAACAATACACCAAGCAGCGGATACAGTAGAACCGGTTTCAATCCATCCAGGCCTTTTGGCAGTTTGTCAAAGATTTTCTTTAATAACTGGATGATAAGACCTGCGGCAAATCCGGCTACTAAGGCTCCAAGGAAACCTGATTTTCCATTTGCTGCAATTGCTCCTCCAACGAAACCTACTACCAGTCCCGGACGGTCTGCAATACTCATGGCAATATAGCCAGCCAGTACAGGAAGCATAAAGCCAAATGCCAGTCCTCCAATGGACTTAAAGAATGCTGCTGCCGGAAGAATTGTACCAAAATTAGCACGCTCATCCGTAGGAAGTGATGCAAGGTCTACACCAAAGCTGTCGATTAAAAATGCAATGGCAATCATAATACCACCACCGACAACAAACGGAAGCATATGGGAAACACCATTCATCAGATGCTTGTAAACTTTGTGTCCAAAACTTTCTCCGCCCATGCTTTCACTTTCTGATGCTTCGCCGCTGCCTTTATAAATTGGTGCATCCTTTGCCATAGCGCGCTGTATTAATTTATCTGCTTTACTGATTCCATCGGAAACCTGACAGATGATAACCGGTTTTCCGGCAAAACGATCCATCGGGACTTTGGTATCGGCTGCTACAATAATACAATCTGCCTCTTCAATTTCTTTTGCAGTAAGCACATTTTTTGCTCCGCCGGAGCCTCTTGTTTCCACCTTAATAAAGCAACCTAATTCTGCTGCCTTCTTTTCCAGACTTTCTGCTGCCATGTATGTATGGGCAATTCCAGTCGGACATCCGGTTACTGCAAGAATCTTTTTCTGATTTTCTTCCGGTTCCTTTATTTCTGTTTCCTTCTGTTCTTCCTTTTCTTCCTTCTCAGACTCTGCTTCATCAATGACTTTTAAGAATTCTTCAACCGAAGTAGCCTGTTTTAATCCGTTGGTGAAATTCTCATCCATCAGAAGAACAGACAGACGGCTTAATACGTCAAGATGTACATTATCTTCTGTATCCGGTGCTGCAATTAAGAAGATTAAATGAACCTTCTCTCCATCTAAGGCATCAAAATCTACCCCATTCTTTAATACCATTGCACTTAATCCCGGTTTCTTTACGGCTGCTGATTTGCAATGAGGAATTGCAATGCCCTCTCCAATTCCTGTGGTACTCTCTTCCTCTCTTGCAAAGACTCCTTTCCGGTAAGTCTCTTCATCTGCTATTTTTCCACTCTTTACCATCAGGGAAACCATCTGGTTTAATACATCTTCCTTTCCGGTTGCTGAACCATTCAACTGAATGCTTTCCGGTGCCAGCAAATCTCTGATTCTCATATACCTTCCTCCTTTTTCTTAAAATGAAAATGCATGATTCTTTAATAATTGTTCTACTTCTTCTTTCGTTGCAAGTTCTTCTGAAAATGCACTGGCGCTTCCGGTACAGACTCCCATCTTAAACGCCTGCGCATAATCCTTATTCTTTAAATATCCTGCCAGGAAACCTGCCACCATGGAGTCTCCTGCTCCTACGGAATTCTTTACTTTACCCTTCGGAGCTTCGCTCTCAAAAGCTTTTCCCTCTTCTGTCAAAAGCACAGCCCCGTCACCTGCCATGGAAACAAGTACATTTCTTGCACCCTGCTCCTGCAGCTTCGCTGCGTATTTCTTTACATCCTCTTTGCTGCTGATTGTCACACCAAATAACTGTCCTAATTCATGATTATTCGGTTTAATCAGGAATGGATGAAGCGGAAGTACATTTGCCAGAAGTTCTCTGGTTGCATCTACAGCAATCATGACATCCTTTCCTTCCAGGTATTTCATGATATCCATATATATGGACTGCGGCATAATATCCGGTATACTTCCTGCCAGTACCAGCACATCTCCGGTTTTTAAGGTATCTAATTTAGCATAAAGCTTCCCGATATCTGTGCTGCGGATCATCGGCCCCTGGCCATTGATTTCTGTTTCTTCTGTGGACCGAAGCTTCACATTAATTCTGGATATTCCTTCCTCTACCTGAATGAAATCGGTATTTACACCTTCTTCATCCAGACGCTTGCTAATTTCTTCTCCGGTAAAGCCAGCTAAAAAGCCCCATGCGGTACTCTTTAATCCCAGATGATTCAGTACGATGGATACGTTGATTCCCTTTCCTCCCGGGAACATTTTCTCCTGTTCCGTCCGATTTACCTGACCGGTTTTGAAGGTTTTTACATCCACCACATAATCCAGTGACGGATTAAAAGTTACGGTATAAATCATTCTTCCACCTCCTTTATATTTTTATACTTCCGATAAGACTCCAAGGTAAGACCTGTTGTAATCACATCTGCTGAAGCAAATGGTGCAAATGTCACACTGGATATCTGTGCAAATTTACTCTTATCTCCCAGGATATAACACTGTCTGCAATTTGCCATTGCTTTCTTCTTTACCATAGCCTCTTTCACATCCGGTGTGGTATATCCTTTTTCTACATTAATTCCATTGGTTCCGAAGAAACCTTTTGTAAAGTTATATTTATCCAAGGACTCCACTGCCTCAGCACCTACCACAGCTTCTGTGGATGCCTTGAACTCTCCGCCAATGATATAAACCTCACACCCCAGTTCAGAGAGCCGTTTTGCATGGGCTACTGCGTTGGTTACCACACAGGATGGCTTCACATCCATAAAATCAATCATACAGTCTGTTGTGGTTCCCGCATCAAGATAAATAAAATCATCTGCTGTAATTAACGATGCTGCATACTTCGCTATGACTGCCTTCTCATCACGATGCATGTTTCTTCGAAGTGGCACATCATCATCCTGTGTATGAAAAACTGTTCCTCTTAAAATTGCACCGCCATGAACCTTCAAAAGCTTTCCATTTTCGTCTAAAGCATTCAAATCTCTTCGTACCGTTGACTCGGAAGCATCTAAAAGCTGCATCAGCTCAGTCACTTTAACACTGCCCTGTTCTTCCAGCAGGGAAAGGATTTTTCCATATCTTTCCTCTGTCAGCATATCATCCCTCCCATTCCTTTTTTCTATTTTCTGCTTTCTATGGTTTTATTATACGTTCAAAAACAGTCATAGTCAATCATATTCCGTCATTTTCATTCACAAAAATCCATTTCACAATTTGTGCAAAATATACAAAACAGGATACACCTTGGTACATCCTCGCGGAGCGTTTTTTACGTTACAGGAAAGCAATTTCCTGTAACGTAAAAAAAGAAGCCTGCAAAAGCATCACCTTTTACAGACCTCTTCTCGCCTTTTTAAACCGTTTTCCGGTTCTTATTCTTATTCTTATTCTTATTCTTATTATCTTTTAGAAGCTTCGGATTTTCTCGTTCTCTTCTCCGGTATTTTCAATTTTACGGATTATAACATCATAACTGTAATCGTCATTTACCTTCACACTGACACGGTCTCCTACCTTATGGCCAAGCACTGCTTTCCCCATAGGAGATTCGATACTGATTAATCCTTTCAGCGAATTTCCACGCATGGTAGTCACCAATTTGAAGGATTCTTCCATATCATCTTCTTCAACATAAACCGTCACCGTATTATTGATACCTGCCTCGTCTTCCTTAGAGTCATCTGATACCACGACTGCAGTACGAATCATGCGCTCTAAATAACGAATTCTGCTTTCGTTTTTATTCTTATCTTTCTTGGCAGCATAATACTCGAAGTTTTCACTTAAGTCACCCTGTTCTCTTGCTTCCTGTACAGCACGGATTGCATTCTTTCGTACCACTAATTTCCGATATTCAATTTCTTCTTCCATCTTCTTGATATCACTTTGTGTTAATTCGTTATGCATACCGTCACCTTTTCATTCTAACAGCTTACGCTAATGCAGCTGTAATAATTGCCATGGAATATACTTCTGATGCATTACATCCACGGGATAAGTCATTGATTGGTGCATTTAATCCAAGAAGAATCGGACCATATGCATCAAAGTTACCAAGACGCTGCGCAATCTTATATCCAATATTTCCTGCATTGATATCCGGGAAAATAAATGTATTTGCATGTCCTGCCACTTTGGATTCCGGACATTTGGTACGTGCAACTCTTGGAGATACGGCTGCATCAAACTGAAGCTCTCCCTCGATTGGAAGCTCCGGATATTTTTCTCTTGTCTTGTTTGCAGCATTACGCATCTTATCTACATCCTCGCCCTTTCCGGAGCCTAATGTAGAATAGCTTAAGAATGCCACCTTTGGATCTACACCGAATATCTTTGCACACTCTGCTGCTTCTCCGGCAATTTCAACCAGTTCATCTTCTGTCGGATGAATGTTGATTGCACAGTCAGCCATTGCCAGTACTTCATTCTCGCCGGTTGCAGAAGGACGTACCAGAATAAAGCAGGATGATACAATGCTGTTACCCGGTTTTGTCTTAATTAACTGTAACGCTGGACGAACAGTATCTGCTGTAGAATAGGTTGCTCCACCTAACAGTGCATCAGCATATCCCATTTTTACTAACATGGTTCCGAAATAATTAGCCTGTGAAAGAATTCCTTTTGCCTGCTCCGGTGTTACGCCTTTGCTCTTTCTTAAATCACAGAACATGGTAACCATTTCATCAAATTTTTCAAAATGTAATGGATCGATAATTTTGGCTCCGCGAATATTAAATCCGCTCTCCTCTGCTGCTTTCTGAATCTCAGCCTCATTTCCAACCAGAATCGGGCTTAAGAAATTACTTGCCAGCAGGCGGGATGCTGCCTCTAAAATTCTTGGGTCATTTCCCTCTGTAAACACAATTTTCTTTGGGCTTTTCTTTAAAATATCAATCAGTTGACCAAAACCAAACATATCTTTCTCTCCTCTTTTTCTATGTATTATTTTAACTGCATATTATTGTACCCTCTTTTAAATAAAAATCAAGTTTTGAATTCAGTACAATTTCTCAAAAGTGCATTTTCTTCTATTATAAATATGCATCTCTGTTCAGGCAAAAATGATTCTTCCGGAAAGAAAGCCGTCCCTCATCTCTTAATTTTCCAAGCTCCGTTGACATCGCACTCCGTTCCACAGAAAGATAATCTGCTAACTGCTGTCTGGAAAATGGAATATCAAACTCTGATGTTCCATGCTTCTGTGCCTCTGCTGACAGATAGGACAATAACTTTTCTCTGGTATTGCGTTTTCCCATATGGGTTAATTTTTCATTAAAGCGAAGATTCTTTTCTGCCATATTCTCTAATAAATTCCGAAGCAGAACCAGCTTCCAGCCTTCCGTTTCTCCATCTGCATCCAATATATTCCGAACGTTCAGCCACAGCACATTTGCTGCCTCTTCTGCAATCACACTTACATTAATATTCCGCCTCTGCATACAGGCAAAAGTCTCTGCAAAAACATCCCCCGGTTCTATTTTTGCAACCAGATTCCGGTTTCCCCAGAAATCCTCCTGCACAATCAAAAGTCCGCCAGAAACCAGCAGCCCCATTTCTTTTACCTGCTCTCCGCAGTGCAGAATATAATTTTCTTTATCATAAGTCATCTCATGGGCATCTAATCCCTTTAAGACTTTCTCCTCTTCTGTTTCCTCAATTCCTTCAAAAAAAGGTGAATTTTTCATTTCTACAGGAAATTTTTTCATTTTATAACCTCCGTTGTTTTTCCAACCGATTATTTATTGCTATTATAGTATACTGACTATACAAAATCAACGAGGAGGAATCTAAAATGATTCGTAAAATAATTCATATTGATAAAGAAAAATGTAATGGATGCGGTTTATGTGCATCCGCCTGCCACGAAGGTGCCATCGGCATGGTCGATGGAAAAGCCCAGCTTTTAAGAGAGGATTACTGCGATGGGTTAGGTGACTGTCTTCCGGCATGTCCTACCGGTGCTATTACCTTTGTACAGAGGGAAGCCGCAGCTTATGACGAAGCCGCTGTAAAAGAGCACTTAAAGAACCGTGAAGCGGCTTCGGTAAAACCTGCAGTTTCAGCCAATCACGCAGCTCCGGTTTTCAGCGGATGTCCGGGCAGCCGGATGCGCTCCATGCAGCGTAAAAACACGGAAAATACTTCTGCAGGCTCTAATACCACATCCGATACTGCATCCAACGCAGTCACAGCAGGAAACGCACCGGAAAGCCAGCTTACCCAGTGGCCGGTTCAGATTAAATTAGCACCTACAAATGCTCCGTATTTTGACAATGCAAGACTGCTGATTGCTGCAGACTGTACAGCTTTTGCCTATGGCAATTTCCATGAAAAATTCATAAAAAACCACATCACCCTGATTGGATGTCCCAAACTGGATGATGTGGATTACAGTGAAAAGCTTACTGAAATTATCCGCAATAACAATATCAGAGATATCAGTATTGTGCGCATGGAGGTTCCGTGCTGTGGCGGCATTGTAATGGCTGTCCAGAATGCCTTAAAGCAAAGCGGGAAAATGATTCCATGGCAGGTTGTTACCATCTCTGTTGATGGCAAGATTATGGAATAAATTTCCAGATTAAATTGCTTCCACAAATCTTACTTTTCTAATTCTAAGACAACGGTTTCACAGCTGTCTAATGTAATTGTTCCATTTAGGGCTGCCTCAGCATTGATTGCTTCCTGGCGGCCTTCATTGGTTAACAATACCTTGGCAATTCTTTGCTCTAATGTGATGGTATGCTCTTCTGTTCCAAAGTTTGCAAGAATCAAAAGCTTCTGACCGCTTTCTTCATTTACCCGTTCAAAAGCAAATATGTCATCTGCATTTTCATATTTTGGTTTAAAAATACCATAAGTGAAAGTATCTTTGTATTCTTTTGCCTTACGCAGTGCAATTAATTTCCTATAATAAGCCAATACAGAATCTGCCTTATGCTCCTGGGCTGCTACATTGATTTCCATGTAATTCGGATTCATGGCAAGCCATGGAGTTCCATCGGTAAATCCGCCATTTTTTCCATCGGACCACTGCATTGGTGTTCTGGCATTATCACGGCTGTTCTCATAGCAGCATTTCAAGGCTTCTTCTTCACTGAGTCCTGCACGCAACGCCTCCTGATACTGGTCGATGGTGCTGATGTCATCATATTCTGAAATATCATTTCGTTTGCAGTTGGTCATCCCGATTTCCTGTCCCTGATAGATAAATGGAATTCCACGCAAAAGAACGGATACAGTTCCAAGCATCTTCTTTCCTGCATCATTTCTGGCATGCTCCGGCAGATAATGTGTTGCTCCTCTTGGCTCATCATGATTTTCAATAATGTTTGCCTTAAAGCATTTTCCCTGTAATTCCTGCTGGGAATCAAAAATTACTTTCCGCCATTCCTCAAAACGTAATGGTTTCTGGTCGTACCAACCATGCTCACCAAAAGTAAGCACATGGGCACTGAAATCAAACATCGTAGAGAAATGTCCATCCTCTCCGATGAATTCTAAGAGCTCATCTTCTTTCATATTAAAGACTTCTCCTACCGTAAAGGCATCATACTTTTCAAAAGTCTTATGTTTTAATTCTTCGAGAAAATCTCCTACTCCATTTACCTCTTCTACCATCCTGATGCAGGTTACAAGTCCGTCCGGTCCATCCGGCTCAAAGGACGGGAAATTAATATCTTTCTTAATATTGATAATTGCATCAATACGGAATCCTGCCACGCCTTTGTCTAACCACCAGTTTACCATTTCATAGATTTTCTGACGTACTACCGGATTCTCCCAGTTTAAATCCGGCTGCTCTTTGGCGAACATATGAAGATAGTATTTATCACTGTTTGGCACCTTCTCCCAGGTGCTTCCGCCAAAATAAGAACGGTAATTACTTGGAGCCCTGCCATCTTTTCCTTTCACAAAATAGAAATAATCTGCATACTCTCCATCCGGGTCTGCCAGTGCTTTCCGGAACCACTCATGCTGGTCGGAGCAATGATTTACCACAAGATCCATTACGATATACATATCACGTTTCTTTGCTTCCGCAAGCAGCTCATCAAACTCTTCCATGGTTCCGAATTCTTCAGCAATATTATAATAATCTGAAATATCATATCCCTGGTCTACAAATGGGGATTTATAAATCGGTGAAAGCCATACGATATCGATACCCAGTTCCTTTAAATAATCCAGTCTGGATATGATTCCTCTCAAATCACCGATTCCATCTCCGTTGCTGTCCTGAAAGCTCTTTGGATAAATCTGATATGCTACCTTGTCATGCCACCATTTTTTCTTCATGTTCTCATCCTCCATATTTCCATTATTTCTGTATTTACACTTCGTTCTTTGTATGATACTGTTATTATATACGAAGTTTTAGGAAGTTTCTTCCGTGATATTTGCGTTTTTATTGCACAATCCTGCTCTTTTATGTAAAACAAAATAAACGATATGATTATGGATTTCAGATGCAGACGGTGGAAGGTAGGTTATAGGATACAAAATAGCAGCATTTCTTAGATACATTTTTTCTTGATTATAAACTGTCTTTCCGCTTGCTTTGACGAGGATATCTGCACCGTCCGTCGAGTGTGGATGCTGCATAAAGATAGTAAGGCGCACTAAGAATTTCAGTATTAATATTATTTTATCTGCCAACCGGCGCAAATTCACATCCATGTTCATATGCGCCTCGCCGGCACGTCCCTGTGCCAGCGTTGGCTATTGCTGTATAAAATTCTAAGTGCGCCTAACAATCCTTATCATGCATCCATACTTCGGCGAACGGTACAGATATCTTGTCAAACATTGGAAAGACTGTTTTTATCATAGAAAGAAAAAATGTATTTTAGAAATGCACTGTTTTGCATCAGACCTACCTTCCATCGTCTGCATCCAAAATTCCATTTCTTTCATTTTGTTTGTATAAAAAATCAGGATAAATGCTGTTTAAATAAGCAACATTAAAAGGAGATTCCCATGAAAGATAAAAAACAACTCCCTCTGGAACAAAAAGAAAAGGCCGTTCATGGCGAACGAATTTTTCCATTAAAGAAATATCTTACTACGTTGCAGGAACGGTATCCCATTGTTACGCCACACTGGCATGAAGAGGCTGAATTTACCCTGATTACCAGCGGTGTCTGTACGTATCAGGTTGACCTTGAAAGCTTTCAGGCTATGCCTGGAGATTTCGTTTTCATTCCTCCACTGGCTCTGCATTCCATTGCCATATTACCTGCCGGGCATATGCATTCGGAAACATATGTCTTTCACCTTGATTTCCTTGGTGCATCCTCTGCAGATATCTGTGCCATGCGATATCTGATGCCCCTTGCCAAGCAGCAGCTGATTCCCCCTTTTCATATAGTAAAAGAGCACCCGGTCTACCCGGATGCCCTCGCATTGTTCTATGAAATCAGCAACTGTTATTCCGCTGCCCAGCCGGGATATGAACTGATGTTAAAATCCCTGCTGTTAAAGCTTCTTACCCTTCTACTTCCGTACTGTAGCAAAAGTTCTGAGCAGCCACAGCTTCAAAGCGAACATACCCAGAAGATTAAGGGTGTCTTAGAATATATCGGATTACATTATACCGAAAATATTTCTATTGAAAGCCTGGCATCCTCCTGCTATTTCAGCGAATACCATTTCATGCGCTTTTTTAAGAAATATGTCGGAATGTCATGCTTAGATTATATCAAGAGCCTGCGCCTGCAAAAGGCTGCCGACCTCTTAGAACAGCAGGAGCTTTCCATTACAGATGCCGCCATGACTGCCGGTTTCAGCAGCCTTTCCTACTTCTACCGGGAATTTAAAAAACGCTATGGAACGACACCACGCCAGTTTATCCATTCCCTTCCGGAACGTCAGCATACGAATCGGGCCTCTACTCCAGGCAGTCCTTTTTCTCCACTTTGATTTCCCAGTGGATTAAGAAAGTCAGGGCTGCCCGGAGTGCAATAGATAGGGGCTCTTTTCCATATTGTATCCTGCCTTTTATTTATTATCCACGAAAATCTACATTCCAGCCAACCTGTTTTTCCTGTGGTGTAAATACATAATCGCTCATGCTGTCATATAACATATCCTGGATTTTCTTTTCCAGTTCTTCCAACGAACCGGCAGTAACCGTTACCAGATCTTCACTCTTACCAGTTTTATCCGTGCTGTCATTCCTGTCCGATTTCTTAACGGAAGATGTATCTTCATCCTCCTTATTCATTCGTTTCTCAAAAGCTTCCTTCTGAGCTTTTTTACGTTCTGCACGGTTTTCTTCCTGTTTCTTTTCGATACGTTTCTTCTGAAGAGACAAAGACTTATCTACAACTGCAAAAAATGATGCATTGCCGCCATCATTTACCTGAATGCCATATGCCTTCACACCACTCTGTCCATTAGCAAACCGACTCTGCATGGTTGCAAGCTGACTGGATGCATTGGCTATGATTCCCTCGTACTGTTTCCGGTAAGACTCATCTTCTGCCATCCGCTCAATCTTCTCTTCATCAATCAGAACCACCATTTTGTTGGCATTGGCATACTGTCCTGCATTGGCTTTTGCTGTCTCTTTCATATCCTTGGATACCAGAATGAAATCCATCGTGCTAAATTTCTTTTTCAGCTTCTCATAATACTCTTTCGCCTTATCCGAAAGCTTTGGCTCTCCAATGGTTTTTCCGGAGACTTTGCTGCTCTTTTCCGATTCCGTATAACCAGAAACGTTTTCTGCCACCTGATTTACTGCGTTTGTGTTCATAAAAATTCCTCCTTGAAAATATCTATAAGCAAATCCTTTTGCTTAAAACAATCTGTTCCATTCTTTATATCGGAAGAATCTCTCATTTTCTTAAGCGGTTCCTATAGTGCAAAATAGCCTAAAACAATGGCTCCAAGAATAATCCGGTACCAGCCAAATACTTTAAAATCGTGTTTTTTGATATAGCCCATCAGAAAACGAATGACTACTACAGATACCGCAAATGCTACCACGCAGCCTAAGCCTAAGACACAAAGTTCCTGAGCAGAAAACGCAAAGCCGAACTTAATAAGTTTGATCAGGCTCCAGCCAAACATAACCGGCACAGCCAGGAAAAATGTAAACTCTGCTGCAGCCACACGGGATACTCCGATTAAAAGTGCTCCGATAATGGTTGCACCGGAACGGGAGGTTCCCGGAATAATTGCAAGTACCTGAAACAATCCGATAAAAAATGCTGTCTGATAAGTAATATCATTTAAGCTTTCCACCCTTACTTTCCGCTTTTTATTCCAGTTTTCAATCAGAATAAACGCAAAACCATAGAAAATCAATGCAGCAGCAATCACAAGCGGTGTATGAAAATGTGCATCCACATAATCATCAAACAAAAGCGTTACCACAGCTCCCGGTATGCAGGCAGCTACAACCTTAAACCATAAAGAAAAAATATCTTTCCGGATGACCGGCTGTGTCTTGTCTTTAAACTGAAACGGGAACATTTTCTTCCAGAACAAAAGCACTACCGCAAGAATAGCTCCCAACTGTATCACCACGAAAAACATCTCTTTGAATGAATCTGTCATATCAAGCCTGATAAATTCATCCACTAAAAGCATATGTCCTGTGCTGCTGATTGGAAGCCATTCTGTAATTCCTTCTACAATTCCAAGAAAAATAACCTTCAGCATTTCTACAAAATCCAATAACATTTCGTTGTCCTCTTTTCCTATTATTTCCGATTCCTCATTTTAACATACTATGCCGATAATATATATATTATTTTTCTTAAGATATTCTGTTTACTTGCGGAATGCTGAAAATAATCCCTTCTTCTCATATGGTTCTTTTGTTACTTCTAACGCATCATATCCACTGTTTTTAATCACTTCTTTGATTTTTTTCTCTGGAATATCGGTATCGGTAATAATTACGGTCTCTTTTTTACTGTGGGATGAAGTTACTTTCTTTACCGGAAATGCTGCCCGCACTGCATCATTTACATGTGCCTCACACATTCCACACTGCATACCATCTACTTTTACTGTTATTTTCTGCATAAATCCTTCCTCCTTCATTTCATTCCATCACATTATAATCTCTTTTTTTCTAAAAAAATATAGGATTAACGATATTTTTTCTCACTAATTTTTCGCTCTTCCTTTTCTGAAAAAATTATTGTAAAATATTTCTTTAGGATTAAATTTTAAAAAGAAAGGATTTTATATATGAAGAAACCATTCCGTCTTCTTCTATGTCTTGCACTGCTTTTTGTGAGTGGATGCAGTGGTTATCAGAAAACCATCCGCTTTGGTGCCGCTGACATAGGTGGAATCTACTATACCTTTGCCAATACCTTTACCGGACTTGCCTCCTCGGAGGATGATACCTATCAGTTTGAAGTTAAGACAACCGCAGGCTCTGCTGCCAATCTAAGGCTGCTCTCCGGTGGATATATCGAACTTGGATTAGCCCAGTCTGACCTGATTGCCTCCGCCTATGAAGGCAGTGGAATTTTTGAGGGAGATCCTTGTCAGGGATATTCCGCTATTGCCGGGCTATATACGGAAGCCTGTCAGATTGTCATCCGTGCAGACTCCAATATTCAGACGCTGGATGATTTACAGGGCAAAACCGTCAGCATCGGTGCGGAGGATTCCGGTACTGAACAGAACGCTAACCAGATTCTGACCATGAGCGGACTTACCACTGAACTGGTGAAAACAGTAAACCTCGATTATACCGATGCTGCTGACCAGCTTATCAATGGAAAAATCGATGCATTTTTCTGTACTGCCGGTATCCAGACAACTGTAATCAAAGAATTAGCCAAAGAATGTGATATCCGTCTTTTGGATATTGATGAGAAATGCAGGAATAAATTGCTGTCTGCTTATCCATCCTATAGTGAATATACCATTCCTGCCAATACTTACACCGGACAGACGGAAGATATCCATACCCTTGGTGTCAAAGCGGTTCTCCTTGCTTCCGACAGGCTCTCTACCGATACAGTAGAACACTTAACGAAATGGCTTTTTTCCCATGCGAAGGATTTACAGTATGCAACTTCTTTAAGCCTGCAATTAGATGAAACTTATGCTACTGATGGCATACCGATTCCATTCCATCCGGGTGCTGTTGCCTATTATGAGAAGCAGGGCATTACGCTTTCTTCCGAAAGCAATACACCAAACTAGAAAGGAACACTATGAATATACATTTAGATATGTACCAGACCTTAGCTGTTGCTGTGCTGGTACTCATGCTGGGAAGTTTTTTACGAAAAAGAATACATTTTCTGGAAAAATTCTGTATTCCGGCACCCGTTATCGGCGGTCTGCTCTTTGCGATTTTCACCTGTATCTGTTACAGCACCGGAGTTGCAGAATTTTCCTTTGATGATACCCTGCGGGAAGTATGTATGGTATTCTTCTTTACTTCCGTAGGATTTCAGGCTAACTTAAAAGTCTTAAAAAGTGGTGGGAAATCCATGGCAGTATTTTTAGGACTGGTCATTACCCTTATTATTACCCAGAACTTTCTTGCCGTTGGATTATCCAAACTATTAGGATTAAATCCATTAATCGGTATGTGTACCGGTTCCATTCCAATGGTGGGCGGACATGGTACAGCAGGTGCTTTTGGACCGGTACTGGAGGATTTCAATATCCATGGTGCCACTACCATCTGTACCGCTGCTGCTACCTTCGGTCTGATTACAGGAAGCCTGATTGGCGGTCCTTTAGGAAAACGCCTGGTAGAAAAGAAAAATCTTCTCTCTACTGTTGCTTCCGAAGATGACAGCCTCTTAGTGGAAGATGAGAAAAAACACGAACGCCATACCAACATGTATGCTTCCGCTGTTTTCCAGCTTATCCTTGCCATTGGACTTGGTACTATTTTCTCCTATTTTCTGACAAAAACAGGACTGACTTTTCCAATTTATATTGGTGCCATGTTAGCAGCCGCACTGATTCGTAATATTGTGGAATACTCCCATGGCAATGCCACGATCCATATGGGAGAAATTAATGACCTGGGTGGTATTTCCCTGTCATTATTTCTTGGTATGGCTATGATTACTTTAAAATTATGGGAACTGGCTTCTCTGGCACTTCCGCTTATCATTTTATTAAGCTCACAGGTCATTCTGATTGCTGTATTTACTTACTTTATTGAGTTCAATATTATGGGGCGGGATTATGATGCAGCAGTCCTTGTTGCAGGTACCTGCGGATTCGGTATGGGTGCCACACCAAATGCCATGGCAAATATGCAGGCTCTCTGCGACCGCTATGTTCCATCCGTCAAAGCATACCTTCTGATTCCACTGGTGGGAAGTCTCTTTGCCGATTTCATCAACAGCCTTGTAATTACATTTTTTATTAATATTTTGTAAATAAAGGAGCACCTTATGTTTCATTTTAAAAATAAAATCAAGAATGCAAGAAAAGAACGTGAAAAGAAAAATTATGATCTGACTTATGATAATGTTGCCATTCCAGAGGTGCACAAGACATCTTCCACTCCGGATACAGCAGAAAATACCACTGCTGCCTTTCCATCTGAATCTTCCGATGAACAGACTTCCAGTGTCAGCTTTGATAATGTTGCGATTCCGGAAATTCATATACGAAAGAAAAACTAATTTCACTTTTGAATACAGACCGCCGGCAGGAAAAACACATTCCTTTCTTATGTGTTTTTCCTGCCGGCCGTTTTCAATCTTTCCTATTTTTTCAATTTTCTATTTTCAATCTCTTTCTATCTGCTCAGAATTTCCTTATAAATTTCTTCTGTCTGTACATCATCCACTCCGCTCATATAATATTGTTTTCCATTTGCCGAAAAATGCAGAAATTTCTTATTCTGCGGATTTAAAAACTCCTGACATTCTCCCTGCTCATAAATCTTAAATGTTCCTTTCTCAAGATTATCCATTCCTGTTCCATTTATCTTAGACCTGCGCGGAAGTTCTGTCACCATTTCCACCTCTTCTATGGTATCCAGCGGAAGCTCATAATCGGTGCGGATATGCTCTGCACAAAGATTGCCATTTTCTATTTCCAGATGAATCGGTGTAAACTCTTCTGCAATCACCCAGGCACATAAAATTGGAATAGTAAGAAATACCAGTGCTGTAAATAGCATTGTTGCTTTTCCAGCTTTTGACGCCATATTTACAGTTGTTCCAATGCCGACTTTTTTATCTACCATCGTATGCGGATCATTAGGATTATAATAAAGAACACCGCCTATCCAGTTTCTATCATCTTCTGTTCCGTTGCTTAAATCATGTTTGCCTGCATAAGCCTTTTCCACTTTTCCCAGTCTGATAAATACCGGAATGCATATCACCAGCAGGAGAACTGCATACACTATCATGGCAATAAGCATTATGCTTTCTACCTTCTTATCTACGAATGAAATTGCCAGAAGAAATAATATCAATATGGTATTCATCCAGATACAGCAAAGCCAGAAATTTTTCCAGATATTTTTCTTTGCCCTGCTATAATTGATATTAATGTCACTATCTGAACTGATGACCTGTATCGGCTGTCTGTCCATAATAACTGCGACCAGAAAATAAATGAATCCACAGGCAGCTCCAATCAGACAGGATATTCCAACCATTTTATAAACCGGCAGTGCTAAAGCTGCACCTATAATGCCTATGGCAAGCGGAAGAAAGAATTGGAAAAAATGTATGCACCGAATGGCTCCCGCATTCTTTAATTCCACATATCGCTCTGTTGACTGTGTCTCATAGTATCCCTTTTGCCGCTTCCATTCTTTCAGCCGGCTATTGGCAAAGACCAATGGCAGCATCAGTAATATAATTGCTCCAAACATCCATACCAGCCAGATCGTCATCTGGATGGAAAAATACGGTGTCAAAAGACTGCTAAAAGGAATTACCGCAAGCAGCAGCCCATACCATCTCATTTCTCTTTTAAACCGCTTCTGAATTGCCTTTACTTCATCCTCTTCGAACCATTCCGGTTTCATATTTACACCAAAAATACTTCCATTCTTCTGTCCGCTTTGCAGCGCCATTACCACATATACAATAAATAATACCGGATACAATGTTGCAAAAAATATAATATTAAGAAACATCTTCATCACCCCTTATACATATTCCTGCATAATGCTAAAAATTCTTCCTGCGTTATGCCACATATCTTTGCCTCGGAAATCACCTGTTGTAATATTATTTTGGATTTCTCCTGCAGTTCCTTTGTCTCAGTAAATTCATTCCGCACATGAGCGCCATTCCGCCGGTCGGTATAAATATATCCTTCCTGCTTTAATAATGCATATGCCTTATTTACTGTCATAGAATTGATTCCTATCTCTCCTGCCAAAGCCCGGACCGTTGGAAGCTGCTCACCTGGCTTTAACCTGCCATCCGAAATTCCCAGTACAATCTGATTACGAATCTGCTGGTAAATCGGCACTTCCGCTGTCTCATCAATCGATATGACCATCTGAAAACTTCCTTTCTAAACTTCCTTTCTAAATTTTCTTTCTAAAATTTTCTTTGTCTCATTTGTGTTATTAATTATAATACAAATAAGACAAAGATGCAAGGAATATATTCACATCATATATCCAATCTGACAGCATATTATTCTGTTTCATCAATCATCATATGTATCATCTTCTTTACACCTGAAATATCAAATGGACTTTCCGAAGATTCATAAGTAAAAATAACATCCCGCCCCGGCAT
The DNA here is from genome assembly GCF_003478915.1 of Roseburia sp. AF25-13LB. Taxonomy (NCBI): domain Bacteria; kingdom Bacillati; phylum Bacillota; class Clostridia; order Lachnospirales; family Lachnospiraceae; genus Roseburia; species Roseburia sp. AF25-13LB. Next base: position 519,494 of record NZ_QUFO01000001.1, read on the forward strand.
AAGATAATTTTCTATATATAAATTCTGCTTTCGGATAAAATTTCCTACATAAGATATATTATCCATCATTCCAGCATGTTCCCAATAAAGAATCCGCCCGGTTTCCTTATTTAAAATTGTAAAATCCGGATATATTTCTATCTCTTTTCCTTTCTTTTTTAACTTTAATGGGCGTTCATACTTATATAGCAGAATGTCTTTTTTCTGATGCAGCATATTAGCTATAAGCACTTCTGACTTGGAACGCACCAGTTCCCCATGCTCCGTCTCATATCGTAAATTCTCCGGATATTCTATATTCTGCTCATATTTTTCCTCTTCCCATTCCTTCAAAACAACTTCTTCCGGTTTTAGATATGGTGTGATCAACTTCTTCCTCTGGTATTCCTGCTCCTCATAAATCTCTCTCATCCATCCTATATCATAATCAGCCTCCACCTGCTGAAGTATTTTTAAATTTCTCTCTGCTTTGGTCTTAAGCTTTTTGCAATAGCTCTTCTGTGCCAGAATACGAATAAAATTCATTTCTCTTAGTGGAAGATATTGTTGTATCATCTTCCCTTCTTCATCTTTCATCTGCCTGTAATAATACGTTTTTCCATTTTTATTATGAATTCTCAGCGTACCACTTGGTGCTTTCTCTTCAAAATGCTTTATATCATTGAGTATCTTCTGCAATTCATTTATTTCATTTTGTATCCAATTTTTCATAAGCATTATTCCTTTCTTTTATAAGATTTAAAGTTCTTATATTCTTTACAGTTCTTATAGCTTTTACAATTCTTGTATTCTTTACAGCTCTTATAGTTTTTATAGCTCTTATATTTTCATATTTAAACAACGATTCCTATTGTCACATACTTCGCATGATAGTCTGCCTTATGCCATAATCATACTTCTTTCTCTTGCAACATATATCTGGTATGATTTTTTCAACACTTTTTCAGCTTTCTTCATACTAAAAAACTAGATTCTACTGTTTAGTATGATTTTTTTCATTTTTCAGGGATTTTTTTGATATAAATGGAGATTTTTTCATACTAGAAACTTTAAAAGAACTGAATTAGTATGATTAGACTAAACAATATGATTTGACTATATAATATGATTAAACCAAACAATATGATTTGACCATATAATATGATTAAACTAAATAATATAATTAAACTAAATGATATGATTACTTTCAAAATATAATTACTTGAATATTATGCCTTAACTGAATTTTGTAATTAAATGGAATTTGATAAAGAAACTTAAGATTTTTCAACAAATAAGCGAATGGATTCGTAATAAGAATATTCTGTTATCATCCTGCCAGAAGAATAAGAACCTGGCAGCAAGCGAAATATAAGGTCATATAACAATCATGCTGCACAAGCTAAAAAGCACTATGCAATATAAAAATGCTATGCAATACAAAAATACTATACAATATAAGTACCATTTCACAAGATAGATAAGCCTCACCATACGGTGAGGCTTATCCTGCATATACAGCATTCCCACGATATATGAGATATGCTGTATATTATATTGTTCCTGTCCAATAATTATTTGTTAGCAATTGCTGCCTGAGCTGCTGCTAATCTAGCGATTGGTACACGGAATGGTGAACATGATACATAGTCAAGACCAATCTTGTGGCAGAATTCAACAGATGAAGGATCTCCACCGTGCTCTCCACAGATACCAACGTGAAGGTTCGGATTAACTGGCTTACCAAGTTTCAGTGCCATATCCATAAGTTTACCAACACCAGTCTGGTCTAACTTAGCAAATGGATCGTTCTCGAAGATCTTCTTGTCATAGTAAGCATCTAAGAACTTACCAGCATCGTCACGGGAGAATCCAAATGTCATCTGAGTTAAGTCGTTAGTACCGAAGCAGAAGAAGTCAGCTTCTTTAGCGATTTCATCAGCTGTAAGAGCAGCTCTAGGAATCTCGATCATAGTACCAACTTCGTACTCTAATTTAACGCCTGCAGCTGCGATCTCAGCGTCTGCTGTCTCAACAACTACTTTCTTAACGTATTTAAGCTCTTCAACTTCACATACTAATGGAATCATGATTTCAGGTTTCACATTCCAATCTGCATGCTCTTTCTGAACTTCGATTGCTGCACGGATAACAGCTTTTGTCTGCATCTTAGCAATTTCAGGATATGTTACAGCAAGACGGCATCCTCTGTGACCCATCATTGGGTTGAACTCATGAAGTCCATCGATGATTGTCTTAATCTGCTCAACAGTTTTGCCCTGAGCATCTGCTAATTTCTTAATATCAGCTTCCTCTGTAGGAACGAACTCATGAAGAGGTGGATCCAGGAAACGAATAGTAACCGGGCATCCTTCCAGTGCTTCATAAAGAGCTTTGAAGTCTCCCTGCTGATATGGAAGAATCTTCTCAAGAGCTGCTTCTCTTTCTTCTACAGTGTCAGAACAGATCATCTCACGGAATGCTGCAATTCTGTCTTCTTCGAAGAACATATGCTCTGTACGGCAAAGTCCGATACCTTCTGCTCCAAGCTCACGAGCTTTCTTAGCATCTGCAGGAGTATCTGCATTAGTACGAACTTTAAGTTTTCTATATTTGTCAGCCCAAGCCATAACACGGCCGAACTCACCAGCGATGGTAGCGTCAACTGTCTTGATTTCGCCATCGTAGATGTTACCTGTTGTACCATCGATAGAGATGAAATCTCCCTCATGGAATTCTTTTCCAGCAAGAGTGAATTTCTTATTCTCTTCGTCCATAGCGATATCGCCACATCCGGATACACAGCATGTACCCATACCACGGGCAACTACAGCTGCGTGAGATGTCATACCACCACGAACAGTTAAAATACCCTGGGAAGCTTTCATACCTGTGATGTCTTCCGGAGATGTCTCAAGACGAACAAGTACAACTTTCTCTCCGCGAGCGTTCCAAGCTTCTGCATCTTCTGCTGTAAATACGATCTTACCACAAGCTGCTCCAGGAGAAGCTCCTAAACCTTTTCCGATTGGTGTAGCTGCTTTTAATGCTGCTGCATCAAACTGTGGATGAAGAAGTGTATCTAAGTTACGAGGATCGATCATAGCTACTGCTTCTTCTTCTGTCTTATGTCCTTCATCAACAAGGTCACATGCAATCTTAAGAGCTGCTGGAGCAGTTCTCTTACCATTACGGCACTGAAGCATGTATAACTTCTTGTTCTCTACTGTAAACTCCATATCCTGCATGTCATGGTAGTGATTCTCAAGAGTCTCACAAACCTTGATGAACTCAGCATATGCTTCTGGGAATTCCTGCTCCATCTGAGCGATTGCATAGGTGTACGAACACCAGCAACTACGTCCTCACCCTGAGCATTGATTAAGAACTCACCCATTAATTTCTTCTCGCCTGTAGCAGGATCACGGGTGAATGCAACACCTGTACCAGACTCATCATTTAAGTTACCGAATACCATAGGCATTACGTTAACAGCTGTTCCCCATGAATATGGGATATCGTTATCACGACGATATACGTTTGCACGTGGGTTATCCCATGAACGGAATACAGCTTCGATAGCTAATTTTAACTGTTCTACAGGATCAGATGGGAAATCGGTTCCTAACTGGTTCTTGTACTCAGCTTTGAACTGCTCTGCTAATTCTTTTAAGTCAGCGGCTGTAAGTTCAACGTCGAACTTAACTCCTCTGTCTGCTTTCATCTTATCGATGAGCTGCTCGAAATATTTCTTACCAACTTCCATAACAACGTCAGAGAACATCTGGATAAAACGTCTGTAAGAGTCATATACGAAACGCTCGAATTTAGGATCTGGGTTTCCAGCGATCATTGCTGCAACTACTTCGTCATTCAGTCCAAGGTTTAAGATGGTGTCCATCATACCTGGCATAGATGCTCTGGCACCGGAACGAACAGAAACAAGTAATGGATTCTTGAGGTCTCCGAATTTCTTTCCGTTAATCTCTTCCATTTTCTTAACGCCTTCCATAGCCTGTGCCATGATTTCGTCGTTAATCTTGCGGCCATCCTCATAATACTGAGTACAAGCCTCTGTTGTGATTGTGAATCCCTGTGGTACTGGAAGACCGATATCAGTCATCTCGGCAAGGTTAGCACCTTTTCCACCAAGGAGATTACGCATGGACATGTTTCCTTCACTGAACATGTAAACCCATTTGTTTGCCATTTTGAATTCCTCCTAATAAATTTACTTTGGTTTATTGATATGCGAACATCGTCTGTTATCAACAACAATTGATATCCACAATGTCACCCATTATGCGTGCCACTTGTCCACAAGCGCACATATTCATTTTATCATAATTTTATAGTTTCGCAACCATTTTTTCGAAATCAGACCATTCAGTCATGTAAAAAATAAAGTGTTTGATTTAGAAAGTGAATTTTTCTGCAAAATATGTATCCAAATCTTCGATTTTGATACGCTCCTGCTCCATGGTATCACGGTCACGTACCGTAACTGCTCCGTCTGTTTCAGATTCAAAATCGTAAGTTACACAGAATGGAGTTCCGATTTCATCCTGACGACGATAGCGCTTACCGATATTTCCTCTGTCATCAAATTCACAGTTGTATTTTTTGGAAAGCTGTGTAAATACTTTTTCTGCGCCCTCATTTAATTTCTTGGAAAGTGGAAGCACACCAATCTTAACCGGTGCAAGTGCCGGATGGAAATGAAGAACGGTTCTCATATCCGGTTTCTCTTCTGTTCCGATGTTCTCTTCGTCATATGCTGCACAAAGGAATGCAAGTACCACACGGTCTGCTCCAAGAGATGGCTCAATAACGTATGGAATGTATTTTTCATTCTTGGTATCATCAAAGTAAGACATATCCTGACCGGATGTATTCTGATGCTGTGTCAGGTCATAGTCGGTACGGTCTGCAATTCCCCACAGTTCGCCCCATCCGAACGGGAATAAGAATTCAAAGTCGGTAGTTGCTTTACTGTAAAATGCAAGCTCTGCAGGATCATGGTCACGAAGACGTAATTCTTCATCTTTCATGCCAAGGCTTAACAGCCAGTTATGGCAGAAGGTTCTCCAGTACTGGAACCACTCAAGGTCGGTACCCGGCTCACAGAAGAACTCCAGCTCCATCTGTTCAAACTCTCTGGTACGGAAAGTAAAGTTACCAGGAGTAATCTCGTTACGGAAAGATTTTCCAATCTGTGCGATGCCGAAAGGCACTTTCTTACGGGATGTTCTCTGCACGTTTTTGAAGTTAACAAAAATACCCTGTGCTGTTTCCGGTCTTAAGTATACCGTATTCTTTGCATCTTCAGTTACACCCTGGAAGGTCTTGAACATCAGGTTGAACTGACGGATATCTGTAAAGTTATGTTTTCCACAGGATGGACATGGAACACTGTTATCTTTGATGAAGTTCATCATTTCTTCCTGACTCCAGCCATCTACAGAAGTCTCTAATGTAATGCCATGCTCTTCTGCATAATCTTCAATAATCTTATCTGCACGGAAACGTTCATGACACTCTTTACAGTCCATCAGAGGGTCTGAAAATCCGCCTAAATGTCCGGAAGCTACCCATGTCTGCGGGTTCATAAGAATGGCACAGTCTACACCAACGTTGTATGGATTTTCCTGTACGAATTTCTGCCACCAGGCACGTTTCACATTATTCTTTAATTCTACACCAAGGTTACCGTAATCCCATGTATTTGCCAGTCCACCGTAAATCTCGGAACCCGGATATACAAAACCTCTTGCCTTTGCTAAAGCTACAATTTTTTCCATTGATTTTTCCATAAAATTCTTCCTCGCATTCTATTTATAAATAATATATCTTGCTTCTGCTGTCTCACCAGCAGGAATTTCATCCACGGTTGCAGTGTTCTTATCCTTGACGGTTACTCCGGAAGAAACATACTGCAGTGTTCCATCTACCGTAACGTCTACACCTTTGCTTAATACGATAACATGATAGTCATCATTTTTCATGACATCTTTGCTGTCCGCTGCATCTCCGGCAGCTCCATCTGTTACCGCTACGAAATCTGTATTAAAATCATATCCGGCAGCAATTGCCTGTACCACCGTTCCGGTAAATACGGTATCTCCCACAAATGCAGAATATGCTGTGCTGTCACTGTAATGCATACCAAGCTTTGCGACTCCGTCTTTTACGGAAAGATTTTTTAATTTTACTGTCCCGGCGCCATCATTGTCTTCATATTCTTTGATGGAATCCTTTACATACTGTTCCAGCTCATTCTCATCATAATTATCTTTGTCAAAGTCGCCTACTGCAACTTCTGTGATTCCACCCTTTTTCTCCGGAAAGAGTGTTGTGGTATCTGCATCTTTTGTAGCACCGCAGCCGCCAAATATTCCACAGGCTAACAGCATTACAAGGAGTGCACTTATCTTCTTCTTCATACGAACCTCCAAATCCCTGTATCTCATAATCTCAACAATTATACTATTTTCGGTTTGGTATTTCAAGCGTTACCTCAGGCAAAATGCCCGGCTTCTCCCATAAATCAGAAAAGTCCTTCTAAAAATTGCTCTGATTTAAATGTATGGGGTGCATATTTTTCCCGAAATTCCTTCACCGTCCGAATCAGTTCAAACAACACTTTTTCTGATACTGCAAAATGAAAAAGCTTTGCTGATTCCGTGGTAATAATATACTGCATCGTATAAATGGTAGATGCATCTAACCGTCTGCCATGCTCGGTTTCGCTGCAGGAATCACAAAGAAGCCCGGCGCGCTGCACACTGAAAAACTGCATCGGTTCCTTTTTTCCACATTTCTGGCAGGAAAAAAGATTCGGATATACTCCATTTAGCACCATCATTTTCAATTCATAAATTACGCGGACCAGCCGGTTATCAAAATTCTTCTTTCCAAGTGCCTTTAAGGACTGGTAAAGCAGCTTTAGCATTTCCCGGTCATCACTGTTTTCCTGGGCATAATATTCTGCCATCTCAAGAAAATAAAATCCATAGTATGTATCATTCAAGTCTGTGGTGAGTTCGGTAAAATAATTTTTAATTTCTGTCCGCACCACATTGTAGGAGGTACGGCCCTCATAGACTTCAAACTGTCCGAAGGAAAAGGGATTGCAGGCTGCCAGCAGTGTACTGTTCGGTCTTCTTGCACCTCTGGCAAACGCCGTAATCTTTCCCCTCTCCAGGGTCAGTATCGTAATTCGTTTGTCATATTCACTGATTGGCATTGCGGTAAGCACCATACCCGTAACCATCACGTTTGTGCCCACGGTCCTGTTCACCTCTTACTTTCTCTTTCAGGCTGCCCAATCCATCCTGTTCTTCTTTTTCCTGTTCCTTAAACTTAAGATAATCATCTACACTTCCGGTCAAAGTAAAATGATTCCAGCTTGCTCTTACCATATGCTTCCTTCCTGCCCTTTCTTCATACTTGTATGAAATTAGGTTTTCCAGAAGCACTTAAGATAATACTGTCAATATTTAGAATTCCTCTTCCCGGTATCCGAAGTTCTTAATCATATAATCGCTGTCACGCCAGTCTTTTTTCACCTTTACCCAGAGCTTTAAATTAACCTTGGCATCTAAGAGGCGCTCAATCTCATATCTGGCATTGGTACCAATCTTCTTTAACATGGCTCCCTGCTTGCCGATAATAATTCCCTTGTGGGAATCCCGCTCACAGATAATCGTGGCATCAATATCAAACATTTTCTTACCTTTGCGTTTCTTCATCTGGTCAATAGAAACGGCAATTCCATGAGGAATTTCTTCATTTAAGGCATGTAAGGCTTTTTCACGAATCAGCTCTGCCACAATCTGACGCTCCGGCTGGTCGGTAATGGTATCTTCATCATAAAACATCGGACCATACGGCAGATATTTAAAAATCAAATCAATGATAACATCCGTATTTTCTCCCCGCAGTGCAGATGCCGGTACGATTTCCGCAAAGTCATAGACTTTACGATAAGTGTCAATGTACTCAAGCATCTTATCCTTGTTATCCAAGGTATCTAATTTATTGATAACCAGAATAACCGGTGTCTTTACAGTTTTTAACTTTTCAATAATATGCTGCTCTCCTGCGCCGATAAAATCACTCGGTTCCACCAGCCATAAAATGACATCCACTTCATTCAATGTGTGTTCTGCCACATTTACCATAAATTCGCCCAGCTTATTCTTTGCCTTATGGATACCAGGTGTATCCACAAAAATAATCTGTCCTCTGTTTTCATCCGTATAAATAGTCTGGATACGGTTTCTGGTAGTCTGCGGTTTATTGGATGTAATTGCAATCTTCTGTCCAATCAGATGATTCATCAAGGTGGACTTTCCTACATTCGGCCGTCCAATCAGTGTTACAAAGCCTGATTTAAAATTTTCCGTCATACTTACTCCTTCTTATGTATGCTGCGGGACTATTACCCACAGCTTTTAATAAAGATTCTTTACTTCTAAGAACATATCTTTTTCTGCTTCTACATTTTCCTCTGCACCGATGACACACAAGGCATCCTGTGCGAGTACTGCTTCAATAAGCACTGCGAGATTTTTGATATTTTCCGGCTGTGCATCTAAAACTTCATTTCTCTCACGCTGTAATTCCTCATAAGAAATATTGGTAAGATAAGCACTTACGGAACGCATGCCCTTGGCAGCCGGATTCAACGGGGTATCCATATCACTTACCGTTCCTATGATATATTTTGTCATATCACGTTCATCTGCATCAAAGGCTCTTAAATATGCCGGGATACCTTCGTAAATCTCATTGGTGCTCTTAAGGTTCGGGTCACGGTAAGAAGTGAAATATGCATCTCCATTCCGCATAAATCCGCTCATGCAACCATATGCACCACCCTTTACCCGGACATTAATCCAAAGGTAATCATAGCTTAAAATTACTTTTAAGATACGAAGTGCTCCGGTATAGGAATATCCTTTCGATAAATAATTTCCGGCTCTGGATACATACTGTACTTTGGATGCATCTAAGAAACCTTCATTCTTTTTCTCACAATGGAAGGTAACTGCTTCTCCCTCTTTTGCTCCATCCGGTAAAACAGTTAAGAACTGCGGGAATTTTTCTTCTAACAGCTGATATCCTTCTGCGTCTGCCGTCAGGGAAATCAACAGTCTGTTCTTTACAAATATTTTCTCTGTAAGGCTTCTTAATTTATCCATTAAGAACTGCTTCTTTTCTTCAAAATGTTCTTCTAATTCTGCAATCGTCCGGTACAGTGCAATTCCGCCAAGCAGGTCATTGAATCGGGCTACCGGTGAGAAATAAGACATTGCCCGCATGGCAGATACGGAATGTCCGGCAGAGCTTAAGGACATCTGCAGTCTCGATTTGATACGCGCTAAAATCTCATAGAGACGTTTTTCATCTGTAATCTGTGTGCCCATCAGAATCTCAGAAAGAAGTCTAAGCCCCTCTTCTAAATTCTGATAAAGAATCTTGGAACGTACTTCGTATTTTGCATGGAAACTGTCTTTTTTCTTAGTATCCGCATAAATATTAATCTGGGAAGAGATACCGCCGGTCATAAGATTAATCTCATTTGCTAAGTCTGCATAGTTATAATGCTCTGTATCCATATAACCAAGTACAGCTTTTAACACCCCAAGGTATGGCAGTTCTTCTTCTGTAATATCACTGATATCAAACATCAGATTCAGATAATGAATGCCATTGGAATAAATGTTGGTATGAATGGTTTCGATGCCATTGCAGCTTACCTTTTCATATACCAGCGGCTGTGCTTCACGCTTCATGTCCTGCCGTTTTAACATCGGAATCTTCATCAGGTCTTCCTTTGGTGACGGCTCTTCCTGATACAGTTTTAAATGTTTTGTATCCTCTACTAACTTATCAATCTCTTCTTCTGATAAGCCATTCTTATAAGCTGCCAGTTTCTCTTCTAATTCTTTTTCCAGCCTGGCATTTAAGCCTTTTTCCGGTTCAATGGATACATAGGACTTATGGCTGTTATCCAAAAGATATTTCTGAATCAGTTCTTCAAAATATCCTGTTTCAATCTTTTCCTTTAATGCTGCAAATACGTCTAATATTTTAAGATATAAGAATGGTTCGTCATCATCATAAAGCCAGCTGTCCATACAGGATAATCCATAAATTAATCCCTTCGGGAAATTGCCGTAATCTGCTTCACGGAATTTGAATTCTTCACTGTTGATTCCTGCTAACAGGGATTTTCTATTGAGACCGTCTTTGACGATTTTCTTTAAAGTATCTTCGATAATTCCTACAAACTTCTCTTCGTCTTCTTTATTGGCATTCTTTGCCACCACAGAAAAAATTGGCTGTAAGGTGCTGTTATCAAATCCGCCCATGATATCTTTTCCGATTCCTGCATCAATAAGTGCCTGCTTCAACGGTGCTCCCGGTGCACTTAATAGTGCATAATCCAAGACATCAAATGCCAGAGTCAGTTCACTCTCAAGATTCGTTCCGATTGCCACATTATAGGAAAGATATGCATTATCCTCTAAGCTTTCGGAAGATGCAATGGAATATGGCTTGCTGATGGTTACCGGCTTTTCAAAAGGAGCCTGCAGCTGAATTGCGGAATCTACTTCGATTTTATCATAATGGCTTAAATATTCTTTGTCGAGAAATTCCAGTTTTTCGTCCATATCCATATTTCCATAAAGGTAAATATAAGAATTACATGGATGATAGAATTTCCGGTGGAAATCAAGGTACTGCTCATAAGTAAGCTCCGGAATTACTTCCGGGTCACCGCCGGACTCATTGCTGTATGTGGTATCCGGGAACAGGGAATTTAATACTACACGGTCTAAGACACCCTCCGGAGAAGAAAATGCGCCCTTCATCTCATTGTATACCACTCCATTGATGGTAACCGGTGCATCTTTATCCTCTAATTCATAGTGCCAGCCTTCCTGTTTGAAGATTTCTTCTTTCTTATAGATATTCGGATGGAACACAGCGTCTAAGTATACATCCATCAGATTAGCAAAATCTTTATCATTGCAGCTTGCCACCGGATAAACGGTCTTGTCCGGGTAAGTCATGGCATTTAAGAATGTATTTAGAGAGCCCTTCACCAGTTCCACAAACGGGTCCTTCACCGGGAACTTGTCTGAACCGCACAATACCGTATGCTCAATGATATGTGGTACGCCGGTGCTGTCCTCTACCGGAGTACGGAATCCAATATAAAAGACCTTATTTTCATCATCATTGGAAATAAGGCTGATTTTAGCTCCACTCTTTTTATGTCGAAGCAGATATCCCTTTGCATGGATGTCTGTCAGATTTTCTTCTTTGATTAATTCATATGCTGTTAACGCTGCTAAATTCAAATGTTTTATCCTCCATGTTCTCATAATCTGACTCACAGTCTTTATCAGTATAACACATTTTTTTTACATTTACACCTGATAAACCTAAAAACAGGAAGACGGATATCCATCTTCCTGCTCTGCGCTTATTTCATATTCAACTCTATACGAATTAACCTAAGCGAACTACGTTAGCTGCCTGAGGTCCTTTTTCTCCTTCTACTACCTCAAATTCAACTGCTTCTCCATCTTTAAGCTCTTTGAATCCATCCATATTTAATGCGGAGAAATGAACGAATACATCATTTCCTTCTGCATCTGAGATAAATCCATAACCCTTCTTTGCGTTAAACCATTTTACAGTTCCCTGCATTTCTTTTTCCTCCTAATACACAATAAATCTAAAAAGTTGCACAAAATTGTGCACGACTACATGGCTAACAGTAGCATATTTTCCAATATTTGTCAAACTTTTTCACTTTTTTGCCCGATTTTATACCGGATTCTTTACGTTGACATCAAGCTGCGGGAACGGAATTTCGATTCCATTTTCATCCAGGGCATTTTTCATCTCCTCAGTCAGTGCCCAGCGGATATCCCAGTATAAATCAGTCGGCACCCACACTCTTGCACCAATGGTAACACTGCTGTCTCCCAATTCCGATACAAAGACCTGCACCGCCTCGTCCTTAAGCCGGCGTTCTTCGGAAAGAAGCAACTGCTCTATCACAGCCTTCGTCTTCTTTAAATCCGCCGAATAGGACACCCCTACTTCCAGGTCAATCCTGCGTTTCTCACTGTAGGTTACATTGGTAAGGCTGCTGTTGGCTAAGATTCCATTTGGAATTACGATAATCTTATTGTCAACACTCTTTAACTTGGTGTAGAAAATCGAAATCTCTGTTACCGTTCCTTCGTTGCCATGGCTGTCTTCTACAATATAATCCCCCACTTTAAACGGTTTTAACATCAGTATTAATACGCCGCCGGCAAAGTTGGATAAGCTTCCCTGCAGTGCCAGGCCTACCGTCAGTCCTGCAGAACCTGCAATTGCCATTACAGATGTGGTTGCAATTCCAAAAAGCGAAAGAATGATTACAATCAAGAAGAAATATCCAATACACTTGACCAGTGCATCCATAAACTGTTTTACACCCTTGTCAGCATCCTTTTTATCCAGCCATTTCCGGACGAGTTTCCGGAAAAGCTTGATTAACTTTACGCCAATGGCATATACCACGCAGGCAATCACCACCTGAAAGAGAAACGCCAGTAAATCCGGCACCAGCCCCTCCAGGTAAGTACGTACCACGCCCGGTTTCTTCATCTGTTCAATAGCATCGCTGACTTCTTCCGCTGTAATGCCCTCTGTGCTGGCTTCTAATGCGGTCAGATAAAATCCCATTTTAATATCCTCCAGTTATTTATGAAAGTTATTATGAAAGTGCATGAATAAATAATCCACTGCGAAGTTTTGGCTCAAACCAGGTAGATTTCGGCGGCATCAGTCTTCCGGCATCTGCTACTGCAAACAACTCTCCGATGCTGGTCGGATACATGGCAAATGCCACTTTACAGTCACTATGTACTCTGCGCTCCAATTCCTCCAGTCCACGGATTCCACCTACGAAATCAATCCGCTTATCGGTCTTCGGGTCTTCAATGCCAAGTACCGGATGCAGTAACACATTCTGTAAAATTGATACGTCCAGCCCATCTACCGGGTCACTGCTTAAATCCGCTTCTTTCATCCGGCAGGCATACCAGTTATCCCCAAGGTACATGCTGAAACTTCCTTTTTCAGCCGGATGAACCGCTTCCTTCTGTGGTGCTCCCACTTCAAACAGGTCGTTCATCTTTCCAAGGAATTCCTCTTCTGTCATTCCATTTAAGTCTTTTACCACACGGTTATAATCCATAATCATAAGCTGGTCATCCGGGAATAATACGGATAAGAAATAGTTAAATTTCTCAGTTCCGTCATAATCCGGATGCTCTGCTCTCCGCATCAGTCCTACCTTTACTGCGGATGCTGCACGATGATGACCGTCTGCGATATAAATTTCTTTTATCTTTGCAAATGCTTCCTCGATAGCCGCAATATCTTCTGCCTCTGCAATTCTGTATACACGATGTCCGATTCCATCCTCTGCCACAAAATCATAAAGAGGTGCTGTCTTCTTTACCTTCTCTACCACTGCATTGATGACATCATTGGAACGGTATGCTAAGAAAATCGGTCCGGTCTGTGCATCACAGATATTTACATGGTTGATTCTGTCCTGCTCTTTATCTGCTCTGGTATTCTCATGTTTTTTAATGACCTGATTCTGATAATCATCAATCGAAGCACAGGCTGTAATACCGGTCTGCACCCTTCCGTCCATGGTCAGTTCATAAATATAATAGCACGGTTTCTCTTCTTTTACGAAATCACCTTCTGCTACCATATCCCAGAGCATGTCATGGGCTTTCTTATATACCTCCGGTGCATAAGTGTCTACGGAATCATCAAACTGTGTCTCGGCACGGTCAATGCGAAGAAAGCTTTTGTCATGTCCTTCTACCGCTTTCTTTGCTTCCTCTCTGTTATATACATCATACGGAAGTGCTGCAATCTCTGCCGCCTCATCCTCTCTTGGTCTGATACATAAAAATGGTCTGATATCTGCCATTGTTTTCTCCTTCCTGCGTAATTGCGAAAAACACGCTTTGTGAGTTTCCTGCGTAAGAGAAATGGACTGTCGCGGCGTAACCGGGCAGTCCATATATTATCTTTTTCTCACCTGCATTTATTATTTTACAATACGAACCTTTAATACACCATCTAAGGTCTGAAGTTTCTCTTCTACTTCTTTGGTAACAGGTGCATCTACATCAAGCAATGTACATGCATAATCGCCACGGCTCTTATTGGTCATATCAGAAATGTTGATATTTGCATCTCCTAAAATAGAAGTATAGCTGCTAATCATTCCCTTTACGTTACGGTGTAACAGTAACAGTCTTCCTGCACTCTTGCACTCGCCCATATTGCAGTCCGGATAGTTTACAGAATGTGTAATATTTCCATTCTCTAAGAAATCACGAATCTCTTTTACTGCCATTACTGCACAGTTATCTTCGGATTCTTCGGTAGAAGCTCCAATATGAGGAGTTACGATACAGCCTTTCTTTCCAACTGTGGTTGGATTTGGGAAGTCGCTGACATATTTTGCAATCTTTCCTTCCTCTAATGCTGCTACCATTGCCTCTTCATCAACCAGTAAGTCTCTTGCAAAGTTCAATACTACAGTGGTAGGTTTCATCATTGCAATTGCTTCTGCATTAATCATTTTCTTGGTAGAATCTAAAAGCGGAACATGAATTGTGATATAATCACAGTTCTTGTAAATTTCTTCTACAGCATTTACATGATTTACATTGCGGGATAAACTCCATGCAGCATTTACAGAAATGTATGGGTCATATCCGTATACTTCCATTCCAAGATGTGTTGCAGCATTTGCTACTTTAACACCGATGGCACCAAGTCCGATAACGCCAAGCTTCTTTCCTGCAATTTCGCTTCCGGCAAAGTTCTTCTTCTGTTTCTCAGCAAGTTTTGCAACATCTGCATTGCCTTCCTCGCCTTTTACCCATTCGATTCCACCGACTACGTCACGGGCTGCCAATAACATTCCTGCAAATACCAGTTCCTTTACACCATTTGCGTTTGCACCCGGTGTATTGAATACTACGATACCTGCTTCTGCACATTTATCCAATGGGATATTATTTACACCTGCACCGGCTCTTGCAACAACTTCCAAAGTCTTTGGAAGTTCCATATCATGCATTGCTGCACTTCTTACCAGGACTGCCTGTGCATCTTTGATATCTTCTACTTTGTTATATTCATCTGACAAAAGGTCTAAGCCTACACCAGCGATTGGATTTAAACATGTATAGTTAAACATTATGCGTTCTCCTCCTCAAACTTCTTCATAAATGCTACCAGCTTCTCAACACCCTCTTTTGGCATTGCATTGTAAATGCTGGCACGCATACCGCCAACGGTTCTGTGTCCCTTTAAGTTTACAAAACCGGCTTTGGTTGCTTCTTTGACGAATTTTGCATCTAAGTCAGCATCACCGGTAACGAATGGTACGTTCATAAGAGAACGGTCTTTTGGAACTACAGTTCCCTTGAATAACTTGCTCTGGTCTAAGAAATCATAAAGAATCTTAGCTTTCTCTTCGTTACGCTGTTTCATAACTTCAAGTCCGCCCATCTTCTTTAACCATTTGAATACTTTACCACAGATATAAATGCCGTAGCATGGTGGTGTATTGTAAAGAGAATCTGCATCTGCCTGAGTCTTGTATTTTAACATGGTAGGTGTTCCCGGAAGAACATCATCTGTAATTAAGTCTTCACGAATGATTACGATTACAACACCTGCAGGTCCAACGTTCTTCTGAACGCCGCCGTAGATTACTCCGTATTTGGTTACATCAACCGGTTCTGATAAGAAGCAGGAAGATACGTCTGCAACAAGTGTATGTCCTTTGGTATTTGGAAGTTCTTTGAACTTGGTTCCATAAATTGTATTGTTTTCACAGATATATACATAATCTGCATCTTCCGGAATATCCAGATCTGAACAATCCGGAATATAAGAGAAGGTCTTATCTGCTGAAGATGCTACTTCTACTGCATCCCCATACATTTTTGCTTCCTGGTAAGCTTTCTTAGCCCACTGTCCAGTTACAATGTATGCAGCTTTCTTATTTTTCATCAGGTTCATTGGAATTGCAGCAAACTGCTGGGAAGCTCCACCCTGTAAGAATAATACCTTGTAATTATCCGGGATATTCATTAAGTCTCTTAAATCAGCTTCTGCCTCTTTGATGATGTTGTCATATACTTTGGAACGATGACTCATCTCCATTACGGACATTCCACATCCTCTGTAGTCTAACATCTCATCTGCTGCTTCCTGTAAAACTTCTTCCGGTAATACTGCCGGACCTGCAGAAAAATTATATACTCTGCTCATTTTCTAATTCCTCCTCACTTCTTACACATATCTTTCTATATGTAATGGCTTATTATTTTAAATCTTCCTCGGTAAACACCTCAGATATAGCTGCCCCCGGTGCTACCATTGGCCACACCTTATCATCACTATCAATTATACAGTCTATAACAACTGGTGTACTACTTGCAAGTGCTTTTTTCAAAATATCGACAAATTCTGCCTGACTGGTTGCCCGATATCCCGTTGCTCCCATGGCTTCTGCCAGTTTTACAAAATCTACTCCATCGTCTAAAACAGTTGCAGAATAATGCTTCTCATAGAAAAGTGTCTGCCACTGTCTTACCATTCCAAGCACATGGTTATTAATGATAACTTCGATTAACGGAAGCTTCTGACGGACTGCTGTTGCAATCTCATTCATATTCATACGGAAACATCCGTCACCGGCAATATTGATAACCTGTTTATCCGGATTTGCTATCTGCGCACCGATTGCTGCCCCCAGTCCATAACCCATGGTTCCAAGTCCGCCGGATGTCAGAAGTGTTCTCGGCTGTTTGTATTTATAATACTGTGCTGCCCACATCTGATGCTGTCCGACCTCCGTTACCATGATAGCATCTCCGTTGGTCTGACGATAGATTTCTTCGATTACGAACGGACCGCTTAATCCTTCCGGATGATAGCTCAATGGATATTCTTTCTTGTATTCCATGATGTGCTCCATCCACTCTTTATGCTCCATCGGAGATAACATCGGATTGATTCTTGCAAGAATCTTCTTTAAATCACCAATCACGCTGTTTGTTACCATGATATTTTTATTAATCTCTGCCGCATCCACATCAAACTGTAAGATTTTTGCATGATGGGCAAATTTCTTAGCATTTCCAAGCACACGGTCTGAGAAACGGACACCTACTGCAATCAGAAGATCGCACTCGCTGACTCCAAGATTGGAAGTTTTGGTTCCATGCATTCCAAGCATTCCGGTATAACGTTCATCCGTTCCGTTAAATGCACCTTTTCCCATCAGGGTATCACAAACCGGTGCATCCACCTTATCCACAAATTCTCTCAATTCATCCGAACAGTCGGAAATTACGGCACCGCCGCCCACAAAGATATATGGTTTTTTCGCTTTCTGAATCAAAGCTGCTGCTTCTTCTAAGTCTTCCTCCCGGATGGTTTCTGTCACACGCAGTACCGGTTCAATACGCTGTGTTTTATACTCTGTCTTATTTGCAGTGACATCCTTTGGAATATCCACAAGAACAGGACCCGGTCTTCCTTTTTTTGCAATGCGGAATGCCCGGCGGATGGTATCTGCCAGATCATTGACATCTTTTACAATAAAGTTGTGCTTGGTAATTGGCATGGTAATTCCTGCAATATCAATTTCCTGGAAACTGTCTTTGCCAAGAAGCGGCACATTGACATTACAGGTAATTGCTACCATTGGAACAGAATCCATATATGCGGTTGCGATTCCGGTTACCAGATTAGTTGCACCCGGTCCGCTGGTGGCAAAGCACACACCAACTTTTCCGGTGCTTCTTGCATATCCGTCTGCCGCATGGGAAGCTCCCTGCTCATGGGAAGTTAAAATATGTTTTATTTCATTACTATGTTTATATAACTCATCATATACATTTAAAATTGCACCACCCGGATAACCAAATACCGTATCCACGCCCTGCTCTTTCAAACATTCTATTACGATTTCAGCACCTGTTAAGAGCATTGAAATTTCCTCTCTTTCCAACTTATCTTTCTGCTGTATATTTACAGATTACCGGTTCTTATTTTTCTTCCCCGGTACCTGGAATCTGTAAAATTGCACCGCGGTTTCCTGAAGTAACCATGGAAGCATAACGTGCCAGATATCCGGTTGTTACCTTCGGTTCTCTTGGCTGCCATTTTGCTTTACGGGCTGCCAGTTTTTCATCGGATACTGCAAGCTCTAACTTCATTTCCGGAATGTTAATCTTAATGATATCGCCTTCTTCTACCAATGCGATTGGTCCGCCTACGGCTGCTTCCGGTGAAACATGACCGATGGAAGCTCCACGGCTTGCGCCGGAGAAACGTCCGTCTGTAATCAATGCTACGGAAGAACCAAGTCCCATACCTGCGATTGCAGAAGTCGGATTTAACATCTCACGCATACCAGGGCCGCCTTTTGGTCCTTCGTAACGGATCACGACTACATCACCGGCAACAATTCTGCCACCCTTGATTGCTGCAATGGCATCTTCCTCACAGTCAAATACTCTTGCCGGTCCTTCATGAACCATCATCTCTTCTACGACTGCGGAACGTTTTACAACACCGCCGTCCGGAGCAAGATTTCCTTTTAATACGGCAAGACCACCGGTCTTACTATACGGATTATCCAGTGGACGGATAACTTCCGGATTCTTATTGACTGCATCTTTGATATTCTCGCCTACGGTCTTACCGGTTACGGTCATACAGTCTGTATGTAAAAGTCCTGCATCTGCTAATTCTTTCATGACAGCATAGACACCGCCGGCTTCATTTAAGTCTTCCATATAGGTCGGGCCTGCCGGTGCCAAATGGCAGAGGTTCGGAGTCTTCTCACTGATTGGATTTGCAAAGGAAATATCAAAATCAAATCCTACTTCATGTGCGATTGCAGGCAGGTGAAGCATACTGTTGGTAGAGCAGCCTAACGCCATATCTACGGTCAGTGCATTTAAAATAGCATCCTTTGTCATAATATCTCTTGGACGGATATCTTTCCGATACATATCCATAACTGCCATTCCGGCATGTTTTGCTAATTTGATACGCTCGGAATATACGGCAGGAATGGTTCCGTTTCCACGTAAGCCCATACCAAGTGCCTCGGTCAGACAGTTCATGGAGTTTGCGGTATACATACCGGAACAGGAACCACAGGTCGGACATACTTTCTCTTCGTATTCCCTTACTTCTTCCTCTGTCATTGTACCTGCTGCATAGGAGCCTACTGCCTCAAACATGGAAGATAAGCTTCTCTTACGTCCCTTTACATGACCTGCTAACATCGGACCACCGGAAACAAATACGGTAGGTACATTAATTCTTGCTGCTGCCATCAGAAGTCCCGGTACGTTCTTATCACAGTTTGGCACCATAACCAGTGCATCAAACTGATGGGCTAATGCCATACACTCTGTGGAATCTGCAATTAAGTCTCTTGTTACCAGGGAATATTTCATTCCGATATGTCCCATGGCAATTCCATCACAAACTGCGATAGCAGGGAATACAACCGGTACTCCACCTGCTTCTGCAACACCTAATTTTACAGCGTTTACAATTTTATCCAGATTCATATGGCCCGGTACAATTTCATTATAAGAACTTACGATACCAACCATTGGTTTCTTCATTTCTTCTTCGGTAAATCCCAAAGCGTTAAAAAGACTTCTGTGCGGAGCCTGCTGCATTCCGGCTTTTACATTATCACTCTTCATCTTCGTTCTTCCTCTCTTTTTTATTGTTCTGTCTGAAAATTTCTTATCTCTTACAGATTCTCTACGATTAAGTCACCCATTCTGGCTGTTCCTACCTGGGTTACGGTTGCTTTCTTTGCTTCTTCCTGTGGCATAATGTCAATGGTACGATAGCCTGCCTTTAATACCTTCTTTACGGCATTTTCAATGGCATCTGCTTCTTTATCGAGATCAAAGGAATATCTTAACATCATGGCTGCACTTAAAATGGTTGCAATTGGGTTTGCAATTCCTTTTCCTGCGATATCCGGTGCAGAACCGCCGCTTGGCTCATAAAGACCGAATTTCGTATCATTTAAGCTTGCAGAGGATAGCATTCCGATGGAACCGGTTACCATACTTGCTTCATCCGATAAAATATCTCCAAACATATTCTCAGTTAAAATTACATCGAACTGCTTCGGGTCTTTTACCAACTGCATGGCACAGTTATCTACCAGCATATGCTCATATGTTACTTCCGGATAATCCTTTGCTACTTCTTCTACAATCTTTCTCCAGAGTCTGGAGGAATCCAGTACGTTTGCCTTATCCACGCTGGTCACTTTCCTGCGGCGTTTCATGGCAATGTCAAATCCGCGTTTTGCAATTCTGCGGATTTCATTTTCGTTATATGTCAAAGTATCGGTTGCCGTCATCACACCGTCCACTTCTTCTGTCTTTCTCTCTCCGAAATAAAGTCCGCCGGTCAGCTCACGCATAATCATCATATCAAATCCGTCTCCGATGATGTCATCACGCAGTGGGCATGCTTCCTTTAATTCTTCATAAAGATATGCTGGTCTTAAGTTAGCAAAAAGGTTCAATGCCTTTCTTAATTTTAAAAGACCTGCCTCCGGGCGAAGGGATGGCTCTAATTTGTACCAAGGGGATGTTGCTGTATTTCCTCCGATGGAACCCATCAGAACTGCATCTGCCGCTTTTGCATGCGCAATGGCATCATCGGTCAGCGGTACACCGGTTGCATCGATAGAACAACCGCCCATCAGTATCTCGTCATATGTAAAGGTGTGTCCAAACTTTGCTCCGATGGCATCTAACACCTTTCTTGCTTCGCTTACAATCTCCGGTCCGATTCCGTCACCGGCAATTACTCCAACATTATAATTCATGGGTAAATCCTTCTTTCTTTTCCTATTGCATGCATCCCAATTTCATAACTACTGATTATGGTAATGCTCATTATCCTATATCATAGCTTATTTATCCGAAGAATTCAATAAATTTTACCATTATAGTTTCTCATAGTATTTATAATCTGTGGTTATATTCTATTCTTTTGGTATGATTTGTTGTTATTATACAAATCTTTTTCTTGTCAGAATGGGATTGGTACAGTAGACTTGAGGTAGGTATTTTATAGGAGATGAGAAAGGTTCTATGATTCATCAGATATGGATGCGAGGCAAAACGGTAAGGGGCAGCAGGCATTTCTACCGCAATACTAATACCGTACGGCAACCGGTGCAGATTCACATCCATGTTCTGATGAATCATAGCTTTTTCACTCTCACCTATATAACGAGCCAATTAACTTATCCATTCGTAAGGAGGACTAACAATGCCATTTATTAACATGAAAACTACTGCTACTTTAGATATTGCCAAAAAAGATACCCTGTCCAAAGCACTCTGCACCATTACCAGAGACTGCATTGGCAAAGGCGAGAACTGGGTTATGACCGGGTTCGAGGGTAATGCTTCTCTTTGTTTTTTAGGGAGCACCAAAGATATTGCTTATGTAGAAGTGAAATGCTACGGCTATCCGACTAAGCCACAGATGAATCTTATGACAAGAAAAGTCTGCTCTCTCTTAGAAACTGAACTTGGTATTCCGAAGAAGCGAATCTACGTTGCTTACTTCCCGACCGAGGACTGGGGATGGAATGACAGTAATTTCTAGGGGATTAGAAAAGGGATTTTACCACAAATCATATTTTTCCATGGTTTCCGCATTTCTGAATTCGTGCTTCTCATAGTAGCCAATCAGCTTTTCTTCAGCATCCCTTAACGCAACCATATACACATCTTTATTCTGCTTCTCATTATGGGAGGTATAGATGAGATTGTGGCTTTCATCTGCTGCGAACCAGTCGATTACCTGCTGGATGCGTTTTTGCGATTCTTCATTATGGCAGTTTAAAAGACTTCTTCCAATAAGGCTTTCACCGCCCCATTTCTCATAGCTTTTTACTGCAGTTGGATTCATATAAATGATTTCGTGCTTTAAATTGCATATCACAACGGAACAACGATCCTGGTCAATGATGCTTTTAAAATATGTTGCGTTAATGTCTGTCTGCATGGTTATGCTCCTTTTCTTTCTGTTCTTTCATTTTCCATATTGCCATAGGATGACTACAAATAT
This sequence comes from Roseburia sp. AF25-13LB, assembly GCF_003478915.1. Classification (NCBI taxonomy): domain Bacteria; kingdom Bacillati; phylum Bacillota; class Clostridia; order Lachnospirales; family Lachnospiraceae; genus Roseburia; species Roseburia sp. AF25-13LB. The sequence continues at coordinate 541,742 of NZ_QUFO01000001.1, forward strand.
TATCTAAAATTACTTTATCATCAAACAACAACTCTGGTCTATACTCTTTTCTTTCAAATGCCTCTAAATATTCTCTTTCTTCTGGTGTCAACATCATAAGTTCCTGTATATATGTTTTTGCCTTCTTCTTTCTCTCTTCCAGATTAAAATTATCTTTCTTCCTCAAAACCGGAAACAAATCTCTCCTGATTTTCGTAAAATTCAAGCCATCAATTGCAGATGTGTCAAAATTCCTGTTAATTACTTCTGCTGATACTGAAGCATAAAATATAATACATTTTCGTAGAAGAATTTCTTCCTCTTTTCCAAATAAACCATATGTTATCATATTATTGAAATCATATAAGTCCCTCGCTGCAGCCCTGCTCATTAATGCATTTGCCTTGGCAGCAAAAATTTCCATCGGATGTAACGTCCGAATCATCACATCTTCCCGAAACATATCCGTCACAATTTTCCTGTTTGTGGGTTCAAACAAATGCGACCGCAAGGAATAATTAATTTCCACCTTGATATTATCCCTATTTCCGCCTGCATTTTGATATAAAAACAAAAATGCATCTAAGCTATGGCTATATCTTGATGCTTCAGACCGGTGATACCCCAATTCTTCCATGTATTCACATAATTGCTCTGTAATCTGTTTTCTATGCATCTGCGTATCATCTTTGGATAAGTTCGGAGTAAAATCCAAATCAATATCTACCGACAAACGTGGCAGATTGAATATTGTCATATTAATTGCTGTACCACCTTTTAACGCCAAATGCTCCCTTAAATACGGATCACTGTTAATATATTTCAACACTTCTTTCAAACGTAGCACTTTTTCAAATGTATCTCTGACAAATCCTGCCTGTTTTGCCGCTTTTTCTAATTCAATTTTTTTATATGCTATCATGTAACACCCCATTTTTCATGCCATATATATCATTTGGAACAACCAGCTTCCAACTGTTGTCATATTTTCCACCCGTCATCTCCTTCGTCAGATATCGCTTACTTTTTCCGATTTTTCCCCTGCAAAATTCAAAAAAATCATCACTTAATCCAAGCTTATTTTTATACGCCCAAAGCAGATACCCTGTCTTTTGATACAGGAACTGATTATGATACGCTTGCAGATACTGTAACAAACGTTTTTCCTGTAAGTGTGTCACTGCTTCTATATCTGCTATTACCTCCTCAATGCCGGCTATTTTATCCATATCTTTAATACTGTCAACAACTGTCCTCTCCTTAGTTGTCACCCGTATACCACCACTGTACATAATCTCTTCAATACCGATATCACACTTTGAAGCAACATAACAATAATTATAACCATCAAATTCAAACTCTTTAAATGGTGTTTTAGACGAAACATATATATCATAATATATCTGATCACCCATACCATAATATTCCATTGCTGTATGATGCGATATATACGATGATTCCGTAATAGCACATCCTATCTGGTACTTGTTTGCAACAGGACTATCTGTTTCTCCACTTATGCAAGTGTACATATTCTTTTTTATCCGAACAATGCGCCCCTTATTCAACAACCGTCGAACTGCTGAACTGGCTGATTCCATATTATGATAAAACTGATTCACATCATTTAATGTAAATACCGGTTTTTTTAGCAGTTCATAATATACATTCATAAATGATTAACCTCATTTTTTCTTTTATTATTATCTATACTAACTTATTTAACAGTGTATTTCAAGTTTATTTTTTATTTCAAACAGTTTGCTTTTAAACTGTTTGTATGTTTTTTTAAACTTTTTTTCTTTGCAAACTATAAGAAACACGATTTGCGGGTTTCTCACATAAAAAAATCCGTGGCTTGTACATCTCGCACACTCCACGGATTTTCTAAGGTCTTATCTTATTTCTTCTCTTTGGTTTCTTTTGCTTCTACTGCTTCTTCCGGTTTTTCGATTGCTGCAATTGCGGCTTTCTGCATTGGGATACGGCAGTTTCTGTTGCTGCCAAACTCAACGATAACAGTATCATCTTCAGATACGTCAATTACGATTCCGTAGAAACCGCTGGTTGTCAGTACGGTATCACCTACTGCCAACTCTGACATCATCTGCTCTTTCTTCTTTGCTTCTTTCTTCTGTGGACGAATCATGAAGAAGTATACAAATACAACCATAATTACTACCCACATAATAATGCTTCCCCAGGCCTGTGCCTGCTGTGATGCTAAAATAGACATTTCTTTTCCTCCTGAATTACAAACTTAAGTTCATGAAAAACATTGTACACAAAAAGACTGCGTTTCACAAGTATTTTCCCGATATTTCATTCTTTTTTTAGATTTGTGCCTCTTTTTCCCTGTTTATCTGGTTCATACCATAGAGTTTTTCCTCTTTGTATGACTTATAATTGCCGGCATCAATGGCGTCTCTGATTTCTTCCATCATGGTATTGTAGAAATACAGATTGTGTAATACGCAAAGACGCATACCAAGCATTTCCTTTGCCTTTAACAAATGGCGGACATAGGCTCTGCTGTAGCGGCGGCAGGTCGGACACTGACAGCCTTCCTCGATTGGGCGCATATCCTTTTCATATTTCTTATTGAAAAGGTTAATCTTTCCCTGATTGGTATAAAGATGTCCGTGGCGGCCATTACGGGTCGGATATACACAGTCAAAGAAATCCACGCCACGGTCTACTGCCTCTAAAATATTTGCCGGAGTTCCGACACCCATAAGATAGGTTGGTTTCTCAAGTGGCAGATATGGAACGGTCTGGTCTAAGATATCATACATCTCTTCGTGGGTCTCGCCTACTGCAAGTCCACCTACTGCATAGCCATCTAAATCCAATTCACTGATTCGCTTTGCATGGTCAATCCGGATATCCGGATAAATGGCTCCCTGGTTAATTCCAAACAGCATCTGATTTTTATTAATGGTATCTTCCAACCCATTCAGTCTTGTCATTTCCGCCTTACAGCGTGCCAGCCAGCGGGTTGTTCTGGCTACGGATGCCTCTACATATCCACGGTCAGCCAGTGCCGGTGCACATTCATCAAATGCCATAGCAATGGTGGATGCCAGATTAGACTGTATCTGCATACTTTCTTCCGGTCCCATGAAAATTTTTGCTCCATCAATGTGAGAATGGAAATAGACTCCCTCTTCTTTGATTTTACGGAGTCCTGCCAGTGAAAATACCTGGAATCCACCGGAATCGGTAAGGATTGGTTTGTCCCACACCATGAACTTGTGCAGTCCGCCCAGCTCTTTGATTAATTTATCTCCCGGACGTACATGCAGATGATAGGTATTGGATAATTCCACCTGTGTCTTAATCTGCTCTAAGTCTTCGGTAGAAACAGCTCCCTTTATGGCAGCGACCGTTCCTACATTCATAAACACCGGGGTCTGTATATCACCATGTACGGTATGAAAAATGCCCCTCTTTGCTCTTCCATCCTGTTTTAATAATTCGTACATATAATCTCCTGTTTCTATTCTTTTTACAAATACTATCCTAGCATACCTTGTTTTCGCACTTTTTGCAACTGTGGGATTGCCAGTATCTGAAAAATCTTCTATAATAGAGTCTGACTTTTTTACAAAAACAAATCAGGAGGATGCTATGGCAGGCTCAACTATTGGAACTAACTTTAAAATTACAACCTGGGGAGAATCACACGGATCAGGAATCGGTGTCGTAATTGACGGCTGTCCTGCCGGACTTTCCCTTTGTGAAGAAGATATACAGACCTATTTAAACCGGCGTAAGCCGGGACAATCTGCTTTCTCTACCCCGCGGAAAGAGGATGATGCAGTACATATTCTTTCCGGTGTCTTTGAAGGCAGAACCACCGGAACTCCAATCTCACTGATTGTGGTAAATGAAAACCAGCATTCCAAAGACTACCGTGAGATTGCTTCCTACTATCGTCCGGGACATGCTGACTTTACCTTTGATGCCAAATACGGTTTCCGGGATTACCGTGGTGGCGGACGTTCTTCCGGCCGTGAAACTATCGGACGTGTGGCTGCCGGTGCGGTTGCCGCAAAGATTTTAAAGGAACTTGGCATTGAGATTCTCACCTACAGTAAGAGCATCGGTCCCATCACCATTGACGAAACCAGATTTGACACCGCAGAAATCACGAAGAATCCGCTCTATATGCCGGATGCAGATGCTGCTGCAAAAGCTGCTTCCTATCTGGAAGAATGCAAAGCCATGCAGAACTCTGCCGGCGGTATTATCGAATGTGTTATTACCGGTGTTCCTGCCGGAATCGGTGACCCGGTATTCGAAAAAATCGATGCAAATTTAGCCAAAGCAATTTTCTCCATTGGTGCTGTAAAAGGCTTTGAAATCGGTGATGGATTTGCAGTTGCTGCTGCTACCGGACTTACCAACAACGATGCCTTTGTAACGGATGAAAACGGTTCTGTCACAAAAGAAACCAACCACGCCGGCGGTATCTTAGGCGGCATGAGTGATGGCTCGCCGATTGTATTCCGTGCTGCCATCAAGCCGACTCCTTCCGTTGCTTCCACCCAGAAGACCATAAATAAAAACGGCGAGGAAATCGAAATCAATATCAAGGGACGTCACGATCCGATTATCGTTCCAAGAGCTGTTGTGGTTGTCGAATCCATGGCTGCCATTACTATTTTCGATGCCATGCTTTCTAACATGAGTGCCCGGATGGATGGAATCAAAGATTTCTACAAGAAATAAAGGCTTCTATCAGAAATAGCAAAATCCCTGTCTGCTACAAGTCACAAACTCAGGTGACCTTCCGCTGACAGGGATTATTATTATTATTATTATTTTCTACGCCTGCATTTTGCTTAGAATCTCATCAAAGATAGCTGAGGCAACTTCATCCTTCGACATAATCGGAAACTCTTTTTCTTCTGATTCTGTAATCAAAGTTACCACATTGGTATCGGTACCAAATCCGGCTCCCGCTGTCTTAAGATTATTGGCAACAATCATATCAAGCTTCTTCTTTTCTAACTTGGCTTTGGAATTTTCTTTCAGATGCTGTGTCTCCATGGAAAATCCACACAGGAACTGGTTTTCCTTCCGGGCAGAAACTGTTCCTAAAATATCTTTCGTGCGTTCCATTTCCAACATCAGTCCGCCATCGGCCTTTTTGATTTTTTCATCCGCAACGGTCTTTGGACGGTAGTCCGCTACTGCTGCCGCCATGACTACAATGTCCTGTTCTGCAAATGCATCTGTGACAGCCTGATACATTTCTTCTGCCGTAACAACCGGAATTGTATTTACAAAAAATGGCTCTTCAAGGCTGGTCGGTCCGGTGACCAGTGTTACCTCTGCCCCTCTTCTTGCCGCATTCTTTGCCAGTGCATAACCCATTTTTCCGGTGGAATGGTTGGTCACATAACGTACCGGGTCAATTGCCTCCCGGGTGGCTCCTGCTGTGATGAGAACCTTCTTTCCTGTCAGGTCTTTCTCACAGGCAGCTTCCTGCAGAATATATTCTAACAGTTCTTCCGGTTCCGGAAGTTTTCCCCTTCCGGTATCGCCACAGGCAAGATAGCCTGAGGATGGCTCAATAATGTGATAACCATATGTTCTTAGCTTCTTAAGATTATCCTGTGTTAACGGATTATCAAACATATGTGTATTCATTGCCGGGGCAAGATATATCGGAGCCTCACAGGCTAACATGGTAGAAGTGAGCATATCATCTGCAATTCCGTGTGCCAGCTTTGCAATGACATCTGCAGATGCCGGAGCAATCATCACCACATCTGCTTCCTGTGCCATAGCAATATGTGCCACATGATATCCGCTGTTGCGGTCAAAGGTGTCGTCAATCACCTTATTACCAGTCAGTGTCTCAAAGGTAACCGGTGATATAAACTGCTCTGCATTTTTCGTCATAATCACATGCACATCTGCGTGCTGCTTTACCAGCATACTGGCAAGCGAAGCCGCTTTATATGCTGCAATACTGCCTGTCACTGCCAGTAATATATTCCTGCCCTTTAACATATGAATTACCTCCTGTGTACTTTATTCAATACCATTCCAATTGCTGCTACCAGAACGGCTGCTACAATTGCTTCTATAATTCCATTAAAGCTGATAACGCCAAGGATTACGCCCATAACTGCGCCCGGCTCAATGCTCAATGCATTGGCATATGCCTCTTTATAGAAAATATAAATCATCGGCATTACAAGCAGTGTATTGGTCAATGCACCAGTCACGCCGGCATAGACATAGCCCAAGAATCTGCCATCCTTCTTTCTCCCGGTCAGTTCCACTACAATAAAATAAATAACTGCTGCAGCTGCACCTGATATCCAGCCAATCATTTCCTTCGAATCTGTTGTCAGCATTTTAGCAAAGAACGCATGGATACCAACCAGTAAAAGTACACTGATTACAAGATTACTGATTACCTTTGCAGCCTTTGCATGGCTGGATGTGGTTAATTTTACAATTCCACGATATACGAAATATGGGATGATACCTACTAAAATTCGTGGTACAAAACAGATAATGGTACTCTTTACCACTCCTGCTGCGCCATCGATGCTGCTTGCCAGTATCGGTGAAAATACAAATGCTGACATAGAAGTTGGCATCAATGTATTTTTAATAAAACTGGTTAATCCAAATACAAATCCCAAAAAGGCACCTTTTTTCGGTCCGCAGAAAATTGCACCTAAAATAACCGGTATATGGATAATCGTTGCATTAATTACTACTAAAGGAATAAATCCTAACGGGGTAAAAGCCATTACGACGATAATGGCGGTAAATAAAGCTGTCAGAACCAGCTCATAAGATTTTGGGATACTTCTGTCCCTGGTAAAAGCTACGTTTTTTTCACTCATAGTCTCTTCCTCTTTTCTTAAATTTTCTTTTTTCTCCGCATTTTAAGGCTTTGCGGCCAAGCACTTCCATTGATAGCCTCCGGACCGGTAGGCTTCAACCGTGTTATTCTATCATAGTTTTTCCAAAAAAGAAAGATGTCGTCTGTTATTTTTTTAACAAATGACATCTTTTTTTACCCTTTTTACATGAATACCGAAAAATGCCTGGTTAAAGCATGTTTCCCGCAGTTCGCTTCTAACTTAGTTTATGGATGTAAATGCAATTCGGTTTATCTACCGGAATTGGTCTCTCTTCCATCAGAATGTACTTCTTCTCATAATCCACCTTAAACATGGTAATCTCATTGGTCTCATTATTAAGACTCATGAAATGCATTCTATCCGGACAGATACCAATCATTTTCGGATAATCACCACTGATTTTCGAATTACACATCATGGTAAGACATCCGCTCTCTTTATCAATTTTATAAATCGATACGGAGTTTGCACCTGCATTACTGCAGAATAAATATTCGCCATCCATTGTCACTTCCAAACCGGATGCAGCGCAGACATCAGCTTCCTTTGGTGTCGTTGTTGTAATAGTCTGAATCTTCTCAAAATGCGGCTGGTCATTTTCTAACATATAGGAAAATACCTCTATCTGATTCAACAGCTCATAAAGAATATAAGCAAATCTTCCATCACGGCTGAAGCGGATCATATGCGGTGCAGATTCCAACGGACAACGGATGATATCTGCTAACTTCATCTTTCCCTTTTCATAATCAATCCGGTAAATCTTTACATGATCTAATCCATTATCCACTGCACACAAGAACTTCTCGTCCGGTGTCAGCTTCACGCAGTCTACATGTGGCTTGGAGCTTCGCTCTGCAATGGTCCGTCCCATTCCCTTATGAAAAATACCGTCTGCGATTTCTCCGATGCTGCCGTCTTCCTCCAACTTCATCATGGTCACTCTGCCATCATGATGACCGCCTACGAAAAGATAACGGTTCTTACTGTCCACTTCCACATAACAGCCACGCATACCGCCAATCCACTGCTTGTTCATTGGCTCAAGGTCTCCGTCCGGCAGAATGTGAAATGCTTCCACGCCTTCATCTGCGATGGAATATAAGAATCTGCCATCCTTCGATACCAGCAAATCGGAAGGATTATTGATGGGAACCACTTTCCGTTCCTTCATTTCTCCGCTTTTTGCATCCAAATCATATAAATGGATTCCGATACTGTTCTCATGGGTATACGTTCCGACATAAACAACATACTTTTCTTCCATAGGTCATTCCTCCTGTCTGCGTAAAATATCATACATCTCCAGTTCCTGTCCTAAATCAATGTAAAGCACCTGTTTTGGATGTGGTGCTGATTCCATTTCGTTTCCATCTTCGTCCACAATCCGTTTTACGGTAACCGGAATATTTCTTCCATCCGGTTTCATGACTTCAATCTGTTCCCCTACGGAGAATTTATTTCTCTGTTCAATTCGATATAATCCCTCTTCGTTGCGTTCTCCTACAATTCCAAGGTAGGTATACTCTTTGATATAAGTGTTATTATCGTAAATCTGGCTCTCTTCCGAAGGCTTTCCAAAGAAAAAGCCGGTGGTAAACTGGCGATAAGTACAGTTAGAAATCTGTTCTAAATACCAGTCCATATTTTCTTTATATTTCTCCGGTGAGGTAAGATAATCATCAATGGCTTTCCGGTAAGTACGTGCCACAGTAGCAACATAAAGTGCTGTCTTCATACGTCCTTCTATCTTAAAGGAATCAATACCTGCCTCAATCAGTTCCGGGATGTGCTCAATCATGCACAAATCCTTGGAGTTAAAAATATAGGTACCACGTTCATTTTCATAAACCGGCAGATACTCTCCCGGACGTTTTTCCTCTACCACTGCATATTTCCAGCGGCACGGATGAGTGCAGGCTCCCTGGTTGGCATCTCTTCCGGTAAAATAATTGCTTAAAAGACATCTTCCGGAATAAGAAATACACATTGCTCCATGCACAAATGTCTCGATTTCCATTTCATCCGGAATATTTTTGCGAATCTCAGCAATCTCATTTAAAGAAAGCTCTCTTGCTGTTACCACACGCTTTGCGCCCTGGTTCCACCAGAACTGATACGTTCCATAGTTGGTATTATTGGCCTGGGTACTGATATGACGCTCGATTTCCGGGCAGATTTCTTTTGCAATGGTATAAATACCCGGGTCAGAAATAATCAGGGCATCCGGCTTGATTTCCTTTAACTGTGTAAAGTACTCTCTTACACCTTCCAAATCCCCATTGTGAGCCAGTATATTTGCTGTTACATAAACTTTTACACCATGCTCATGGGCAAACTGGATGCCCTCTGCCATATCCTCCATGGAAAAGTTTTTTGCCTTCGCACGAAGTCCAAATACTTCTCCGCCGATATATACGGCATCTGCTCCATAAATGACTGCAATTTTTAATACTTCCAGACTGCTGGCTGGAATCAGTAATTCTACCGGTCTCATTGATTTATTTCTCCTAATATTTCAATCTGTATCATCTATTTCTTAATGCTAATGGTAACGCCGTCTCCAATCGGAAGCACCGATGTGGTAAGACTGTCATTGTGTGTCAGTTCATAAAGATATTCCCGCATTCTCTTATGAATGGTCCGGTTTCTTCTGGTTACTGCATAATGGGATTCGATAATATCCCCCTCCTGCAGCACATTGTCAGATACCAGTAATGCTCCAGGCTTCATCAGCCGAAGAATATCCGGCAGGAAATTGATATACTGTCCCTTTGCCGCATCCATAAAAAGAAAATCATAAGGATCTTCTAACGTCTTTAACACCTCTGTGGCATCTCCCGGAATCAGTGTGATTTCTTTCTCTTTTCCGGCACGTTTGAAATTTGCCTGTGCAATAGGAATTCTTTTCTCGTAATTTTCTATGGTTGTAATCCGGCATGGCACCGGATTATATTCTTCCATCAGAAGTGCAGAAAATCCTACTGCAGTTCCCACTTCCAAAATCCGCTCCGGCCGCTTTAATGCCAGCATGGATTTTAAAAAGCTCTGCATTTCCTTACGGATAACCGGCACATAATTCTTCTTTGCCTCTGCCTCAATTTCCTCTAAAAGCGGTGTATTTCCACTGTCTAAGGAATTGATATACGTTACTAATCGTTCCTCTACTATCACGTTGTACCCTCTGTATCTTTTTCCGAAACCGGTGACATGGCTTCCATCATTTCTTTCGCTGTCATGGAAGTATTCAGCGTATATATTCCCGGTTTGATTTTTTTAGAATACGCAGAAAGCTTTAACTGCACTGCAAAAAGCCTGGCATCACGGATAAGTCCTTTCTCCTCTAACATACTTCCAATATCACTACCGGACATTCCAGCCTCTATCTGAACCACAATATCCTTGCCATCACCGGATGACACCGGCTGCTCTGTATACACGCGATATCCGAAATCATATGCATAGCTTCCTGCCTTAAAAAGTACAAAAATCACCAGTACAACAACAAGAACAGAAAAACTGATTCGGACAATTTTCATCACAATCTTACTGGCACTCATCGCACAACCTCTCCATTATCTTTCGTTTACAAAACCTACTTCAAAATTCAGGCCGCCAACCAGTCTGAAATTAATTTTCTGCAGCAGACGGCAGAATGCAAGCTCTGCTGTCATAAATTCTTCTGCAACCGGATTCTTGCGGATATCTATATTTTCCCGCTCCAGCTGGTCTACTTCCCAGAACAGATCCACATTTTTACTGTTCTGGATCTGGTAATTCTTCTGGCGGAATGCAAATACAATCTGCTCTAATTCCGGATTCGCATGCAGCTTATTCTTTGCTTCCTGATAACGCTTATATTCATTGGTATCCTGAATTGCATTTACAAGTTCTGTTACCTTATCTTCTACTACGCTCATGTTCATCCACCCACATTAAACTTCCATAATAATTGGAATAATCATCGGTCTGCGCTTTGTCTCTTTCCAGACAAAATCACCTAAAGCATCTTTGATTTCTGTCTTAATCTTGCTCCAGTCTGTAATATTCTTATCCATGCAGTGTTCCATGGTTCCCTCTAATACATGACGGGCTTCCTCCATCAGGCTTTCTGCCCCACGTACATAGACAAATCCTCTGGATACGATGTCCGGTCCTGCCAGCACCATTCCGGAGCCACTTTCCAATGTCATTACAACAATAATGATTCCTTCTTCTGCCAGATGCTGTCTGTCACGCAATACAATATTTCCTACGTCACCAACACCAAGTCCGTCTACCATGACATCGCCTACCTGTACATGTCCGGTAACTGCTGCGCTTTCCTCATCCAGTTCTAATACATCACCGGAAGACAAGAGGAAAATATTTTCTTTATCAATGCCAAGTTCTTCTGCAATCTTAGCCTGGGCAACCAGATGACGGTATTCTCCATGAACCGGAATTGCATATTTCGGTTTTACCAGTGAGTAAATCAGTTTGATATCCTCCTGACAGGCATGACCGGAAACATGAACATCCTGGAAAATAACCTCTGCACCTTTCATGGTCAGTTCATTAATGACACCGGACACTGCTTTTTCATTACCCGGAATCGGGTTGGAACTAAAAATAATGGTATCCTTTGGTTTAATTGTTATCTTACGATGCATGCCGGATGCCATACGGGATAATGCCGCCATGGATTCTCCCTGGCTTCCTGTTGTAATGATAACCGTCTGCTCATCCGGATAATTCTTCAGCTGTTCAATATCAATCAGGGTCTGCTCCGGGATGGTAAGGTATCCCAGCTCAGACGCAATCGTAATGATATTTACCATGCTTCGTCCTTCAATCACTACTTTTCTGCCATACTTATTGGCAGAGTTCATAATCTGCTGTACACGGTCTACATTGGATGCAAAAGTTGCAATAATGATTCGTGTGTTCTTATGGTCAGCAAAAATATTATCAAAGGTCTTTCCTACGGTACGCTCCGACATGGTAAAGCCAGGACGCTCTGCATTGGTGGAGTCACACATCAATGCCAGTACACCCTTCTTACCAATCTCACCAAAACGCTGTAAATCGATAGCATCACCATATACCGGTGTATAATCCACTTTAAAGTCTCCGGTGTGGACAACTGTTCCTGCCGGTGAATAAATGGCAAGAGCTGCCGCATCCTGAATACTATGGTTGGTACGGATAAATTCCACGCGGAAGCAGCCTAAGTTAATATGCTGTCCGTATTTTACTACCTTACGTTTTACTTTCTTGAGCATATTATGCTCTTCTAACTTGTGTTCGATAATTGCAATCGTAAGCTTGGTTGCATAAATCGGCACATTGACTTCTTTTAAAATATAAGGGATTGCTCCGATATGGTCTTCGTGACCATGGGTAATAAAAAATCCCTTTACCTTGTCAATATTATCTTTTAAATAAGTCACATCCGGGATAACAAGGTCTACACCAAACATGTCATCCTCCGGGAATGACAGACCGCAGTCCACAACAATAATACTGTCTTCGTATTCAAAGGCAGTTATGTTCATTCCAATCTGCTCTAATCCGCCTAATGGAATGATTTTCAATTTTGAGTTTGCTTCTTTTTTCAAAATATTACCTCCATAAATTCTTTCTTTTCGCGCTCATTGCATTTGTCCGCAATTACATAAGTTCTCCTAGAATTCAATGTCTACATCTTCCATTAATTCTGCGAAAATTTTTGCAAGTGCTTCTAACTCTTTATCATCTTCCACCATTTCATAGATGGTATTGTGATCATCTTCATTCTGTGTTTCTTTTAAAATAAATGCATCCGAATCACCCTCTTCGTCTACTGTGACAAGAAGGTAATTGATTCCCCGTATGGTTGTCTGCTCTAATACATAAAATTCTGCTGGCTCATTGGTATCCGGGTCTGTAAAATTTACTTTTTCCATATTTACTCCTGATTCTTTTCATTCTGCAGATAGTCAAGGTATCCCTGTAAAATAAAGGATGCCGCTATCTGATCCACATATTCTTTGCGATTCTCTCTTCGGATTCCGGCTTCCATCATAAGATTATCCGCCGCAACAGTAGTAAGGCGTTCGTCCCACAGCTCTACTGTAAGTCCGGTACGCCTTTCTAACATTTCTTTAAATTCTAAGGTTTTTTCACAACGCTCGCCTTCACTATTATTCATATTTTTCGGAAAGCCGAGAACAATTTTCTCCACGTTATATTCTTTGATTAATTCTTCAATACGTGCCAATGTCTGACGCAGCTTATTTTCTGATTTTCTGCGCACAATCTCAATTCCCTGTGCAGTAATAAGCAGTTCATCGCTAACGGCAACTCCAACGGTTTTAGAACCGAAGTCAAGACCGATTATCCGCATCAACTGCCTCCTACTTCCATGAATTTGTATGGATATATTCCTTTAATATCTCTTCTACAAGTTCGTCACGTTCTACTTTCATAATCAGACTTCTTGCATTATTGTGACTGGTAATATAAGTCGGATCACCAGACATAATATATCCAACAATCTGATTGACCGGATTGTATCCTTTCTCGGATAATGCCTCGTATACAATCTTAAGTACATCATGTACCCTGATTTCCGGTTCTTTTTCAACTCTAAAATATTGTGTGTTATTCATGTTCTGCATTTTTTCACGCCCTTATTTTGCTCTTTTGTTCTTCCTAATGAAAAAGCATCGCTAAATCTATTCTAATATAAAGTACTGCAAAATTCAACCATTATTCAAAATACACTTCTCATACACTTATCTTTTCCCGATAATTCTACTCTGCTTTTTCAATATTTTCCATCCGGTATACATCTGCTGAAATCCGTCCGGTCACGATGCCTTTCACCAAAATATTTTCTTCCCCTTCTGCCTCCGGCACTGCTATCTTTACATATTCTTTGGTATATCCGGTAAAATATACATTTCCTGCGATTTCATCGGTTTCTTCTAATAATATTTCTTCCGGTCTGCCAACATAATACTCCCGGAATTCTTCTGACATTTCCTGTGCCAGTGCCAAAAGCACCTTACTGCGTTCTGTCTTCACCTGTTCTGGCACCTGATCCGGCATCACTGCTGCCTTCGTACCTTTGCGCTTGGAATACTTGAAAATATGCATCTCATAAAAATGAATCCGCTCTAAGAATTCCTTCGTTGCCTCAAATTCTTCCTCTGTTTCTCCCGGGAATCCTACGATAACATCTGTGGTAATTGCCGGATGGGTAAAATATTTCCGAATCAGCTTACAGCCTGCTTCATAAGTGGCTGTATCATATTTCCGGTTCATCCGCTTTAAGGTTGCATCACATCCGCTTTGCAGGGACAGGTGAAAATGCGGACAGATTTTTTCTAATTTTGCCAGCTCTTTCACAAAATTCTCATCGATGATTCCAGGCTCCAAGGAACCCAGACGAATCCGGCGAATACCTTCTACTTTATGCACTTCCTGAATCAGATGTAAAAGATTATCTCCATGGTCTAATCCATAGGAACTTAAATGGATTCCGGTCAGTACCACTTCCTTACAGCCATTTGTTGCAAGTGTCTCCACTTCACGCACGACCTCTTCTGCCTTACGGCTTCTGATTCTACCTCTCGCATATGGAATAATACAATATGTGCAGAACTGGTTGCAGCCATCCTGCACCTTTAAGAAAGCTCTGGTATGTTCTTCTGTCCGGCTGATAGACAGCGCTTCATATGCTCTGCCTTTCTCATTAATATCGCAGATATTTTCCTTCCAGTCATCCACTCCTTCAGTTTCTTCGTTTGCATTTTTCTTCTGGTTCATACAGTTTTCAATAAGCTCCACCAGTTCATGTTTCTTGTCATTTCCGATAATGATATCCACGGATAAATCCCTTGCTGCTTCTTCCGATGAAGTCTGGACATAACAGCCGGCAGCGACAACGATACTGTCCGGATTTTCTTTTTTTGCTTTATGAAGCATCTGGCGGGATTTCCGGTCTGCCATGTTGGTTACCGAACAGGTGTTAATTACATAGACATCCGCCTGTTCCGTAAAAGGAACAATCTCATAACCTGCCTGTTCTAATAACTGCTGCATAGCCTCCGTCTCATATGCGTTCACCTTGCATCCCAAATTGTGCAATGCTGCTTTTTTCATTCGATTTTTTCCTCACTTCTAGTTGACTTTTACCTCCAAAGAAGTTACTATTAAGAAAAAGTATTTATAGCAACCAAGGAGGTCTTACTATGAAAACAGTTCAAATTTCATTAAACTCAATCGATAAGGTGAAATCCTTCGTAAACGCAATCACACAGTTCGAATTTGATTTCGACTTAATCTCTGGAAGATACGTTATCGATGCTAAATCTATCATGGGTATCTTCAGCTTAGATTTATCCAAACCAATCGACTTAGCAATCCATGCAGAGTCTAATCTGGATGAGATTATGGAAGCATTAAAACCTTATCTTGTATAATTGAATTGATGTAAATGAATTGGGGGGATTGCGAAAGCAATCCCTTTTTTTATTTGTGCAGGAACCCGCTACGCTGTGCGAGTCCCTTATTTAATTCCGTTTCTATATATTGCTCTGCTTTTATATATTATCTGTTTCTACGTAATATTCTGCTTCTAAACAGCATTCTATTTCTATTCACACTACTCTGCTTCTACATGAATCACTTCTACCGTATCAATTGCAGTCTGCATCAGTTCATCAATCTTCTCTTCTAACTTTGTTTCAGATTTCTTGATGTATTCAATGTTCGGTTTGGTAACCGGATGCTTTGCCACAAAAATGGTACAGCAGTCTTCAAACGGCTGGATAGATGTCTCATAGGTATCAATTTTTTCTGACACTTCTACGATTTCCTGCTTGTCAAATCCAATCAATGGGCGGTATACCGGCATGGTACATACTTCGTTGGTTGCCGCTAATGACTGCATGGTCTGGCTTGCAACCTGTCCGATACTCTCTCCGGTAATCAGTCCTAAACAGCGGTTTTCTTTAGCAAAATGCTCTGCCAGTTTCATCATATAGCGGCGCATGATAATAGTAAGCTCCTCATGTGGACATTTCTCATAAATATAAAGCTGGATATCGGTAAAATTCACTACATGAAGATTGATAGGTCCGCTGTATCTTGCTACCAGTTTTGCCAGATCCACTACCTTCTGTTTTGCACGTTCTGAAGTATATGGCGGTGCATGAAAATAAGTTGCGTCCAACGCTACTCCACGTTTTGCAATCATATA
Organism: Roseburia sp. AF25-13LB; assembly: GCF_003478915.1. Lineage (NCBI taxonomy): Bacteria > Bacillati > Bacillota > Clostridia > Lachnospirales > Lachnospiraceae > Roseburia > Roseburia sp. AF25-13LB. The sequence continues at coordinate 557,846 of NZ_QUFO01000001.1, forward strand.
ACCTGCTACCGGACTGTCGATTCCGCCGGATAATAATAACATTGCTTTTCCGTTAGAACCTACCGGCATTCCACCCGGTCCCGGAATTTCCTTGGAATAAATATTGATAAGGCTTCTGATTTCAATGCAGACCATAACCTCCGGGTTATGCACATCTACCTTGCTCTCCGGGAACGCATCTAAGATTTTTCCACCCAGTTCAGCATTGATTTCCATGGAATCAAGAGGATAATTCTTTCTTGCTCTCCTTGCATTTACTTTAAAGGTAAAGTTCTTTTCCGGATATTCTTTACCCAGATAATCTACCACTGTCTCCGCTAATTTATCGAAGCCTTCATCCTCTACCTGAAGTAATGGACAGAATCCTACAATACCAAATACACGGCTTAATGCTTCTACGGTCTCGTCATAATCATAGTCATCGGATACTACATTGACATAGATTCTTCCCTGCTCTTTGGTTACTTCAAACTCGCCCTCTGCTGTCTTTAACGCATGGCGGATCTGCTCCATTAACATATTTTCAAAAATATAACGGTTCTTTCCCTTTACTCCGATTTCTCCATATTTTACCAGAAATGATTTATACATATGATTTCCTTTCTCTTTTAATGTCTTGTATATTTCTTCAATACCGGAAGCAGCTCTCCCAGTACTTCTAATGCGTAATCAATCTCTTCTTCCGTTGTATGCACACTGAAGGAAAAACGCAGTGTGGAATCCAGAAGGTTTTCCTTTAAATGAATGTTTCTAAGGGTCTTGCTTCCCTTCTGTTTGCCTGCATGATTATTGGAAGAACAGGCAGAACCGGAAGATACATAAATCCCCCTGTCTTCCAGTGAATGTAATAATACTTCACTTCGGATTCCTTCAAAGCTGACGCTGACGATATGTGGTGCAGAATCCTCTCCGGTCTTTCCATTTACATGGGTTCCTTCCAGCTTTTCGATTCCGTTGATAAAACGCTGCTTTAATCCGTAAAGATGCGCTCTCTTTTCATCCAGATTCTCATAGATTTCTTCTGCTGCTTCTCCAAGACCTGCAATTGCCGGTACATTTTCTGTTCCGGAACGCATTCCCTTCTGCTGTCCACCGCCTAATATCAGCGGCTTTAATTTCGTCTTTTCCTTCACCCAGAGGAATCCGCTTCCCTTTGGACCATGAATCTTATGTCCGCTGACGGAAAGCATGTCTATGCCAAGCTTCTTTGGATAGATATACATTTTTCCATAAGACTGGATTGCATCTACATGAATCAGTGTAGCCGGATTCTTTTTCTTAATAAGCTCTGCAGCTTCTGCAACCGGCTCGATGGCTCCGATTTCATTATTTACCTGCATCATGGAAACAAGAATAGTCTGTTCCGTTACTGCTTCTTCTAATTCTTCCAGTGAAATAATTCCATTCTCATCCACAGAAAGATAAGTAATGTCAAAGCCCTGCTCCTTTAAGAATTCCATTGGATTCTCTACGGATGCATGTTCAATGGATGTGGTTATAATATGATTTCCCGCTCTGCGGTTTGCCATTGCAGCACCGATAATCGCAAGGTTATTTGACTCCGTTCCACCGGATGTAAAGATGATTTCTTTTTCTGATACTCTTAATGTTTTTGCTATTTTCTTCTTTGCAGTCTCAACAAATCGTTCTGCCTCAATTCCTTTCATATGAAGGGAAGATGGATTGCCATAATCCTTCGTCAGAAGGTCTACCATTAACTGACACGCCCGGTCACTGCAGCGGGTGGTCGCAGAATTATCCAGATATGCTTCCATACTTTTCTACACTTTCTTACTGTTTTTTCGTTATATACGGCTCTCTAATTGCAGCATCAGCATGGACATCATGCAGATACCTGCTGTATCTGTCCGAAGTATCCTTCTTCCTAAGGATATGGACTGCATGGTCTCTCTTGCTTTTGCAATCTCTTCCTCTGCAAATCCGCCTTCCGGTCCTATCATAATGCTGATACTCTTCCCCGGTTCGATTTGCTCTAATACTGTCCTGGTCCCTTCCATGCCATTTTCATTTTCATAAGGCACTAAGCGGATATCACAGTTTTCTGCCAGCTTTAAGGCTTCCTTGAAAGATACTACTTCATGAATCTTTGGAATGATACTGCGCTTTGACTGTTTTGCTGCAGTCTCTGCCTGCGCCTGCCATTTTTGTACCCGTTGTGCTGCCTTTTTTCCTTCCAGCTTTACCACACAGTATTTCATGGCTACCGGAATGATTTCATAGACACCAAGTTCTACTGCCTTTTCAATCACCGTTTCCATCCGATCTCCCTTCGGCAGTGCCTGAAATAAATAGATTTTAGACGGAAGCTCGGTTCCTTCTTCGTCCACAGATACTATGTCTGCCTGCACGAAATTTTCTCCGGTTTCTGCAATCTTACAAAAATAATTGCCACCTTCCCGGTCACTGATGCGAATCGTCTCTCCGATTTTCATACGCAGTACATTCCGGATATGATTTACATCGCTTCCGGTTATGGTAACATATTCTTTGCCCACCTGGCTTTTTTCAACAAAAAACTGATGCATCTATTTTACCTCTGATTTTTCCGTGCAGTTACATTGACCCATTCGCCCTGATGGTTGACTTCTAAGATTTCAAAGCCTGCCTGCTCTAAAGCTTCTTTTACTTCGTTTTCTTTAAAATCAATAATTCCGGAAGTAATAAGCACTCCCTGCTCTTTCGCACACTGATAAAGTGCCGGTGCCATCGGAATAATAATATCCGCTAAAATATTCGCTACGACCAGATCATAACCTGTGCCAATCTTTTCCTGAAATGCTTTATCGTCAATCAGGTTTCCAACATAAAATTCACCTGAATTTTCTGCCAGATGATTGACTGTCATATTTTCATGAGTTGATGTGATACAATCTCCATCCACATCCGTGCCCACTACGCTGCCTGCACCAAGCTTTAATGCTGCAATGGATAAGATTCCACTGCCGCATCCTACATCCAGAACACGCTCGCCCTCTTTTAAATATTTACGAATCTGGCGGATACAAAGCTGTGTTGTCTCATGCTTTCCAGTTCCAAAGGAAATACCCGGGTCAATCTCGATTAAGAATTTATTTTTATCCTCTTCCTTTAATGGTTCCCAGGTTGGTTTGATTAAAATATCATCGATATAAAAAGACTGAAAAAACTGTTTCCAGTTATTAATCCAGTCAATATCCTCGGTCTGGCTGGAGGTAATATCTCCGCTTCCGATTTCTACCATGCTTCTTAACTGCTCTAAACCAATGCGGACTGCCTTTAAAGTCTCGGTATGGTCTTCGCCTGCCTCTAAATAAAAGCTGACTTTGCTTTTTCCTTCGTCTGGTGGAAGCTCCGGCGGAAAATCAATAAACATTTCTCCTGTTTCTTCTTTCGTCAATGGTACATTATCTTCGATTTCAATTCCTTCAATGCCATTTTCTGATAACATCATGCTGATAAAATCCTCAGCTTCTGTTGTTGTATCTATTGTATATTTATCCCATTTCATAGTTTCTGCTCCTGTTCTTATCTTAACCTTCTATTATAAAAAGCAAACATTTTAATCTTAACATAGCTTTTTATTTTTCGCAACTGTAAGGGAATCAACGGCAACCAGCAGACAGCTTCTTTAGATACATAGCGACGCCTATGCATGTCTGGTAACACAAAAACAGCGGAACATATTTCTTCTGCCCGCTGATTTTCCTGTTTATTGCTATGTCATTGCTGTGCTATTATTGCAATCTTATTACTGATATTTTACTTCCAGTTTCTGCATCAGCACCTGATATTCCCGGTTAATTTCCTGAATGGTACCGGTGTCTCCATTGAGATTATCCGGATGATATATTTTAATCAAATCCTTATAACGCTTCCGCAATGATTTTTCATTGCCCACGCCCATAAAGAACATTTCTCCCTTCACCACATTGGATGATTGGTTTCTATTCTCCTGTTCAAATTCATGTACTCTGCTGTAAAAGTCTCTCTGACGCTCCATTTTCTGCTTTTCGGCAGCAAGTTTCTGAAGTTCACTTTCTAATATTTTCCACTTCATGTCAAAAAGATGCTGTTCCCGCTTCATCCGCTCCTGTTCAAGATTCTTCTCCATCTCGAATTTCCGCTTCTGACGTTCTAACTCCCTCTGATGGTGTTCCATCTCGCGTTTGGAATTTTCCAGTTCTCTCCTTGTATGTTCCAGTTCCACAGTCTGCTGAAAACACCATTTATCAAACTGTGCTGCATCCTTCTTAATCACAGCGCTGTTATGCTGCTTCATAAATCTCTCTCCTTGTCTCATAAACGGTTGCCTAAATCAACATATGGTTACAAAAAACTTATGAATCAGAAACAGTATACAATATGTTGTCACAAAATGCAACAACGAGAAACTCACTTTTGCAGTTTTCCCGAATTATCACAATACTCAACTACGAGAAACACGCTTTGCGAGTTTCTCGAGTTATCGCGGTGCTCGCCAAATCTGCAAGCATGCGATTTTTCTCGCTACTCGCGTAAAAAAAGCTGCCTCCATTTTTCAGGAAACAGCTTTATCATTTTTATAAATCATCGAAGGACTCTTTAATTTTTCCCATAAATCCCTTTTTCTTTTTCGTGCCTGCCGCACCATTCTGTGTCTTTAATGAATTACCGGTCTCTGCATCAAACTGGCGCAGTGCCTCTTTTGCAGCTTCATTTAATCCGGTCGGGACCTGAACCACAAGTGTAACATACTGGTCACCACGGACTGCCTTGTTACGCAGGGATGGGATTCCTTTTCCTTTCAGACGGATTCTGGTGTCGGTCTGTGTACCAGGTTTTACTTCGTAGACCACATCGCCGTCGATGGTTGTAATTCTTACTTCTCCGCCCAATGCTGCCTGTGCAAAACTGATTGGTGCTGTTGAATATACATCCATGCCCTGTCTCTGAAGGATTGGATGGCGGGATACTACTACTTCTACCAGAAGATCTCCTCTTGGTCCGCCATTTACCCCCGGCTCACCTTTTTCACGGATTCTTACACTCTGACCGTTATCAATTCCGGCAGGAATGCTGACCTTAATCTTCTTCCTGCTGGCAATGTAGCCGGTTCCACGACAGTCCGGACATTTGTCACGAACAATTTTACCGCTTCCGTTACATTCCGGACAGGTCTGTACATTCTGTACCATACCAAATAAGGACTGCTGGGTATATACCACTTTTCCTTTTCCCTGACATTTGCTACAGGTCTCCGGACTGGTTCCCGGCTTCGCTCCTGTACCATGACAGGTCTTACATTCATCCTTTAATACTAAATCAATTTCTTTCTCACAGCCAAATGCTGCCTCTTCAAATGTAATTCTGACACTGGCACGTACATTGGCTCCCTTCATCGGTCCGTTGCTGCTGCTGCGTCTTCCGCCGCCAAAGAAATCTCCGAAAATGTCTCCAAAGCTTCCAAAAATGTCTCCCATATCCATACCTGAGAAATCAAATCCGCCTGCTCCGCCGGCACCTCCATCAAAGGCTGCATGGCCAAACTGGTCATACTGTTTTCTCTTCTCCGGGTCGCTCAGTACTGCATATGCTTCAGATGCTTCCTTGAATTTCTTTTCTGCTTCTTTATCCCCCGGGTTCATATCCGGATGATATTTCTTGGCAAGGACACGATATGCTTTTTTTATTGCTGCGTCATCTGCGTTTTTATCAACGCCTAAGACCTCGTAATAGTCTCTTTTCTGTTCTGCCATAATCTATTCCCTCTTTACCGTTTGTAAGGGTTGACAGTAAAACTGCCAACCCTTTCTACTGCTTTTTATCTGTAGAATTATACTTCTTTGTAATCAGCATCTACCACATCATCATCTGCGGAACCTGCAGCTGCTCCACCGGCTGCACCTGCTCCCATATCAGGGCCTGCACCAGCGGCTCCCTGAGCTGCCTGAGCATTCTCATACATCTTAGCAAATACTTTCTGTGCACTTTCCATCAGTTTCTCTTTTGCTGCTTTCATCTCAGCAACCTGATCCTCTGTCATGTTTTCAGCCTGTGGATTTGCATCTACTAAAGCTTTCAGTGCATTTAAGTCAGCCTCTACTGCAGATTTATCTGCCGCATCAAGGTTATTTCCAACCTGGTCTAATGCCTGCTGTGTCTGGAATACGAAGGAATCTGCATCATTTCTGGTGTCAATTGCTTCTTTTCTCTTCTTGTCCTGTGCTTCAAATTCAGCTGCTTCTTTTACTGCTTTATCGATATCTGCATCAGACATGTTAGATCCGGCAGTAATTGTAATATGCTGTTCTTTTCCGGTTCCTAAGTCTTTTGCAGATACATTTACAATACCGTTTGCATCGATATCGAAAGTAACTTCAATCTGAGGAACTCCACGACGTGCTGGTGGGATACCATCCAGACGGAACTGTCCAAGGGATTTGTTATCTCTCGCGAACTGACGCTCACCCTGCACTACGTTGATATCTACTGCTGTCTGATTATCTGCTGCTGTTGAGAAAATCTGGCTCTTTCTTGTAGGAATTGTTGTATTTCTCTCAATCAGTCTTGTTGCAACTCCACCCATGGTCTCGATAGACAGTGACAATGGAGTAACATCCAGAAGAAGGATATCACCTGCGCCGGCATCTCCTGCTAATTTACCACCCTGGATACAAGCACCAAGTGCTACACACTCATCCGGGTTTAAGGATTTACTTGGCTCTTTGCCTGTTAACTGTCTTACTTTATCCTGAACAGCCGGGATACGTGTAGAACCACCAACCAATAATACCTGGCCTAAGTCTGCATTGGTTACGCCTGCATCCTTCATAGCGTTCTGTACCGGAATTGCTGTTCTTTCTACTAAGTCATGTGTCAACTCATCGAATTTTGCTCTTGTCAAGTTCATATCAAAGTGCTTTGGTCCTTCTGCTGTTGCAGTAATGAATGGCAGGTTGATATTGGTTGTTGTTGCTGAAGACAACTCTTTCTTAGCTTTCTCTGCAGCTTCTTTTAATCTCTGAAGAGCCATCTTATCAGTAGATAAGTCAACGCCTTCTGCTTTCTTGAATTCGTCAATCATCCACTGTGTAATCTTGTTATCGAAATCATCTCCACCTAATCTGGTATCACCATTTGTAGATAATACTTCGATGACTCCGTCACCGATTTCGATGATAGATACATCAAATGTACCACCACCTAAGTCGTATACCATAATTTTCTGTTCTTTTTCGTTGTCCAGTCCATAAGCAAGTGCTGCTGCTGTCGGCTCGTTGATGATACGTTTTACATCAAGTCCTGCAATCTTACCTGCATCCTTGGTTGCCTGACGCTGTGCATCATTGAAGTATGCCGGTACAGTAATAACTGCTTCTGATACTTTTTCTCCTAAATATCCTTCTGCATCAGCTTTTAATTTCTGTAAAATCATTGCAGAAATCTGCTGTGGAGAATACTGTTTGTCATCAATGCTTACTTTGTAATCGGTTCCCATATGTCTCTTAATGGAAGAGATTGTTTTCTCTGCGTTGGTTACTGCCTGACGTTTTGCTGGTTCACCAATCAGACGCTCACCTGTTTTTGTAAATGCTACGATAGATGGTGTTGTTCTTGCACCTTCCTGGTTTGCTATAACGGTAGGTTTTCCACCTTCCATAACTGCCACACAACTGTTTGTTGTTCCTAAATCAATACCAATAATTTTACTCATGTTCTTATCCTCCTATGCTTAATTCGCTACTTTTACCATGCTATGTCTGATTACATTTTCTTTGTACTTGTAACCTTTCTGTAACTCCTCGGCTACTACATTCTCACCGAGTTCTTCATCTTCCACATGCATTACTGCATTATGGAGATTCGGGTCAAACTCCTGACCGGCTGCTTCAATCGGTGTTACACCAACTTCTGTCAGCACTGTCATCATCTGCTTATAAATCTTATCCATACCTTCTACGAAGCCATTGTTTTTGTCTTCTTCCGGTACAGCTGCAAGCCCTCTTTCAAAATTGTCGATAACTGGAAGGATTTTCTCTAAGATTGCACTGGCTCCCATGTCATACATCTGGCTCTTTTCCTTTTCCGTTCTCTTACGGAAGTTTTCAAATTCTGCCATCTGACGTTTCAGCCGGTCGGTTAAATCTTCAATCTGTTCGTCCTTCTTATCTTTCTTGTCTTTCTTTTTAAAGATACCTTTCTTTTTCTCCTCATCTTCTTTCTCTATTTCTTCCGGTTCAGATTCGGTATCTTCCGTTTTTTCTTCTGCCTCAACTTCTTTTTCTTCTGAGGCGGTATTCTGTGCTTCTTCCTGCTTTTTTGCATCCTCTGCTTCTAAGTCTTCTAATACTTCCTCAAGCACTTCTTCTTTCTTTTCTTCTGCCACTTCCTTGCCACCTTTCTATGCTATTCTTTCTTCGGCTTATCAAATATGCCTTCTAGTTGTGATTTCAAATTTTTCAGATTATCCATGACGTTCTCATAATCCATACGCTTCGGTCCGATAATTCCTATCGTTCCCTTCACGCCTTTACCAAGTTCATAGGTAGCTGTTACCACACTGCAGTCCTTCATGGTCTGAATTGGAGATTCATCTCCTATATAAACCTGTATGCCGTTCTCCTCATTGCTGAGGTTATCCGTCACCAGACTTACTAACTGTTTCTTCTCTTCTAACGCATCTAAAAGCTCTCCTGCTTTCTGCGAATCCGATAACTCCGGATATTTTAAGATATTCGTTGCACCGCTGGTATATATCTCCAAATCCTCGTCTTCGCTGATTGCTTCTGCTACTGCATCCAATACATCACTGATGACTTTGGAATGGATACCGGCTTTCTCTTTCAACACTGCTATGGTGCCCAGATTAATCTGATCTAATGACAATCCATTTAAATGTGTATTCAAAAGCATGTTAAGTTTTAACATATGCTCATTATCTATCGGCTCTTCTATCGGAATCATCTTATTTTTCACAAGATTGCCTTCCAATACGACAACTGCCAGAATATGTTCATCATCCACATTGGATAACTGGATGAACTTCAGGCTGTTGTGGTGATACTGCGGTGCTGTTATCATGGTGGTGTAATTCGTGTTGTTCGCCAACAACTTTGCCACCTGCTGCAATACCTGTTCCATCTTCTCCGTATGTTCAATTACGAACTCTTTCATATCGGATACTTCTTTGTCCTTCTCTGCAATCAGATTATCTACATAGAAGCGATATCCCTTATCGGATGGAATTCTTCCTGCCGATGTATGTGGCTGCAAAATATATCCCATCTCTTCCAAGTCCGACATCTCATTCCGGATTGTTGCGGAACTCAAGTTCAAATCCGTATACTTGGAAATGGTTCTTGAACCAACCGGCTCACCCGTTTCCAGATAGTTGCGAATGATTGCATTTAAGATTTTTGTTTTTCTTTCATCTAATTCGTTCTCGTTCATTCACGTTCTCCTGAAAATGAAACTTTTATAGGTATTTGGAAAAGCTTTTTGTACTGCTTTTTCTTTGTTGTTAGCACTCAACTTGAAAGAGTGCTAATTTCTATGTACTTAAGATAGCACCATTCGTTTTTTTTGTCAACAGCATTTTATAATTTTATAATTTCTTTAGATTTGTTCTGATTCAATGCGGTTCAACACCGCACTACTTAATCCAGTAAAAACTGGGCGAGTACATAGTTACTGATGTCCATACCGTGGTCGCTGAGCTTTATTACACCGGCTTTTTTCTCGATTAAGTCCTCTTCCTGAAGCTGGTTTAAGACTTCGCCATATACTGCTTCTATTTCCACGCCGAAAGTCTCTTTGAATTCTGTTCTTGTAACTCCCTTTAACATACGCAGGCCTAAAAACATGAATTCTTCCATCTGGGCATGGCGGCTGATTGCATCTGCACTCTCATGGAGATTCAATGCCGGTACTCCATCTATTTCCTTCGCCGAAATATTACCGCATGCTTTGATATACGCTTCAATCTCTCTTATATTACTGTAGCGTACTTCTCCAATCAAGGAAGCTGCCCCAAGTCCTACCCCAAGATACGGTACCCGCTTCCAGTATCCGATATTATGCCTTGCCTCTTTCCCCTGCTTTGCATAATTGGATACTTCATAATGCTCATAACCTGCCTCTGCAAGAATCTCCTGAGTCTTTTTATAAATTTCATACTCTGTCTCTTCAGATGGCAGATGCTCTGTCGGCTTTCCGGCTTCCCGGAGCACTGCCTCGAATTTGTATTTTTCATAAAATGGTGTTCCCTTTTCGATAATCAGGGAATAGGCTGAAATATGTTCCGGTTTTAATGCTATGACACGCTTTAAGCTGGTGACAAATTTCTCCGTACTCTGATAAGGCAGGGCACTCATCAAATCAACGTTGATATTTTCAAATCCACATCTTCTGGCACATTCATAATTCTCCAAGAACTGCCGGTAAGTATGGATTCTTCCTAATATCTTTAATTCATCATCAAAGGCAGACTGTAACCCTATGCTGAGACGGTTAATGCCTGCTTCTTTATAGGTAAGAAGTTTTTCCTCATTTAAAGTTCCGGGATTACATTCTATGGTAATCTCTGCATCTGCTTCCACCTCAAAGCTTACCTGAATCTGTTTTAAAAGAAGTGCGATATATTCCGGTGCTAAAAGAGACGGTGTTCCGCCCCCTATATATATAGTAGAAAGAGCCGGACGTCCCATTGTCTGTCCGTAATATCTGATTTCATGCAAAAGAGCACCCACGTAGCGGTTTTGTAACCGCTCGTCCGCAGGTGCTGATAAGAAATCACAATATTCACATTTTCTTACACAAAAAGGAATATGCACATAAAGTTCCATCTATGTTCTCCTGTCATCTATTTCTCATCTAACTTCAGTACACTCATAAATGCTTCCTGTGGAATCTCTACATTTCCCACCTGACGCATACGTTTCTTACCTTCCTTCTGTTTCTCTAACAGTTTACGCTTACGGCTGATGTCACCGCCGTAACATTTTGCCAGCACATCTTTTCGCATTGCTTTTACTGTCTCACGGGCAATTACCTTGCTTCCAACGGCTGCCTGAATCGGGATCTCAAATAAATGTCTCGGAATCTCTTCCTTTAACTTCTCACACATCTTTCTTCCACGCTCATAGGCGGTATCCTTAAATACAATAAAGGAAAGAGCATCCACTTCTTCTTTATTAATAAGAATATCCAGCTTCACAAGCTCTGACTGCTCATAACCCTTCATCTCATAATCAAAGGACGCATATCCTTTGGAACGGGATTTCAATGCATCAAAGAAATCATAAATAATTTCATTTAACGGAAGGTCATATTTAATAACTGCACGGGTCTGCTCAATATATTCCATACTCTTATAGATACCACGGCGTTCCTGGCACAAATCCATAATGGCACCTACATATTCGGATGTCACCATAATTTCTGCTGCAACCATCGGCTCTTCCATATATTCGATTTCGGATGGATCCGGAAGATTGGATGGGTTTGTCAATTCTATCATGGTACCATCCGTCTTATGTACCCGATATACAACGCCTGGTGCTGTCGTTACTAAATCAAGATTAAATTCTCTCTCTAACCGCTCCTGAATTACCTCTAAATGAAGCAGTCCTAAGAAACCACAGCGGAAACCAAAGCCCAATGCAATGGAAGTCTCCGGTTCAAACTGTAAGGCGGCATCATTTAACTGTAATTTTTCCAAAGCGTCACGAAGATCCGGATATTTGGCTCCATCTGTTGGATATAATCCACAGTATACCATCGGATTAACTTTCTTATATCCCGGCAATGGTGCATCACAAGGACGCTTTGCTTCTGTTATGGTATCACCCACACGGGTTTCTTTCACATTCTTAAGGCTGGCAGTAATATAACCTACCATTCCGGCTTCTAACTCATCACATGGAATGAACTGTCCGGCTCCGAAATATCCTACTTCTACTACATCTGCTTCTGCTCCGGTTGCCATCATGCGGATGGTTGTCCCCGGTTTTACGGAACCTTCCCGGATTCTGCAGAATACAATAACACCTTTATAAGCATCATACACAGAATCAAAAATCAACGCCTGAAGAGGCGCTTTGGCGTCCCCTTTTGGTGCCGGTAATTTATGCACAATCTGCTCTAATACTTCTTCCACATTCAACCCTGTTTTGGCAGAAATCCGTGGTGCATCCTGTGCCTCAATTCCAATCACATCTTCAATTTCTTCTACTACTTCTTCCGGTCTTGCACTCGGCAGATCAATTTTATTAATGACTGGAATCACTTCCAGATCATGGTCTAATGCCAGATATACATTGGCAAGGGTCTGTGCCTCAATCCCCTGTGCCGCATCTACTACCAGCACAGCACCGTCACAGGCAGCAAGACTTCTTGATACTTCATAGGTAAAGTCCACATGTCCCGGTGTATCAATCAAATTAAAAATATATTCTTCTCCATCTTTGGCATGATATATAATACGGACTGCCTGGGACTTAATGGTAATTCCACGTTCCCGCTCCAAATCCATATTATCTAAAACCTGCGCCTGCATTTCGCGGCTGGTCAGAAGCCCTGTCATTTCGATAATACGGTCTGCAAGGGTTGATTTACCGTGGTCAATATGGGCAATGATACAAAAATTACGAATCTTACTCTGGTCGATTGACATATATTTACTCCTTCTTTATTCCATGTTTCAAAAGGAAATCCGTCCACAGGGAATAATATTTTCCCAGCAGGTGAATCTCATCATAAGTATATTCCGGATTCAGATTTCCTGTTTCGTCAGTCACTACTTCATTTACATCAATATAAAATATATCGTGATTATTTGCAAGCATTGCAATTCTGTCATTCCGTTCTTTGATTGCCGGATTGTTAAAAATCGGGTCGGTCTCTGACTTTTCCTGTTTTACATACATAATGCCCTGTAAGAAAATCAGTGCATCCGGCTGTAATTCCCGGATATGATTGACAGCTTCTTCATATGCTTTCATAAAGCTGTCTACTGTACCGGTTCCCATTTCGTTGATTCCAATCATCAGATAGACTTTACCAAACTGATGCTCGCTTAATGCTTCTTCAACGGTAATCTTCGCGCCGTTTTCCTCGACAATCGGCGTATCAAACATATCATAGACCGTAAGTCCGATACTGGCATAATAAGTTGCATTATCCCAGCCGCCATAGTCTCTTAAGCCAACGGTTCTGGAATCTCCGATAAATACTGCATCATCAAAATAATCCTGGGTTACATCGGTAAAAGTATAAGTCTTATCCACTTCTGCCTCCGTATCTGCAACTGCTTCTGTTGCTTCTTCCGTTGCCAGCCCCTCTTTGTCAGCATATACGCTTTCCAAATCCTCCTCCGGTTCTGCCTTATCCCATGGCAGAATGCCCTCTTTGGATGCCTGCATCATGCCAGCCACCGCCGGAACCTTCGGCCAGTCCTTATTATATTCTTTATATGCGCCCTTTGTTCCGGCTAATGCAACACCGCTTACCAGCAGCATACTGATTACCGTAACAATAAGAAGCGGACATTTCTTCCATTTCTTCATGACAGCCTCCCATTAAAAACTAAAATACATAAACGGATTGTTCAGTCCATTTGCAATCTGATAAATACAAATCCATAATACAACAAACAAAATTGCTTTCATCCACCACTTCTTCCAGCATTTTTTTAATATCTTATCCATAAAAGGAAGTGATACCACAAATGCCAATAGGAAAAACACTCCATAGGTTCTGCCGTATTTCAGATAATCGCCTGCATTGACTGCGATTCCGGTTCCAAAGAACGGGAACAGTCTTGCAAAATATACTTTCAAATCAGATAACTTCGTAATTGCAAACACGACCCAGGTCAGAGGGATTACAAACCAGATGTAAAGGTGTGCCAGCCATCCATGTTTCTCTAAAAAATTTCTGATTACAAATCGTTCCAACGCAATAAATACAAATAAAATCAAGCCCCATAATGGAAAATTAATGGTAGAACCATGCCACATTCCGGTTACAACCCAGACAATCAGCAGATTGAAAAATGTCCACGCATTTCCCTTCCGGTTGCCTCCCAAGGGAATATATAAATAATCACGGAACCATCTTCCCAGTGTAATGTGCCACCGGCGGTAAAACTCAGACACTGTCCTGGAACGATACGGATGGTCAAAGTTCTTCGGCAAATCAAATCCAAGCATCTCTCCGATTCCGATTGCCATCAGGGAATATCCCTGGAAATCAAAGAATAACTGTGCAGAATAACCGAATGCTCCCATCCACGCTAACGGTGTGGAAATACTCTCAAAGCCAATGCCCTGAATATCACGCCAGAGAATTGCCAGATGATTTGCAATAATTACTTTATATCCCAATCCTATGATAAAAAGAGTCAGACCATGTTCGATTTTCTCCAGACGGATTGGATGTTTCTTTAACTGCCCTGCCATATTGGCAAACTGGGCAATCGGTCCGGATATCAGCTTTGGGAACAAAAGGATATAAGTTCCATACTCCAGATAATCCCTCAACGCTGCTGTTTTCTTCTTATAGACATCCAGCACATAGGAAAGCATGGTAAAAGTATAAAAGCTGATTCCAAGCGGAAGCGACAATCTTGTATATTTAAATATACACAATAATCCGATATTATAGCAAAGCAAAATCACAAGCATGGTATTTCTGCTGCTCTTCCTACTTATATGATCCATCAGTAATACCAGAATGTAGTTCAGACTCATGGAAAACAATAAAAGAAGTGCATCCTTCCAGTTTCCCATGGCATAGAATACCAGACTGCCAAAGAAAAGTACCGGATTTTTATACTTTACCGGTACCAGATAATATATAATAAGAAAAATCGGCAAAAACCGAAATAAAAATTCTAAGCTTGAAAATTCCATGATAACTCCATATCTTTCGTTTTATTTTACGCATCTCTTTTATTATATAAGAAATGCAAGTGATTTCAATGTGTTTTTCCGAAAAAGTTATTACATTTTCATTACGAAATGTTTTTCTAATTTTCTCCATGCAGCACTCTGTTCAAAAGGTCTGCCAGTGGAACCATGGCATTGCGTGCCTCCTCCTGCGTGTTAGTATAGGAACCCATTTCGATCAAAAGATATTTCTCTTTAAAATGCATATTATACCGGTATCCTTTTAAATAAATCGGGCGGGTAAGATTCGGATAATACTCCGCCGCTGCAATCTGCATCTGCAGGGAAAAAGCAAGATTCCCGGTAAGGTTTGGATTATTGAGATAAGAAATATCTCCTAACGCCTTTGTCCGGCTCAGTCCGTTAAAGAACATAATCGGTGCCATCTGCACCCCGTTTACCTCCCGCACCATATGCTTATCCACTGCATCACGATGTAAATCTATTACCACTTCTATGCTCGGATTCTCTGCTAACAGCTGCTCAATGGGCCCCTCCGCATTGGCATAGGCGTGATCTCTGTCTCCCACATCATACTGTCCCATATGATGCATGACCTGAAATCCATATTTTTCCTGTAACAGGCTGGTAAGATATTCCCCTGTTCCCATAACGCCCGTCATTACATCATTTGGGTCGGAATCTGCAAACATTTCCTGGGAATGGGTATGGTAAATCAGAATCTGCGGCTGGTCTGCCGGCGTTTTTATGGTTAAATCCATATTTAACAATTCTTCTGCATTTAACTGACTGCTATTGATGGTTGTTGTATTGTCCACCTGATAAAAATTCTGAATCAGATAATCAAAATCATTTAATTTTTCTCTTGGAATCTCCACCAACGGCTGAGAGCTGACTGCTGTATTATCCGGGGCTGCCGGCTGCTCTGCCGCTTCTGCTGCCGCTTCTGCTGCCGCATCTGCTCCTGCCTGCGCATTTTCCTGCTCCATTTCTGCCACTATGCAGTCCTGATTCTCTCTGCTGGCTGCCTCCGCCATCTGCTTAGCCTCTACTTCCGCTTCATCCTTTCCTTCCAGTGCAACAATCTCTTCTTCTGAAAGGCTGCTCTCAATTGTCGTATCATAAGTCCTTATGGTATCTGCATATCCGATAAGTGGTATCTGGTCTGTCACTTTTTCCAGCAAAAAATCACTCAGTGTCTGTTCCTGCCTGCCCTCTGCCATATAGGCAACAGTCGGAATATACTGTCTGGTCATGGACATGGATATCTCATTTTGTATATAAGAAAAAAAACGTTTTGCCAGTGTTTCCCTTCCGGTTCCCGCTTTCACCATAAGAAAAAATGCATACAACAGAAAAAGTGCAATAGCAGACTGCCTGTACCATTTTTTTCGTTTCCTGACCAGTTCCGTTTTTCCCTGATATCTTTGCCCATAGACTCTCATGCTGCCAGCACCTCCTGTTCTGCCATAGCAAACACTATATTCTATGCAGCTTCTGTCCCTTTAGAACCGGGAGAATGCCAGATTCAGTCCCTCTGATATGGTATAGCTCAGCCTTTTTACCGCTTCATCAATATCTTTTGGGGTTACAAACATTGCATTCAAATGTGGAGATAAAAGTTCTCTTGCCAGCTCATGCTTTTCAATTTCATCCAGACCTGCCAGCCCATTTCCCACGCTTTTTAGCTGCGCTGACTCCCGCATGGCTCCGATTAAGTCACTCATGGTATCCGAAACTATCGTTGCGGCATCTACTACGGTAGGAATTCCTATGGCAATTACCGGAATTCCCATGCTTTCTTTATTAATGGCGTGCCTGTGATTGCCCACACCGGAACCGGGATTGATTCCGGTATCCGTAATCTGGATGGTACGGTTCAGACGCTTCACGCTGCGGGCCGCCAGTGCATCCACCACCATTACAATATCCGGTTTCGTCTCTTCAATGACTCCCCGGACAATCTCTCCTGATTCCATGCCGGTCTGTGCCATTACGCCCGGCACAATTCCGCTTATCTGGCTCGTCGCCTTATTTCCAAAGGCATATTGTCCATATTCCTTGATAATGTGCCTGGTAATCATCATATTATCTACTACATAAGGTCCTAATGCATCCGGTGTCACTTCCCGGTTGCCAAGACCCACTACCAATATCTTGAGTTCTTCTTTTTTCCCCGGCAGCATGGTTTCAATCACTTTTGCCAGCTGCCCGGACACTTCTCTGTGATAATCCTCATCTTCTTCCATCATGTCCGAAGCCTCAATGGTAATATATGTTCCCTTCGGTTTTTTCATTGCCTTTGCTCCGTTTTCTGTGTCAATAAATACCCTTGTAATCATGATTTCCGGTGAAATTCTTTCCTCATCCACCCGTACTCCCTTTACTTCAATATGATCTTCATCAAATTTTTCTCTCGTCTCTAATGCGAGGTCTGTTCTTACCTGAAACATAGCTTCACTTCCTGTAAATAATTTTTCCAAATAAATTTTCTTTATTATTTTTTACATTTTTTCTCCAAATATGTATTGACAGATGTAAATATGTGGGATAAACTATCATAGTATGTTTACATTAGAACGTCCGTGTCCGGCTTTAATGAAACAACCAAAAACAATAAAACAATCATATTGGAGGTGTACAGGTTGGCTAACATTAAATCTGCTAAGAAAAGAATTCTTGTAAATCAGACCAAAGCTGATAGAAACAAGGCTATTAGATCAAAAGTTAAAACATCTATTAAGAAAGTAGACGCTGCAATCGCTGCAAACGATAAAGAGGCTGCTGCTGCTGCATTAGTTGCTGCAACATCTGAAATCAACAAAGCTGCTACTAAGGGTGTTTATCACAAGAACACTTCTTCCAGAAAGATTTCACGCTTAAACAAAGCTGTGAACAAAATGGCATAATTGCCGGAAGAGCATAGATTATAAACGATTATAAAAAAGAACGTTTCGTACCGTCATTCGAAACGTTCTTTTTTTATGCACTGTATTTTACAATCAGAAGTTCTACGGCTAACTGGTCTGCCATTCTTCCCGTCTTGACATCCTCTTCTGCCTGTCCGCAGTCTTCAATTGCATCCTTTAACTGATTTATTTTAAAAGCTCCTGCCTGCCGAAGATTCTTCTGCACTGCAAAGCTTGGCATCCCTGCAGTCTTTGCAATACTGACAGCAGGATATCCTTTTGCTGACATGCTTTTTATCAAAAGCAGATTCTGGAACTGTCTTGCAATCAGGAATAAAATCCGCATGGGTGCTTCCTTTAATGCCAGTAAATCGTAATATAAGTCCAAAGCCTTCTTCTGATTCTTAGCAGAGATGGCATCAATCATTTCAAAGATTTTATTTTCCGTCTGTCCGGTACAGATTGCCTCTACATCTGCCGCAGAAATCTCTGTCTTATCCAATGTATAACAGATAAGCTTTTCTAATTCCTTATCAATATTTTCCATATCGGAACCGGTCTTTGACAGGAAAAGCTGCATCACGGACTGGGTAATTTTCTTCCCTTCCCGCTGGATTCTGCCCAGTATCCAGCGAATCAGCATATCTTCCTTCGGGGTCTCAAATTCTACGGCACTTCCAGCCCTGGATGCCGCTTTAAATAATTTGGAACGCTTATCCACTTCTTCTTCCACAAAAACAAAGCAGGTGGATTCCGGCACCTGGCTCATATATTCTGCCAGGTCATCACAGCTGTTTTTAAAGAAGCCACTGTTTTCCACCAGAATCATACGCTTTTCTTTAAAGAATGGCAGTGTCTCCGATAAATCAATCAGTTCCTTTGGATTAATATCCTTTCCCTCATATGCCGAAAAATTCATCGTATCATCCGGCTCTACCAGTGCATGTTTTAGCTTATCACGATACTGCCGTTTCAGATAGTCTTCCGTTCCATATAAAAGATATACGTTTTTTAATTGTCCCATTTTAATGTCATTATCTATTGTTTTCATAAAGGATATTATACTATATTTTTACTTCTTTATCAAAGCATACTTACCGAAAGCTTTGAATTGTGATCTTTCCCTTTTCCTCTTCCAGTGAAATCTGACCGCCTTCCATCGTATCAAAAATTTCTGCCGAAGCTTCTTTTAATCGATTTATAGTCTCCTGATGAGGGTGTCCATATCGGTTGTTTTCCCCACAGGAAATCAATGCCAGTTCCGGCGAAAGTGCTTTTAAAAATTTTTCTGTCGAGGAATACTTTGAGCCATGATGTCCTACTTTAAGAAAATCTACTTTCCACAACCGCTGCTTTTCTAAGAGCCAATTTTCTTCTGCTTCTCCGGCATCTCCGGTAAATATCCCGGAAATATATTTCGTCTGATAGAGCAATATCATGGATTTTCCATTCTCATCCTCTGCCTGATACTCTCCGTCCGGAAGGAGGCAGCTTATGGTATCCTCGCCACTTCTTATGCAATCTCCTTCTTTCATATATAAGATTGGAATGTTTCTCTGCTCTGCCAGTGCACATATGCTCTGATAATTCTTTACATCCGGCTGTTTTCCAGGCAATATAATATTTTCAACAGAATACTCCGTCTCAAGAACTTCTAACAATCCGTTCACATGGTCTTCGTCATAATGGCTTATAAACCAATAATCTATCTTCGTGATTCCATTGCTTTTTAGAAATGGCAAAATCCGATACGTTCCCACCTTAGACACATCAGTGCTTCCGCCATCCAAAAAAAGATTGGTATCTTCCCCCAGTCGTACATAGATGCCATCTCCCTGCCCCACATCAAGAACTGCCATAAGATGATTACTCTTTACCGGACGAAGAACCAGAAGTAACACCACGCTTCCAATCAAAACAATCGTAAACTTTCTAAGGAGTATATTTGTATTTGTATTTCTATTCCCATCTCTGTTTCCGCTTTTCTTTGTCCGTTTTTTTATCAGCAAGCAGGCGGCTGCAAGCATCAGATAATAGAATATGATGCGCTGTATCGGCCACTGTCCTACTATCTTCGTAGCTCCCGGGAGCCGGCTGCACCAGCTGACTCCAACATAAATTCCGTCCAGCAATAATTCCAACATCATGATTACCGGTCCCGCAAACAGTCTTCCTACAACAATTTTTCCCATACACATGAGCAATGTTACAGCTATCCCGTTTATTAAAACTACACTCAACAAAGAAACTATCAACAGATTCAGAAGCAAAGCATAGACCGGCACTTCATAATAATAGTATGCCACCAGTGGAAGTGTTGTAAGTTGAACGGAAAGCGAAACTAAAAAGTTCTGCCGGATTTGCCGTTTCCATATTTCCCGTATTTTATTTGCCGCCTTATCGCCTGTTTTCCGTTCCTGTGTTTGCTGTTTTTGCTCCCTTGGAAACAACTGTCCAATACATTTTGCCACTACTACCACACCAAGAATTGCAGCTACCGAAAACTGGAGTCCTGCATTTTCAACCAGATACGGGTTTTTCCATAAAAGCACCAGCACTGCCACAGAAAGAGCGGTTCTGCTATCATAGCTTCGCCCGGACAGCTTTGCTGCCATAAGAAGTGCAAACATAATCCATGCCCGGATAGCAGATATTCCCATCCCGGTCATTTTCACATAACAGAACAAAAATACAACCGCTGCCGTACAGGCACAAAGAGAATTTCCTTTTTTTCTAAGAAGTCCATAACAGAACAGTCCAATGCAGGAAATATGCATTCCACTGATTACCAGCACATGGCTGGCTCCTGCCTGTTGAAAGACTGTTGAAACTTCCTTTTCCAAAAGTTCTTTATCTCCTAAAAGCATTGTTCCAAGAATCCCAGCATTTCTTTTCGATAAATTATTTATATAATCTTTTTTTAATTTTTCTTTTATTATAAATAATTTCTCTGCCAGTACATCTTCTCTTCCATATTCGCCACAAATCCTTTCGGCATCAAAATGATAATCCATATTCAGACTGTGATAATATTGAAATTCATCATAATTACCATCATTGGCAGCGCGATTCAGTTGTCGGATATTTCCTTCTAATACAATGGTTGTTCCAATACGACACGATTGGTCAGATGGTTCCTGCTTCAGTCGAACCAGGACAGAATTGGTTTTATAGGTTTTATCTCCAATCCGTAAGAAAACATGATTAAGATATAATCTTGTCTGATTGTTTTTTCGTTCTTTTTTCTCTATCTTCCCCTGTAAAATTGTCTTTTCATTTTCCGTCTGCCAGCCTCTGGAAGCATCTGTTTCTACAGAAAGGCTGGTCTCCTGCTCTTTTAAAATCGTCTCAATGGTATAGCTTTGCTGCTGCATATACCAGATTCTTGCAATTCCCAGCAGAAAAAATCCTATTCCAAGTACTGCTGTAAACCGGTATACCCTCCGTTTTCTTTGCCGCAGGGCATACAGCAGATACATCTGACACCCTGCCACAAAACTGATAATGATAACTTTTATGACCGTCGGAACAGACAGGCAGACAATAATACCACACAGGAACAATATCGTTCCATAGCATAAGGGGCGTTTTATAATTTCGATATAACCCCTCCTAAATATTTTTCTAAGATGTTTCTTCTTAATATGTTGCTTATAAGATATGTTACATATAAGATACTTCTTCTTAAGACCTTCTACTAAGGTGTCTCTTCTGTTTGTGCTTCTGTAGATACCGTCTCGTTCTCATCTGCACTTACCACATAGTCAAGGTTCCGTTCATAAAGCTGGTCTAATGCAAAACTATCCCGGTAAACACCGCTGGTCTTTCCATTTACAGAAATCTGCACCTTACTAATGGTTGAAATCTCCGATAAAGAGTCTACAATAGAATAAATGACAATTGGCTCCTGTATTTCATAATTCTGATTCAGGAACGCCTCATCTAATGTAACATAGCAGATTCCATTGGTTGTCGTAACATTGACAAGATTTGTTCCTTCCGGAAGTGGTGCTTTCAAATTCTTATCATCCGGTCCCTTTAAAAGATTCTCCATAATCAGTTTTTCCAAGGAAATGTTACTGCTATACTGTACTTCTTTTTCGCATTCTACCAGTCCGTTTCCATCAGCATTTGCATAATATAAATGTAATGTTGTTGTCTGAATGGAATTAATCTGTTTTCCCGGATTCTCAACAAAGCTTTCTTCTGTCATCAGTCCGATTACATTATCCCGGCTGTCTGCCAACGGTGCATCTCCCACATAAAAAGATACATATTTTACATCCGGAAGCTGTACCAGTGTCTTTACCACTGCTGCCCGGCACAACACCTCATCCGTAGACTGCATTTTGGAATAATTATCATTAAAGTAAAGAAACAGCTGATTGCTTTCCAGTGACCAGTCTGTAATTGTAACATCACCAGGAACCGGTTTCTGATACTCCACGCTATCCGTATTGGTGCACAACGCATCTAAAAGAGTGGATATCATGTCCTCTGTCTTGCCCTCTTTTAAATCATATGGCTGCTCTACCACTTTTGTTTTTTCTTTATTCAGATAATAAATATAATACGCCGGGTCATCTGTCTCCTGTCTGCCACACCCTGTGAACAGCGATACCAGAAGGATAAAACTCAGCCATCCTGCAATTTTCTTCATGCCAGACCTCCTAGGCAATGTAATTCAGCGGAATCCGCACAGTAAAGAGCGTTCCCTCACCCTCTGTACTAAATACCTTAATTGCACCACGGTGCATTAATATTGCATTTCTTGTAATGGCAAGTCCAAGTCCGGTTCCACCTATTTCTCTGGAATGGGACTTGTCTACGCGATAGAATCTTTCATAAATATGCTCTAAGGAATCCTCCGGAATACCGATGCCGGAATCCTCTACCTTAAGATAGAAATACTGATAATCTGCATTCAGGGACACATGTACCCAACCGTCTTCCTTATTGTATTTGATTGCATTTTCCACCAGATTGGTAATGGCAAGCGTCAGCTTTACCTCATCAATTTCTGCTGTAACAGGCCGGAAACTTTCCAACACCAGATCTACATGCTGTTTTTCCGCAATCGGTTTTAATCTCTTTAAAATTAAATCCAGCATCTCATTGATGTTAACTGACGTGATATTCAAATCTGATGCAGACTTGTCCATCTTAACCAGCGAGAGCAAATCATTAATAATTTTATTTTCACGTTCAATTTCATTTCCAATGTCTAACATAAATTCACGATACAGTTCTACCGGAACATCTTCCTGTCCATTCAGTGAGTCTGCCAGTACCTTCATAGAAGTAAGCGGTGTTTTCAGCTCATGGGACACATTGGACACAAATTCCTGTCTGGAGTCATCCAGCATCTTCATTCTGCTATAAAGTTTATTAAATTTTTCCGAAATCTGAACTGTTTCAGAATAATCCTTAATCATCAGCTCCCCATCACTGGTTCCATATCCATTCTGAATCTCAGCAATAGAGGATGCCATATTCTTCAACGGGTTTGTCAGACGAACGGATAAAAATACGCTGACTGCAAACAGAAAAACTGCCCCGAAAATCTGAAGCACTAATGCAGCATTTCTCATATATTCCAGATTGGCAAGAATACTATCTGTCGAAACACTGATAAGAAGCACTCCGATAATACTCTTCTCCCCTGACTCTACGTTATCTGTAGTCAGCGGAATAGTCATTTCCACATAATGATTATCCACATCATAATTCATAGAATCCTCACCGCGGAATGACTTTATGACTTCTTCTGAAATAATTGTTTTATCGGTATCCAGATCATAAGTATCTTTTATAATATGAAAAGAAGAATCTATCACAAGAATTCTTCCATCATAAACACGTGACATCTGCTGCAGCTGTGAAGTGATGCTTTCCGACTCCGCTCCATTGATATAATCTGTGGAGACCATCTGGTTTGCAAGAATCTTTGCCTGACCAATTACATCTACACTCCGGTTAGAAACCGCATGTTTCTCATACGCAGTTAAAATTCCGGTCCGGATTAAAATTCCGGTCAAAATACCAATCAGCATAAAAAGACAAATCAGCCGGAATTTCATGCTTTTCAAAAAATTGCGAATACCTTTTTTTCTATTCATAAGTCTGTACCTTCATCCTCTGCTATATCGCTGTTATTTCTGATAGAAATAACCTACACCCCATTTCGTATGCACATATTTTGGCTCACTCGGATTCGGTTCAATCTTCTCACGCAGTCTACGCACATGAACATCCACCGTTCTGACATCGCCCGGATATTCATAACCCCATACCAGATTCAGCAGATTCTCACGGCTGTATACCTTATTCGGATTCATAACAAGAAGCTCTAACAAGTCAAATTCCTTGGCTGTCAGATTAATCTCTCTTCCCTGGACAAACAGTCTGCGGCTCTCACAGTCTAATTTTAAATCGCCGCTCTCTATCACTTTGGAATTTTCTTCCTTCGGTTCACTGGCAGCAGTTCTTCGCATAATTGCTTTGATTCTGGCTTTCACCTCAAGAATATTAAACGGCTTGGTAATATAATCATCTGCACCATATTCCAGTCCTAAGATTTTATCCATATCATCGCCTTTTGCTGTCAGCATGACAATTGGCATATTAGAAAACTCCCGGATTGCCTGACACACTTCAAATCCATCCATCTTCGGAAGCATGATATCCAGTAAAATCATATCAAACTTATTCTCCTGTGCCAGATGCAGTGCCTCTTCACCATCATACGCACAGGTTACTTCCATTCCATCCTGTTCCAATGAAAAACGGATTCCTTTCACTATTAATTTTTCGTCGTCCACAACCAGAACTTTTTTTGCCATTTTACACCTCAGTTAACCCTTATATTATCTTTTATTTTTTCAAAAACGCCATTTTTAATTCCGGGAATATTCATTAAATCTTCAATAGTCTGAAATGCGCCATTTTTTTCCCGGTAAGAAATAATTGTCTCAGCTTTTGATTCTCCAATTCCGGAAAGTGTCATAAGCTGTTCCTTTGATGCAGTATTCAGATTGATTCTGCCATCCTCCGGCTCTGCTGCCGAATCAGCACTCCCTGTCTGCTGCAAAAGGTAAGTTTCCTGATCCGGCACCTTTATCATCTGTCCGTCAACAACCGGTTCTGCCTGATTGAGTGCCTCTTTTGCTGCAGCCTCGTTAAAACCTCCTGCCAGCTCCAATACATCGCAGATTCTGGCTCCATCTTCCACTTCATATACTCCCGGGTGCACTACCTCACCACAGACATATACATAACAAGAAGCCGGCGGGCATAAGACAGCTTCTGTAACCTCTTCACTCTCCATTTGCGTATCCGGCTCAAAATATACGGTATCTTCTTTTCCACATGCCGTATATATAATCCCACAATATAAAGCCAGAGCTAATAACCCGACTTTTTTCATCTGTATCACTCCCTTACATAAATTCTGTTATGCAAGAAAGTCCCCTAATGCTTACTGTTTTCTATTTTAACGAAAATTTGCCCTTTATACAAGTAGTATTTTCAAATTATTCCTGTGGCAGGCTTCCACCATTCCACAATGCCTTCATCTGCCTTGTAAATTCTGACCAGAACTCACCTGCATTTGCAGCATCCGGTACCAGCTGGCTGTTCTGATACTGCATAAAAGCTGCCTGTTCTGTTTCATCCCGGCTGGCACCTTCATCTGTAGAAATATGACCAGTCATTGCATGCAGGGTATCCACTTCTTCTTTTTCTATAAAAGCAGCAAAATCAGACGCCATATCTTTTTCCCCCGAAAATTCATTTACCAAAAGGATCCCCGTTCTGGCAACCCCCTGCATCGGTGTGGTATCGTCTAACATCGGCAGCCCGCAAACGCCATAATTTTCTGCTGTCATCTTATTTAAATCATCAGAATCAATGATTGCACACAAAGATGCTCCCTGATTAAAATTCTCCACCACCTGATTTCTGTCAATTTCATCCGTATCAATCCCCACAGTTTCTGAAAGGTTTTTAAAGAAAGTTAATTCATCATTATATTTTTCTCCATATGTCGTCAAAAGGGTATAGTCCGTCTCATTCCATTCCACTTCAGTCCCCACAAATGGATAATCATAAAATCCATCTGCCACATTCCATTCCAGCAGATTTCCTACACCTTCTCCTAAAAGGTTATTCTGTCCATAGTCTAAAATTTCCGAAATACTCTCCGGTGCTTCCAGGAAATTCTCTTTCTGATATACCATCACCAGTGTATCAAAAAACAATGGGTATTCTTCTTCCGTTGCAACACCATATAAATACGCCTTGTCTTTTGCATCATTCCAGGCAAGATACAAATCCGGATAGTCTTCTTCCGTCATCGTTGCATCATAAATCTGTTCAAGATAAGATTCCTCATCTACATAACGGATTCCCACTGCGATACCGGTTTTGG
The DNA here is from genome assembly GCF_003478915.1 of Roseburia sp. AF25-13LB. Taxonomy (NCBI): domain Bacteria; kingdom Bacillati; phylum Bacillota; class Clostridia; order Lachnospirales; family Lachnospiraceae; genus Roseburia; species Roseburia sp. AF25-13LB. The sequence goes on from NZ_QUFO01000001.1 coordinate 584,071, forward strand.
CATAATAATCCACTGCACACTGTTCAAAATAATTCCTGCAGTCTGCATCGCTGTACCAAAAGGATAGCTCCTTTTGCGCTGCTTCATATGCTTCTTTTGTTTCCTGCTCAGATGTTATCTGCTCTTTTCTGTCTGTTTTTAACTCTGTTTTCCCGGTTTCTTTGCTGCTGTAAAAAGCAGCCGCTGACAGCAGGATAACTCCCACTGCCAGCGTTGTTGTTTCTATGATTTCCTTTGTTTTCTTTTTCATATACCCTGCCTACATACGATCCAGTACGTTTTTCAGTTTCGTTATCATTTCATCCACATGCTCTTTTTCAATCACAAGTGGCGGCACCATACGGATTACATCTGCGCCGGCTGTTATAATAATTAAACCTTCTTTTAATGCTTCTGCTGCGATGGTTCCAACTGGTTTTGTGCTTACAAGCCCCTGCATCAGTCCCATACCACGGCGGGCTGTAATAAAATCATATTCTTCTACCAGCTTATCCAGTTCGCTTTCCAGATAAACTGCGATTTCTTTTACATGGTCTGTAAGCTTTAATTCTTCAAATAAGTCCATTACCTTACTGACCGCTGCTCCGACAAACGGATTACCTCCATATGTGGTTCCATGGTCACCCGGTGCCAAGGATTTCTCTGCCACACGTTCTGTCATGGCAGAAGCTCCTACCGGCACTCCACAGCCCAATGCCTTGGCACTGGTCATAATATCCGGTTTGATTCCATAATGCTGCCATGCAAACATTTCTCCGGTTCTTCCCATTCCACACTGGATTTCATCTAAAATAAGAAGAATATCTTTCTCTTTGCAGAGTGCAGAAATCTCTTTCATAAAGGATTCCTCTGCCGGATAAATACCGCCTTCTCCCTGCACGGTTTCAAAGATAATGGCACATGTTTTTTCTGTTACCTGTGCTTTTACACTTTCAATATCATTAAAATCTGCAAATTTCACACCACCACAGAGTGGCTCAAACGGTTCTCTGTAATGGGCATTTCCGGTTACTGATAATGCTCCCAAGGTTCTTCCATGGAAGGAATGGTTCATGGCAATAATCTCATGGTCTGCATGACCATCTCTGGTATAGGCATATTTTTTTGCTGCCTTAATTGCTCCTTCAATGGCTTCTGCTCCACTGTTGGTGAAGAAAACCCTGTCCATTTTGGAAACTTTTAAGAATTTCTCTGCAGCTTCCATAATCGGGACATTATAATAAAGATTTGAAGTATGTGTAATTTTATCAATCTGATCCTTCAATGCCTGCTTATATGCTTCATTACTGTATCCTAACGCTTCTACCGCAATACCTGCCGCAAAATCAAGATACTTCTTTCCATCGGTATCATAAAGATATACGCCCTCACCATGATCTAATACCAGTGGGAAACGATTATAAGTATGTAATAATGCTTTATCTTCACAATCCATATATTCCTGTTTATTCATGATAAAACTTTTCCTCCGCATCTCCTAAAATTGCTGTTCCGATTCCTCGGTTTGTAAAGATTTCCAGTAACAGACAATGTGCAATTCTACCATCTAAGATATGTACTCTGGACACACCGTTTTCAATGGCATCAATACAGTTATTTAATTTTGGAAGCATTCCGCCGCCAATATAACCATCTTCAATCAGCTTGTGTGCATCTGAAATCTTAAGTTCGGAAATCAGTGTAGATTTATCATCCGGATCTTTGTATACACCTTCAATATCTGTAAGAAATGCAAGTTTTTCTGCCTGTACGGCACGGGCAATTGCACACGCTGCATCGTCCGCATTGATATTGTAAGTATCATAATTATCATCAAGACCTACCGGGCAGATAATCGGCAGGAAATCTTTTTCGAGAAGGTCATATAAAATCTTTGGATTTACTTCCTTGACTTCACCCACATATCCGATATCCTGTCCATTAGACAATTTCTTATTTACCTTCAGCAGTCCACCATCTTTACCGCTGATACCTACTGCATTCACGCCAAGCTTTTCTACCATCTGAACCAGTGATTTATTGACTTTTCCAAGAACCATCTCTGCAATTTCCATGGTAGGTGCATCGGTTTTACGAAGTCCATTGATAAATTCCGGCTCCATTCCGGCTTTTGCAACCCATTTGCTGATTTCCTTACCGCCACCATGAACGATAATCGGTTTGAAACCAACCAGTTTTAAAAGAGTTACATCCTGGATAACGCTCTGCTTTAACTCTTCATCTACCATTGCACTTCCGCCGTATTTTACTACGATAATTTTGCGGTTGAAACGCTGGATATATGGCAATGCCTCAATTAATACCTCAGCTTTTTTCAATATTTCCTGCATACTGTTTTCTTCCATCTGTCCAATCCTCTTTCCTTTTCTTAAAAAGTCTTTTTTCGTATATTTTTTCAATCAAATCTTTTTTAAGAACGATAATCCGCATTTATTTTAATATAATCATAGGTCAAATCACAGCCCCATGCTGTTGCACAGGCTTCACCCATCTTCATATCTGCAATGGCAGTTACTTCTTTTTCAGATAAAATCTTAGTTGCCTCTTCCTCGGAATAATCTACGGCAACACCATCTTTGATAATCATCAGCTTGCCGGCTGCACTTTCAAAGTAAAGGTCAACCTGCTCCGGATCAAATTCCACGCCGGAATAGCCCAATGCACATAGGATTCTTCCCCAGTTAGCATCATGTCCAAAGATTGCAGCCTTGGTAAGGCTTGATGTTACTACGGATTTGCTTAAGATAACCGCATCTTCTTTGGATGCCGCATGCACTACTTTTACTTCAAATAAAGCAGTTGCGCCTTCGCCATCTCCTGCCATCATCTTAGCCAGTGCTTCATTGACATAATAAAGTGCCTCACAGAATGTTTCGTAATCTTCATTCTTCTCTTTGATTTTTTCATTGCCTGCAAGGCCATTTGCCAGTACCAGGCAGGTGTCGTTGGTGGAAGTATCTCCATCTACGGAAATCATGTTATAAGTATCTGTTACGGTACTGCTCAGTGCTTCCTGCAACATTTCTTTTGAAATTGCCGCATCTGTTGTGATAAAGCTTAACATGGTACACATATTCGGATGAATCATGCCAGAGCCTTTACACATTCCACCGATGGTAACCTTCTTACCGGAAAGTTCTACCTCCACTGCAGCCTCTTTCTCATGGGTATCTGTTGTCATAATAGCAAGTGCTGCATTATGTCCACTAGTTAAATCACCACTTAATTTTTTACTCATTTGTTCCACACCGGCACAGATACGGTCAATCGGAAGCTGTTTTCCAATCACTCCTGTGGATGCCACAAGAACTGCATCCTCTGGGATATCCATTAACTCTGAAGTTTTCTTTGCGGTATCTTTGCAATATCCTAATCCTTCTGTTCCGGTACATGCATTGGCAATTCCGGCATTTACTACAACTGCCTGTGCAAATGCACTGTTCTTTACAATGTCCTTATCCCATTTTACCGGTGCTGCCTTTACGACATTCGTGGTAAATGTTCCGGCAACTGCACATGGCTCTGTGGAATAAATCATTGCCATATCTGTTCTGTCTTTATACTTAATACCTGCTGCTGTGGATGCAGCCTGAAAACCTTCTGCTGCGGTAACGCCGCCTTCTACTTTTTTCATAATATACCTCCTGTCCTGCTTTCCGAATTTATTTATGGATTAAATACAGTTACATTTTCCGGATTCAAATCAAATTCATAATAATTCATATCCTTCCGGAATGTCCAGCCCATATTCTTCCAGAATCCATTACCCAGCTCATTACTGGTAAATGCCACCAGATTTACTTTGTTGATGCCTTCTTTTTTCAATGCTTCCATTGCCATCATTGCCATTGCTTTTCCAATACCATGTTTCCGGTAATCCTCATGGACGCATACATGATAAAAGCATCCTCTTCTTCCATCCTGTCCGCAAAGAATAGCTCCTACGATTTTTCCATCCATACATGCCACGATACTGGTGTCCGGATTTCTTCGGATAAAACGTTTCACATTTTCTTCCGAATCATCAATGCTCCGGATACCAAATCCGTGAATACTCATCCAGAGTGCATGGACTTCATTAAAATCGTCTTCTTTCATTGTTCTTAATATATATGTAGCTTCTGCCATATTCTCTCCTGTTTACGGGAACATCGGTACCAGTTCGAGACCTTCCGATTCCTTTAATCCAAATAATAAATTCATATTCTGAACCGCCTGACCGGCTGCTCCTTTTACCAGATTATCCAGCGCACCCATCATAATCACTCTTCCGGTACGCTCATCTACTACAAAGTTCACATCTACATAGTTGCTTCCTTCTACCCATTTGGTTTCCGGGCACACACCATCCTCTAATACCCTGACGAATTTCTCGTTCTTATAATATTTTTCATAAGCTGCACGAATCTCTTCTTTGGATGGATAACTTCCGTCTGCTTTCTTTACCAGTGATGCGTACTCTGTTGCTAAGATACCACGGTTCATCGGAACAAGATGTGGTGTAAAGCTGATGGTAATCTCTTTTCCGGCTGCATAACCTAACTGTTCTTCAATTTCCGGTGTGTGTCTGTGGGTTGCCACGCCATATGCCTTCATATTTTCATTTACTTCACAGAACAGATTATTGACCTTTGCTCCACGTCCTGCACCGGAAGTACCGCTCTTTGCATCCACAATCAATGTATTGGCATCAATCAGTCCCTCTTTTACCAACGGATATGCGGTTAAAATAGAACAGGTGGTATAGCATCCCGGGTTGGCTACCAGTCTTGCATTTTTCACCTTTTCACGATTGATTTCGCAAAGTCCGTAAACGGCTTCTTCAATAAACTGTGGACTCTTATGCTCAATTTTATACCATTTTTCATAAGTAGCCACATCTTTAATACGGTAATCTGCGCTCAAATCAATTACCTTTGTCTCGGATAAAATCTTCTCATTCAATACAGAGCCAAGGAAACCCTGCGGTGTTGCTGTAAAGATAACATCTACCTGCTTTGCCAGCTCTTCTATATTATCATCGAGACAGGTATCCTCTACGATTTCAAACATATTACGATAAACATCTGCATACTTCTTATCTATATAACTTCTGGAGCCATACCACTTAATCTCTACGGAAGGATGTCCCATAAGAATCCTTACCAGTTCTGCTCCTGCATATCCGGTTGCTCCGATAATTCCTGCTTTAATCATTTTTACATCTTCTTTCTTCTTAAGATTATGGCACACACGAAATCTGCATGCCATTTACAGTGCATAATTATACATTCGTTTTATACATTATGCAAGTATTATTTTCTGTTTTCACGCTTTTTCAGTTAATTTGTGATTCTATAAGTCTTCTTTTATTAATATATTATCCGTTTTTTATACATAAATATGTACCCTTTGTATATAATTATGCATTTTTATAAGTATATTATGTATATTTTTTCGCTTGCGTATTTAATTTTTTTGTTGTATATTAGTCCTAGTTAAAAAACATCTGAAGAAAGGATACCTATTATTATGAAAGAAAAAGTTGTTTTAGCGTACTCTGGTGGACTTGATACAACCGCTATCATCCCATGGTTAAAAGAAAATTATGATTATGAAGTAATCTGCTGCTGCGTTGACTGCGGACAGGGTGAAGAGCTGGATGGCCTTGATGAAAGAGCAAAATTATCCGGTGCAACCAAATTATATATTGAAGATATTACAGATGAATTCTGTGATGACTATATTGTTCCATGTGTTCAGGCAGATGCCGTATATGAGAACAAATATCTCTTAGGAACTTCTATGGCTCGTCCTGGTATTGCCAAGAAATTAGTTGAAATTGCACGAAAAGAAAATGCTGTTGCTATCTGCCACGGTGCAACCGGTAAGGGAAATGACCAGATTCGTTTCGAGCTTTCTATCAAAGCACTTGCTCCTGATATTAAAATTATTGCTCCTTGGCGTGATGACAAATGGAAAATGGATTCCCGTGAATCCGAAATTGAATACTGCAAAGCACATGGCATTCATCTTCCATTCTCTACTGACCAGAGCTACAGCCGTGACCGTAACTTATGGCACATCAGCCACGAAGGTCTTGAGTTAGAGGATCCTGCAAATGAGCCAAACTATGACCACCTTTTAGTTCTTGGTGTTTCTCCGGAAAAAGCTCCGGATGAGGGTGAATACGTAACCATGACCTTTGAAAAAGGTGTTCCTACTGCTGTTAATGGAAAGAAAATGAAAGTTTCCGATATCATCCGTGAATTAAACCGTTTAGGCGGCAAACATGGAATTGGTATCATCGATATCGTAGAAAACCGTGTTGTTGGTATGAAATCCCGTGGTGTATATGAAACTCCTGGCGGAACTATCCTGATGGAAGCACATCGTCAGTTAGAGGAACTCGTATTAGACCGTGCTACTATGGATGTAAAAAAAGATATGGGCAATCGTATGGCTCAGATTGTTTACGAAGGAAAATGGTTCACACCTTTACGTGAAGCAGTTCAGGCATTCGTTGAGTCTACCCAGGAATATGTAACCGGTGAAGTAAAATTCAAGCTCTACAAAGGAAACATCATCAAAGCCGGAACAACTTCTCCATACTCTCTCTACAGTGAGTCACTGGCAAGCTTTACAACCGGAGACCTTTATGATCACCATGATGCAGATGGATTCATCACACTGTTTGGTCTTCCATTAAAAGTTCGTGCTATGAAAATGCAGGAATTAGAAAAAAATAACCAGAAATAGAATTTTCTAACGCAATATAGAATGTAAAAAAGGCATTACATTCGACAGCCGCCGATATGTAATGTCTTTTTTATTTATCCAGAATCTCTCTTAATACAGCAAGACCCTGTTCCATTTCATCTTCTGTCAGATTACCATATCCAAGCACCAGTGTCGGAACTTTCTTTTCCTTTGGCCTTTGAATCACATATTCACCCAGTCCATGAATTTCAATATGCTGCTCTCTCGCCTGCTCTACCACTTCTTCTTCCTTCCACTTCACATCCAGTTCTACCAATACATGCAGGCCGGCATTATCACCGTAAATGCGGCAGACCCAGTCTTCCTGCTTTAAAAGACGCATAAAAGTATCATGCTTATTCTTATAGTTATTACGCATACGGTTCAGATGCCGTTCAAAATGCCCTTCTTCCATAAAATGGCACAATACTTCCTGACTGTTCCGCGGCACCGTACAGGCATAGAAACCACAGGAACTGTGGTACCGCTCCATCAGGGAATGGGGCAGTACCATAAAACTGATTCGAAGAGAAGGTGCAATACTTTTTGAAAAAGTTCCTATATAAATCACATGCTCTCCGGTATCATTTCCCCACAAAGCCGGAATCGGCTTTCCTTTATAACGGAACTCACTATCGTGGTCATCTTCTATGATATAACGTTCTTCTCCTTCAGACGCCCACTGTAAAAGTTCCAGCCTTCTTCGCAGCGGCATGACATTTCCCAACGGGAACTGATGGGATGGCATGACATAAACCATATCCGGATTTTCTTTCCGGATAGCCTCCATACAAATTCCATCTTCATCAATTTCTTCTGCCAGCACCCGATATCCCATATTACAGAAAGTATAATATGCCTGCAAATAAGTATAATTCTCCATTGCCACTTTCTTATCCCGCCCCATAATCTGAGCTAACAATAACAGAAGATACTCATTACCGGCACCAAGAAGAATCTGTTTTTCATCGCAGACTACCCCTCTCGCCTGATAGAGATAGCGGCTGATTGCCGTTCTAAGATTCAGTTCTCCCTTTGGATTTCCCGAAAGCAATAAATCCGGGTTATCCTCCGGCACTACACTCTTATGCATCCGATACCATATTCCATAGGGAAAATGCTTCCGGTCAATCTCATATGGAGAAAAACTGATTTCATACTGCTTTTTCTGCCGCTCCATGAGTCTTCCCTCTTCTGGCTTTTCCTGTCCACGGCTCAGCTGATACAGCATGCTGATATCGCATACAAAATAGCCTGCACAGGGTTTTGGTTCAATATAACCCTCTGCTGTAAGCTGTTCATATGCCAGTTCCACGGTACTCCTGCTGATTTGCAGATTTTTGGCCATAAAACGAGTAGACGGTAATTTTTCCCCCGGGGAAATCTTACCGTCTGCTATATCCTTACGAATATATTCGTAAATCTGCTCATAAAGTGCGTGTGGAGAATCCGGCTGTAAATCAATCCATAATTCCTTCATCCCGTTATCCACCTATCGGTTTTTCTTAAGCTCTTTTAAAATAATTTCTTTTAATTCCAAGGATTTATCCTTAATCTTACGATTTGCACTTGCGGAACTCAAAACACGGCTTAAGCATTTTGATGTTATATCATACTGCTTATAATGGAATGCCATATTTGCAAGAAGATAATCCATAGTACTCTGATCCATTCCACAAATCGGGAACATCTCTGTACTTACTGCCTTCATCATGCCATCATAGGCCTCTTTATAGAAAGATTCCTCTTCCTGTCTGCAGGCTGCTGCCTCTTCTTTTTTACCGGCAGTCTCTAATTCCTCTGCTTTGGTGCGAAGCAACCATGCAAGAATCAGACAGTTATATGCTTTTTCACTAGTTCTCGCTTTCTTTACCATCGAATTAAACAGGGATAACTTATGCATTTCAATTGCCTTATCATAATCCCATGTTGCATCGTCAGATGGTGCCTGCGGATGAAAATTCCGGCTAATCTGTTCCTTAATCAATTTAATCTGACCCATGGTAATATGTTCAAAATAACGATTCAGTGAAGTATATCCGCAATTCGGGCAGGATGCCACATCATATTTCAAAGAATCCACATACTGCTGTCTCGGTCTCAAATCTGCATCCGGCTCCAATCGCTTCACCTTACCGGCTTTTACCATTTTCGTCTTAAATTCTTTATCACATACCGGGCAGCGCACGGTCTTATCTAAAAGAAAATCCTCTTCCTTTGGCTGTACTACAGCTGTTTCTACTTTTTCTTTTGTTTTCTTTTCTGCTACTTTCTCATCGGCATAAAGGTCTGCACTGTCAGTTGCCTTTATTCCGAATTTTTCCAATCCAGAAAATAAATTCATATCTATTCCTCCGCTCTACTGCTGAGCTGGCAGTTTATAAGAACTCTTTAGTGAAACGATGCGGTTAAATACCAGTGCATCTTCTTTTGAATCTTTCGCGTCTACACAGAAATATCCCTGTCGTACAAACTGGAAGCTGTCATATCCTTTTGCATCTGCAAGACCTGGCTCTACATAGCACTCTTTTAATACGGTAAGAGAATTCGGATTTAAGTTCAGGCTTCCGTCTTCGTTATATACGCCCAACTCTTCGTCCACAATATTCTCGTATAATCTTACTTCTGCTTTCACTGCGGTTGGTGCTGCTACCCAGTGAATGGTTCCTTTTACCTTTCTTCCATCCGGGCTGTTTCCGCCTCTGGATTCCGGGTCATAGGTACAGTGAATCTCTGTCACTTTTCCGTTCTCGTCTTTTACAAAGCTGTTGCATTTCACAAAATATGCATGCATCAGACGCACTTCGTTACCCGGGAACATACGGAAATATTTTCTCGGCGGTTCTTCCATGAAATCTTCTCTGTCAATGTAAAGTTCTCTTGCAAACGGAACCTTACGGCTGCCTAGAGTTTCATTTTCCATATTATTGACCACATCAAAGTATTCTATCTGATCTTCCGGATAATTGTCAATAATAACCTTAATTGGATCTAATACTGCCATCACGCGGGAACGTTTTAATTTCAAATCCTCACGGATACAATATTCTAACATTGCATAATCTACCGAACTGTTTGCCTTGGAAACGCCGCACAGCTCTACGAACATTTTAATAGACTCCGGTGTAAAGCCTCTTCTTCTCAAAGCGGCAATGGATACCAGACGCGGGTCATCCCATCCATCTACAATATGTTCCTCTACCAGCTTCTTAATGTAACGCTTACCGGTTACCACATTGGTAAGATATAATTTTGCAAACTCAATCTGCTTTGGTGGATTCTCATACTCTAACTCACGGACAACCCAGTCATATAAAGGTCTATGGTCTTCGAATTCCAGCGTACAGATAGAATGTGTAATTCCTTCAATGGCATCCTCGATTGGATGTGCAAAATCATACATCGGATAAATGCACCATTTATCCCCTGTATTCTGATGAGTCATATGTGCCACACGGTAAATAACCGGGTCACGCATATTCATATTTGGAGAAGCCATATCAATTCTGGCACGCAATACCTTTTCACCGTCTGCATACCTGCCATCTTTCATTGCTTCAAACAGTTCTAAGTTCTCTTCTACACTTCTACCGGCTGACGGATCTTCTTTTCCCGGCTCCTTTAAGGTTCCGCGGTACTCGCGCATCTCTTCTGCGCTTAAGTCAGAAACATATGCTTTCCCTTTCTTAATCAGTTTTACAGCTGCTTCATACATCTGATCAAAATAATTGGATGCAAAAAACAATCTGTCGCCCCAATCCGCACCCAGCCATTTAATATCCTCTTTGATTGACTCTACGAATTCGCTTCGCTCTTTGGTCGGATTGGTATCGTCAAAACGCATATTAAATAAGCCGTTATATTCCTGTGCAAGTCCATAATTTAAAAGAATAGATTTGGCATGTCCGATATGCAAATAGCCATTTGGCTCCGGTGGAAATCTGGTATGCACCGTTTTGCAATGTCCTTCTGCTAAATCTTTGTCGATAATCTGCTCAATAAAATTCTTGGAGACAGCTTCGTTTTCCATTTTGTCTTCCTCCTGGGTTCGTTTCTTCGCTAATATATCTATTATAAAGTCAAACGTCCGCTAAATCAATAACGATTTTTGGAGTTCCGTCAAAATGTTCCGTCAAAATGTTGTCCGGTCGCATTTTCCTTTTCTAGCTGTGCTTAATATGCTGATGGGTAAACAGATGATCCTGACAATATTCGTAATTGCCATCGCACTTGGAGCAGAAACGGAATTCCAGGTTTGGATCATCCAGCTCGGTTCTTCCGCAGACTGCACATTTATGCTTTGTCACCATGCCGCCTCTCCTCGGCTCCCGCATCTGAGCCTTAAATACCTGCTTCCGGTGAATTTCCTTCGGGGATACCCTTCTGTAATTTCTGGTAGACAGGAAGAAAATCAGGAAATTTAAAATAGACATAATGATAGCAATTCTTCCGCCCCAGCTGGTTAAAATCAGATTAATCGCAATCAGTACTGCATATACCACTGCCATCCACTTCATTTTTACCGGAATAATAAAGAACAGTAAAATCTGCATTTCCGGATACATGACCGCAAAGGCAAGGAATATGGTCAGATTGATATAATTCGTAGTGAAAGTAAGGCTTGAAATCAATGAAATTGTTTCTAAGCTTCCTGTTCCGGCTGCTGCATATATTCCATATAAAATAAACGCTCCGATTACGGTAAATAACATTCCGCCGAAAATATAAACATTAAAACGGAATGTGCCCCAGCTCCGTTCCAGTGCAGAACCAAGCTGATAATAAAGAAGCGCCATAATCAGCAGTGAGAATACTCTGGTGTCTGTCGGCATCAGAATCCAGGTAATCAGTCTCCACACCTGTCCATGCAGAATGTGATAAGGGCTTAAGGTCAGCATCAACATAAAGTTCGGATTTACCGTATAAATCACAAATCCGATGCAATATGCTGCAATCAGATAAATCATCAGATTCGGGATGGCGTATTTTCCAATTTTGCGCTCCATTTTATTCAAAAAATTCATATTACACCTCATATTTCATAAATTAGTTTATTGCAATCTGTCTACTATTATAGAAGTATCCCCAAAGATTTGTCAACGACACTAGGACTTCTTCATAAAAATTTCAGATTCACCACTATTTCTAAACAATCCATAAATTCTTTTATTAGGAATTGTTTTTTGAAAAATACTGTCGTATAATGGATTTTGTTTTGGAATTTATGAAACACATTATTAATATGAAGTAACAGACTAATACAGGGTGATTATTATGGAAAACAAAAATCTTAACAAACTGGGAATAGACATCGGTTCCACAACCGTTAAAATTGCTGTTCTTGGAAAAAATAACGAGCTGCTGTTTGCAGACTATGAAAGACATTTTGCCAATATCCGTGAAACCTTAACGGATTTATTAAAAAAGGCATTTGATAAGCTTGGGAATTTAAAGCTGGCACCGATGATTACCGGTTCCGGCGGACTTACCCTTGCCAAACATCTTGGCATTCCGTTTGTGCAGGAGGTTATTTCCGTATCTACTGCCTTACAGGACTATGCGCCACAGACTGACGTTGCCATTGAGCTTGGTGGTGAGGATGCCAAAATTATTTATTTTGAAGGTGGTAATGTGGAGCAGCGTATGAATGGTATCTGTGCCGGTGGTACCGGTTCCTTTATTGACCAGATGGCATCTTTGATCCAGACAGATGCATCCGGTCTGAATGAGTATGCCAAAAATTATGATGCCATCTATCCGATTGCTGCACGATGCGGTGTATTTGCAAAAACCGATATCCAGCCATTGATTAATGAAGGTGCTACCAGAGAGGACTTATCTGCTTCTATTTTCCAGGCAGTCGTAAACCAGACCATCAGTGGTCTTGCCTGTGGAAAACCAATCCGTGGTCACGTTGCTTTCTTAGGTGGACCACTACACTTCCTTTCTGAATTAAAGGAAGCTTTCATCCGTACCTTAAAACTGGATGATGAACACATTATTGCACCGGAAAATTCCCATCTGTTTGCAGCCATTGGTTCTGCATTAAATTATAAAGAAGATGTCACTTACGATTTATCCGATATTTTAGACAAATTGTCTTCTGATATTAAAATGGAATTTGAAGTAGCCCGTATGGAGCCTCTTTTTGCAACCCAGGCTGACTATGACGCCTTTACTGCCCGTCATAACGGACACAATGTAAAGACAGCGGACCTTTCTACTTACAAAGGAAACTGCTATCTTGGAATTGATGCCGGTTCCACCACAACCAAAATTGCACTGGCAGGAGAAGACGGTTCTCTTCTCTATTCTTTCTATAGCAGCAACAACGGAAGTCCTTTGGCTACTGCAATCAAATCCATCAAGGAAATCTATTCCTTATTACCGGCGGATGCACATATTGTACACTCCTGCTCCACCGGTTATGGAGAGGCTTTATTAAAAGCTGCCCTTATGTTGGATGACGGTGAGGTAGAAACCGTTGCCCACTACTATGCAGCGGCATTCTTTGACCCGGATGTAGACTGTATCTTAGACATCGGTGGTCAGGATATGAAATGCATCAAGATTAAGAACCAGACCGTTGACAGTGTTCAGTTAAATGAAGCCTGCTCTTCCGGATGCGGTTCCTTTATCGAGACTTTTGCAAAATCATTAAATTACAGTGTGCAGGATTTTGCCAAAGAAGCTTTATTTGCTGAAAACCCGATTGACCTTGGAACCCGTTGTACCGTATTTATGAATTCCAAGGTAAAACAGGCTCAGAAGGAAGGTGCAAGTGTTGCTGATATTTCCGCCGGTCTTGCTTATTCCGTTATCAAGAATGCTCTTTTCAAGGTTATCAAGCTTTCCGATGCAAAGGATTTAGGTGAGCATATCGTAGTTCAGGGTGGAACCTTCTACAATGATGCGGTACTCCGGAGCTTTGAAAAAATTTCCGGCTGTGAAGCAGTAAGACCTGATATTGCAGGAATCATGGGTGCTTTTGGTGCTGCTTTAATTGCAAGGGAGCGTCATGAGGAAGGTTACCAGACTTCCATGCTTTCCATTGATGAAATCAATGCACTGACCTTTGATACCAAGCTGACCCGCTGTCAGGGATGTACCAACCACTGTCTTTTAACCATCAACCGTTTCTCCGGCAACCGTTCCTACATTACCGGTAATCGTTGTGAACGTGGACTTGGCAAAGAAAAGAATAAAGAAAATATTCCAAACCTTTTTGAATATAAGAATGAACGGCTTTTTGCTTATCCTCCACTGAAGAAAGAAGAAGCCACCCGCGGAACCGTAGGACTTCCGAGAGTATTAAATATGTATGAGAATTACCCATTCTGGGCAACCTTCTTTGCAGCTTTAAAATTTGAAGTAGTACTCTCTCCACAGTCAACCAGAAAGATTTACGAGCTGGGTATTGATTCCATTCCAAGCGAGTCCGAATGTTATCCGGCCAAACTTGCCCACGGTCATGTATCCTGGCTGATTCAGCATCAGGTAGATTTCATTTTCTACCCATGTATTCCTTATGAAAGAAATGAATTCCCGGATTCTAACAATCACTACAACTGCCCGATTGTTACATCCTATGCCGAAAATATCAAGAATAATGTAGATGAAATTACTTCAGGTCAGGTTCGTTTCTTAAATCCGTTTATGGCATTTACCAACCTTGACGTTCTGACCGAGCAGTTAGTACATACCTTTACCGAAGAGTTCTCCATTCCGGCAGAAGAAATCAAAGCTGCCGCGAGAACTGCATGGCAGGAGCTTTCCAATGCCAGAGAGGATATCAAACGCAAGGGCGAAGAAACTTTAGCATATTTAAAAGAGACTGGGAAACGTGGTATTGTACTTGCCGGCCGTCCATATCATGTGGATCCGGAAATCAACCATGGTATTCCGGAACTGATTAATTCCTATGGTCTAGCTGTACTTACAGAGGATTCCGTAGCACATCTCCATGAAGTAGAGCGTCCGCTTATCGTTATGGATCAGTGGATGTATCACTCCAGACTGTATGCTGCAGCAAACTTTGTAAAGACACAGGATAACCTTGATTTAATCCAGTTGAATTCCTTCGGTTGTGGATTAGATGCCGTTACAACAGACTGCGTCAATGACATTCTAAGCAAATCCGGCAAGATTTATACCTGCCTGAAAATCGATGAGGTAAATAACTTAGGGGCTGCAAGAATCCGTATCCGTTCTCTTCTTGCTGCTATCCGTGTCAAAGGAAAACGTCATGAAAAACGTACCATCGTTCCTGCTAACTTTAACCGTGTGGTATTTACCGAAGAAATGCGTGACAGTTACACAATTCTCTGTCCGCAGATGTCACCGATTCATTTCGAACTCTTAGAGCCTGCTTTCCAGGCTGCCGGATATCATCTGGTTGTACTTGATAATGATAACCGCGACTCTGTGGATGTGGGATTAAAATATGTAAATAACGACGCCTGCTACCCTTCCCTTATGGTTGTCGGTCAGATTATGAGTGCTGTTATGTCCGGAAAATATGACATGACAAAGACTGCAATTTTAATCTCACAGACCGGTGGTGGATGTCGTGCCAGCAACTATATCGGTTTCATCCGCCGTGCCTTGGAAAAAGCCGGTTATAAAGACGTTCCGGTTATTTCCATCAACTTAAGCGGCTTAGAGAAGAACCCTGGCTTTAAATTTACACCACAGCTTATCCAGCACGGTCTTTATGCCTTAGAGTTTGGCGATATTTTCATGCGCTGTCTCTACCGCACCAGACCTTATGAGGAAGTACCTGGTTCTGCCAATGCACTTCATGAGAAATGGAAGGAACGTGTCATTGCATTTATTTCCAGGAAGGGCTTTGTCTCCCACCGGAAATACAAGAAGATGTGCCGTGAAATCATCCGTGACTTCGACCGTCTTCCGATGAAGGACATTAAGAAACCTAAGGTTGGTGTCGTTGGTGAGATTCTGGTTAAATTCCTTCCAGCCGCAAATAATTATCTGGTAGACTTACTGGAGTCCGAAGGTGCTGAGGCTGTTGTTCCTGACCTTACTGACTTCCTGCTCTACTGCTTCTATAACCAGAACTTTAAAGCAGAACACCTTGGCATGAGCAGGAAATCCGCAAAAGTCTCAAACCTCGGTATCAAATTTTTCGAATGGCTCCGTTCCGCTGCCCGTGACGAATTTGAAAAGAGTGAACACTTTGATCCTCCTGCCCATATTGAAACTCTGGCAAAATATGCTTCTGAGATTGTATCCCAGGGTAATCAGACCGGTGAAGGCTGGTTCTTAACCGGTGAAATGCTAGAGCTGATTCATACCGGAACCAATAATATCGTATGTACACAGCCATTTGCCTGTCTGCCGAACCATGTGGTCGGTAAAGGTGTTATCAAGAAGCTGCGTCACCAGTACCCTCTTTCTAACATCGTGGCTATCGACTATGACCCGGGTGCCAGTGAGGTTAACCAGTTGAACCGTATCAAACTGATGCTCTCTACTGCCAACAAGAACCTTGCAAAGGATTGATTCTTTTATGCAAACAATGACGATTATTGTACCCTGCTATAACGAAGAAGAAGCACTTCCGTATTTTTACGAAGAGATCTCAAAAATCAGACAACAGCTTACAGAGATTTCTCTTAAGCTGCTGTTTGTCAATGATGGCTCAACGGACAATACTCTTACCATCCTAAAAAAGCTTGCTTCTTCCGATAACAGTGTATATTATATTTCCTTTTCCCGTAATTTTGGAAAAGAAGCGGCTATTTATGCCGGTCTGAAAAATTCAACCAGTGATTATACTGCCATTATGGATGCAGATTTACAGGATCCCCCTTCCCTGCTTCCTTCGATGCTTCATGCCGTCCGGGAAGAAGGCTATGATTCGGTTGCCACACGACGGGTAAACCGCAAAGGGGAGCCGCTCGTCCGCTCCTTCTTTGCCCGAATGTTCTATAAGCTTATCCGCAAAATGTCCGATACAGATATCGTAGATGGTGCCAGAGATTTCCGGTTGATGAACCGTCCTTTTGTTGATGCGTTGTTAGAATTAAATGAATACAACCGCTTTTCCAAAGGGTTATTTGGCTGGGTCGGTTTCCGTACCAAATGGATTGAATTTGAAAATACAGAGCGGATTGCCGGAGAAACCAAATGGTCTTTCTTCCAGCTGGTCCGCTACTCCTTAGACGGAATGATATCCTTCTCTACAGCTCCGTTGAAGCTTGCATCCTTTACCGGAATGTTTATGTGTATCATTTCCTTCCTTGCCATTATCTTTATTATTGTAAGGCAGCTTTTATTCGGTGGCTCTGCTTTCGGCTGGCCGTCCATGGCATGTATCGTTATCTTTATCGGAGGTATCCAGCTTCTGTGCATCGGAATCTTAGGTTCCTACCTTTCCCGCACTTATATGGAGGTCAAAAAACGGCCTATTTATATCTGTCAGGAAAGCAATTTAAGCCCAGATAAAGCTGTTAAATCTGAATGAAAAAATGATTAAAAAGAAAGTTTATAAACTTTTAAGAAATCCGCAACGTCCAATAAATACTGGTGTTGCGGATTTTTGTTAGCACTCTTTTTCAAAGAGTGCTAATTTTCTATTGACTTTTAAATTTGCAAAGTATAATATTTCTATTAGGATTTGTAGTCTGACACTACAAAATAAAACAAGAAAGTATATAGAGAAAGAAAAGGAGTGTTTTAAATGAGTAATAAACATGGAAATTTATCAATTAGCAGCGATAACATTTTTCCGATTATAAAGAAATGGATGTATTCCGATCATGATATTTTCTATCGTGAACTGATTTCCAATGGCTGTGATGCCATTACCAAATTAAAAAAGCTGGAAATGATGGGAGAATATACCCTTCCAGCCGATTATAAGCCTGAAATCCACGTTATTGTCAACCCGGACGATAAAACCCTTACCTTCATTGATAACGGCCTTGGAATGACCGCTGACGAGGTAGAAGAATATATCAACCAGATTGCCTTCTCCGGTGCTACTGATTTTCTGGAGAAATACAAAGATAAAGCCAATGAAGACCAGATTATCGGTCATTTCGGACTGGGCTTCTATTCCGCTTTCATGGTTGCAGATGAGGTTCACATTGATACCCTTTCTTATAAAGATGGTGCTACTGCTGTTCACTGGGAATGCGATGGCGGCACAGAATTTGATATGAAAGACAGTGACCGTACCGAAGTCGGCACCAAAATTACTCTTTTCTTAAATGAAGATGCTTTGGAATTTGCCAACGAATATCGTGCAAGAGAAGTCATTGAGAAGTACTGCTCTTTCATGCCGGTACCAATCTATCTGACCAAGGCAAATGCTGAGCCACAGTATGAGACCATCAAACCGGAAGATAAATTAGATACCGATACTGTCATTGAAACAATCGTTGAAGAAGCAAAAACTGAAGAAAAAGAAAATGAAAATGGCGAAAAAGAAGTCGTAGAAGTATCTCCAAGAACCGAAAAGCTTAAGATTTTAAAACGTCCGGTTCCATTGAATGATACGAACCCACTGTGGACTAAGACTCCGAGCGAATGTACCGATGAAGAATACAAAGCTTTCTACCGGAAAGTATTTATGGATTATAAAGAGCCTTTATTCTGGATTCACCTGAATATGGACTATCCATTTAACTTAAAAGGTATTCTGTACTTCCCGAAGATTAATACGGAATACGATTCCATCGAAGGAACTATTAAATTATATAATAATCAGGTATTTATCGCAGATAATATTAAGGAAGTGATTCCGGAATTCTTAATGCTCTTAAAGGGCGTGATTGACTGTCCTGACCTTCCGCTTAATGTTTCCCGTAGTGCTCTGCAGAACGATGGCTTTGTAAAGAAGATTTCCGATTACATCAGCAAAAAAGTTGCAGATAAATTAATCGGTATGTGCAAGACCGAAAAAGAAAGCTACGAAAAATACTGGGATGACATCAGCCCATTTATCAAATTCGGCTGCTTAAAAGATACCAAGTTCTGTGACAAGATGAATGATTACATTCTCTTTAAGAACTTAGACGATAAGTACCTTACTCTTCCGGAGCTTCTGAAAGAAGACGAAAAAGCAGAAGAAAATACGGAAGGAAATACCGAAGATACAAAGGCTGAAGATACCGCTTCAGACAATGTGTCTGATGCTGATAAGACCGCTGATACTGCTTCTGACTCAGAAGAAAAGGATGAAAGAAAACCGATTTACTATGTTACCGATCCGGTTCAGCAGGGACAGTATATCAAGATGTTCAAGGAACAGGGCATGGATGCAGTTATCTTAAATCACAATATCGATACCTCCTTCATCAGCCAGTTAGAGCAGCGTAATGAGAAATTCAAATTCATGCGAATCGATGCAGACCTTACCGATTCCCTGAAAGAAGAAAATGCTGAAGAGACTAAAGAGACTGAAGAAACACTGTCCAAAGTATTCAAGGATACTTTAAAGAATGATAAGCTTACGATTAAAGCTGCCAAACTGAAAAATCCCGACATTGCTTCTGTTATTACTCTCTCCGAGGAAGGCAGACGTATGCAGGATATGATGAAAATGTATGCCATGAATGGCATGGGCGGTATGGATACTTCCATGTTTGCGGCAGACCAGACACTGACCTTAAATACCAGTCATCCTCTGGTCCAGTACATCTTAAATCACAAAGATTCCGAGCATGTACCAATGTTCTGTCAGCAGCTTTACGATTTAGCTGTTTTAAGCAACCAGCCATTATCCGTAGATGCTATGACAAAATTCATCCAGCGTAGCAACGATATCATGATGCTGCTGGCAAAATAAAAGTTCAAGAAGAACTACCCAAAAGGGAATCTGATTTTCATCAGATTCCCTTTTATAGTTGCCAGCGGCAGATTCTGTAGATTTTTTCTACTATTGTTCTACTCTTCTAACTGATAATACTTATCCAGCACTTCAAAAAAACTGTTGGTGGTTATGGTTCCGTCTGTTTTAAGTTCCAGTTCATCCCAGACTTTTTCATTGAGGCTTGAAGATAAATCTGCCACAAAAGCGTCATATTCGTCATTAAATGCCTCTTTCTCACGCTTTTTAACAATCTTATCCTTATTTGCATCCGTCAGCTCCTGATTGAATTTATTGATGCACTTGATAAAATAATAACCATCCTCTGTCGCAATGCTTCCTGATATTTCATCATCATTTAAGTTAAATGCAATATCCTCTACTTCCTTTGGCATCTCATCTCTTCCAAAGGTAATATCAATCTGGGCAGCCTCATTATAATCTGCTGCTACTGTCCGGAAATCCTCTCCATTTGCCAGTCTGGATGCCACCTCTCCTGCACGGTTCTGATCCTTTACATAAATCTGCTGTGCTTCCATGACCCTTGCTTCATCATCACTGACTTCCTCATTGACACCGGTTGTTAAAGATGTATACACCTTGCTTGCCAGTGCATAATTCTCATAGAGTTTCTCTATGGTTGCCTCACTGACATCCATATAACTTTTTTCCTCTTCATTCAATGACTCATAATATTCTTTTGCAGCTAGCTTCAGATTGGTCTTTTCCTCTTTACTTAAAGTAATTTCCTTCTGCTCTGCCAGCTGGTCCATGCAGATTACCCGGGTCATTTCCGATAATGTAACGTCCTTCACATACTGCTCTAAATCATCGGTCTGATACTGCTGTTCCCACAAATCGATTCCATAGACATTTCCATATAGATTCTGGTAGTTACAAAGATATACCTTGGCTTCTGCCAAAGATACCTTTTCATGCTCTATCTTAAAAACTTCATTAGCAGATAATCCTGTTGTAAATACAATGTCAGTTTTTCCAAGACTGCATCCACCAAGCAATACGGAAATGCTTAAGACCACTGCGGCAATTTTACTCTTTCGTCCCATGAATTTTCTTCCTTTTCTTATTCGAAAACCAATTCTTTGGTATGCTTTTATGCTTCAAGACTCTTTAATATACTTCTTGCCACGCTGATTCCGTTTGCAGATGCCTGCTGTAATCCTCTGGTTACACTTGCACCATCACCAATGGCGCGCAGACCTTTAATGCTGGTTTCAAAATCTTTGTTGACAACAACTTTATTGGAATAGAATTTTACTTCTACACCATAAAGTAATGTTTCATCACTGGCAATACCAGGTGTAACCTTATCCAGTGCCTCTAACATTTCTTCGATATCTACCATAATACGATGTGGAAATACCAGTGATAAATCTCCCGGCACTGCATCCTTTAAGGTTGGAATCAGATTGTTTCTCGCCAGGCGTTCCTCTGTAGTTCTTCTGCCCCGCTTAAAGTCACCAAATGTCTGTACTAAAATTTTGCCATCACAAAGCATGTTGGAAAGCTGTGCAATCTGCTTACCATACTCAATCGGAGTCTTAAATGGCTTGGTAAAGTTCTTGGATACCAGCAATGCAAAGTTGGTATTATTTGTTTTCATATCTTTCGACTTGTAAGCATGTCCATTTACAACCGCAAGTCCGTCATCATAATATTCGGTTGCTACTTCACCGGATGGGTTTGTGCAGAAAGTACGCACTTTATCGTCAAAGGTTGGTGTATGATAAACCAGTTTTGCTTCATAAAGGTTTGTATTTAAGAAATCCATAACCTCATCACGCACTTCCACACGGACACCGATATCAACCGTACCTACCTTTGTTTCAATCTCTTTTTCCTTACAGATATGTGAGAACCAGTCTGCGCCTTCACGTCCTACTGCGGAAATGATTTCTTTCGCATAATATGTATCTCCCTTTTCTGTTACAGCACCGGTTACGGCATTGTTTTCTACCAGAATATCCGCTACCATGGTATTAAAGAGAATCTCCACACCAAGGTCTAATAAATGTTTCTGCAGACGGGCATAAATCTTATATCCTTCTTCTGTTCCAAGGTGTCGAATCGGACACTCGATTAATTTTAAATTGGCATTGATTGCTTTTCTACGAATCTCACGGATTTCTTTTTCCTTATCCACACCATAGACATTAGTGTCTGCACCGAATTTCAGATAAATATCATCCGATTCTTTAATTAAGGATAATGCTTCTTCATATCCTAAGATTTCCGGCAGATTGCCACCTACATCCGGTGATAATGATAATTTACCATCTGAGAATGCTCCCGCTCCGGCAAATCCTGTTGTAATCGAACACGGCTGACATCCTACGCAGACCTTTGTCTTACGCTTCGGGCACTGGCGTTTCTCAATGCTTCTTCCCTTTTCTATCATGAGAACCTTTAAATCCGGTCTCTTTTCCTTTAATTCATAGGCACAGAAAATTCCGGACGGACCTGCACCGATAATGATTACATCATAGTTATTGCTCATATTTAATACCCCTTTCGTTTACGCTTCTACCACCAGATATCTGCCATCTGGCAGTGAAAATACTTCTTCTGCTTCTTCAATTTCATGATTACTCATTCCGGATACATCCGCACCGCTTTCGTCTAAGAACTGTTTTACTTCTTTGATGCTGTCACAGATAACCGCCATACAGTCCTCTAAAAACGCTTCTGCCTCTTCTAAACTGTCTGCCACATTTTCATCAAATAACTGTGACTGATGCTCCAAAAAGTAATTCAGACATACCTCATCGTATTCCATTTATTCTTTCCTCCTGTTTTAAGAAAATTTATACACATCAATACCTAATTGTTTTAATTCCTGATAAATCCGGGCAATCGGCAGACCTACTACATTGTTGTAATCACCTTCAATTTTTTCGATAAATGCAGCTGCTTTTCCCTGAATTCCATATGCACCTGCTTTATCCATCGGTTCCCCGGTATCTATATAACGGTTCAGTTCCTCATCTGTAACCGGATACATGGTTACTTTCGTACATTCATAAAAACTGTATTGCACTTTCTTTCCATCCTCCCGCATCCAGAGCGAAACTCCGGTATAAACTTCATGGATACTTCCGGAAAGTCCTTTTAACATTGTAAATGCATCCTCCCGGTTCTTCGGTTTACCCAGCACTTTGCCATCCTTTACCACGACGGTATCTGCTCCGATTACCAGACTGTCCTGTTCTCCTACTTTGGCTTCTATCATCTTTTCATAAATTTCTCCCGCTTTCTGCTTCGCCAGATTCATGACAATCTCAGAAGGCGTATCTCCCACCTGCTTTTCTTCTCCCTGTGCCGGAAATACCAGAAAGGTAAGTCCAAGCTGCTCTAAGAGTTCTTTTCTTCGTGGGGAAGCTGATGCTAAAATTATTTTCACGTTTTTTCTCCTTGTGTTCCGGTATATTATAAGTGAGTGGATGAAAAAGTTTACCGGAAAAGGTTTTGTTTGGAGAACATTTGCTTTTTTCATTGAAATACCAGTAGTTCTTAGGCGTATGTTTTCCTTGATGATAAACTGTCTTTCCGTTGCTTGGACCGACACGTCGCACTGTCCGTTGTCTGCGGATACCGCATACGCCTGTAAGGGGCACTAAGAATTTCGGCTAATATATGAACTTCGTCTGGCAACCGGCACAAATTCACATCCGTGTTCATCTGTGCCTCGCTGGTACATCCCTGTACCAGCGTTGCCTGGTTGCAGACGAAATTCTAAGTGCCCCTAACAAGCCTATTCATGTATCCGCAGGCAGCGAACCGTGCAATGTGTCTGTCAAACATTGGAAAGACTGTATTTATAGAAAAAAGGAAAACATATGCCTTAGAACTTCGGCATTTCAAAGGTTAAAGCAAATGCCTTCAAACAAAAGCCTTTCCTATAAAAACTTTTTCCCTCCCATCACTTATGACACCTTATACTTCAATTGCCTGATTCAGCCGGAAGGAATAAAGATACTTCTCCTTCACCGGAAGCGGGAATACCCGTTCTAACGCTTCTGCATATAAATCCAGCTGTTCTTTATACATATCCCGCAGCCTTGTGGCACTGTCTACCCGGTCTGTCTTATAATCAAGCAGTACGATTCCATCTTCTTCCACCCAGAAAACATCTATGATTCCCTGGATTAAAACCATCTCTTCTTCCATCTCATGATTTCCCATGACAAACGGCTTCTCACGGAACAAATCATCCCGCATTGCAGCTGCTTTCATACGGGGTGCAAGCTGCGATTTTAAGAATAATTCCACGGATGGTATACGGATTAATTTTTGCATATCCTCAGATACTTTACCCATTTGTACCAGTCCTGTCAACTGCTTTTTTATATTTTCTGCAAATTCATCGGAACGATCCGGCATTTTCGTAAAATCATAACATTCCATCAGACGATGCATGGCTGTTCCACGCAGTGCTCCCTGATTTACTTCTGCTTTTCCTTCCATAAATGCCGGGACATATGGGGTAGATACTTCTTCTAAGAATTTCGGTGTAACATCCTCTTCTTCCTTTGCTGCAAGCTCCCTCATTGCCCGGTGTTTTAATTCCGATACAGAATATTTTGTCACCAGATGAATGGCATCCGGGTGCGGATACTGATAGGATAACTGTTCCTTTATCTTTTCATACAGAGTATCCGAAACTTTCTCCGCCTGCTGCACACGCTGCCTCAATGACACATGCTCTGTTATCTGATGCGCCGCCTCGTCCTCTAACATGCTCCATGGTGTCACATAGGAAACCTTGTCCCAACTGCCACTGGCGGCTGCCGCCGGAAGGATCCACTCCAGGAAGGTCTTTGCTTCTGCCCGCTCCTTAAAATTAAGTGCTTTTCGGTTACTTCCGCAATAAATTTCTCTTATCTGCTGCAGCATTTCTTCATCCTTGATATAACCGGTTATAATTAATTTTTCTTTGGCTCTTGTAAATGCCACATATAAGACACGAAGCTCCTCGCCAAGGCTTTCTAATTCTGTCTGCCTTGCAATTACCTTCTTAAAAAATGCAGGTACTTTTATCCGCCTGTCTTCCTCTATAATATCAAGTCCAACACCAAGGTTCGGATGCAGAATCATCTTGCTGCGGCTGTCCTGCTTATTAAAGGATTTGCCCATTCCACTGACAAAGCAGACCGGAAATTCCAGTCCTTTACTCTTGTGGATACTCATAATATTTACGGCATCCTCATTTTCTCCCACAAGTTCTGCTTCCCCAAAGTCCACATCATACTTCTGCAGCTCATCAATATATCTTATAAAATGATAAAGTCCATGATAACTGGTTTTCTCATAGGCAATGGCTTTTTCTGACAGCATATGAAGATTTGCAAGTCTCTGTCTGCCCGCCGGCAATGCCGATGCATATCTGGCATACCCCGTTTCTTTCAATACCTTCTGCAGCAGTTCGTGCATTGGTATATCCATGGTCTGTCTACGAAGTTTTTTATATGTTTCGGAAAAACGTTTTAATTTTGCCCGCATGTCTTCATCCGCTGTTGATTCTTTTTCTGTCAGCTCTTCTTCCGCTTCCAAAAACATCTTTACGCACTGATGATACGGCTTGTCCTCTGCCAGTAACCGGAGTCTTGCAAGCTGCTCATCGGAAAGACCTGCCATTGGGGATTTTAATACTGCTGCCAGTGGAATATCCTGTCTTGGATTATCTAATATCCTAAGATAATTTAATACCGTCCTGATTTCTAATGTGGAAAAATATCCGGTTCTTGAAACCGTATGTGCCGGAATTCCATTGGCATTTAAAACCTCTGCAAAAAGGTCCGCCCATTCACTTAAACTACGCAGTAAAATTACAATATCGCCATAGCGGACTTTCCGGAATTCTCCGGTTTCTTCGTCTACCACTTCTTCTTTGCCTACCATCTTCCGAATCCGGTCTGCAATTAATTTTGCTTCCAGTTCCTGTTTTAAAATCTGCTGTTTTGTTCCCTCTTCCAGTTCCTGTGTAGTTGTAAGAAGAATCTCACTGTCAAAAGCATCCTCTTTCTCGCCCGCCGGATAATCTGCACCACAATACAATGCCGCCTCACCGGTATAATCCACACCACCGAGATTCCGTTTCATAATCTGATAGAAAATATCATTGGTAAAAGTAAGCACGCTGTCTCTGCTTCGGAAGTTCTTATGCAAATCAATCCGCTGACAGGGTGCATCTGTTGTCTCGTAGGTGTCAAACTTTTCCATGAAAAGCTCCGGTCTCGCCAGACGGAAACGGTAAATACTCTGTTTTACATCTCCTACCATAAAGAGGTTATTCTGTCCCACAGCCTCTCTTGAAATTGCCCGGAGAATCGTCTCCTGCACATAGTTGCTGTCCTGATACTCATCAATCATAATTTCTTCATAGGCATTCTGAAATTCTTTTGCTGTCTCCGTTGGTTTCCCGGTCTCCTCCTCCACCAATATCTCTAATGCAAAATGCTCAAGGTCTGAGAAATCCACCAGATTCTTATCCTGCTTTCTTTCTGTGAAAGCATCGATAAAACGCTCCGTCACTTCAGCTAACGCTTCTGCTGATGGCTGCACCAGAGTGAGCTGCTCTAAGATTTCCTGAAAAGTAAGGGCAAAGCAGTCACTTTTTAACTTTCCGATTCCATCCTTAAGCTTCTTACGTTCTGTCTTTACCTGCTCCTGCTTTTCCGGACTTCCGATATAATCCTTTGCCCTGCCTAATGTTGCAAATTTACATTTTCCTAATTCTTCATAAAAATCCTGATAAGTACTGCAGGAAAGCAGATCCTCCATCAGCTCTACATCCTGCTCACAGGCTTCCTCATACATATAGGGGCCATCGACATCCTGACAAAGTTCATGATAATGCTCTGCCTGCTCTAAATAGCCCTTTACCATCTGCTTCCCATATTCTACCGTCATTTCAATAAAAAGCGCCTGTTCTAATTCCTGCTCTGTTTTTATCTCATAGCAGCTTAACGCTTCCCGAAGCCACTGCTTCGGCCATGG
Organism: Roseburia sp. AF25-13LB; assembly: GCF_003478915.1. Classification (NCBI taxonomy): domain Bacteria; kingdom Bacillati; phylum Bacillota; class Clostridia; order Lachnospirales; family Lachnospiraceae; genus Roseburia; species Roseburia sp. AF25-13LB. The sequence continues at coordinate 610,661 of NZ_QUFO01000001.1, forward strand.
ATAACTCTGTGCATAGGAATAAAGTTTAAAAATCATATCCCGCACCGGTGCATCACTTCTGCTGGTTCCATAACAGGAAATGAGATGCAAAAACCCCGGATGTTTTTCTTCATAACACTGTTCAAACAATCCGGTCATTACATCTTCCCGAAGAAGCTTTAACTCGCCTTCATCTCCAATCCTGAAATTCGGCTCCAGACCGATTTCATGAAAATGATTCCGAAGCACATAAAGGCAGAAACTGTCTATGGTAGTAATCTGCGCATTCTGCACCAGTGCAGCCTGCTGCTGTAATCTCACATCGGAAGGATTCTCCTGCAATGCCTTTTCCAAGGCTTTTGCTACACGCTCTTTCATCTGGGCTGCCGCCGCATTGGTGAAGGTTACCACCAGAAGATGGTCAATATCTACCGGATGCTTCTTATCCAATACCAGCTCTTTGATTCTCTCTACCAGTACGGCTGTCTTTCCGGAACCTGCTGCCGCAGACACTAAGATATTACGGTTTCTTAAATCAATGACCTGCTGCTGTTCTTTTGTCCATGTCATTCCCATTTTTTAAAAAACCTCCTTCATGCGTTCATAGATTTCCTCGGAAGATAATTCTTCCAACCGCCTTACTTCATATCCCGGAATCTTTTTATCAAATCCACAGACCGCAGCATATGGACAATAATCACAGCTGCTCCGGTTCTTTAAAAGATACGGATTCACCTCTGTATTTCCCTTTAAAATAGCATTTCCAGCTTCTGCAATCCGATAGCTGGCATAATCCGCAATCAGCCTAAATTCTTCCTTGTCCACAGCCTTATCGCTCTTTCGCACCGTTCCGTCCTTATTTACAGAAATCGGAAGGACATTGGATTTACCGGAAAGTTCCACATCCATGGCACGGTAAATATCATCCTCTGTATTTACCACTCCATCCAGACGTAAATTTTCCAATATCTTTCTTCGAATCTCTTCTTCAGATTCACTACCGGTTCCTTCCACCATCGGATCATCAATATGATAGTAGAACATACCTGCCGGCACTACCTCTTTTGCCGGATTTTGCTTTGCAAATAATTCCATTGCTGCATTCATATAAACCACAAGCTGAAGCTTCAGTCCATGATACAAAGATAGCAGTTCAAAACCGGTATTACCGGATTTATAATCAATAATCTTTACATATAACTTATCTTTGTCTTCATAAGTATCAATACGGTCAATTCTTCCCTGGAGCCGCATATGCTCTTCTTCACTGAGTTTAAAATTCACTGCATTTAAATCATCCGTATAGGAAAATCCCACCTCAAACTGCGATGGTTCAAATTTTCCCTGACGGATCTGGCTGGTCAGTGCCCAGATGGTCCGTGCAAAAATCTTTTTCATCTTTGCTACCTGATAACGGTTTGCCGCTGTATCTGCCATGGCTACATTTCCACTGGAAGCAATTGCTTCTTCCATCGCCCGCTCCATAAGCTGTTTTTGTGCTTCTTCTGTAATATCAAACCAGCTATAGAATGATTCTTTCAGATACCGGCTATAATTTTCCAATGCCTGATGATAGATATTTCCCATATCCGTCATACGGAATTCAAAGAGTTCCCGTTCCTGTAAACGAAGTCCATAAGTCAGGAAATGGGCACAGGCACAGGCTGCATACTGTTCCAGCCGCGTAACACTGTTCTTTAACTCATTTCCATAAAGAGCCTTTGCCACAGTCCGGCTGATTGGCTCTGCATGATATTTAAGCTCTGCTGCATCAAGAATAGCTTTTACCTGCTCCTGATATGCCGGTTCCTCTTCATACCAGTGCAGCAAAGCCTGCCAGAGTACTTCCTTCTCATCATTCCACCCGGCATCTTCCTGATACAGTCCCTCTAACAGAAATGCCATGCTGCTCTCCGGTGTTACCAGTGTTTCATCAACCTGTTCTCCCGTTATCAGCTCTGCTTTTAACCCCGGGAACAGTCCCTCTATCATATGAATAAAATAGGACGGGCGCTTTGCACTTCCATCACTGCCTACCCTTGCATAGGTAAGATAAAGTTTTTTCGATGGCTTTGTCACTGCAAGATAAAGGTAAAAACGCTGGATAAAAACACGTTCCCTTGCTGTAGGAGCCAGTTCCATATGATTTTTCGCAAGTTCTTCTCTTTCCAGCTGGGAAATAATGCCGCCACGATTATCGGATTTTGGCACAATACCATCATTGACTCCCACAATAAACAATACTTTTATATCATCAAGACGGGTTCTTTCAATATCACCAATCATCACGCAGTCATAGCCACCCGGAATCACGCCTACTTTGGCAGCTTCAAAGCCAGCCTCTAAGACCTTGGCATATTCGGATATGTCCATGACTTCATCACCCAGAAGCGTTGCCATCTTATCCAAAATATCCATTACAATGCGATAAATCTGTGCATATTCCTTTGCCTTGGCTAAGTCCTTCGCCTCTTTATACTGATTCTCCCGGTATTTTAACTGCTGCTCTATCTGTAAGGACACAATAAACTGATAGAGTGCTGTCGTGCATTCCCGTACGGTAGCACCTTTTTTATGAAATACAGCCGTCAATTCCGAAAATGGCTCCATTACACGGATCCGGAGTTCATTTAAAGCTTCTAAATCTTCTTCCGCAACCTCATGGGTGGTATAAATAAATCTTGCCTCCCATTTTTTCTTTCCACGGATGCCTGCTGCCAGTACATAATTTTCCAGCAGGTCAATCTCATCCTCACTGATTTGTGATAATCCGCAGCGCAAATAACGGAACATTGCTTCCTCTGAAAAATTGTCCTCGATTACCTGCAAAAGAGACCGGACAAATTCCAAAAATGGATGCAGTAAAATATTTTTCGTTGTATCTAAGAAAAACGGAATGCCAAACTCCTCCATAATCTGCGGCACATAGCTTCCATACTCTTCTATGGCACCGGAAATAATGGCAAAATCCCGGTAGCGATATGCTCCGGTATGCACCAGCCTTGCAATCTCTTCTGCTGCATACTGCAGTTCTCTTCTTGGATTTGGCAGGGATAAAATCTCTATGCCTTCTTTGATTTCTTTCTCATCCTTCTTTTCGTAGCTATGATGTCTGGTACGGAACAGATTCTGCTCTAAGAACCGTAGTACCGGTGCCTCCCGGAACCGGTCAGCTTTGGGATTCTTTAATACCACCGGCTCTGTTACTTCAAAATGCTTCTCTTCTGCCATTTTCATTAGGCTGGCTACAGTCTTCTTACTCATGGCAAACAGCTCCTGCATATCATGATAGGAATAAATATCCTCTGCCGGGTCAATGGTTACTGTCACATATATATCTGATACAATTCCCATCAGGCGGTATAGCACGTTATTCTGAATCGGTGTAAATCCGGTAAATCCATCGAAAACCAGCACGGCATCCTGTAAAAGCTTTGATTCCTCTGCCATATCACAGAAGGCTTCTAAAACTTCTTCAGCAGTAATATACATCCCGGAAATTGCACTTCGAAAGCCCCGGTACATGGTCAGGATATCCTGCAGTTTATAGGAAAATGCCGGTGGCATATTCTGCTCTTCAATAAATGTTTCCAAAGTATCCGGATCGATATTATACTGTGTCAGCTCTGATATCAGGGACTTCACTTCACTGATATATCCCATCTTTTTCATATTTCCCTGCATGACGCATAAATCATCCATCTGCTCTTCGGCAACCTTACGCAATACAAGGTTTTTCCCGGTCTCTTCTAAAACTGCCATATTCGTCTTTCCTAATTCATCGAAAATACGATATGCCAGTCGCTGGAAGCTGACCACATCTATATTCATAATACTGTTTTTTTCCTGTAACCGAACAAGTTCACGCTGCGTCTGCATCGTGAACTGTTCCGGTACTACTACATAATAATTTTTCTTTAAATTCTTCTGAGCTTCTTTGACTGTTTTGCGGAATACATAGTCTGACTTTCCGCTTCCAGCACTGCCCAGCACAAATTGCAGTGCCATATCAGATTCCTCCTACTGATTCTCCTACCAAAAGTTCTCCATTGATAATCACACGCTCCACCAGCGTTGTCTTAGGCTGCTCGATTCTCTGTACCAGACGTTTTACGGCCTCTTCCCCAATCTTTCTGGTATTCTGCCGTATAGTCGTAATCTTTGGACTCATCATCTGGGATACTTTTGTTCCATCAAAACCTGCAATAGAAATATCATCCGGTACTTTAAGTCCCATTTCATCAATTACATTAATCCCACCAATTAATGCTGTATCATCCGGGTAGAGAATACAGGTCGGCGGGTCAGGCAGATTTAAAAGTTCCCTGGTTGCCTTTGCCACAAGCCTGGTATCTAAATATTCTCCTTCCTTTAAATAGTCATCCGGAACATTCAGATTAAAGCTCTCCATTGTCTGGAAAAAGCTGGTCAGACGATCTCTGGTAACAGCCGAATGTTTTTCCCCATAAATGTATGCAATTTTCCGGTGTCCCTTGGAATAAATATAACGTACCAGTTCATTCATCCCTTTTACATTATTAGAAGAAACAACCGTGCAGTTGTAATATACATAATCCACAGTAACAATCGGAATATTACTCTGCAAAAGTTCCTGTACCTCCGGTTCCTCAAACCTGGCACACACAATTCCAACTCCGTCAAAATTCCGGTATTTACAGTGTTCAAGATATGACATCTTATGATTCACATGCTCATTATTAATAAAAGTGATATCATAGCCTAATTCTTCCGCCTTTTCTTTAAATCCATTTAAGATGCCCGAGAAATATTCATGGGTAAGCCCTCTTCCGGCCTCCTCTTTAAAAAGTACTCCTAAGTTATAAGAACGGTTCGTCTTTAATGCCCTTGCTGCCGCATTCGGAAAATACCCCATCTCCTGTGCTGCTTCTTTAATCCGTATCCTGGTCTTCTCCCCAATATCACTATGTCCATTCAACGCTTTACTTACTGTTGCCGTTGAGACACCGCAACGCTTCGCCACGTCCTTTAATGAAACCATTTCTTTCCTCCTTTTTATCCCCGTATCCACTCATCTGCAGATACTATATTTCAATTCCGACTGCCTCTTTTGCCAGCCGGTCTGCTTCTTCATTTCCTTCTACTCCTGAGTGCCCTTTTACTTTTACAAAATGAAGCGTAATTTTATCCTTTATGCTCTGAATATAGTCATAATAAGCAATGGTTCCTTTCTTATTCCGTTTCCATGCTCCTGTTGCCCACATTTCAATACCCATATAGTCATAATATATCGTAAGCTCTGCCAGTCCAAGCTCCACTGCCTTCTCAATGGCAGCCATGCTTCCTAATACTTCTCCTGCCACATTACGCATGGATGCCATTTCTTCTTCCGAGCCTGAGCCTTGCAGCACTTCTTTTTTCCCATCTGCCATCAGAAAGCCGCCATATCCGTATACCTTCGTTGCAATATTATAAGAGCCATCCACAAAGGCATAATTTTCCGGCTCTTTTTCTACTGTCTGATGCTTCTGACCGATATATTCTTCTGCCGCTTCCCTTGTTGGAAAGCTTTTAAACTCTGCTCCCGGAAAACCATCGGTCTGCTGCTTACACATATCCCAACTCATATAAATACCCGGTTTCTTTCCTTTTCGGACTGCATAAAACTTTGCTGCCATTCTTCTTCCTCTTACTATTTTTTATTTCTGTGAATTTTCTTCTTTTCTTAACTTACATCATTAGTTCTATTTTACCATTTTTCCCTTCGAATGGCTAGGACAAGCTTATGATTCGTAACGATATTTTCCTCAAAAATGATTGTATACTGCAATTACTCTGCTTATTTTCTTTTGCATTTTTTCTTCCTCGCTTACTCTATGTTGTCAGAAAACAAATCCCGGTAATCCTCCGGCATAAAACGATGATAGATGATATGGCAGCCTTCGTCCTTAAAGCAATAATAATAGGAATCCTCTCCGCTTTCAAAATAAATGAAATAGTCAAAATCCTCTGTCTCAATTTTCTCAAAATGTATCTTCTCGCCGGTTCCTAAGAACAGCTTATGGATATCCTCTATGGTGCAAGGATGTGTCTGCAGCAGAGCCACCAGCTTTTTAATAAAAGAATTTCCACTTCTTTTTTCATGCACATATTCCGTGCCTTCTTCCGGCACTACAAAACAAAAGCGGTCCTTGTTTCTGCTGATTTCTACTCTGCCAAGTCGTATTCCTGCTGCTTCATAAAATTCTTTTTCCAATTCTTCCGTTGATTTTCCACCCACTTCTTCTCCTAAGAAATGTTTTAAGGAACTTAAAGGATAATATAACCGGATTTTTTCTTTCCGGTATCCAAGCTTTACCTGCTCCTCCTGTATGAAATCCATAATTCCTTTTTCTAATCTGCTATAATCCATTGTATGCTCCTTTAAACGTGGAAAAACAGAACCACCTTTCGACGATTCTGTTTCATGCTGATACAAAGTAAGCTTTGCCCACTTTGCTCAGTTTCTATTCTGCATTGATATACTCATAATCCCGGTCTAACTCAATTGCCACACTTCCATCATTGATTGTGCCATCATATGTATGTGCTTCATCTGTTCCAAGACCCTTTACAATTCCATTTTCATATTCTTCTGCGGTACGCTGTGTCTGTAATACGAACAGCAGTCCCTTATATTCTGCCGGTGCTGTTACTTTATAAGTCTCTTTTATTTCATAGTAAGTCACCATCGGATACTCACTGCCATCCTCTACCATCCAGTCACCAAATGTTGTCTCTGTATCTTCTGTGGCTGCCACCTGATATGTTGTGCCGGCACAAGCCACTTCTGCCATCATAGCCATGGAACTGTCTGTTGCAGCTACATGCTGCGGCAACACCATTCCGGTAGTTGCATCCACGAGGCTGATGTCTTCATATTCGATATAAGCTTCTGCATCCGTCTGTATGCCATTCCACGGAATCTTTGCAGATAAAGTAACCGTATAAACTGTATTTCCTTCTTCGTCTGCCTCAGTACGATTCCAGCTTATCTCATACTCCGCCTGATTTAAATGATTGGTAAAATCAGATGCCTGCACAAAGGTCTCACCATCCATGGTTCCTGCCATATTGTATACATTGACATTTTTTATCACAGCGGTATTCTCTTCGGTTTCCATTTTGTGCTGATACATACCGGATAAAACATACCAGGTATCTTCCTTAAGATTTCCCTGTGCCTCTGTCTCCGTCTCTGTGGCATGGAGCCCTTCCACTGCTTCTGTTTCTGTATTTCCTGCTGCTTCCTTGTCTGTATCTTTCTCCTTTGGTCCGCATCCATCCAGCATTCCTAATACGACAATGCAAATCAAAGCTGCCGCCCATATTTTCTTCTTCATTTCCTGCTCCTTCACTCTATCCATAACACAATATATTCATTCTTATCCCCGCATGCGATTGGTTGCACACGGACTTTACGATTATACCGTAGATGAAGGGGAAGTGCAAGGAGTTAATAGAAAGATAATTGTGGTATATACTCTGTAGTTATATTTAGCAAAAAACAGCCACCAATCGTTAGATTTGAAACCTAACTTTTGGTGGTGGCACACAATAACCTCTCCTGTATTACTTTTATATTATTCTTTATAAATTATTCCAATATATTCCCATAATAATTTTGGGCTAACTTAAAAATCGTATTGAGATGATTCTTTCCCTTCATAACTACCATTTGGGATTGTTTTCTTAAATGCAACTCCAATCGGCAAAATCCCCCTTATTATTCCCTGCCGAATAAACTGCTGGTCTTTTCCCATTAGTTTAGCAACTTCTATAATAGGAACATTCTTACCTGAAAACTCTGGAAGAATATAATAGATTTTATTATTAAACTTATTAGTTTGCTCCTGTGTTTCCTGTTCCATATGTGCTCACCTCATCTATATATTCTACTTCTTCAAATAGTATTTCCAATTGAATTTCTCCCTTTTTACAAAAGTGTGTCTGATGCATACTAACTCATTTTTATTCGCTTTCCCACACTTTTATTCATTTTCTATTCATTTCTTACTAATGGGTATTCTTTTTTACTCTAAGTTGTCGTGCAATTTATTAAATTTGAATTTTGAAAAAGCCAGCACCTTGAATGGACTGGCTCTTTCAATGTCTCCTGTAATTGACAAACTTGAATTTATCGCTTCTTATAGGTAATTACGATTCCAATAACAGAAGCAATGAAAGCAAATGGCGCTAATCTCACAAAGACAAATTCAAATCCATGTAATATTGTTCCTGCAACTGCAAATTCCGGGTTATTATAATCCCACCCTAGATAAGAACTTTTCATAATCGCAAGAGCAATAAAAACAAGCACTATAAACGCACATAGCGAGATAAATATCCAACGGATCGTTTTTACTTTGACCATGTTTCTCTTTGCCAACTGTAAATTAATTACCTCTAATTTTTCAGAGATTGCTTTTAGGTCATCTGTCATTGACTCCATTACAGTTTCTCCAAGCAATACACTTACAGAAGTATCCAATTCATCTGCTAATGTAATCAGCATATCCGAATCTGGAACTGATAAACCTGCTCGTGTCAACCCTAGACCAAAAAAAATTTAATTTTTTTGTACCCTCAAATATCACTTTCCATTATACCTGCTATTGCAGTATATTGAAAGCAATATTTATGCCTGCATAAGAAAGGAGTGCCACATTTTCTCGGCACTCCACACTCTTTAAACATCCATCTTACCTGAAAAATGGATCATCTGTATTCCATACAATCTCTATATTGTCCTCTCCATTGATAATCACTTTTTTGATTACCTTCTGGATTTTCTCTCTGTCAAAAGATTCCATATTGATGATACTTTCTAACTGTGTCTCAAACTTACTGGAAGAATTATCTTCTGGCGGTATTTCTGTTTTAAGCTGTTCAATTTCCTGATGCAATTCATCAATCTTCTCCATGGTAAAAAGAGTCTTCTCTTGGTAGTACACCAAATAAATCACTTATATCCTCTTCTGTCAATCCCATCTCTTCCAACTGTACTACTATGCTTTCCATCCCATCAAATAGAACTCCCAACTGTTGCTCATTTATTGTGGACGAACCTGAAGCCATTGCGGTATAACTTTGAGAAAGTACCAGACTGACCGCAAGCACAATTGAACACATAAATTTTACAATCTTTGTTTTTGCCATACTTTTATCCTCCCATGTTTTGATTCAGTTTTTCTTGATTCCAATAAAAACTTAATTTTACTAGCAAGCCTTTTCTTTCCACATCTATAGTTGCATAAAGTTCATCACCTCCATAAACATAAAGCTCATCATCAACCGATTTCCATACAACATTTATATCACTTAAATTGTAAGCTCTAAATATAAATACATTTTCTTCCACAATTTGTTTTGATATTATTTCTATGTCTTCTGTATTTTTTACATAATACTCTAGTATAAAATCACCATTATGCTTATAGTCATCTTCCGCATAAATAACATTACCCTCAAAATAATTTTTTTTGCCCAAATACAATTCTAAGGAGTTCATTCCATAATCAAATGTATGATCCACCCCTGATGCCGAACCCATCATTGTACACAATATTCCAAAAAATACCACCCAAAATCCATAGATAAAATAAAATTTTTTCTTTTTGCATTTTTTATCTCTATATCTGCCAAAGCACATTACATGCGTTATCTGATGTGCGAAGAAGAATGTTAAAAATAATGATAGCGCTAAATAGTAAACTTTCAAATTGTTCTCACCTCTCATCATGCATAATATATTCATTTAGTTATTCATATATTTCTCTGTATAAAAACCATAATAATTATTATACAAAAAAATTTAATTCTAATGTTGAAAAATATTGTTTACTTTTTTTTGCTTCTATTTGTAAATGACAAAATAATTTTGTACACAATAATATAAACTAAAATCAATATATAGTATCGTGAATCACGAACTGTTCCAATAGCAATAAAAAATATAGTAGTCAATATAATTAGTATTGAAAAAACAGTAAAAATAATTTTTTTCATAAATATCTCCTATCGAAATTGTAACCCTTAATTGCATAAAAACGTTATACAACAATTAATGTGTTCATTCTACTTATTCTTTAAATTTAGTTGTACGCTTTACTTACCTAAAATATCAACGAATTTAACATCATTTTCATTTACATAGACACAGTATAACATAATTCCTGTGCCTATGCGATATCATTTAATGCTTATTCCGATATGAACTCATCTTCTCCACAGTTACCTCCGCATAAAAGTAAGTAAGAATCGTTGCCTTCGGAACTCCTGCAGCAAGTGCTTTCTTCACCTCTTCCTTCTGCTCCGGTGTATATGACCAGTGTAGCATTCTGTTTGTGATGGTATCCTCCCACTTAGGCTTTTCCCTCTCAGGATTCCTTACAGGCTTAGCTCCAGTACTTCCATTAGACGCATTGGCACTTTCTGCAGCATCAGACTTCTGCGATTCATCGACATACTCAAGCTCATTTGCTTGCTCCCTGTCAATCTTTGCCTTCTGCTCTGCTTCATCCTGCATTGAGAATCTTCTGCTTAATTCCGCATCACCAAGCATCATAAACTGCTCATAGGTAAGAGAATCTATATACACATTCTCGCCCTTATCCTTCAGTTTTTCATAATACTTAACTGCCTTATCTGACAGAATCTCAAATGGTGGACCGATAAGATTATCTGCTCCCATTATCTGATGAACATAAGGCTCTCCCTTGCCATCTGCTGTCTGGTTAAACATCGGATGATTGAATGGTATGAACTTATTGTCCATGATAGGAACAAAACCACGGATAAAGATAATACACTTTTTGTTATCCAGCTTTCTGACCTCATCGGGTGTAAACAGTTCTCTTCCTAATACATCATAGTTTCTTGAAGAGCTTCCCTGTCTGCCCTTTGTCTCCCCGCTTGACTTCTTATCAATCGTCCCTTTGCACAAAAGCTCCGAGACATACTTGTGTGTACTCTGCTCATTGCCTCCAAGATAAATGAAAGTATCGCAGTTGCCGGGAATTGTCTCCCAGGTATCTTTGAAAAGTGCCTTTAACTGGGCAAAGTTCTGAATGATGATGCGTGACTTATACAAATGCTGTCGCATTTAAGGTTATGCCGGATACGGCATTATGTTCGTAACAATGGGACTTTTTACAGCCCCTCTGCACTATGTTAAATATTACAATTTCAATCCAAAGAAGTTATGATTATATCATTTTCAACATCTGTATGCAGTATCTTATTCCGAATAGTTCTGGCTGCTTCAAGCACCTTTGATATCAGTAGTACAAGTTCCGTAATCGCCATATTAAGTATCAATGCTAATCGTTGTGGTTTGTTTCCATACAGTTCAATCGACCTTTTTATCGGTTCTGTGATATGTTCCCTTTTTTTCTGTAAAATCTCATCCATAGGAACATCACTTATGATTGCTCTGTCAACCTCCCGATTCCAGTCCATCCGCAGTTTATTATCCTGCTCAATCTGTTCAGTTTTGGGATTATTTTTTCCAATCTTCTTGGTAGCAAGATATGGACCATTACGATCAAATACTGTAGCTCTTCATTGGTGAGTGCCATGGCATGAACCTCCTTGCATAAACAAAATTCATACCCTTAAATGCACCCTATGAATATAAAAAGGCTTCCCAGATTATCTGGAAAGCCTTATGGTATTGTATTTGAATTTGGAATACTTGATTTTCTAATTGCATACGCAATTCGTGAAATGTATAATTATACTGTTGATACATCAGACACACAAATGTAAATAGGGACTTGAATTTTATTTATACGGAACTAACAGACCTGTCATTTTTATTAGTTGCAATATCTTCCATTACTAAATTTTACTTTGCAGTATTTCTATTATACTAAATTTAATTTGTAGGATGAATACAACACATTTTTTATAATTTACTTTGATAATTCTCTAACTGATGAAAAATACCAACTACATTTACAACATCCGCTCTCACATCAAAAACGATAATATAATTCATCTGTGACACAACTGCCTCACGATATCCTCTTTTAGCAAGATATGCATCTCTGCACTCTGCGAACTGAAATGGATTAACCTCTAGCCTGTCACAGATAGTATCTATACTATCCAACAGATGCTTTGCTGCCTGTTCATTCCTTAAGCAATAAATTAAATGATACACAAGATTATCAAGCAGTTCATTCGCATGTTCAGTAACATTTATTTTATATGCCATACTTCGCCCTCATTTCTCTAAGCGCAGTTCTGGCATCCTTTACCTGTCCTTCCTCTATTTGCTTTTCAGATATTTCAATATCTCTGTACATAGCAATCTGTCTCATGGTTGACTCATAAGTCTCCATGCTCATAATTACCATATCTCCATATCCATTTTTCGTAATATAAATTGGTTCCTCTGCTTTATGACACATATCAGATATCTCTGATGTATTCTTCAAATCTTTAATTGGAATTATTTGTGGCATAATGTACACCTCCTATTCATGGTCTAATTATACCATAATTATGTCTTTTTTCAATTTAATTATCACGTAAAGTGAAATTTTTAATTTTTAATTTCTATGTCCCTATTTACATTTGTGTGTCTGATGTATCAACAGTATAATTATACATTTCACGAATTACGTATGCAATTAGAAAATCAAGTAGTCCAAATTCCATAAAATGAAATTTTAGGGCAAATTACAGACATTGGCTTGGCTGTAGTATTTTTAAACAACGTGTGTTAGACTACTGTTATACAAATCGGAGTTTCAGGAGGAAAATCATGAGCAGTAGGGGAATTTTTATTTTAGCGATTACATGGATTGTTATGTCACCGTTTTGGTTCTGGGCAGAAAATATTGCGTTAGGTATCATATGGCTATGTGGCGGAGTCATTGAACTATTTATCGCATTAGTGAGACGCAGCAAAGAGAAGAAAAACAAGTAAATTCCAGTTTGTCAATTACAGGTGACATTGAAAGAGTCAGCCCATTCAAGATGCTGGCTCTTTCAAAAATTCCATTCTAATAAATTGCACGACAACTTAAAGTAAAAATGAATACCCATTAGTAAGAAGTGAATAGAAAAATGAATAAAAGAGTGGTGTTTCGTATAATTATGAGTTAGTATGCATCAGACACACTTTTGTAAAAAGGGAGATTTCTATTTACTCTTCCATTCTTGTTTTTCTTATAGACTCTAATACTTGACTCTCCAAAGTATCCTAATACCCACAACAAAGAATGTACCTTGGCACATTCTCGCACCTGCGGCGGTCGCTTGCGACATCTACCTTATACGCCGCAGTGCGCATCCTCGCGAAGCGTTTTTTACTTTACAGGAAAGCAATTTCCTGTAAAGCAAGAAAAAAGCAATCCTTTGACCTAACCAAAAGACCGCTTTTCTTGATTCTTACTAATTCATATTAATTCTCATTCATCTTCGCCAATTTTGCTGCCTGGTCGGCTGCAATCAGCGCATCTAAGATTTCCTGGATATCACCATTCATAATCTTGTCCAGTTTATAAAGGGTAAGATTGATTCTGTGGTCGGTTACACGTCCCTGTGGGAAGTTATAAGTACGAATCTTCTCTGAACGGTCACCGGTACCAATCTGGCTTCTTCTGGCTTCTGCTTCTGCATCATGCGCCTTCTGGCATTCTATGTCGTATAATTTAGCACGTAAAAGTGCAAATGCTTTCTCTTTATTCTGCAGCTGTGATTTCTCTGTCTGGCTGTAGATTACAATTCCGGTTGGGTAATGAGTCAGACGAACTGCAGAGTCTGTAGTATTGACACACTGTCCACCGTTTCCGGATGCACGCATAACGTCGATTCGGATATCCTTTTCATCAATCTGGACATCTACTTCTTCTGCTTCCGGCATTACTGCTACTGTAATAGTAGAAGTATGGATACGTCCACCGGACTCTGTCTCAGGTACACGCTGTACACGATGTACACCAGATTCATATTTCATAACAGAGTAAGCACCCTGTCCGGTAATCATGAAAGTAACACTCTTCATTCCACCGATTCCGATTTCTTCGCATTCCATTGTCTCTACCTTCCAGCGTCTGCCTTCAGCGTAATGAACATACATACGATAAATCTCGGCTGCAAATAAAGCAGCTTCATCTCCGCCGGCACCGGCACGGATTTCCACAATGACGTTCTTGTCATCATTCGGGTCCTTTGGAAGAAGAAGAATTTTTAGTTTCTGCTCTAATTCTTCTACTCTTGCCTTGGAATCATTTAACTCTTCCTTTGCAAGCTCCTTCATTTCTTCATCTGTTTCTTCGTCCAGCATAGCAAGAGAATCTTCAATATTCTGCTTACACTGTTTATATTCTTTATAAGCTTCCACGATAGGAGTTAAATCGCTCTGCTCCTTCATCAGCTTACGAAAACGCTCCGGATTATTTGCCACATCCGGTTCACTTAACTCACTCATCAACTCTTCATAACGAATCAATAAATCCTCTAAACGATCAAACATTTTAATTTCCTTTCCCTTTTACCACACGGTCATTTTGTGCAAGGTCTTTGATTACTTCAACTTCTGTAAATCCAGAGTTACGCATCAGCTCAGAGACTGCTTCTCCCTGGTCATAACCAATTTCCATGTAAACATATCCGCCAGGATTCAAATAATCCTTTACCTGTCCGGCAATCTTCCGATAAAAATCAAGACCATCCGCCCCGCCATCCAATGCGTTTTCCGGCTCAAAATCCCGTACCTCCGGCATCAGTGACAGAATCTCTCCTGTCGGTATATAAGGCGGATTCGCCATGATTACATCAAAAGTCTCGGTAATATTATCAAATAAATCACTGCGTATCCAGTCCGCATCCACTTCATGCATCTTTGCATTTTCTTTCGCTACCAGCAATGCAGTTTTCGAAATATCACTTCCAACACCGGTAAGTTCCGGTGCATTTTTCAACACACTGATTAATACACAACCAGACCCTGTACAAAGGTCTAATACTTTCATCCCCGGCTTTACAATCTTCAATACCTGCTCCACTAAAGTCTCGGTATCCTGCCGCGGTATCAGAACATTGGAATTTACTTTGAATCGAAGCCCCATAAATTCCTGTTCTCCAATAATATACTGTAACGGAATATGCTCGGCACGTTTCTGTACTGCAATCTCATATTCCTTCTGAGCATCCTGTGTAATATCTTCTTCCCCGTGAACGTAGTAGTAACTGCGCTCAATCCTGCATACCATCTGCAAAAGATACCATGCATCCAGTGCGGCATCCGGCACTCCGGCATCTTTAAGACACTTTGTACCAAATTCCACTGCCTCTCTATAAGTCATATATTACGCCCTTTTCTTTTACATTTCGCTCAAATATTTTCTCCAGTCAAATACTGCTTCCACGGAAGCAATACCAACCTCAATCATAGAATCGTCCGGTTCTCTTGTAGTGAGCTTCTGTAACCATAATCCAGGTTTACTTAAGAAATTCACTACCGGATTATCACTTTTTCCGGCAAGCCGGATAAATTCATATGACACACCAGCAATCACCGGTATCAGCAGCAAACGAAGCACTACCTTCAAAATCCGGCTCTTTACATCAATAAATGCAAAGAAAATAATACTGATAATCATTACAAACAGGAGAAAACTTGTACCACACCGCTTATGCAGTCTGGAACTCTTTCTCACGTTTTCTACATTCAGCTCCATTCCATGTTCAATGCAGTTAATGCATTTGTGCTCTGCTCCATGATACATGAATACACGCTGAATATCCTTCATTAAGGAAATTGAAGCTATATATGCCAAAAAAATCATCATTCGGATGACACCTTCAATCAGCGCCAGTGCCACATGGGATGTAATAAACTTCTGAAAAATCAAAGAAAGATAATATGGCAGAATCATAAAGATTCCAATGGCAAGTACAAAGGAAAATGCAACAGTAATACCCATTTCTGCTTTTTCTTTTTTTGCTGCTGCCTCTTTTGATAATTCTTTCTTTTTTGCTTTGGTATCTTCCTCATCCTCTTCAAAGAACGATGCGGAATATGTAAGCGTTGATATTCCAAGCGTCAAAGACTCCACAAAACTTAACACTCCACGTAAAATCGGAATGTTCCGCAATGTCTTGTTTTTAATCAGTCCATAATACTCTTTGGTATCAACGGTAATCTCTCCATCCGGCTTCCGGACTGCCACGGCGTACTTTTCCTTATTTTTCATCATTACGCCTTCTAAAACTGCCTGTCCACCGATTCCCGAATATTTCATGTGTGACCTCTCTTCCTGTTTCTAAAAAAAGGTTGAGATTAGAAACCTCAACCTTATCTTTCAGTCACATTGTGCAATTTCTATTTCATGCCGTATTTCTTATTGAACTGCTCAATACGTCCACGAGCCTGGTTAGCTTTCTGCTGTCCAGTATAGAATGGATGGCATTTGGAACAAATTTCAACGTGAATATCCTCTTTGGTTGAACCAGTTACGAATGTGTTACCACAGTTACATGTAACTGTTGCCTGATAATAATCTGGATGGATTCCTTCTCTCATGTCTCTCACCTCTCATATATGAATTGCTTCGCAATTACGACATTTGTCTAATTTAAGTGCGATACTGTTTAGTTTCCGAATAAACAGCTTATTCATTGTAGCATAGGAAAAGCTGTTATGCAAGTGTTTTTAAACAAATTTTGTCTTTTTTACAGTCTGGATATATTCCCGGTTGTTTTTCGTCCGGACAAACATATTTAAGATGCTCTCAACCGCTTCATCGGTACGCATGCCATTGATTGCCTTACGCATAATAAATACGGCCTCCTGCTCTTCCTGTGTCAGTAAGAGGTCTTCTCTTCTTGTACCGGATTTTACAATGTCAATTGCAGGGAATACACGTTTCTCAGATAACTTACGGTCAAGCACCAGTTCCATGTTACCGGTTCCCTTAAATTCCTCGTAAACAACATCATCCATCTTGCTTCCAGTATCTACCAGTGCTGTTGCAAGAATCGTAAGGCTTCCGCCCTCACGCATATTACGGGCTGCACCAAAGAAACGCTTCGGCATATGGAGAGCTGCCGGGTCAAGACCACCGGATAAGGTTCTTCCACTTGGCGGAACTGTAAGGTTATATGCTCTTGCAAGTCTTGTAATACTGTCTAAGAGAATCATAACATCCTTCTTATGTTCTACCAGACGTTTTGCTCTCTCAATTACCATCTCGGATACTCTCTTATGATGCTCCGGCAATTCGTCAAAGGTAGAATAAATAACTTCTACATTTGGTCCTTCAATTGCTTCCTTAATATCGGTAACTTCCTCCGGCCGCTCATCAATTAATAAGATAATCAGATGCATCTCCGGGTTATTCTGCTTTACTGCCTGTGCCACACCTTTTAATAATGTAGTCTTACCTGCTTTTGGTGGGGAAACAATCATTCCACGCTGTCCCTTACCAATCGGAGATACTAAATCTACAATTCGCATTGCCATTGCACTATGGCTTGTCTCAAGCCGGATTCTCTCATCCGGAAAAATCGGAGTTAAATCTTCAAAATTCTTCCGTTTTACAGCCTCTGACGGATGCAGGTCATTAATGGAAGTAATGTATAATAATGCAGAGAATTTCTCAGCCTGTGTCTTAATTCTGGTATTTCCGGTCACAATATCTCCGGTTTTCAGATTGAACTTACGAATCTGGGATGGAGAAACATAGACATCATGCTCTCCCGGCAGATAATTTTCACAACGGATAAATCCGAATCCATCCGGCATAACTTCAAGAATTCCATGTGCCTTCACACCGCTGTCTAAGTCCTTGTTTTCTTCTGCCACACGCTCCGTTTCATCTTTTTCCGAAATATGCTCATCCGGTGTATGTCTTACTGTGCTTCGACGCATCTCGCCCTCATGTCCCCTCGCTGCATTTTCCCGGTGCGGACGTTCTGCGCGATAGGTTCTGGTTTCTGCTACCTGCTCCGTAGTTTCTGTTGTGCCTTCCGCTTCTTTCTTTGCTTCCTGCACCTTTGCTTCCTTTTCATCTTCCGCCAGCATAGCTTCTACTAACTCAGCTTTCTTTAAGGTAGAAATTCCTTTCATTCCCCTTGCCTTCGCCAGCTCACGCAGCACTGCTGCAGAAAGACTTTCATACTTCTCTCTCATTCTATTCTCCTTACCTCTTGCTTATTTGATTATCTGCTAAATAATTGGGATTTCTTTTTGAAATAAAAATAATTGGAACGTAAGATTCGTCTTTTCGTATTATACAACAGTTTCTTTCAAATAGGAAGTCCTTTTTCTTGCTTTAAAAATTTTTTAATGATATGATACTAGACGGAAGTAATCAATGGCTAAGAAAAGGAGACGAACTATGGATACCAACGAAAAAGCAATTGAAATGCATAAAAAATGGAATGGAAAATTAGAAACCATCTCCAAGACACCGGTAAAGACCCGGGAAGATTTATCTATCGCATACACACCTGGTGTTGCGGCACCTTGCCGTATCATCGCAGAAAATAAAGAAGAAGCTTATACTTATACCATGAAAGCCAACACCGTTGCCGTTGTATCAGACGGAAGTGCTGTTCTTGGTCTTGGAAACATCGGACCGTACGCAGCCATGCCAGTTATGGAAGGAAAATGTGTACTGTTTAAAGAATTCGGAAATGTCAACGCTGTTCCAATCTGCCTTGACACACAGGATACCGAAGAAATTATAAAAACTGTTAAAAATATTGCTCCGGGATTCGGCGGCATCAACTTAGAGGATATTTCCGCTCCACGTTGTTTTGAAATTGAAGAGCGTTTAAAGGAAATGCTTGATATTCCGGTCTTCCATGACGACCAGCATGGTACTGCTATTGTTGTTCTTGCCGGAATCATCAACGCATTAAAAGTAACCGGAAAAGAAAAAGAAAACTGCCGCGTTGTTGTAAATGGTGCCGGTTCTGCCGGTGTTGCCATCACCAAACTGTTACTGACTTACGGCTTTAAAAATGTTATTATGTGTGACCGCATGGGAATCATCGGCAAAGATTATCCTGACTTAAACTGGATGCAGAAGAAAATGACCGAAGTTACCAACCTTTCCAATGAATCCGGTACCCTTGCCGATGCATTAAAGGGTGCTGATATCTTCGTTGGTGTTTCCGCACCAAATATCGTGACTCAGGAAATGGTTGCATCCATGAATAAAGATGCCATTCTTTTTGCCATGGCAAATCCTACTCCGGAAATCATGCCAGACCTTGCCAAAGCTGCAGGTGCTAAAGTGGTCGGAACCGGAAGAAGTGATTTCCCGAATCAGGTAAACAACGTTGTTGCTTTCCCGGGAATCTTCAAAGGTGCTTTAGAAGGACACGCTTCCCAGATTACAGAAGAAATGAAGCTTGCTGCTGCAAAAGCAATTGCAGGGTTAGTATCTGATGAAGAATTAAATGAAGACTTTATTATGCCGGAAGCATTTGACCCGCGTGTTGCCGAAGTGGTAAGCCAGGCAGTCAAATCACACATCCGCTAATGAAAAACGACACGATTTCACTGTGGGGGGAGAAGCGCTACCACTCTCTGGACTACTATTTAAAAAATACCTATCACGAAAAGGTATACCGGATTGCATTAAATGCCGGACTCAGTTGTCCCAACCGTGACGGACGCTTAGATACCAAAGGCTGTATTTTCTGCTCTGCCGGTGGCTCCGGAGATTTTGCCGCCTCTCCCACACTTTCTATCACAGAGCAGTTAGAAACTGAAAAAAGGATTCTGAGAGCAAAAAGAAACTGTAACAAATTCATTGCATATTTTCAGGCATTCACGAATACTTATGGTTCTGTGGAACACCTGCGGGATCTTTATATGCAGGCAGTAAATGACCCGGATGTGGTTATTATTTCCATTGCCACAAGACCTGACTGTCTGCAGCCTGAGATTCTTTCACTGCTTGCCGAAATCAATGAAAAGAAAACCGTCTGGGTGGAACTTGGTTTACAGACAATCCATGACGACACCAGAGTGTTTACACGAAGCGGCTTTACTTATGAGACTTTTCAAAAGAGTCTCTTCGCCCTTCACGCCCTTTCTATCAAGGTGATTGTTCATCTGATTTTAGGACTGCCCCACGAAACCAGAGAAATGATGTCTGCATCCGTTCAGGCAATTGCAAATCTCCCAGTCTGGGGAATCAAGCTGCAGCTGCTTCATGTATTATCCGGCACCGATTTAGCCGCTTATTACGAAAAGACGCATTTTCCGGTATTTTCCATGGATGAATACTGTGAAATGATTATTGACTGTCTGGAGCTTCTGCCGCCGGAAATGGTGATTCACCGGATTACCGGCGATGGTCCGAAGGATTTACTGATTGCGCCGATGTGGAGCACCGGAAAACGGACTGTTTTAAATCAGATTCACCGCCGCTTAAAAGAGCGGAATACTTACCAGGGACGCTTAGCAACTAAGAGGTGATTTTATGGCTGAACCAGCTACTTTATATAAATTAATTATTCTGCACATGCTTGAACATATTGATTTTCCATTGTCCAATGCGCAGATTTCAGATTTCTTTTTAGACAGGGAATATACCGACTACTTTACGATTCAGCAGGTCATTCATGACCTGATGGATTCCGGGCTTGTCCGTACGGAAAACACCCACAACAGTACACGATATATCATTACTCCTGCAGGAAAAGAAACGCTGCATTTTTTTCATGACAAAATATCCCCTTCTATTGAAGAAGATATTGCTGCTTATTTTCAGGCAAATAAGCTTGCCATTAAAACAGAAAATGCATATCTATCCGATTATTACAAAACACCGGAACAGGAATACGGTGTGCGATGCCAGCTCCGGGAAAAAGGCCGTACCCGCCTTGATTTTACTTTAACTGTCCAGACAAAGGAACAGGCGGAAGCCATCTGCACCAACTGGCAGAATCAGGCAGATGATGTATTTGCCTGTCTGATGGATTTACTTTTAAAATAAATATCTAAAATAAATGTTATTCAAAGGTTCAAAAAGCGGAACAACGAGAAGATTTTTCTCTCTGTTCCGCTTTCTATAATTTCTTATATTTTCAGTTATTTTGTTCTTTTTATCTTATTCTTTTCTATTTTGTCTTTTCTTATTTTGTTTCTTTCCTATTTTGCTTTTTTCTTTCTGCCATTCTTTGAAGGCTTCTGCTTCTTTACGCTGTAACCAAAGCTTCCAAGCTTCTTACCCAGCAGAAAATATTCTCCATGGGAATAAGTCACCAGCCCGCTCTGATTCAGTTCGAATTTACCTTTTTCATTCATATAGGAATCATCAACGGTAACGCCTACTACATCTGCCAGAAACATATCATGGCTTCCAAGATGTAATATCTGGCTTACCTTGCAGGCAATGTTTACCGGACTTTCTGCAATTCCCGGTGCCGATACCTGCGGAAGGTTCAGTGGTGTCAGATGCATGGCATCAAACTTGTCAACGTCACGGCCGGATTTTACGCCACAATAATCCGTGGCACAGACCAGATCCTTCGTCACAAGATTTACAACAAATTCGCCGGTTTCCGCGATTATTCCATGGGAATATCGTTCCGGGCGGACAGATATGGAAAGCATTGGCGGATTCGTACATACCGTCCCTGCCCACGCTACCGTAATAATATTCGGTTTTTCTGTCGGTCTCTGGCAGCTTACCATCACTGCTGGAACCGGATATAACATATTACCCGGCTTCCATGTTTCTTTCGCCATTTCAATTCTCCTGTATAAGTTGTTATCTTTTTTCTGTCTCTGATATGGGCATTTAAACCTGCTGTCATCCTGCCGTAAGCATTTACGCTTGCTGCAATCCTGCCATTAATGTCGGAATCATCTGTTTCTTACGGGATACTACTCCCTTTAAGTAAAAGCTGCCTGATTCATCCGGCTCTCCAAAGCACTCCTTTAAAAGGCTGCCTGCCTGTGCTCCGGCATAGATTACTTCCGAATTCTCATCCAGAATGTCCGTCAGCATCACAAATACAGCATCCAGTTTCTGCTCTCCCAATGCAATTTCCAGATATGGCTGCAGCTTCTTCTTCGCCATGCCAAGCTGCACGTCACTCATGGCACTAAGCTGTGCTACACCAAAATCAAATTCATCGGTATGGAAGGTTTTAAAATCCTGATAAAACAGTTCTTCTGTTGTTTTTTTCTTAAAATCACTGCCGGCTTCAAACATCTTCTTGGCCAGCTCTTCAATATCTACTTCTGCAATCTTCGCCAGTGCTTCTGCTGCTGCCCGGTCCATCTGTGTACAGGTCGGTGAACGGAACATCAAGGTATCTGAAATAATTGCTGCCAAAAGAATTCCGGCTGTCTTTTTATCAATGATTACTCCCTTTTCCTGATACATCTGATAAATAATCGTTGAAGTACAGCCCAGTGGCTGGTTCCGGAAAAATACCGGAGCAATCGTCTCAAGGCTGCCCAGTCGGTGATGGTCAATAATTTCTAAGATTTCTGCATCTTCGATTCCATCTACTGCCTGGGATTTTTCATTATGGTCAACAAGGATCACCTGTTTTTTCTGTAAATTTAAAAGATTTCGTCTGGAAAACATACCGACATATTTTCCATTCTCATCCAGTACCGGAAAATCACGATGACGCACTTTAGACATAGTCTCTTTCACATCATCCACATAATCCTCTAATTCGAATGTAATCAGATGCTCCTTTTTCATAATATATTTAATCGGCATACTCTGATTAATCAAACGCGCCACGGTAAATGTGTCATATGGTGTGCTGATAAGCATACAGTCTTTCTCTTCTGCAAGCTGCACAATGGTCTTTGTAATCTTCGCTCCGGAACAGACAATCACACAGCTTGCATTCATTTCCAATGCACAGAACTGTGATTCATAACGGTCTCCTAAGATAACCATATCGTCATCTTCAATATACTGCTCCATCATATCCGGTGTGGTAGCCGCAACAACAACCTTACCTTTTATGAAGTAACCATGCTCATTTCCTGTTACAAGAGTTCCATTTAAAGTTTCAACAATATTCTTATACTGCGTCCGGGCAGTTGCAAGAATCCGGTTGTCCAATACATCCATATAGGATTTTGCAATATCACTGGTAACAACCATTCCCTGCAGATTGTTCTCATTGTCAGTAATCGGCAATGACACGACATCTAAATTCTTCATCAGCTCCCATGCCCGTTTAATGGAAATGTGACTGCTGACACCCTCCGTTCTTCGATATTCAATATCCTTAATCTGTGCACCGACATCTGTTACCAGTTCCGGTTCCGGTACATCAAAAAATTTTAGGACATACTTCGTCTCTTCGTTCATATGTCCTGCTCTTTTCGGTATAAAAATACCGTCCTCTGTTTGATTTTTTAAATCTGCATAGGCAATCGCCGCACAAATAGAATCTGTGTCCGGATTCTTATGTCCAATTACCCATGTCTTTCTCTTTCCCTGTGTCATATAATTCCTCGTTTTAACTACTGCTTAAAAATTAAATACTCCAAGAGAATATAGAATAAATGCCACCAATACTACAAAATTGATAACAGAAAACCAGGTTAAGCATTTTGCATAACCTTTTACGGTATTCAAGCTCTTCTCTAAAGTATCATTTTCCTCTAACTTAACGGTAAGCTCTTTGATTAAGTCCTGCATATTGCGGTAGCACTTTACATCTTCGGTATGTATTTTCTCAGCCAGTTCCAGTTTCATGCTGTCTAACTGCTGGGAAATTTCCTGTAAAGATGCCTGCATCTGTGCAGTCTGTTCTGCGGTTCTTCCGGTGGAATCACTTACGTCTGCTGCAATCTTTTCAGACAGTGCATTCAATTTTTCTTCTACACGGTTAATCATTTCTTCCATCTGACCGTGTACTCCGGTAAGAAGAACATCTGCTTCTGATTTACGTGCATTTAAAACATGCTGCAGTTCTTTTGCTTTTTCTTCTCTTTCATCTACGATATTCTGTAATTCCTGCACTTTGTCTTCTTTTGTAACAAGCAAAGCCTGAAGCTGTTTTGCTTTCTCACGGAATTCATCAATCTGCTTTAATAAGAAATCTTCCTTATCCATTCCTTTATCCACCTTACTGTTTGTCCTCTCTGACCTGTTATGCTGTTCGTTTTCTTTTAACGAAGGGGCTGCCTTTCTGGTCTCCGTATTTCTTATCTGTACCTTCTGTTGTGTCACCGGCTCTTTTCTGCTCCGGTCCGGCGTCCCATAACTCTTCGCATTTTTACGGTAAAACATCGTTTTCAGCACATCAAAAAAGCTTTTCACTACCGTCTTCCTCCTGCGGAATCTCTTCCATTCCTATTACTGCTAGACACATTCTAGCATTTACCCTGTGATTTGTCCAGCAAATGCTCAACCATTGCTTTCTCCTTTGCTGTCAAATCTGCATCTGCCAGCAAATCCGGTCTTCGTTCCATGGTTCTTTTAATGGATTGTTCTCTCCTCCATGCTTCTACCTTTGCATGGTCTCCGGAAAGTAAAATAGCTGGAACTTTCTTTCCCATCCAGTCTTCCGGTCTGCTATACTGCGGATATTCCAATAAATCTCCTTCAAAGGATTCTGTGGTTCCGGATTCATCATTTGCCAGTACGCCAGGCACCATACGGGATATCGCATCCACCATGACCATTGCCGGAAGTTCTCCTCCTGTCAGCACATAATCTCCAATCGACACATAATCCGTCACAATTTCTTCTAACACACGTTCATCGATGCCCTCATAATGCCCACAAAGCAGTACCAGGTCTTCTTCCTTCGCATAATCCTTTGCCATTTCCTGCTGAAACGTATTGCCTTGAGGTGTAAGATATACTGTTCTTGGCTTTCTTCCAATCTTCTGCGCCACTGCCTGCCACGCATCATAAATCGGCTGTGCCTGCATTACCATCCCGGCTCCGCCACCATACGGATAATCATCTACTTTTTTATGACGGTCTAATGTATAATCCCGGATGTTAATTGTTTCTATATTTAAAAGTCCTTTGCCAACTGCTCTTCCGATGATACTGGTATTCAGTCCCCGTTCTACCATATCCGGAAATAATGTTAATATATGAAAATTCATTTTGCTACCTACTTCTTATTAATATCACGAAGCCCATTTAAAAGGTGTACCGTAATGGTGCCTTCCTCTATATTGACATTTTTTACACAATCCTTAATTGCCGGAAGTAAAATATCATCTTCCCCATCTTTATGTAATACATAAATGTCATTTGCACCGGTCTGAAGTACATCCTTTACTTCACCTAAATCTTCTCCGTCATCTCCGACTGCCTTTAAGCCAATCAAATCAGCAACGAAATACTCATTCGGAGCCAGCTTTACAGCATTTTCCCTTGTTACATATAGCCCTCTGCTCTTATACTTCTCTACATCATTTATATTATCAAATTCTTTGAATTTTAATATTACCAGATTTTTAAAGAAGCGCGCCTGTGTAACCTGAAGCTCCATCGGTTCCTTTCCAGTATCCAAAAATACCTGCTTCAGCTTTTTAAAACGCATGACATCATCTGTTGTCGGATATACCTTCACTTCGCCACGCACACCATGTGTATTGGTAAGTACACCTACCTGCAGCATTTCTTCCTTCCAGTCTTCCTGCACTTTCTTCATATCCTATCCTCTTTCTCTTATACTTCCGTTCTTTATGCAAGCCTGAATTTAATTATACAAAAGAAGCATAACTGCCGCAAGTAAAAAAGGTAAGATTCTTAAGAATTCTTAGGAATCTTACCTTCTAACGGTCTCTTACTTTTTTATAATCAAAATTGCTCTTATAAATTAAAGTTTTCTACATTTCGCACTTTTGCAGTATCCGTTGCAGTAATCTGCCGGATTCCGCTCTGTTCAATGTTCTCTCCCACAAAGAACTGATACTGCTGCAGTACCTGATCTTTGTGCATATCGGATAATGCCTTTTCAACATCCAGGCTATGTATATCACTTTCAGAACCTTTCATCTCGTAGGTACGATCCGGCTGGTACTGTGCTGCATAATCTGCTGCCCCAAAATCCTGTTCTCTTCGTACCGGAGTCTCTAAGGTATCCTTCTGCTGCTGTTCAGATGCACCGGCATCTGCTGCCGTCTTAACAACCGGTGTATCTTCTACTGCATTCCGGATATTCTGTATGCTGTTGTAATCGTAAAATCCCGCATTGGGACGAATTCCTGAAATATTCATAACGATCACGTTCCTCACATCATAATTATCTGCTACTAATTTTATCGGATAAATTCAACAAAAATCAACCCTTTTCTCCAAAAAGATTTTCTTTTATTTATCCAGCATTTTCTTTAACTCATTCATAAAGGTATTTACATCCTTAAATTCACGATATACAGATGCAAAACGAACATACGCCACTGCATCTAAATCTTTAATCTTATCCATCAGAATCTCACCAATTACGGTACTTGGGATTTCCTTTTCTTCCCGATTAAAAATCTCTGTCTCCACTTCATCAACCAGTCTGGTTATCTGCTCCACGGATACCGGTCTCTTGTGGCAGGCACGAAGTACACCTGCTTCAATCTTGGAACGGTCATACTGCTCTCTGCAGTTATCCTTCTTTATTACAATCAATGGAATTGTCTCAACTTTTTCATAAGTTGTGAAACGTTTTCCACAATCATCGCATAATCTTCTCCGGCGAATGGAGTTATTGTCATCTGCCGGTCTCGAATCAATTACTCTGGTATTTTCACTGCTGCAAAATGGGCACTTCATCTTTTTTCTCCTATTCTAAAAGCTACGCAAAACACGCTTTGTGAATTTTGCGTAAATAATACCGTTTTTCCATCACCAAATGTTCATAAAGAACTGCTGATATCAGCTTTTACAAATATTGGTCGTACTATTTTTAGTATAACTTTCTCGTATTCTTATGTCAACTAACTTTTCACATCTTCTACACAGACATCTACCAGAATAATATCCGGTCCAATCCGCACAACACGTTTCCATGGAATAATATATTCGCATGCCGGACAAAAAATACAGAAAAATTTTCCCGGCGCAGCTACAACCAGTGCACAGATTCTTCCATTGCACTCATCCAGTTCCAAATCCACCACATTTCCCAGGCAGCAACAGTCTGCAATATTAATCACCTGTTTTTCACACAATTCACAATAGCGTATCATGTGCCTGCCCCACTGTGCCTTTTCTTCTATTTATACTATGCCGGATTTTTCAAAAGGTTTCCTATACATTGAAACGGAATAAAATAATATCGCCATCCTGAACAACGTAATCTTTTCCTTCCAGTCTTACCAGTCCCTTTTCTTTTGCCGCTGTCATGCTTCCACACTCAATCAGATGGTCATAGGATACCACCTCTGCACGGATAAATCCACGCTCAAAGTCGGTATGAATCTTTCCTGCCGCCTGCGGTGCCTTGGTTCCCTTGGTAATAGTCCATGCTCTTGTCTCATCTTCTCCTGATGTAAGGTAGCTGATAAGTCCTAATAATTTATAACTTGCTGCAATCAGTTTCTCAAGACCGGATTCTTTTAATCCAAGGTCCTCTAAGAACATTGCTTTTTCATCATCATCTAATTCCGCAATTTCCTGTTCAATCTGTGCGCAGATAACAAATACTTCACTGTTTTCTGCGGCTGCCTGTTCTCTTACTCTTGCAACATGTGGATTGTCTGCGCCATCATCTGCAAGGTCATCCTCACTTACATTTGCTGCATAGATAACCGGTTTTGCAGTTAATAAATTATAAGATGCAAACCATGCCTGCTCGTCCTCATCATCACTCAACGGATAAGTCTTTGCCATCTTTCCCTCTTCCAGATGTGCCTTTAAGGATTTCAAAAGTGCCTCTTCTTTTGCAAGTGTCTTGTCCATTCTTGCCTGCTTGGTAACTTTTGCAATTCTTCTTTCCAAGATTTCAATATCAGAAAAGATAAGCTCTAAATTAATGGTCTCAATATCACGAACCGGGTCAATGCTTCCATCTACATGGACTACGTTGGTATCTTCAAAACAACGTACAACATGAACGATGGCATCTACTTCACGAATATTGGCAAGGAACTGGTTTCCAAGTCCCTCTCCTTTGCTGGCTCCTTTTACAAGTCCTGCAATATCTACAAATTCAATGACTGCCGGTGTTACTTTCTTGGAATGATACATCTCGCCTAACACCTTCAGACGGTTATCCGGTACGGTTACGATTCCCACATTCGGGTCAATGGTACAAAACGGATAATTGGCTGATTCTGCGCCTGCTTTGGTCAGTGAATTAAATAATGTACTTTTTCCTACATTTGGTAAACCTACAATTCCTAATTTCATGATTTATATTTCTCCTTTGAAAAGTATTGTTTTTGCTGTATTAAAAACTTTCATACAATAACATATAGTGTACCACACGAAAGAAAAAATGTACATTTCTAATTTCTTATACCAGTTTGCCACCAGGCAGCATGATTAAAAACAGCACCTGTCATATTTCAATGGATGTTTCCATAACTAGAGCAATCATAACAGCATCTTTACACCGACAATAATTAAAATTATAACTGACACTATAATCAGGATTTTTCTCTCTGTCCAAAAATTGTCTGTTTTTCTAGTACTTTCAAATGTCACATTTTCTCTTCTATTTACGGGCATATTAGAATTTATCTGTTGTTGCAATAATTGATGTTTCACGGATAGCGGATCTTTTGCATCCATAATCTGTTGGTAAAACCATCTAAGCCACACTATATCTGCATCATCATATTCCACATTTCCTTCATGAACCAACTGATTTCTTTTCCATCTAAGTTCCTTGAGTTTTTTATATGTACTTGTCCATAGATGAATTTTCGCCTGAATCACCCTGTTTGTTTGTTCCATATCCTCGATATACCTTGATATACCATGATTTGTTGCATAAATCTCATTGCATAATTTTTCCAAATGAATATACTCATCTAAAAATTGATTATCCACTTCGTCTCTCTCCTATTCCCTGATTGCCTGCACCACTTTCTGCCATTCTTCCATGGTCTTTGAATAAAATACTTCTATCTTCTGCATATCTCTTTCTTTTCCTGCACATTCCAACTGATAGAAATAATCCCCCAGCTGTTTTGCACCGATTCCCCAGGCCTCTCCCTTTAATCCATGGGATATGGTAACAAAGGATTTCCATAATTCCACAGTTTCTGTGGTATCTTCTGTTCCAGGATCAGATGCAGTTTCCGTTTTCTGAAGGGATTCTGCTGTTTCATTGAGAAGCTGCAGCTTCTTTTCTTTTTCGTCTGCAAAGATGCCTAACAATGTCCTATAGAACTGTTCGTCTCCATCTGCATAAGACAGTCCTTCCTCTACTGAAATGCCGCATTTTTCCAGCTGGTGAAATAAAATATCCGTCTGAAGAGAAGCTATCTTTTCTTCTCCGCTTAAGTAAAGATTCTGTTCCGGGATACTGCCTTTTAAATATTTTTGTAAGATGCTTTCTAAAGTTTTGGATTTTACCGGCTTGGTAATATACTCTGCAAATCCTTCGTTTTTATACAGTTCTTTTGCACCAGCTGTTGCATTAGCGGTAAATGCCACTGCCTGAGTATAATGATTTCGTCCTTTCTCATCTGCACGGATGAGGTGCAGCGTCTCTATACCATCCGGCTTCGGCATCATATGGTCTAAAAGAAGTAAATCATATGTTTTCTCTTCACATTTTTGAATGGCAGTATTTCCATCCATCACGGTTTCCATTTTAACCTTTGTCTTATGTAAAAGATGTTCTAATACCATCAGATTCTGCTTATTATCATCTACCGCAAGAATGGTAAAGCTGCTGTAATCCGCATTCATACTTTTCGCACTCTGTTTTGTAAAATGATGTTTTTCCGATACTTCTACCCACGGAATCCGAATCGTAAAGGTACTTCCCTTTGTCACTTCACTAATCAGGCTGATGCTTCCACCCATAGCCTCTGCCAGTTGTCTTGCAATATCCAGTCCGAGCCCGATTCCGTCTTTCCTGCTGTTTCTGGCATTATTGCCCCGTTCAAAGCTTTCAAAGATTTTATCCTGATCTTCTTTTCCTATTCCGATTCCACTGTCAGTCACAGTTATCTTTAAAAAGGTATCTCCATTTTCCGCCGCTTTTTCTGCGCCCAGCTCCACAAAGCCATCATCTGTGTATTTCAACGCATTTTCCAGAAGATTAATGATAATCTGACGGATATGTGCCTTGTCTCCATAGAAATGTTTTCCCGGTTTTAATAATGGTTCCTCCATCCGCAGCCGGAAGCTTAAAGATTTCTTCTCTGCCTGTGGTCTCATCTGGGCTGCTGCGTCATTGATAACCTCTTCTAAAGCAAATGCATCCTTCTTTATCTGAAGCGTACCACTTTCTAACCGTGAAGCATCTAACACTTCTTCTATCAGTGCAATCATACTGTCACCGGCAGATGCAATTTCTCTGGTATATCTACGGATTTTCTCTTCTGATGTTTCTTCGGAAATCACTTCATTCATACCAAGTATCGTATGCATCGGAGTCCGCAGCTCATGGCTCACTTTCATTAAAAATCTGGTCTTGGCTTCATCCGCACTACGAAGTCTCTGCATCATTTCCAAGTTTTCTGTCTGATCGATAAACCAGAGCATGCAGCCATCTTTTTCACCATTTTCCACAATATCTTCCATACGAAGTTCATAGATGCGGTCATTTTTATGCAACAGCCTTTCCCGGTTTGTCAGTGCCTGCAGGATTTCTTTTTGCCTGCTTGCGGCACTTCCTACCTTTATTTCCGGGAAAAGTTCCTTCATACGCTGATTGACGGAGATAATTTTATTTTCTGCATCCAGGATAATCAGGCCTTCTTTTCCATGATTAAATGCATTATCCACCGCAGCCTGCAGAGAACCAAAATATCCATAACGAATCATTGCCATCATCATGCAGAACATCATAATTGTCATGGCAATGACTACCGGATTATAACTGCCAAATACACCCAGGCCCTTTAAGATTAATTCCAGTGCAAAAGTTCCCACACCTGCTATCATATAAATAATCCGCTTTTTATGAATCGGTGAACTCTCCCCGTAACGCATGATACACAAAATAAATACCGCAAGTATTACCGTTCCCAGATGTATATAATGCAGTTTCCATATGATTCCGGGTATAACTTCAATCCGGTGATATATGCCATCTTTCAATATCCGCATTGTTTTATAAAAATATGGATGATATTCTGCCGTAAATACTCCTGTCAAAACAATTATATTAATTACTGCCTGAATAAAATAAATAAACTTTGGAATTTTTAATCTGCCAAATTCGGATGCAAACCATAAAAATGCCATCAGAAAGCCTGCCTGTCCCACATACTGGATGCACAGCCCGGCAAGTGCCTCACCAACGGTATCCGAATGCACCAGTTCCAGATGAACTCCCACCACAAACAGCATGGTAAAAATATCATAAATAATAAATGCAAGCTGTGCTTTGGAGAGCTTTTTACGAAGGCAGACTGCCAACATAAAAAGCATCAGGATAAGCGCTATAATATTTACCAACACAAGAAAATAGAACATACTTCTTTTCCTTTCGTAAAAGTCTTTTTGACTCTTTTACCATATTATAGCGGAATGCCTGATGCTTTTCCACTGATTTTATTTTGCAAACAAAGGAGTAGATAAATAACGGTCTCCGGAATCCGGAAGCAATACCACAATGTTCTTTCCTTTATTTTCTTTTCTTTTTGCCAGCTCAACAGCTGCCTTTAATGCAGCTCCTGCACTGATTCCCACAAGAATTCCCTCGCTGCGGGCAAATGCCCTTCCTTCTTCAAAGGCATCATCATTTTTGATTGGAATAATCTCGTCATAAACAGAAGTATCCAGTGTGTCCGGAATAAATCCGGCACCGATTCCCTGAATTTTATGTGGTCCGACTTTTCCCTGGGAAAGTACCGGGCTGGTTGCAGGTTCTACTGCAACAATGTGTACGGACTTCTTCTGTTTTTTCAGATATTTTCCAACTCCGGTTATGGTTCCACCTGTTCCGACTCCTGCCACAAAAATATCAACGCTGCCTTCTGTCTGTTCCCAGATTTCCGGTCCTGTGGTTTCTTCATGGGCTTTTGGATTTGCCGGATTTTCAAACTGTCCTAAAATAATTGAACCTGGAATCTCTTTATGAAGTTCTTCTGCTTTTTCGATTGCACCCTTCATTCCCTTATACCCTGAGGTCAGCACAATATGCGCTCCATACGCCTGCAGAAGATTCCGACGTTCTACCGTCATGGTTTCCGGCAATGTTAAAATTGCATGATACCCTTTTGCAGCCGCCACAGAAGCAAGTCCGATTCCGGTATTACCGGAAGTTGGCTCGATAATCGTAGCTCCCGGCTTTAATCTGCCCTTTCTCTCTGCATCTTCAATCATGGCAAGTGCCACTCGGTCTTTTACCGAACCTGCCGGATTAAAATATTCCAGCTTGGCAATGATTGCCGCATCCTCTACACCTGCCTCTTTCATATAATTATGAAGATAGAGCATCGGCGTCTTTCCAATCAGTTCCGAAGCACTGTCCACTATTCCTTTCACACACGTTTCCTTCTTTCTATTCCATTCCTTTGATATATCCGGTTGCAGACTGAATTGCCACTGCACCATCTGCAACTGCTGTGACTACCTGACGCAGGCTTTTCGTCCGCACATCTCCTGCCACGAACAGTCCCGCAAGACTGCTGTTGCAGTCTTCTCCTGCAATCACATAGCCTTTCTCATCGAGAACGTCAAGGTTCTTTAATAATTCCGTATTTGGAATCATTCCAACCGCTTCAAAAACACCATCTACAGCTATTGTCCCACCGTTATCTAAAATAATACCATTTACTTTATCTTCCCCGATGATTTCCTGTACTCTTGTATTGGTAAGTATCGTTACATTGGAAAGCTCTTCTAATTTCTTTTTTGTCTTCTCTGCTCCACGGAATTCTGCTCTCCGGTGAATGAGATATACCTGTTCGCAGATATCGGATAAATACAATGCATCATCCAATGCGGTATCTCCACCACCGATGACTGCGGCTTTCTTTTCCTTATAAAAGGCACCGTCACAGACTGCACAAAAAGAAACTCCTTTTGCCAGCAGCTTTTCTTCTCCCGGCACCCCTAATCTGCGGTTCTGACAGCCTGCTGCATAAACTACGGTTTTCGTTTCTATGTTCTTTCCATCTTCACAGGAAATGACAAAGCTTTGCTCTTTTTTTGTAATGGCTGTAACCTCTGCCTCTTCAATGGTTACTCCAAGTCCTTCGGCATGCTCTAAGAATGCCTCGCCTAAAGAATAACCGTCTTTGCCCGGCAGTCCCGGATAATTATCCACCCGGCTGCTGTATGCAATCTGTCCGGTTCCAAGATATTCCTTTTCCAGTACAACTGCATCAAGGTTTGCCCGCTTAGCATAGATTGCCGCACTTAAACCTGCCGGCCCACTTCCAATGATAACTACATCTAACATATTACCAGATCTTCCTTCGTTGATTCGTCGCCTTCAATATGAAATGAATTGAGTACCGGCTGTTCCGGCTCCATCAGAGAAAGAATCATATAGCTTGCTTTACTGTCATATGCAAGACGCTTATCTTCTTCGGATGGTCTTGAAGGAGATTCCGGATGGGAGTGCCAGTTGCCTAAAGGCATGAGACCATTGGCACGCATATCCTTTACGGCTGCTAACTGCTCTTTCGGATCCAGTGTGAAATGCTCATTGGAATGGTCGATATTAGTCAACAGATATACCTTTTCTACCACCTTATTCTCTCCGTCTTTGGTTCCGGCAATCAGTCCGCAAGCCTCTTCTGGTACACAGCTTTTGGCATGTGCCAGTATTTTTTCATAATCTGCTTTTTTTAATGAAATCATGCTATCCTCTTTCTATGTTTCATGGGTTATGTATCTGATAACATTTATTTACTGATACATTTATTTATCTGTACATTCTGCCTGTTCATAATCAATCAGCTCTGTTATGGTCGGATGTTCTCCACAAACGGCACATCCCTTGCCATTCCAAGGAAGCTTAATCTTGTGGAATTCCTGCTTAATTGCATCATAGGTCAATAACTGACCGGTCAGCAGATCTCCTACTCCAAGGATGTATTTGATTGCTTCCATTGCCTGAAGGCTTCCGATGACACCACCCATTGCGCCGATAACACCAGCCTGCTTACAGGTCGGTACGGCATCCTTTGGTGGTGGATTCTTAAATACACAACGGTAACATGGTCCCTCTCCCGGAACATAGGTCATTAACTGACCTTTGAAACGGATGATTCCTGCATGGGAAAATGGTTTCTTTGCCATAACACAGGCATCGTTAATTAAGAATTTTGCCGGGAAGTTATCGGTTCCGTCAATGATAAAATCATAATCTGCAAGGATGTCCATGATATTTTCACTGGTAATGAATTCACGATATGTACGGACTTCTACATCCGGGTTCATTGCATTAATGGTCTCTTTTGCAGACTGCACTTTTGCTTTGCCAACATCTGCTGTCTGATGAATAATCTGTCTCTGAAGGTTACTTAAATCTACTTCATCTGCATCTGCAATTCCGATGGTACCTACACCTGCTGCTCCAAGATACATTGCTGCCGGTGCTCCAAGTCCGCCTGCTCCGATGATTAAAACTTTTGCATTTAAAAGTTTTTTCTGACCCTTAGCGCCAACTTCTTTTAAAATGATATGTCTGGAATAACGTTCAATCTGCTCATCCGTTAATGCCATAGCTTCCACCTCCCATGAAGTAAAGGAATTCTACATTATCACCATCCTTAAGAACGGTTGTTGCCTTTGCTTCTGTTTCTATAAATTCATCATTAATGGATACGGTTACATATTCCGGTGTCTCTACATTTTCCTGCTCAATTAATTCCGGAAGTGTTAATCCGTCTTTTACTTCTTTCTTTTCGCCTGCTACTGTAATCTGCATAATTTCCTTCCTCTCACTTTTCTTTATTTTTATTTGTCAAGGGACTGGGTAATCCACTCCTCAAGTACCACTTTTTTCTCTGCACCACTCTTACGGGCAACTTCTTCGCCATCCTTGAAGAGTACAATGGTCGGTACAGACATTACACTGTATTTCTCTGCCAGTTCTGAATCAAAGTTGGTATTTACTTTATAGACATTTAATCTCTCTGCCTGTTCGTCCGCGATAGCACCAATGACCGGTGATATTTTCTTGCACGGAACACAACTGTCTGAGTAAAAATCAATCAGCACCGGAAGGCTGCTCTTCAATACTTTTTCTTCAAAAGTGTCTTTTGTTATGCGTTCTGCCATTTCTTTCTCCCTTCCAGATGTTTAGTCCTCAACCTTCTTTACAATGAGGTTATAGGTTCCATCTTCGTTATTAACCAGTTTTAAAATCTGATGTCCTTCTTCTTTAATACTGCGTGGTACGTTCTGTACCGGCTCGCCGTCATTCATACGGATTGCAATGACTTCGCCATCCTCTAACTCATCAATTGCAACCTTTGCCTTTACAAAAGTAAGCGGGCACACTTTATCGGTAATATCTACTGTGTCATCAATTCTGATTCCTTCGATTTCCATCTTATTTCTCCTCGTATAATAATTTTTATTTTGAATTTCCATTCCGATTTTTTCTTTTTCTGCTGCTTCCGGCAACTTTATTTTTCTTCAAATGCATTGCGGATTACTTTGCGGAATTCATCTTCTCCCACACGCTGTAAAAGTAAACGGAAACGTTCACCCGGATTTGCATGTTCTTCAAAGAATCCAATGGCTGCATCGGTCACACGGAATAATGTCTCTTCATCGGTAATCAGTGGAAGTAACTGTTCTCCTTTGTAAATATGATTTCCAAATAATCCACCAAAGGATACAATATATCCGCTCTTTCCTTCCCATGCATCTGTCGGGCAGGATTTTACACAACGCCCGCAGTTGGTACATTTCTCATAATCAATGGTAACTTCTGTTCCGGTACATTTGATAGCATCTTCACGGCATGCCTTTTCGCAGACACCACAATTGATACATTTATCTGCTATCCAGCTTACTTCCATACCACCTTTTACACCGATATCATTTTCTTCTGCCTTAAGACAGTTGTTCTGACATCCGGTAACACCAAATTTAAATTTGTGCGGAAGCTCTCTTCCGAAGTAATGCTCATCTAATTTCTTTGCCAGGCTGTAGGTATCGATACATCCGCTTGGACAGATTTCAGAACCCTGACATGCGGTAACAGTACGGACTCTCGGTCCACATACACCAGGTTTTACTCCACCGTCTGCCAACTTTGCACGAACCTCTTCTATATCTTCAAAGTTAATAAATGGAATCTCAATGCCCTGTCTGGAAGTCATATGAACATAGCCTTTTCCATATTTTTCTGCCACATCTGCTACTGCTTTAATATTTTCTGCTGTCAGGTTTCCTCCAACTACCTGAATTCTTAAAGAAAAGAATCCTTTCTGTTTCTGGCGCATAAATCCGCCCTTTTTCAATGCCGCATAATCAATTTTTGCCATTGTCTGCTTCCTCCATTTACTCTTTGCTTTTCTCTGGTCTGCTCTGATCCATTGCCTGTCTGAAGTCTTCGATTAAATCTTCGACATCTTCAATTCCGACACTGATGCGGATCAAGTCATCAAATACTCCGGCGTCTCTTTTTTCTTCCGGGGTACTGTGTACATTTAATGTAGATTCCGGATGAATCACTAATGTTTTCGTATCTCCGATATTGGAAATAATCAGCGGAAGCTTTAATGCATTGATAATATCAAATGCCCGTTTCTTGCTTCCGGTCCGTATGGTTAAAATCCCGCCAAAACAATCCTTAAACTGTTTCTTTGCGATTTCATGCCATGGACTGCTTTCCAATCCCGGATAATTGACTGTGACATCCGGATATTCTCTTACAAAAAACCTTGCCAGTTCTACTGCATTGTCACAGATACGCTCCATCCGGATTCCCAGTGTCTCTAACCCGATGCAGTTATAAAATGCATTCTGCGGAGACAGACAGGCTCCTGTGTTGCGGAACAGACCATTCCGAAGCTTGGCAGTATAGGCAAATGGTCCAAACTTCTTAAAGTCTGCCATGCCCGGATATTTTTCCACATCCCACTTAAATCTGCCGCTGTCCGTAATAATTCCGCTGATGGAATTGCTGTGACCATTGATGTATTTAGAGGAAGAATTCATTACAATATCCGCTCCTAGGGAAAGCGGCTTCACTAAGAATGCAGTAGCAACCGTATTATCTATAATGAGCGGTACCTGATGCTCATGTGCCAGATTTGCAAGTGCCGTAATATCTGTCACATCAAGTCTTGGATTACCAATGGTCTCTGCAAAGTAAAGACGGGTATGTTCATTGGTCTCTGCTTCAAATGCAGCCAGGTCATTGTTTTCCACATAATGTGTTGTGATACCAAATGCCTCTAAGTCACGGAATAAATCAATGCTGCCGCCATAGAGACTGGCACTGGATACGATTTCATCGCCGGAACGAAGGATATTACAAAATGCATTGTAGAGTGCTGCCATTCCTGATGCACAGGCAACGCTTGCTACGCCACCCTCTAACGCCGTTACTCTTTTTTCAAATGCATCTACCGTAGGATTACTGATTCTCGTATAGGAATATCCCGGTGCCTGATTATGAAAAATCTTTTCTAACTTCTCTGCCGACTCATGCGCGAATGCACTGGATTGATAAACCGGAGTTGTTGTTGCACCTGTATTTGGTTCTCCCTGAAAATCTCCATGTAATAATGCGGTATTAAACTTCATCTTACGCTCCAATTCCTGCACGTCTTATTGTGCACTAAATACTTTGAACTGCCTTAGGAAATCTAATTACGATTATTCCTATTGGTTTTGTATGAATTATATTTTACTATATTTTTCTAATTTGTCAATACTAATTTATCAGAGCATTGTTATTTCTCTCCGAATATGTTATTTTATTCACGCAAGCGACCGCCGCAGGCGCGAGAATGTGCCAAGGCTCATTCTTTGTTCCAACAATACTTTTCAGGAAACACAATACATATTTCTGGAATAACGGAAAGGATTTCCTATGTACACGAGAAAAAAAATTATTTTATCTTTTGCCGGAATGTTTTTCCTGCTGCTTCTTATGATGTCAGCAAGTCTTTTTTTCGGCAGCGTTTTATTAAATCCGAAAGAGATTTTATCCTGTCTGATTCAAAATGACCGGACTTCTGTCACAGGTCTGTTACTTTTTCATATCAGAATTCCACGGATGTTTGGTGCCATTGCTGCCGGCATGGGTTTATCCTGCGCCGGAGTTATCTTACAGACTGTTATGAATAATTCCCTTGCCAGTCCGAATACCATCGGTGTCAATTCCGGAGCCGGATTTGCCGTTATGATTGGGCTTGCCATCTTCCAGGGCCGTGCAACCCATAATGCCATCTTTGCATTTGCAGGTGCCTTTCTGACAACACTTCTTATTTTTGCACTGGCGTATATGGCAGACAGCAAACGTACTACTATTATTCTTGCCGGAATTACCGTTTCTTCTTTTTTAAGTGCCGGAATCAATACGGTAAAATTATTAAGTGATGATATCACTTTAAACCTCACTACCTTTATGATTGGTTCTCTTTCTGATGTCACCACAAAAACGCTTTTTGCTCCCGGCATTGCTATTGTCATTGCGGTTATCATCTCCTGCTTTTTCGGAAGCCACATGAATGTTCTGAGTCTTGGAGAAGATGTTGCCCGCTCCCTTGGCATTCCGGTATCGCTGCTCCGTTTTCTGCTGTTGATGCTTTCTAGTATACTGGCAGGCTGTGTGGTAAGCTATGCAGGACTTTTAAGCTTCGTCGGGCTGATTGTTCCTCATATTGCAAGACGGCTCTTCGGCAATGATCTGCGGCTTTTAGTTCCCCTTTGTGCTCTCTTAGGTGCAAGTTTCGTCCTCTTCTGTGACACCCTTGGACGTGTTATTGCCGCACCATATGAACTTCCTGCCGGCATTATTCTTTCTTTTGTTGGCGGACCGTTTTTCTTATATCTTTTATTAGGAAAGAAAGGAGGCCGCAGAGTCCATGCTTAAATTTAATTCCGTTTCCATTGGCTACCACAAGGTGCCTCTGATTAAAAATCTGTCCGTTGAAATTCCTACCGGCAGCATCACAACCATCGTAGGACCAAATGGCTGTGGCAAAACAACGCTGATTTCCGTATTAAATAAATCCAGCCAGCTTTTTAACGGCTCTATCACATTAGATGGCGAAGATATTTATCATATGAATGGACACCTTCGTGCCAGGAAAATTGCATTCCTTCCACAGATTCGC
Source organism: Roseburia sp. AF25-13LB (assembly GCF_003478915.1). Classification (NCBI taxonomy): domain Bacteria; kingdom Bacillati; phylum Bacillota; class Clostridia; order Lachnospirales; family Lachnospiraceae; genus Roseburia; species Roseburia sp. AF25-13LB. Next base: position 650,019 of record NZ_QUFO01000001.1, read on the forward strand.
GAAGTAATTCCTGCTCTTCCGGTTCATACCTTAGTGGAGCATGGACGTTTCCCTTATCTTGGTTTTTCGAGACGCCTCACCGAAGAAGACCGCGGACTGGTGGAAGATGCCATGGAATTTACCCATATTACGGATTACCGCAACGTTGCAACTGACACTCTTTCCGGCGGAATAAGACAGCGTGTCTTCTTTGCCATGACTTTAGCCCAGAACTGCGATACGATTATTTTGGATGAACCGACTACCTTCTTAGACTTGGAAAGCCAGAATAATTTCTACCGGATGCTTCCAATCTTAAAGGCACAGGGAAAAACAATTCTTCTGGTGCTGCACGACCTTGCCAAAGCACTTACTATTTCAGACAAACTTATCGTCATGGAATCCGGTGCCATCTGCTTTCAGGGCACTCCGGATGAATGCGTACAAAAAAACGTCTTAAATAAAGTATTTCATACTTCACTTAAGACGTTCTCTGATGCAGAAGGAACTTACTACTTCTTTGAGTAAGTTCCTTACTTTTCCAATGTTTCATTCATACTTCCCATTCGGTAACCGCAAAGATCTAAGGTTACATAGGTAAATCCATATTCCCGGAAAGCTTTTATAATTCTTTCCCTGTTTTCCACTTCCATCAGTTTTGAAAACTCTTCCGGTTCAATCTCTATCCTTGACATCATTCCATGAATTCTTACCCTCACCTGATGAAATCCCATATCCAGCAATAACTGTTCTGCTTTATCTACCATTGCAAGTTTCTCTTCGGATATGGTCTCTCCATAGACAAACCGGGATGACAGACAGGCAAAGGACTGCTTTTCCCAGGTTGGAAGATTCAATGCCTTCGAAAGAACACGGATATCCTGCTTGGTAAAACCACAGTCTCTGAGCGGACTTTTTATGCCTAATTCCGCTACTGCTTTTAATCCCGGACGATAATCTCCGTTATCATCAAGGTTAGAGCCTTCCGCCACATAGACAATTTTCTGCTCTTCTGCAATCTTTAATATCTTTTCAAATAATTCATGCTTGCAAAGATAACAGCGGTTCTTAGGATTCTGTGCAAATCCTTCGATTTCAAGTTCTTCCGATTCTGTAATAAAATGTCTTATATTTTCTTTCCGGCAAAATGCTTCTGCTTCTCCTAACTCTCTCTTTGGAAATAAACAGGAGGACGCAGTTACTGCTATTGCCCGCTCTCCCAATACATCATGCGCCACTTTCAAAAGATAGGTGGAATCCACACCACTTGAGAATGCAACTGCCACGCTGCCTAATTTTTCAAAATATTGTTTTAACGCTTCCTGCTTTTTTAACTGTTCCGGAGTTGGTGCTGCTATTTTATCCATTTCTTATGCCTCTACTTCACTTCTTCTCTGAGTTCTTTTACCGTAGCAAGCTCCAGTCCGACCTTTTCTGCAATTACTTCATCTGTCAGAAGGTCTAAAAGGTTTCTTGCAACACTGATTTTTTCTCTGGCAATTCCACGGGCTTCACCAATTTTAATTCCTTTTGCTTCGCCAATCTTAATGCCCTGCGCTTCACCAATCTTGATGCCCTGCGCTTCACCAATCTCTATTCCCTTGTTGGTCATCTCTTCTGCAAACGTACACATTGTAATCACCTCTCCTGCCTTCACACGTTCTGCTACTGTTTTCTCTATTTTGACATAGGTTTTATCATTTGTAAACACCCGAAGTAGATTCAAAACCGCTTCTACATGGCAGATTGCCTCCGGATGTTCCTTGGGATTATATCTTCCAAGACGTTTTTCTGCAAAAAAATCTGCTACAATTTTAAAATCGCTCTTAAACTCTTTTCGGACTTTCTCCGGCAAAAATGCAATATTAAAAACAAATATTTTATAATCATTTACATACGGTCTTAGTTCCGGAGAAACATCTAAAATGTCAAATAGCGCATTCGGACTTTTCCATTCTGTATCACTGAAATTTAAAACAATCGTAATTGCCGGATATTTTCGTTCTTCCCCACGGTCAATCTGCGCCCGATACACAGCATAATCATACCCCATAATCCGGATGGGCATATTTTTGTCTATCCGACTTTCATTTTCAATCCCAAAAGATGCCACTTTGTATAACCCATTCTTATATAATTTCACAGTATCCCGAAACTGATTCCGAAGATTGTTTTCTTCCACCTTATAGATGCTTTCTGTTGGTCCCTCTTCCAATCCTTCTTCCAAAAGAATCTCCTTTCGAAAAAGTAATACATTATATATGTCAGCAAAAACATCCGAAAATGATTCCAGATATTTTTCTGCCAAATCCTTATCTGCCAAGTATTTTCCCCCTGTTAAATAAATATTTTGGATAAAAAGATTCTGAAAATATGAATATAAGATTATCACGAATACAGGCAGTTCAACACGCCTGCATAATAGATGAATATCGAATATTATTATGAACTGATTTTACTTAAGTATAATAGCAAAAATATTCCGAAGAGCACAAGTACTCTGCGGAATATTTTAATCTAATTTAATAGAATTTATATAATCTTTACAAAGATAAAACATTTTTTCTGTTTTTGTAACTATTTTCTTCTCATTTTTGTCATTTTCCATGTAAACGTTTGCGCACATGTACTTTAACATACCAATGGCGATCAGGTCATTGGCACAGTATATGGCTGTTGGCGGATTCTCACCCTGAATCAGCTTCTCCATGACTGCATAGCCAATCTTACGGTGTCCTAAAGAAATCAGATATTCCAATGCCTTTGCTGCAATTCTTCTTTCATCACAGATGACCTCATCTACTTGATAATTGGTAGAATTACGATTTACTGAAACAATTACTTTAGTCCCTATTTACATTTGTGTGTCCGATGTATCAACAGTATAATTATGCATTTCATGAATTGCGTATGCAATTAGAAAATCAAGTAGTCCAAATTCCATAAAATGAAATTTTAGG